>JAZLDM010000018.1:0-11552 GCA_045614705.1 Akkermansia sp.
GTGCTGAATTATGGCATGAACGGAAATGGCTCCGGATTTGACTTCAGCGGCTTAACCGGTGAGGTGGAGCTGAGGAGCGGCCGTATTCAGCTTAATACATCCACCTTCGGCGCGGATTGCCCGGACTTCCGCTTAACCTCGTCGAATAGTCAGCTGGTGTTCAATGGTAATGGTACCGTAGTAAACAGCAATGTACATGTGGAGGCGGATACGACTGATTTCCATGTCAATGAAGGCAAGAGCGGTACTATCGGTGGGGATATAACCGGTAATTCTCTCGTAAAACGCGGTGTCGGTAGTTTGACCGTTGGTGGTAATATGAAGCTTGATTCCATGTTGGCAACACATGCCGGTGAGGTTATCCTTACCGGTGAGGATAACTCTGTTGCCAGCATTGACGGCGCCATGGATAATGGGAATACCGCGAAAGGCTCGCTGCGCTTGGCTCAGAATGCCCGCTTGCTGGTCACCGGCAACATTTGGGGACGTAGCAACACCGGTATTCACTTGGATTCCGGCGCTGAACTGAACATCTCCGGACAGAGCCTTTCCATCAGCAATCGTGCGGAGGAGGGCACAGCATCATTGGCCGCTACAACAAGTACCGGTCCCGGTGAATACAATATCAACAGAACGAATTATCAGATCAGCAATGCCCATGTGACCTACACCGGCGGCGATGCCACTATCAACAACAAACTTACGAATTCCGCTATCGAGAATGCCGGTAATGGTACCTTGGAGGTGAATAATGCGGATAATACGCTCTCCGGGGTATATGCCACGGGTGGCAGCATTAAGTTGTTTGCAGATGCCGAACTGGATTTGAAGGAACTGGAAATCGCAAACAGCCTTTCCATCTCAGCCTATTCTCAGCTGAGTGAGAGGGCTGAGCAGGAAGCTCGCCTCAACATAAGCGGAACTGCCAACTTCGGCACCGGTGTCACGCTGAATGCTGACCTCGTGATGAAGAGCGGCGCTACGCTGAAGATTGCCGACACCGTTCAGATGGGTAGCGATGTGCGCCTGGAGAGCGGGTTAAAACTGGGCGGTGCTCAGTATGACACCCTCAGCTCACTGCGTGTTGGCGAGAAGGTTACTCTCTTCAGCGGTGTGGATTCCTTGTTCTTGGGCAATAGTACTGTAGCAAGTGAGGCCATCACGCTGGATGACCGCGCGCTGGCAAACGAATACTTCAGCAACCTTTCGGACAGCTATTTCCTGATATACGATACCACAGCCGGGGTAGGTCAGGGTGAACTGAGTATTGCTGTGATTCCCGAGCCGACCTCCGCAACGCTGAGCATACTGGCTCTCGCCGGGCTTGCCGCTCGCCGTCGTAGAAAATAAAAGTGGTGAATGGTCGGCGTCCCGCCTCGGCGAAGCAAGCGAGCGAAGCGAGACGCGAAGACGGGAGCCGACTACAGTAACCCTGAGCATACTGGCCCTCGCCGGTTTGGCTGCCCGCCGCCGCAGAAAGTAAAAGATGTTTTTTCCCATCTTCTGTTAATTGCCAAGCCGCTGTTCGGAAACGAGCAGCGGCTTTTTCTGAATATCGCTCACAATCATTAAATCGGGGTATACTCGTTTTTTTTGCATCAGGGGTTCCGATTGCGTAGAATATTCTTGCTATACTGGCATTTCAGTGTATAGTATAGGGAGATTTTACGCCTTTTTTTAACTGTATGAAACGCACGTTAACTCTTTCTCTTATACTGTCCGCGTTGCTCTCTCCTCTTTATGCAGCAGAGTGGAATTCCTATACAACAGGCAACCAAACCGTTGCTGAAAACGTGACTGTGACGGACTCCGCCAATGTTGGTAACATTACCTTTACCGGGGATTCCGTCGTTTCCGGAACAGGCAGCATCGGCGGTAGCGGTAATATCATCGTGAATGGCGGTAGTGTGATTTTTGATGGTGTGTCGAGACCGAATAGCACGGGGAATATTACCATCGCCTCCGGTGCTTCCCTTGAAATCAAGAATGGTGCCAAGCTTCTGACCAATGGCGAGCATAACTCATTTTCGGTTGTAACTGTGAATGGTACCTTGAAGGTGGAAAGTTTGGGGTACGACGGCAGTCTTGGCAAATTGCATGATAATATCGGCGTGCAGAATTTCACGGAATCGCTTGTGGTAAATGGTGGCGGTCGCGTGGAGATTACGAAGTCCGGTTCGGCTACGATAGGTGCCCGCCTGAATGGGTGGGGGCAATATTTCACCTTTGCCGTTGCTGCGGGTGAGTCGTTTTCGTGGAATGCTTCCACCAACGGCAATGTAATCGCCCACAACGGCGCCGGCAGTGTGCTGGTACTGGAAGCCGGGGAGAACGCCACCTTTACCCTGGGTAAGAATATCGGCACCGGTCTTACAATCAATAAGTCCGGTACAGGTACCCTTGTGCTCAACAGTGCTCTTAACCTTGATTCCGGCAGACGCCTCAACATCGCTGCCGGTACAGTTAAGTTTG
This sequence comes from Akkermansia sp., assembly GCA_045614705.1. Classification (GTDB taxonomy): domain Bacteria; phylum Verrucomicrobiota; class Verrucomicrobiia; order Verrucomicrobiales; family Akkermansiaceae; genus Akkermansia. The sequence continues at coordinate 2,473 of JAZLDM010000018.1, forward strand.
GCGCCAATGCAAGTATCGTATCGGCTGGTGATGGCTTTTTTGTCAACCAAGGAGCCACAATGGATTTGGAGGGCAATGGCGGCATTAGCGGGCAGTCTGTCTCTGTGAGCGGGGCTGTGATTAACGGCCAGAACAACGCTATGACCATCAATCTGGGCGGCACCGGCTCCTTCAGTATGTCCGGGGATGCTACCTCCGGCTACAATGGCACGGTAGTTTTGCCTGAGGGTGGTGTGATGGATTTGAATAATTACGTATTTTACAACACCATTGATGCCTCCGCAGGTGGCTCGGTTTTGAATGCCACCAATCATCGCGGCACTATCATGCTGGGGACCGAGGATGGTGTGACGGCGCTGGATTCTGAAACCCTTGCCCTGTACTCCGGCAGTATTGCATCGACCGGCAGCATAGAAGTTAGCCTTACGGCGGATACTGAGTACTCGATTTCGGATTTCTCCCTGCGCAAGGGGCGTTTATATGCCGATGGCTCTGTTTCCATTACCGGTACGGGCGAAGAAAATCTGGTGCTTGCCGGGTATTCCTCCGCCTATGGAGCAATCAGCGCTCAGAATGGGGATATTGCCATTTCCGGCGTGAATAATGTAACACTCAGCAACAATGCAGCCACCGATGGTATGACGGAGGACTATCACCGCGCCGGTGCTCTGAGTGCTGCGGGCTCCGTGAGCATTGAGGCTGAAGGCGATGTTGTTATCTCCGGGAACTCGGCAGCGGTACAGTCATCTTCTGCCGGTGCTATTTATGCCGGCAGTGGCGATGTGACTCTTACCGGTGCCGGTATTTCCGTTACGGGGAATACCGCAAGCGGCGATGCCTATTCCGGCGGTGCAATCCGCAGCGACTGGGGTACTACCTATATTACTTCTACGGTGGGGAATGTAGAAATCAGCGGTAATGTAGCGGAGGAGAGCGGTGGCGCAATCTATGCTTCCTCCGGAGTCGAGATTGCCTCGGCCGCTGATATTGTGATTGCTGATAACTCTACTATATCGAGTGATGGCGGTGCCATATACAGCGATGGAGATGTAACACTGACCCCGGGGGAAGGAGGTTCGGTGAGCATTACCGGGAACGAGGCCGGTGGCTCCGGTGGTGCTATTTACAGCTATGGCACGGTGTACATTTCCGGTGGTTCTGTTGAAATTTCCGGTAACCATGCAGGTGGTTACGGCGGTGCCATTTATGCTGACAGTGTAGATATTTCTGCCGATGCCGGTGATATCACCTTCTCGAACAACACGCACGACGGCGGAACAGCTAACGACGTGGAGCTGTGGTATGGTACGGCTGCGCTTTCTGCCACCAATGGCAACACTCTGGAAATGCAGGGTGGCGTAACCTGCGCTGCGGAAATCAATATCAGCACCGATGATGAATCTACCGTCAAACTCGGTGGTACCAGCAGCACGGAAAATCTGACTATTGAGAACGGGTATGTGCACGGCATTTACGATGCGGATGGAAATCAGGCCGTCATCAATGTTAGCACAAGCGTAACTCTCAACTATGCTCAGCTTCAGGATATTTCGTTGATTGACGAGTACAATGAAGCAACTCTGACCAGTATGTGCAGCACCTATGTGTACAACAGTACCGATAGCTTGCAGTTTGAGACTCTGGATGACGGAACGCTGAGCTGCACTACCGCCGCCCCGCTGCTGAATGGGTTTGCTACTGTGGAGGGTGACTTGACCATTGCTCTGACTCTCAATTTCCTTGATGGCGTACTGGCCGAGGCGGATGGCAACACCGTCGATATATCTCTCAGCTTGTTGGAGGCCATAACCGGTATTGCCGAGGGGAGCAGCCTGACTCTCAGCCTCGGTGGCGATGTTATCGACTGGCTGGAGAACAGCACGCTGAAAGAATACGGCTTCTATGATGAAAACGGCACTCTGCTCGGTATCAATGAAGTGGAACTCGTGGAGTCCGGCTCGGTGGTATTTGCTGTTTCCGGCTTAACCGCTAATATCCCTGAACCGACTACTACCACATTGAGCCTTCTTGCGCTGTGTGGTCTCTGCGCTCGCCGTCGTCGTCATTAATCCCCATATCGTTTTATTCAACACAACTAACACTACCATGAAATCATATCATTACCTCATTCCTTTGTTGGCCTTGCCGCTCCAGGCGGTTACGGTTGAAACCCGGGCTACACACGGCGTATTCTACGCCGGTGTGGAAAAACAAGTGTGTCTGCAAATTAAGGTAGATGCCGCCGCTGCTGACGTTGGTAAGAAAATTACCTCTTTCAGCTTCACGACCGGTAAGACCTCCAAGGCTACGGATATCACCAAGGCTCGTCTTTACAAGAGCACGGAAAATGCCTTTACTCTGAATACCGGCGATACTAATCGCCGGGCTTACGAGCTGTCTTCTGGCTCGGCCTCCGGTGGCTCTGTGACTTTTGCCACAAATATCACCATCGAATCGGCCGGTACGTCATACTACTGGCTTACCTATGATATCAGTTCCGGTGCAAAGGGGGATAATAAGATAGATGCTGTGTGCTCCACTGTGAAGGTGGGGGATTCCAAAATAAAACCGGTGGCTAAGATGGGTACCTATGTGAAGAAACGTGTGTACGGCACGGTGTATCCCTTCAAAAACCGTGTCGTTCCCTACTATCGTACCGTATGGATTAACGAATGGAATGCTAACCATCTGAATGCTACCCATTTTAAGAACTTTACGGATATCATTCATTTCGGCTATTCCCTGAATTCCGATGGTACAGTAGCCAATCAGTGGTACCATGCTGGCGTGTCCGACAATATGGCATACGCTAAGACTGCTCGTGAAAAGCTGAAGACTTTGCGTGGCTCCGCCAAGTCCCGCATTATTGCCGGCTTTGGGCATGTGGATGATGGCCTGACTGCCTTTTATCGCAATAATACGGACCGCAATGCTCGCAAGACGATTGCTAAGAATATTGCCAAATATGTGCTGGAAAGCGGTTACGATGGCATCGATATCGACTGGGAATATCCTGATAATAGCGATGAATGGGTGTACCTGACTTATTTGATGGCAGATTTGCGAGATGAACTGGCCGGTTCCGGTGTTTCTGTAAGCTTTGCTGCAACGGTGTGGTACATGAAGCCTTGGCATGATGTTTCCGACCAAGTGGATTTCATTAACACGATGAGCTATGACCAGCAGGGTGAACAGCATTCCCCCATGTGGATTTTGCAGAATGATGCCAATACCTGTCATTCCGCGCTCAACATGCCCAAGAGCAAAATTGTGCTTGGCCTTCCGTTCTACACCAACCGTTACTACGTCCTTTGGGATCAGGTGGGCTGGAATAGTGTGGTCAATGCTTATCCCAATCTTTCCCCGTCTGTCAATCAGGCTTCCATGACAACCGGTAACGGTACAAACATGCATTCCTTCAATGGTGTAAATCTTATTAAGGAAAAATGCAAGTGGGTCAAGAACAACGGCTACGGCGGCGTGATGATTTGGGCATACGATACTGACGTGCAGCTCACTCACAAAATGTCGCTTGGCAAGGCCATGTATTCTGTCTTGAAGCAGACTAAGCGTTAATAATAAGCTGTTTTATGCTCTGATGAAGCCTGGCGGGCGGGGAGTTATCCCCGCCCGGCAGGTCTTTTAGGAATAGCACAAGATGAAAGAGCGAGGTCGACGAGGTTCGGTAAGCAAGAGGCGCTACCCGCGAGGGTTCGCTCTTGTAGCCTCGTTGACTTTGCTGCTATTGCTGGCTCTGCTGGCTTGTACCATGCTGGCTCAGATTGCCTCGGCTAATCGCATGTCGCGGCATAATATCATTCTGACTCAGGCGCGCCAGCAGGCGCTTGTCGGGCTGGATGCCGCTATTGCCGAGCTGCAAGAGGCTATGGGGCCGGACAAGCGAATCTCGGCGAGGTCTGCCATATTGGACGACACCGGGGAGCTTGTGCCACCCCATATCCTCGGTGTGTGGGATAGCTGGGATGCCCCATTGTACGGTAAACGTAAGGATGGCAGCTGCATACGGGATACTTATACACCGGGGCGCGGGGCAATGTTTCGGCGTTGGTTGATTTCCAGCCGGAATTCAAAATTGACGCAAGATATTGATGCCGCTGCACAATTAAGTTGCCGCAAACCCGGTGAAAGAATATGCTTGCTCGGGGAGGGTTCGCTTGGTCGCCACGCGCCCCGCAACCACTATGTGTACGCCGATTTACTGTACATGCCCCTGGCGGAGCGTATTCGCGGCGGCTTTGCTTGGTGGGTAAGCGGTGAAAACCAGAAAGCCAATCTTTCCATAGCCGATACTCCGCTTGCCAAAAATCCCATGGAAGCACTGCGGCACACATGGGATACGCCCGGCCCCATGCCCATTTTGCAGGGCAAGCCTGTCGTGCTGAAAAAAGCGGATAGGCTGATGTCGGCTGCCGGTTATGCACTGGTGTGCAAAAATACGAATGGGGAGCCGGGGTTCTGCGACTATACCGCGACCTCATACAGCTTGCTGACCAATACTGCACACGGTGGATTGAAACAGGACCTTTGCCTCTTGTTGAATAAAGATAACCTCGATAAAACGGAGTTCGCACCTACTGAAGATAGTGATGCTCCGCTAGTGCCGGAACAATGGCTGCCCGAGAGAAATATGCGCATGCCGATAGGCTCTTGGCAGACCATGCACGCATACTATAACTGCTGGCCGAATGCCTCGCAGAGTGATGAGCATGTGACGGCGCGTCTTATTGGCTCAGTGCCGGAACACCATACTCGCTTGGGCGGCAGTATTCTGAGCACCTGTTTGCAGCATGATGCGCATGGGAAATCAACTGCCGGAACTTACCTCGATTTGCGCTCTCGACAAGTGGGTAACGAAGGGGCCGGCTATGCGCGCTCGCCTGTGATGTTGGCCTACCTCTGCAATATCGCCATGGGGGTGGAGCCGCGCGACAATGGGGAAAAGCAGTATTCACTCTATTACAATCCGATTTTCCTTTGGTGGAACCCATACAACGTGCCTATGAAAATTGCCGGGCGCCGTATGTGGGCGGTATCCGCCCCATACAAGACCATGCCTTTGGAGTCTTTTGCGGATTTGGGTAGATTTGGGCGTAGGTGGTCGGCCTATGGTTTTGCTCGAAAGAATGAAACCATTATGCCTGGCGGCGTGCGGGAAGCCCGCCCTGAGTTGGGGTATATGAGCAGCCTTGATACCGGCGAGTTTTTCCAGAATTCCCTGAGCAATGCTCACGAGGATATTGTGTTCCAACCGGGTGAAGTGTTGCTCTTCACGCCGGGGAAAAGGAAATACGGTAGCGCCAGTGGGGGCGCGGGGAGCAATCCCTGGGTGCCCGGGTATCATGCGGATACCGTGGCTGCATGGCATTCGCCGATGTACCGCAAATATGCAGAGCCCGAGCAGGTTTGGAAAGAAACGATGTTCGGCTTGCGTTTGGGGAGTGGCCGCGAACGCTTGACGGACTCCCGACTGATAGGGCAGGAACTGGCAGATTGTATTGCGGTAGCACATGGATTCGGCGGTATGTCATCTGCCCCGGAGTCCCCGCACCCGCTTGACCCGCAGGTAAACGATATCAGCTCGGTGGAGGGTAAACACATTCACTCCCCTCAGCAGTTTTTATTGGACTGGTACAGCCCGAATAGGGAGGAGGGAAACCGTATTATTACCGACCCCCTGCAATGGCTTGGTAACAATATGCAGAGCATAAACCATGCCCCATATTATGTGGCTTCCTTGGGTATCGTGGCAAAATCGGCAAATCCCTCCGTCGATACTATGGTGTACCCGGATTGTGATTTCCGCACCAAGCACTGGCTGCATTCCAGCCCTGCATTTTGGGGGGCGTCCATTCGGCAGGCCGACCACCAGCAGCGGCAATATCACCCCTACCAGTTGGCTGTTCTGCCTGTGGGGGGCGGCTTGTTGTCGGCTCCGATTGCCTCGGTGGGACGAAATGGGGTTATCGGAATCACGGAGCAGGGGGAACAAGTTTCATTTGCGGCGGTGTCGGAGTTGCCGGTGCATCCTCCTTTTTCATTGGCGGGTTTTGCCGGCATGCGTTTGCTGCCCGGTTGGTTCCGGGGGCAGAATGATGAGCCGCCCTCGCTCATGGCCATGCAGCGCATGCAATATCAATCCGGTGTGCCGGGGGTGGGTATAGGCAATGCTTTCGCTGACCCCTGCTTGCCGCCGGATAAGGTTTATTTCCGCTATTCAAAGGGGGAGGGTGACGGTGATAATAAGGAAACGCTGATGCAAAATGAGTTTTATGACCACGCTCTGCTAATTAATGATGCTCTGTGGGATAGGTGGTTCTGCTCATCGGTTTCCGATATGCCCGGGAACGATGGAAAACAAATCATTCCGGCTCCGCATACGCTCGCGCAATTCCTCAATGGTCGAAGTCCCTTGCCGGTTTCTCGCTATGTGCGTGCGGCTTCGGCATACAATTCGGAGTCTGCCTTGAATCGTATCTTGCAGGGCGATGGCTGGAAAATCATTGCCGCACATCTCATGGTGAATGGCGGTTTTAATGTGAATAGCACCTCCGTGGCAGCATGGAATGCCGTGCTGCAGGGGCTGGCCGCTCGCAAGCTCGTTACAGGCGAGGGCGGCAGTTTGCGCTTAGTGGAACCGGAAAAAAAGGCTACGGATGTCGCTTTCTCTCGCTTTATGCTCTCTACTACGGATAAGAGCACGGATTCGGTGGCGGCCTATTCTCCCATGCTGGGCTCTCCGTCTTTCCGCTCCTCGGTCGGCGCGTTGGGGGCTGCTGCTTGGAGCGAGGTTCGATTGCTCAAACCGGCAGATATTACCCGACTGGCGGAGGAAATGGTGCGGCAGGTGCGCGCCCGAGGCCCCTTTCTGAGCATGTCCGATTTCATCAACCGTCGGCTGGATGAAAAAGGCGGTGCGCATGCCCTGAAAGGTGCCTTGCAAGCTGCTATTGACAGCACGGATATCAACCGCGACTTCCGAGAGGTGCAGGTGACTCCCCAGACCGGCTCGCTGTATCGCTTCCCCCAAGCTGAAAAGGGGGATTTGCATACAGCCGCCCCCGGCTATCTGATTCAGAGCGATGTTCTCGCCTCCCTCGGCAACATTCTGACCGTGCGAGACGATACTTTTACCATCCGTGCCTACGGTTGTGTGCGTAATGACGAGGGCGCCATCCTCTCCCAGTGCTGGTGCGAGGCTACCGTGCAGCGAACCGTTGATTATGTAGACCCGGCAGATGCTCCGGAGGCCGCTGAATTCTCTGCCGATTTCTCGCATACATCCAAGCTTTCACGCTTGAATCAGACCCTGGGCCGCCGCTTCAGGGTCACATCTTTTAAATGGATTGACCATTGGGATTTGTGACACGATGGGGGGATTAAGGCGACTGTCGCCACCACTACAAACATGCTATCCCTCTGGTGCAGCATGACGTCATTCTGTGCTTTCAGTGACGGCAGCTCATTCAAATGTGCGTAGAGAAGCTCTTTTACCCAAGCCCCTCTTTCTGCGCCGCGAATGACGAACTTTATCCGAATTCGGAAAATGGAACACCCCCGCCGAAAGGATGAGGGCTGTGGTGGCGAGGATTCTGGGGACGAGGGGCATGGTCATAACACATTAATGCGGGGTGAGTATCGTCTTTACCTATTGTACATGAACCATACTTTATTTTGGGAGGCATCGTACCAAGCGTAAAATCCCATGGGGTGTTTCAAATCCCCTGCCACAGCACCTAATAATAAAGCATTTGAAGAGAGATTCCACCAGTCCGGGGTGGTAAGATGAAACGGGTGCCCCAGCGGCTGAACGGCAGTTCTCCCCGCGCACGCTTCCCTGCACCAATTTTTCAGAGCTTCTTCATTGTCGGGCTGAATTTCAAAGCTATAGCACCATTCACCAACCTGCCAATCAGCATATTCCGCAAAATAGATATTCTCAGCGAAAGGAGGCAACATTTCTTGCGCGCTTTCGCTCAGGGCGGCATATTCAACGGGAGAGGCGGCTATGTGCTCAGACTCCCCCAAAGACAACAGGCGGAAGCACCCGAAAATCAGCAGCAGAGCAATTCCGCCTAAAACAGAGCAACCTTTTATCAGCGACATATTCTTATCTCCTTACATTTATAGTAACACATTTCAGCCCCGAATCCGCAGCAAAAAAATCAGAAAGTGCAGATTTTCTATCAAATATACGCTCCCGGCGGGCATTTTGTTGCGAGTTTCCTGCATTTTTGTTGCCGATGGCGCAAAAACAGACTCCGGCTCCTCGTTGATACGCCGAGAGGGGCAAAAGCCGAGGATTTGCTCGAAGTGGAGCCCTTGATCTGCCGGGGCTCCTTCCTACCCCGTCCGTCTTCGCGTAGCCCTTTCGGGCTCTTGCTACGCCGCGACAGGCATGTGGGTTTTATGCGTTATTTTCCCGCCGCAAGGCAGAGGGCTGTGGTGGACAACGGCAATCAAGAGCCTAAATAAGAAAACCAAACGTAAAGCACGCCCCCCTTGAGAAAGAGGCCGCTGCTAACGCCGGAGGTTTTATAGCCTTGAGCGGGATTCAGTCAAGGCAAAAAGAAACACCTCTGGGGGCCGCCGGAGGTGTTTCAGGAGATTGTTATCAGGTTGCTCGTTTCCTGATGACGCTATTATAGCGAATTAGAACTTTTTGTCAATCCTCGAAAACATCAACGACAATAAAAAGTAGAGGAGAGCGTCAGGTGGGCGGCCCACCCACCTGACGGAGCCTACATGCTCATCGGATGAAGTTCATCGCAAACAGGATTACCTGTAGAATGAGCATTATCAGCTCTATCATGATACGAGCGTTCATGATTTCAATCTCCTCCAGTCAGATTCGTCTGCTGTTCCGTACCCTTGCGGCTACGATACCCACAGCGGACAGGACCGGTTTACTCTCCGCTGAGAAGTGCCGTAGACACCTATCAGCCGGAACTGATAGCGGAAGAGCGGGGAGATTCTACCAGATATGTGATTCTCTTTCAAGTGTTCCAAACTGGGCAGTTTTGACATGTTAGCTCATCCTCGAATGCTGTATTTCATTTTGC
>JAZLDM010000019.1:0-22555 GCA_045614705.1 Akkermansia sp.
CACGGCTGCGCTATCTGTCCGGGTCATATCCAGCGCCAGCTGCATCGTACCGCCATCCTGAATGGCCAGGGTAGAGGCGGTGATTGTATTTTCACCCACGGCGCTCAGCGTGCTGCCGGAGCTGATAGTGATATCGTACCCGGCATGGCTCAGCTCGCCATTCTTCAATAATACGGTGGGAATGGATTCTTCTGATATGGAGCTGTGAACAAGCAGTCCATGCCCTTTCAGAACTGCGCCATCTTCAATGCGCAGGCGTCCATCGTACAAATTAACCAGAGTATTCAGCTCTGTGGTGCGGGATAATTCGAGTTCTCGCGCACTAACCGTATAATATGGTCGTACAATGTCCTGCAAGTGCGACTCGGTATTTGCCCCTGTCAGAATGATATCACCCGTTTGGGCATAGCTCTTACCATTTGGAGCTGTATAGAGTGAGTTGAAATACACATTGTATTCTCCATCCGCAGCGTCAATAGATGCGCCTTGGCTTACACCTATACTATCCTCTATCGTAATATGTTGCCCTTTACCAGCAGAAAGTACGAGTTGATTATTACTATTGTTTATATCCAACAGCACTAGTCCGCGCAATCGATACCCGTTTTCGCTGTCATACTCATAGTTCTTGCTGAACGTTACAGAATTATTATTCTGAATGGTAATGCTGAAGTGTGCTACTGCTCCACCTCCCATGATGAAGTTTTCGCCTTCAGCTTCTATATGATTACCTTCAAATAAAACTTTTCCGTTGCTATTTAAGTTGATGGTAGAGGAAAAATCATTCATGTAATTACCAATGGCCCCACCCAGAACGCAGTTGGCAAAATAGGGGGAGGAGCCTGTAGGTGCAATAGCAAAGCCTTTTGCGCTGTTACCAATAAAGGAGACACTTTCATTGAAGCTGATATCTGCGAGGTCACATACTGCCAATGCGCCACCGATGGCTTCAACTAGCGGTGTTTCTCCTTGCGCATATGCTGATACAGTGTTTCCCTCAAACAAAACTTCTTTGTTATGTTGCACAGAAATCTCTTTCAGTCCAAAAATTGCGCCGCCGAGGGCATTCGCTTTACTGGTATATAGCAGACCATCTTGAGGAATCAGGGCTGTCACAGCATTCGAAATCACTTTATTACCGGCAAACTTGACTCTAGCATTTTGGTATAGTTCGAAATAAGTTGCATGAAAAGCACCGCCTGACGCCTGAGTCGATGAAGATACGTCTGCCCCCTGAACATTATTTGCTTCACTTGTATTATTCAGAATGTTCACGTCGTTGTTACCAGAGAAGGAAAATATACGCCAAGAGCCGACAGAGCCTACCGTACCACTATATCCATTACCTTTCTGAGTCCCACTATATGAATAATTATTTTCAAGCACTATACTGGCGTTATCCACGAAAGACGTATCCGTAAAGAATACGCTGCTATATACATAAAATCCATTGGTTATGGCTTGATTATCAGCAATCCATATGTTCTCGTTTCGATTAAATAAAACAGAACCAATGGTGTCACCACTCTGAGAGCTGAACACGCCCCCTTTATAGTATTTCGATGTTATATAATCTCCGGTTCCCGTATTTCGGCTTATCTCCACCCTTCCGTTGTCTGACATCGACAAGGTGCTGTTGTCGAGATATATAAGGCCAAAATTACCACCGCTGGTACTTTTCACTGCATTATCGCTAATTCTGATATTGTTATTATTATGCAGGTTAATCTCTCCGTTCTCTACATACATGAGACTGCCACACGGTTCGTAGGCTGATAAATTAGAACCGGAAAGCGCAAACTCTTTTAAGCCGCTAGCCTCTAGTGTTTCCGCATCTCCCATGTCGAAAATGCGGGAAGACGTTGTGGCGAAACTGATAGCGAACCTATTAGTTTGAGAATCTGAGGTAAAGCTCCATGATGCTTGTTGGTTCATGACTGAAGCATCGTTACAGGTCACCTGAATATCATTCTGCAGCAGGAAAGAGTAATCCCCATCCTTGTTGCTCACTGCTTGGATATCAGTCGCTGTACTGGTTTTGATTGTGGAAGAAAATGCGATTTGCTCTTCTGGCGTTAGCGTGGAGTAGTTTTCCAGAGTACTGGGAGTATTCAGGTATGTGGTAGTATAACCCTCCGGGGCTTCTACGGCATGGGCAGGTAAGGCGATAAAGGTTGCCAGAACGGCAGTTAACAGAGTGACAGGTAGATGTAATTTCATAACGGGAAATTAAAAACTTGTCACACTCTACGCTTTTCAAAACCGCAAGTCAAGCATAAAGCAGGTATTTATGCAAAAAGAAAACAGCTTCGCCGCGACGTTGCAAATAAGCAGAAGTTGCGTTTTTATATTGGCTGAATGTAAAGCTTTTAGCTATTTTAAAGTGCGCTTTTGAAAGGTGAGTTATCATGAACGTGACTGAAATAACAGAAGAAGAACTGGCGGCGTTGGCAGTGTTGAAGCAAACGGGGGTGAATGTACTGGAAGCCGCTCAGGTGGCTGGTGCAGCACTGCGGGCGGGTCGTGGTAGGGTAAGATGTGCGCTGCGGTGTATAGCGGCGGGGGAGGAAGAACTGCCTAGCCGGATTTAAGCGCTGGGTACCGGATGTACTGCGGCATACCTTTGCCGGGTACCACCTGCGGCACTTCCGCAGTTATAGCGAACTACAATACGAAATGGGGCACCGCGACAGCACCTTGCTGCGCACGCGCTATGTGAGCATGGGGCAGGTGGGAGATGCCGCCGCCTTCTGGGGCTGATGGCGCGGGGTTCACAAACGCGGAATTAAAGCGTGCGAAAGAGCTGAAAAGTCTTGACACCTGCGCATTTTATGGCATAAAGGACGTATGCGTATCGTTATGATGGCCACGGGGGATATAGCAATTCCTTCCTTTCTTTCATTGTTGGCGACCGGCGAATTGGTAGGGCTCATAACCCAGCCGGATCGACCTGTAGGGCGCCACCAGCAGCTTACTCCCCCGCGTATTAAAGTATGCGCCGAGGAGGCCGGGATACCTGTTTACCAACCGGAGCGCATGCGAGATGCCGAGGCTGTAGAGCATCTGCGCTCCATGCAGCCGGATATTGTGGTGGTCATGGCGTATGGGCAGATACTTTCGCAAGAGGTTATTGATGTGCCGCGCATAGCATGTATCAATGCGCATGCCTCGCTCTTGCCCCGTCACCGAGGAGCCGCTTGTATACAGGCGGCGATTGAGGCCGGTGATAATGAAACCGGCGTGACTATCATGCATGTGGTGAAGAAGCTCGATGCCGGTGATATCATTTGCAGCCGAGAAATTGCCTTGAAGGGCACGGAAACAGCAGAGAGCCTGCACGATGACTTGGCTGAGCTTGCACCGGAGGCCTTGGCGGACGCTATATTGCAGTTGCGCAATGGTAGCTCCGAGCCGATAGAGCAGGATGAAAGCCTGATGACCTACGCCCCCAAACTACTGCGGGCGGATGGGCAGATTGACTGGCACCAGCCGGCCCTGCAGGTAGCTCGTAAAATACGAGCGTACCACTCGTGGCCGGGCACCTTTACCACATATCCCTCCGTCAAATCCGGTGGGGACAAGACCTTGAAAATATTCCCGCCGGTGGATTTGTATTCCTATTATAAAAAGCCGGTGGATGCCGTACCCGGAATGGTGCTGGAAGCCGGAGCCGAGGGGATGTTGGTATCGTGTGGCGGGCCTCGCGGCGGAGCCATCCGGATATCGACGATGCAGCCGCCGGGTGCTCGTAAGATGAATGCGGAAAGCTTCTTTGCCGGGCATAAAATAATGCCCGGAACGATATTGGGCTTACCCGTGTTCCCTGAATCGTAAAAAAATACCGCCTGCACAGAGAACTGAGCAGGCGGTGTAGTTTTTATAGAGCTGAATATCAAAGCGGCAGGTTAGTAAACCAAGCAACGGCTGCGGCAAGACCGGCTACCGCTGCCCACAGCCAGCGCAGCCAACCGCTGCTGTTGCGAGCTTGCTGTTCTGCTTTTTCGGCTCCTCGTGCTGCCGCCTCGTGCAGTACCCCTTTCAATTGGTCGCGTGTATTGCTATTCATGACTATACGGGCTGACTGTGCCCGCTTGCTACAATACAGGCAATAGGCTGTGAAATTCAACCCGAAAAAGGGGCTTCGCCGCGACTTGTCACTAGGCGAGCTTGAGCCTATTTTACATGCTCGGGGCGCACATAGTCTTTGCCGCAATAGCGGTCCAGAATTCGCTGGGGCGCTTTAGCCATATCCACTAGCACCAAGCAATCGAGCGTGCTGCCGAAATCCTCGTCTATGCCGAAAGCGAGCATGCGGCCACCTAAGCGCAGGTATTGCCGCAGAAGAACAGGTATGCTCTTGCCGTCCGGCTCCAAATCGGACACCAAACCGGAGAGGAAGCGCAGCTCCGTCAGGGCGGTGGGAACCAAGCGGGCATCCTCGCTGCGCAGACCGATATTGGTGGGCGGATTCAGTGCTGTGGTTTCCTCCTTCAGATTCTCATGCATGCAGAGGGTTTGAAGGTAGGTGAGCATGAGAGCACGGGAGGCCGGGGTATATTCATTCGATATACTTACCGTGCCGTACAAATAGCGGTATTCCGGATGTCGTGCCAAGTAATGGCCGATTCCCATCCAGAGCGTGTCAAGAGAGGCAGGGTGGCGCTGGTAGTCTTTGCAAATGAAGGCACGCCCCATTTCCAAACCATGAGATAAAAGCTGTTGAATTTTCTCACTGAAGCGGAAGAAGAGTGAGTTGTAAATCCCCTTGGCACCCTCCGTCTGCAGCAGTTTGTCCGTGCGGCCCATGCGGTAAGCACCGGCCAAGCGATTGGCTTTGCTATCCCACATGACTAGGTGAGTGTAGGTATTATCGTAGGCATCCAAGTCGATGGAGTTACCTGTACCTTCACCCACGGCGCGAAATGTATGTTCGCGCTGAATACCGATTTCGCGCAGCAGCTTGGGGATTTGGGGCGCCTCTACGGCATAGACTTTCAGGCCGTTTGTTGTTTCTGCGTATAGGCAATCGGCGGGCAGGGACTCAATTTCTGCAAGAAGTTCGTCGGTAGGTACGCTTGGCTCAACTTCGAGCATGGGGCGGGCAGGGGCAGCCGTGGAAGATGTATTTTGCGGGTAACTTTGCAGCATGGTGCTGAGTCGCAAAAAATCTGAAAGGTTTTGGTCATTTTCGGTCATGGCTATAGTAGCGGGAGTTATGGCTTTCCCGAGCCTGATAGTGTGTAACATACGCCCGTCTCGCAGAATTTCGCGTGCCAGGAAATTGGCGCGTATGCCTTTGTTGATAATGGAGATGAGTTGGAAAAAAATACCTGTTCGCCCCGAAATGTGCATGGGGACGACAGTCGCACCTGTTTTGCGGATAAGGGAGGCGATATTTGCCTGCCACGGGTCGTCTATTACGCGCCTATCCTTGTGAGAATAAGTGGCAGCAGAGCCGCTGGGGAACACCAGAATGCAGTGCCCGGCTTTCAGCCAGCGCAGAATTTCGCGCATGCCTGCCATGTTGGCACGCTTGGCGGCCTCGCCGCCGTACACATCGACCATGATTTCATACGGTACCATGCCACGCACACATTGAAGGAACTCATTGACGACGATGCGAATGTCGCTGCGAACCTTCATGGCGATGTCGCCGAACATTAAGCCGTCTGACATGCCGTGTGGGTGGTTACTTACGATAACACAGGGACCCTCTTTAGGGATATTCTCTAAGCCGCTTAACTCGTAGTTTAAGTTTAAGTACTTACATGCAAGTTTGAAAAAGTTATCCGTACAGCCGTTATCCCAATCGTCCTCAACTTTATTGTGAGCTACATTCAGGGCGTGCAGGCCGAGTTTCTTTTCTGCCCACAGCACGAGCCATGCCGGCAGTTTATCACCTCCCTTTATCAGTTTAGTGAGGTCGGTTATTTTTTCTCTGTTAGGTGTACTCACAATGTAGGCGCGTGTATGTTCTGTATTACTTTAGCATACAAAACCCCCTCTAGTCAAACATGAATTGAGTATAGAGAGGTATTTTAGGCCTATATGACACTGCTGAGAGCCACTTGGAAGGCTCTCAGGGTGCTGGCGGGGTTGGCGATGCCGCGCCCGGCGATATTGAATGCGGTGCCGTGGTCCGGGCTTACTCGCAAACGAGGCAGACCGATGGTGGCATTGACCGCATTGTCAAAGTCAATGAGTTTCAGCGGAATAAGGGCTTGGTCGTGGTAGGGCGCCACGATGCCGTCGTAGAGCCCCTGTGCGGCATCTCGGTACACGCAGTCGGGCACGCAGGGACCGCTAAACTCCGCGCTCGGGAATGCGGCGCGCAGCAGCGGCAGAGCAGGGGCAATCAGTGTGTTTTCCTCGTGACCGAAAGCACCGTTTTCGCCATTGTGGGGATTAAGCCCGGCTAGGGCTATGCGCGGGCCGGGCTTACCGGTGCGCTGCAAAAAGTTGGCCAACAAGGAACCAATGCGCACAATTTCTGCGGTCTGTAATTGGCGGGGAACATCTGCAAGAGCTACATGAGTGGTACACAAGGCCACGGTCAGGCGGCGCCCGGTCAGGCACATGGCAAAGTCCTTTACTCCCATGCGGTCTGCGAAAAACTCAGTTTGTCCGGGGTAGGCAAAACCAATGCGGTGCAGAGATTCTTTGCAAACGGGAGCTGTCACAACGGCATCTATTTCGCCATTTCGCAGAGCGGCGGCTGCGAGTTCTAAGTGCTCCAGAGCAGCCTGAGCTGTGGATTCCGTGGGCTGCCCGGGGGTGCACTCTATTTCTTTGCCAATCAGGCGATACTCCGCATTTTCAGGGAGTTGAGCCAGTGCTGCTTTGATGACCTCCGGCCCGATACCGGCTTGGTCGCCTAAGGTGTAGCCTATGATGGGGTGCTGAGCGCTCATGGTTCGACCTCCTCGGGAGCATCGTCATCTTTCATATCGGGTAGTACCGCAGGTGTGACGATAGCCTTCGGTTGCTCTTTTTTTACCGGCGGGCGGTATGAGCGTGCCGTGTTGATGTACTCGGTCTCGGAGGCTCTGGGTTCAAACTTGAGCTCCCCGTTTACGGACGCGTGATACACCACCGTCAGCACTACAGCTGCCAGTGTGGGGATAAGCAACAGGCTACCCAAACACGTCTTCATGCGGCATATTATACACGATTTCTTGCGCGATTCAAGCCTCTATTGAGCCATAAAACAGCATGCGCCCGAGTTTAAGGAGCGCATGCGGGTGTGCTGAGACTTTGTTTGCAAAAATGCGTTTGCAGACAAGCTCCAATCCTCAATTAGTCAACTTTGGGGATTTTCGGGGTGGGAGCCTCCGTGCTTGTCGGCTTGAAGGTGGTGTTCTTCTTCCATGTTTGCGTGCGGAAGAAAATGCCCAGTTTGCCGCGCATTTTCAGGGTATCGCCGTCACGCCACATGGAGCAGCGGTACACGCTGCCTTTTTCAGGGTCGAGCACCTTGCCGCCGTTGTATTCATCGCCGTCCTGTTCCAAGCCCCAAATGATATCCAGGCCCAGAGTGCTGGGATTGCCCGGAATTTTGGCTGTGGCATTCGGGTTTTTCAGCAGCTGTACCACACGACCGTATACCTTGCCCTTGTGCTTGTATACCTGAACAACGCTCTTTGCCTCGTTCGTGTCGTCGTCAATCGTGGTCCAGTAACCAACAACATCAGCACTTACCTGTGCCAACAGGGTGCTCACGGCCATCGCAGCTATGGTCAGTAGTTTCTTCATTTCTTTTTTTGGTGTGTTTTTGGTTGTTTCTTAACTCTTGTTCTGAATAGAGCTAGAGTGAGGTCGAAGTTTTTATAACGTAATGTTGGAGCTAAGTCAAGCTTTTTGTTGAATAAAATATACTTGTATAACGATAATTGTTGTGGTAGAATGCCTGCGGATATGAAAAAAAGCCTCTTCTCTCTTCTTGCGATGGCGGGTCTGATGGTTGCGCCTGTAAGTGCCGGAACGGTGGTTGAGCCGACGGCCGGAAATATAGTGTATAACGGCAATATGTTTGCTCCCGGAGCCCATGACCCCGAGTACAAAAAAATAGCCAATGAGAAATACGGTACCCAGTGGATAGTTGACTTGGTATACGGCTATTGGGCACTCGATAATGCCATGGGGAACTACAATGAGAACGAGCATATAGCAATTCTCTACACAATTCTGAATCAGCGCCTGATTGAGGACCAATACAATGGCGGCACTTGGCTGCGAGTGGATTTTGCCGGTTCATGGGGATTGAACAACGATTCCGATGACCCCTCGACATTTTACGTCAACGGATTGGGAATGTGCTCAGGCTTGCACACCGATGTGCTCGATGCTCACGATGCTGCACTCCTTGAGGTTTCCGTTAAGCATTTCTTTGCCGGGAAGCGCGGCATGGTTGCAGCCGGTATGATAAAGCTCAATAATTACTTTGATCGCATTGGTCATGCTCGTTTTACGAATGACAACTTTGAGAGTTCCGGTGTGCTTCCTCTTCCGTTCAACAACCTCGCCCTTGTGACCCAGTACGAGTTGAATCGTCGCAACTGGGTGACGGCAGCAGTTACCCGCATGGGTACCCGCTGGGGTATGAATCCCTTTAACCCCGACCACGCCAACGGCTGGGCTGTAGTGGGTGAGTACGGGCATATTTTTGGTGATAATGAACGTGGTAAGGTACGCGTGAGCCCCTTCTTCTGCACTCAGGATGGCTGGGGTAAAGATGGCCGCATGCATGACCGCAATGCCGTGGGTATCTTCGGTAGCGTAGAGTACCAGCTGTGCGATTCTGCCAAGGTATATGGCCGAGCCGGTTGGGCTTCCGGCGACTATCAGCGCTGCACGGCCGAGTTCTCTGCCGGTGCAACTATTAACCTGTGCCCCTCTCGCCCGAACGATTACCTGGGTGTCAGCTATGGCATGTACAAGGGCGCCGATTCCGGTTCCTCTCCCTTGGTGAATGAATTTGAGAAAATCCTCGAGTTCATGTACCGAGTCCAGATTAACGACTTTGTATACAGCTCTGTTTACTATCAGATGATTATGGATGCCGCCTATCGCGATAAGGATTTCGCTTCCGCCGCCGGTATTCAGTTTGGTATAAACTTCTGATAAATAAAGTACCGTTCACAAGCCCGCCAACGCGGGGAGAAAATACCGTAATCCGTTCGAGGTTGCGGTATTTTTTTATGGGTACAAAAGAAATGGCGAGTTTGTAAAACAGCGAAGCCCCTCGGAACCGAGGGGCTTCGTATCGTACGGATGGGGTGAGATTCGAACTCACGGAAGGGATTAACCTTCGGCGGTTTTCAAGACCGCTGCATTAAACCGCTCTGCCACCCATCCATAGCGTGTAGGCGACCGCAACCGCGACTTGCTGGGGCGTATATTAATGGGAACATAGCAAAAGTTCAAGTTTTTTTTGAAATGCTGACACATAAAAGGGGATTTGTCCATATTTTGAGGCTGATTTTTGAGTGTTGGCGGAATCTTTGCTTGCAATCCTGCTTGTTTTACCGTATCATGAATAAGTCAACGACACTAATTATAAAATACTATGAAAATTCTTATTACCGGCGGTGCCGGCTTTATCGGTTCCCACATTGCTGAGCACTATCAGGGTGTGGCTGAGGAGATTCGCGTACTCGACAACCTGCGTACCGGCTACAAGAAGAACCTTGATGGCCTGAAGGTGACATTCATCGAAGGCTCTATCACGGATCGTGAGTTGGTGGCTAAGGCTGTAGAAGGTGTTGATTACATTTTCCACATGGCTGCGCTTGTTTCCGTGCCTGAGTCGATGAGCAAGATTCGCGAGTGTCTTGATTTGAACGTGAATGGCTTGCTTGTAGTACTTGAGGAAGCTGCGAAGGCCGGTTGCAAGAAGGTGGTTCTGGCATCTTCTGCTGCTATTTATGGCGACAATCCCGTTGTGCCGAAGGTGGAGACCATGTACCCGGAGCCGAAGAGCCCCTACGGTATCACCAAGCTCGACGGTGAGTACTACATGGACATGTTCCGCACGACCGGTCAAATTAACACTGGTTGCTGCCGATTCTTCAACGTATTCGGCCCGCGCCAGGATCCGAAGGGTGCCTACGCTGCCGCAGTGCCGATTTTCATGGAGAAGGCCATTAAGGGCGAAGATATCACGGTATTCGGTGATGGTGAGCAGACCCGCGACTTCATCTATGTGAAGGACATTGTGGGTGCTCTCGCATACGTTGCCGAGCATCCTGAGGTAACAGGTGTGAATAACGTCGGTTACGGTGGTCAGATTACTATCAACGACCTTGCCGAGATTATTATTAAAGCCGCCGGTTCCAGCTCCAAGGTGCAGCACCTGCCTGAGCGCCCCGGTGATGTGAAGCACAGCCGTGCTTGCGCTGATAAGCTGCGCGCAGCCGGTTGGAAGCCCCAGTACACCCTTGAAGAAGGTCTCAAGACTACGCTCGAGTACTTTAAGAGCGTAACCAAGTAAAATAAAATAATTTTCGCACCGCATAGCCTGTTAGCCGGGCTTGCGGTGCGCTTTTTTTACGCTTTGTGAGTGACTTGCCTCAACGCTTGAATGTAAAAGCACTTGCTACCTTGGCGCAAGAGCGTGCGGCGCGATTGAGCGCTGATGGTGTGCAACTGCGTCCTGTGGCGAATAGTACCCGCAAGTTGGCCGCCAATTTCTGGGGCAGTGCGTGGATGAAACATTTGGCGCGTTGCGAGGCAGGGGGCTTGTGCCTTGCACCCGGGCGCAGTCTGTTGCGCCATGGCTGTGTGCTTGATTTACAGATAGCTCCGGGACATATCAGTGCGTTGGTCAGTGCCGAGCAACTTTATGAGGTGAGCTTGCACATTTCTCCCATGGATGAAGAGTCACTTGAGGCGTTACGAATTGCATGCGGCAGCAAGATAGATTCACTGGTATCCCTGCTCGAGGGGCGGGTGGATAGTGCCGTGCTGGAGCAGTTGTGTGCTCCTGAAACCGGGTTATTACCTGAACCCGGCGATTGGCACATGAGCTGTAGTTGCCCGGATTGGTCGGAACCCTGCGCGCATGCCGCAGCGGCAGTATATGCAGCCGGAACTCTTATAGATGCTGACCCTTCGCTTTTATTTTGTCTGCGTTCAATAGAACCGTCTGCCTTGTTAAGTTCGCCTGCTGTACCTGCGGCCGTTGCGGAGTTTGACTCTGCGGCACTGGCTGCTACATTCGGTATAGATCTGGATATTGATGTTTAAATTGTTCAGTCTCCCTCGAATCTACTTTACAAACAATTATTTTTATGGTAACATCATGCTGCTATGAAAATTAAGACTACTCTGACCCTTTGTTGTTTAGCCTTGGTCTCGGTGTTGCAGGCTGCACCCCCGAAGGATGCTGCCGCTATCTATCGTTCGTTAGCAACTCCCCCGGCTAAAGCTCAAGCGGATGCTTTGCATCGGGCAGAGAACTATCCGTCGCTTGCTTTTTTACCGGCAGAGGTGGATGCCCTTATGGCGTTGAATGCACAGTGTGCCAAAGCCGCCGCGGTTCTGAGTAGTCCGCTGGTGAAAGCCGCTGCTGCTGCCGATGCCGCTCCGGCTGCCGCCCCATTTGAAAAGCCCGAGATAGCTGAGCGTATCCGTAGTTTTGCGCTGGGGGTGGATGGTGCTAACACGCAGACCTTCGCAACCTATCTTCCGATTTACACCTATTTGGTATCTCGCACAGAAGGAACTGAATTTGGGAAAAAGTTGGCAGATTCTGCGAACGATTCTTATGCCGGAACAATTCGCAAAATTCGTTTTTCCCAATCGCGAGGGGCATCATTGGCCGCTGTCTCAAAGCTGAAGACCAGCACCTTGAAACCCATATATGCGGTGGTGACAGTTAACTATGAGTCTCGCAATTACCTTCCCGGCTTGATGTCGGAGTGCATAGCTGCTGCTAAAGGTCCCGGAGCTGAAGCTGTGGAAGAAAATGGCTACAAGGGCTGGAAATACAGTGCTACAGCCCTGATGCCGGAGGTGCATGTGTCCGATAGCATTGGAAATCAGCTCAAGACTGCAATTTCCGCTAAAAATGTGTACCAACTCTACAAGATTGAAGATAACGCGCTTGTCATGGTGATTTGCGAAAATCCCGCTGATTGTAAAATTGCGACGACTTCAAAAGAATCCGTACTGAACACTGAAAAGATGAGTTTTGCGGACTACGCCCTCGAACGCGAAGGGGTGGGTCTGCTGTATTCCTCTCCGGAGTTGTCTAACTTATTCGCTGCATATAGCAATACGAATGTGAATGTAATGTCCGGTTACTTATCGCAGGTATTCAAGACATTATCCGCTGAGAATAAAGGACTGGCCTCAACATTCAATTCTGCTGCCCGAGGTGTTACGGCGGTGGGTGATTGGTTGAACTCATTTTATCCGCAAAAGAGTGTTAAGCCGTTCACTGTTGTAGCTTGGCGTATGCCCAGTGGCGCAACGCATATACGGGTTAGTCATGATGCCGGCGGTGCTTCCTATGCCCCGGGTAAGCTGGTTCTTACTCGCCTCGGTGCCAGTTCTAAAACGATTTTCTATACCGAATCTTCACCCTATACTCCGGCGAAGAATGTAGCCATTCCCGATCTTATCGTGCACGCTGCTAATTTATATGCGGGATTTGACACGATGACATCTGATGGGGAATCCGGTGGAACGGGCGCGCAGATTGCCCGGCGTTTGTATAGCTCGATGGCTGCTCTTAAAAACGTGGGTAAAGCGCTTGGCAAATCTTCAGCATGGACTGTCTTCAATGTGAAAGGCACTCCTCACATAAGCTATTACAGCACATACAGTGATATAAAGGCTCTCACACGCGCCGCTGAGCGTATGGCAAGCACGGCTGCTAACCTTTTGGGGGTGAAAACGAAGGCTCTATACAAGGTGCGCAAAGGTAAACGCGCAACCAGTATCAATATTACCTTGCCGCAGGAATTGGCCGTGGGGAAACCCAACGTGCTGATGACCTCGAACAGCATAACCATAGGCTCGCTGCCGGCCCTCAACAATTTGGTGCTTAAGAATGCACGCAGTAATATGTCTTTTACCGGTTCTGTATACAGCATACGCCCGGCAGCACTGGCTCCCGTTGTTGGTGCGGCGGCAGCTGTTGACCCCTCTGTCGGTATGATGGCTGGTGTAGCCGGGGCTCTGTTGGGCTCTATGGGTGATGTTCATGCCGTTGACACCATTCGCGATGGGGTACGTGATATTCACATTTTGGTGAGGAAGGCAGGTGGCGCATCGATGACTCCCATTGCATTGCCGGGTACCGGTTCCGGTGAAACTCAGCCGGATGAGGCCTCCACCGGGACTGAAGATGTCGAAGAGGGCGGCGATGGAGATGTAGAAGAGTTGGATGATGAAGAGCCTGCGGATGCCGGCGGCTCCGACGACGATGACTGGGAAACCAGTGATTGGGACTAATCCCTGATTTTCAGAAAGCAAAGGCCTGGCCTTTTTCCCTGTGATGGGGATAGGCCGGGCAATTTGTTTTGTGAAAGTGGTGTTAATCCCACGCTGTCATGCTGCGGAATTGTTCTATTCTTGCAGCAAGTTCTCGACGATTAAGGGCGAAGAGTGAGACCGTTCCGAATTTTTCGCAAACGGCGGCAGCTACTACTGTTGCGATAGCCACACCGCGTTTCATATCGTCCCAAGTGGGGTTACCGTTATTAAGGCATTGAGTCAGGTAGCCACCCAGTGCCCCCATGTAAGAATCTCCGGCACCTGTGGGATCTGTTGCATTTGCCAGCGGCCAAGCCGGGCAGCGGAATAGCCGGATATCGCCATTCGGGCTGCGGTGAAAAAGCGTGGAGCCGGCGCTGCCATGCTTAACAATGGCATAGCGTGGGCCTGCTGCAAGTATTTTGTAGCCTGCCTCCAGGCTGTCATTCACCCCGGCATATTCGCGTGCTTCTTCATCGTTCATCAGCGCTAAATCCACCTTGCTCAACAGTTTGTGAGTGTATTCACGCTCGCGTATAATCCACGATTTCATGAAATCAGCCATGCGGAATCGGGCGTTTGTGCATTGTTCGAGCATGCGGTATTGCAGAGGGGGGGTAACATTGGTTGCCATGGCAAGCGTGCACTGCTGCAGTTCCGGGGGCAGCTGCATGTTCCAATGTTCTTGCACGCCTTCAATCGTTTGCACCGTGGTACGGTTGTTCATGTCTTCTTCATAGCGACCGGTCCATGAAAAAGTTTGTCCCTCGACTTGTGCTACATGAGCCATACTCACGCCGCGAGCTTCCATCGCCAAACGATATTTATCATCGAAATCAGTACCTATTACCCCCACCAGCTCCATGTTATTTGTGAGCAGTCTGGCCGCCAGAGCGGCATATATACCGCTGCCACCCAATACAGAGTTGGCACGGCCGTTTGGCGTGATTAGGGTATCGACGGCGATTGTTCCGTATATGAGGGCTCTGTCGCTCATGCTTGGTCTCCTTTCAGCATGTTAAGCAATGTTGTTTCGTCAATGATAGGTATATTAAGTTTGATGGCTTTGTCGCGTTTGCTGCCGCCGCCTTCTCCTGCCACCAAATAGCTTGTTTTCTTGGTGACTGAGCCGGTGGGTTTACCGCCTGCGGCGGAAATCATGCGCTCAAACTCCGGGCGCGGGCGAGTCAGGGCACCGGTCAGCACAAAGGTGAGTCCGCTCAGCGGTCCCTCAGTGGTATTCGCGGTATCTGAATAATTGGGGGATAATGGGTTAATTGCCAGCATGCTCAGAGTGGCCGTGACATGTTGTCCGGCGGCGGAGTCGAACCACTCCAACAATTTACGGGTGCAAACGGAGCCGATGGGATTGCTGAGTTTTAGTTTATTGTTGCCATCCGGTTGCAGGGCAAGCATATTGCGTTTTTCGTAGGGGGCTGCAGTTTGTTCCAACTGAGCCCGCAGGGCTGCGCGACTTTGCTCCAGTTCATCGCGGTCGGCTCCTTTGTTGTTGCGTGCCTTGGGATTGAGGGCATTGTACTGAGCTACTCCTTCTTCTAATTCAATGAGCGTGCGCAGGTAATCCGAGTGAGCGAGTTGTTGCAGGTCGCTGTGGTAGCCGGCTACTTCTCGCGCTTTTGTTACGCCAACGGTAGGAATTCCGAATGCGGTCAGCCACCGCTCCAAGGGGAGTTCGCGTGCCTTGGCAAGGGCATCGAGCGCTTTTGCCGCATTCTTTTCTCCGAATCGGCGCGCTTCTTCCTCTGTGCCCAAGTTCAGAGCACCGAGTTTTTCCACATTCAGCGAGAATAAATCAAGCGGGGTGGATATGTAGCCGTTGCGCACAAGTGCCTCTGCCACAGTGCCGCCCAGACTTTCAACGTCGAGAGCCTCTCTCTTGCAGAAGTACGAGGTTCGCATGGCGGCCTGTGCCGTGCAGGTGAAGTTGGTGCAGCGCCAAGCAACTTGTCCGTCTTCCTGAGAAATAGGTTCTCCGCAGCATGGGCATTTGCCCTCTACCGCTTGGTACAGACTGTAAGGGGTAGCCTCCGCCGGGCGCTTGTCTTTGTTCACATGTACAATGGCCGGAATGATTTCACCTGATTTTTCGACCAACACGGTATCGCCGATACGGATGTCTTTGCGGGCGATTTCATCTTGATTGTGTAGGGTGGCGCGTGAGACTGTTGTGCCGGAAAGCTGAATGGGTTCAAGTTCTGCCACAGGAGTCAATACACCGGTGCGCCCTACTTGCACAGTGATAGCCTTTAGTGTGGTTTCCTTCTGTTCGGGCAGGAATTTGAATGCCGCTGCCCAGCGGGGAGCACGAGCCGTTGAACCCAAAGATTCACGCAGGTTGAAGTTAGCCAGCTTAATGACTGCACCATCCGTACCGTAACCGAGTTCACGGCGCAGCTTATCTATCTCTTTTACAGCCTGTCGCACGGCGTCAGTTCCCTTTGCGTGAATGACCGGGGAATTGCAGGGAATACCCAGCTTGTGAAGCAGGTCAATGAAATCTGCTGCTGTATGGAGAGCCGGACCCTCGTATTCACCGTGACCATGAGCCAGAAAGGCCAGCGGGCGAGCTGCTACCTCCGTAGAATCCAGCAGTTTAATGGTGCCGGCTGTTGCATTTCGTGGATTTGCCAAAGCCGGTAGTCCGGCGGCATCCCGCTGCTCATTGAGCTTATTGAAGTCGGAAAACGGCATATATACTTCGCCGCGTATTTCCAGCAGGTGAGGAGCCCCCTCGGGCAGGATGCGAGGTATGGACTTGATGGTGAGAATGTTGGCCGTTATGTCGTCGCCGGTGCTGCCATCGCCACGTGTCGCTGCGTATGCCAGTTTGCCGTTGCGGTACATGAGGGTAACCGCGCAGCCGTCAATTTTGGGCTCCACGACAACTTCCGGTTCCTCTTGCCCGAGACTGCGGCAAAGTCGATTGTAGAAATCCACCAACTCAGCATCGCTCTCGCCCTGTTCCGGTTTGTGCTCGAATATATCGTCTATACTTTGCATAGGCCGGGGGTGGCGGACTTTGCGGAATCCCTCCGTCAGGTCATTGCCTACGCGCTGTGTGGGCGATAGGGGAGTGACGAAGTCCGGGTGTGCGGCTTCGAGCTCCTCCAGCTCTCGATACAGGGCATCGTATTCTGCATCTGTAATTTCGGGCTGAGCTTGGGCGTAGTATAGCTCGTTGTTGTGATTTATGATATTGCAGAGCTCGTCGTAGCGAGAGCGAGCGTCAACTGAGGGCTGTTGAGCGGCGAATTCAAAGAGATCCATAAGCGTGAAGTATGGTGTGGGGCGAATTGACCGTGCGGTATTCAAATTGCACCGGTTGTTTACCGGAGAGTTCCTGCAGCAGGGTAACGGCCTGTTCCCAGTTGCGCGAAAGTTGTTCGGGGGCGTGGGCGTCTGAATTGATAACGATAGGAATTCTCCGCGCCAGTAATTCTTGCAGGAAGGCGCGGCTCGGATATTGTTCCGCGCAGTATTTATGCCATCCCGCAGTATTGATTTCCACAGCTGCGCCACTGTGTTCCAACGCATCCAGAGCAGGAGTATAGAACCTGCTCAAATCGCCCTCGGGGATTCTCCCCCATATTTTTACCAAGTCTATGTGCCCGATTATGTCGAACAGTCTGCTGTTCACCATATCCGTCACCGCTTGCCAGTATAGCTGCCAGTCTCGCTCCGTGCTCTCGGTGATAGTACGATTGGCATAAACACTGTCATCTACCGATTCTCCGTGGCGTAGGTAATGCACTGAACCAATGAGATAGTCGCAGGCGAATTCCTCCCTCAGTCTTTGAATCCATAGTTCGATACCGGGCAACCAGTCGCACTCCAGCCCTGTGAGTATGGTCAGCGAGCTGCCTTGTGCTGCTGTTCGTGCGCGATTTATCCATTCGCGATAAGCTGCTGCGTCTGCATAGCGCATGCGCCAGTTATCATAGGGTTCTTGCTCCGGTGGCATAGGGGCGTGGTCCGCTATGCCGTATGTGCTGAGATTGAGTTCCAGCGCACGAGTAACAAACTGCTCGGGTTCGCCTGTCGCATGCAGGCACAAGGGCGTGTGAGTGTGGTAATCGGTGCGTTGCATGGGGCTTTGGTATGTGTATTCTGTCGTATAAAATGCCTGCTACGTTGGCTGAAATGAGCTCTTGCGGATTATCGGTGTTATCATAGCGCTGAGCCGCCTTCTTGTCAAGGTTTAAGCTTATCCGCCACGGGGAATGAGAGTGGCAGTATTCGTTGCATCTTATATATAACGGGGTAATTTGTATAGGAAATGAAGCCTCGATTTAATAAGTCATAAGTGCTATACATGTCGGCAAATCAACTTGCCAATCAGTCGGAAATGTGATAAAAGCACGAAGTCCTATGTTTCATCGGTTCATAACAGCCATGGTATTTTGCGCAGGCATTGCAGGGGCTGTACCCTGTAATGAGGACGCGATACCCGATGAGCTGGAACCGTGTGAAATTCAGATGGACCCCGAACCGATGGTGCGTTATAAAGACCCGGCTGTGGCAATGATGATGCGCTATCGAAAACCGGTCGAAATTGAAATACCGCGCGAGTGGGGCTTGAGTGAACAGCAATTCTATACTGCCATGCAACCGCCTTACGGTATCGTGAGAGCATCGCGCGTGGTGCGTTATGTATACCCTGAAGATGAAGAACCCACGCCTGAACAGCTGGCGGATGGCTCGGCTCTCACGCCTAAGCAGCGCCGACTGATGCGTCGTGCGCGCCGTCAGGCTCTGCGCAATGCTGCTTGGCAGGCAAAAATCGAGGCGGACCGTTACAATCGCGAACATGCTGAAGAGTTGGCAATGCTGGATCGCCGTGGTCGGCATATTATCATAGACCTCAGCGCCCAGCAGGGCGTTTACATGGATGGGTCTACCGAGTTGCGCTCATTTCGGGTATGCAGTGGTAAAAAAACAACCCCAACTCCCAGGGGGCATTTTCATGTGATGGAGAAACGGCGTGAGCACAAGTCGAACTTGTACAATAGCTCCATGCCGTATTTCCTGCGACTTACTCTCGATGGGGTAGGGCTGCACCAGGGACCTGTGCGTTCGCGACCGTCATCTCACGGCTGTATTCGTCTGCGCCCGGAGGATGCTCGCTATCTGTTTGAGAATAGCGTGGTAGGAACTGCCGTTTTTGTGGTGGATTAATCCCAGTTCATAATGTTGAACTGGCTATCCTCACCTTTTCTGCTTAGCCATATTAAAGACAATGAGAAAGAAATTAGCTTTTCTCATAGTTTGTTGGGTCGGTTATGCCCGCCGTGGCGAAGGATTCGCGGCGTTCGCGGCAGGTGGCGCATGCGCCACAATGTTGATCACGGCCACAGTAGCAGGAGTAGGTTTGTGAAAAGTCAACACCGAGTTGTGCACCGAGAGCGGTTATTTCTCCCTTGGTTAGCGAGATGAATGGCCGCAGAATTTCGAGCTCAGCGTAGGTGCCCAGTGCTATGGCGGAGGCCATGGCGCACATGAAATCCTCCCTGCAATCAGGATAGAGGGCATGGTCGCCACCGTGTGCGGCGATAACAATACCTTCCGCGCCGTTGCTCTCGGCTATCCCGGCGGCAATGGCAAGAAAAATGCCATTGCGGAAGGGGACAACGGTTTGTTTCAGGTTATCCTCAGCATAGTCAGCCGTAGGGATGGCATCTGCCCCGCCGAGAAGGGCACTTTGGAGGTGTGCGGAAATGGAACGCAGGTCGATTTCGTGGTAGGGAATGCCGAGCTTTTCTGCCTGATAGCGGGCGCAGGACAGTTCACGAGCTGCATGGTTGCTGCCGTAGTCAAACGAGAGAGCGCACACCACCTCGTGGTGGTGGTGCGCCCAATAGAGTGCGGTGGTGGAATCCAACCCACCGGAGAGCAGTACTGCTACTTTCATGCAGGGCGATTCTCCGGCTTATGCTCAGCTGTACAGGTGAGCTGAATTCCACCGCGAGCGCCGAAGCGGCCTTCGACTTTCATCCATGCCGGGTCAACTGCCGCAACTAAATCGTCCAATATACGATTAACGACTTGTTCGTTGAAGGCAGCATAGTTGCGGAAAGATACCAAGTAGTACTTCAGGCTTTTGGTTTCCACAACCTTTGCTGCGGGGGTGTAGGTGATTGTCAGTTCGCAGCTGTCTGGCTGTCCGGTAACCGGGCAGAGGGACGAGAACTCGTGTGTAGTGAGTGTCACTACATAGGGGCGCTGAGGGCTGCGGTTCGGGAATGCTTCCAGCTTAGCCTCTTCGGGGGAGGTGAAGAAGGCACTGTGTTTGCCGAGCAGAGAAAGGTCTTTGTTGTCCATGGTGTTTAAGCTTTGGTGAGTTTGTAACCATCTTTACCATCTTTCATGGCCCAGCCTAACTCTGCAAGTTTGCCGCGCAGTGCATCGGCCGTTGCCCAGTCTTTTGCAAATCGGGCTGCCCAGCGTTCATCGGCAATAGCCTTGATGTCATCGGGTACCTCGATATCGGCATCGGGGTCAGGCAGTTGAAGTCCGAGTGCCTCCATGATGAAGCGGAATGCCTTCCACATATCCGTGGCTGCTGCTGCCGTCATTTCTGCCGGTTTTACACCCTTGATAGCACTGAATACGTGCCCGAGAGCCTCCGGGCAGTTCAAGTCGTCTTCCAAGCTTTCCCATGCCGGTTGGAAGGCACCAAGGGCAGGGGCTTTTTTTACGAGGTCACGGTAAGTGGGTTCTTTCTCGCCGCTGGCCTTTGCCAGTTCTTTATCGAAGCGACCGAGCTTGTTGAGGGCACTGGTGGCATCTTTCATGCCGCTGAGCGTGAAGTTGAGCGGGCGGCGATAGTAGGCACTTGCCAGCACATAGCGCAGAGCTGCCGGGGTGTAGCCCATTTCCTGCAGCTGGTCGAGTGTGTACATGTTGCCCAGGCTCTTGCTCATCTTGGCGCCGTCCACCAGAAGGTGGGTGACGTGGAACCAATGGCGGGCGAACTCACCACCGCAGGCACAACGGCTTTGAGCTATTTCGTTTTCATGGTGCGGGAATACCAAATCCACGCCGCCGGAGTGCAAATCAAAGGTGTCTCCCAAGTACTTGTGGCTCATGGCAGAGCATTCCAAGTGCCAACCGGGGCGCCCTTCACCCCAAGGGGATGCCCAGAAATTCGGGCCGTCCTCCGGGCGGCGAGCTTTCCAGAGCACGAAGTCTGCAACACTGTCTTTCTCGTACTCGTCGGTGTCTGCTCGCGTGTTGGCGGTTTTTCCAAGGTTGAGCTCTTGGCGATCCAAGTGAGCGAGGCGGCCGTAGTCCGCATAAGAAGCAATGCGGAAGTAGACCGAACCATCCTCGCTTTGGTAGGCGTGGTTGGCTTCTATGAGTTTTGCAACAATATCGAGTTGCTCCTTAATATGGGCGACTGCGCTGGGTTCGACATGCGGTTGCAGGCAGTTCAATGCCCGGCAATCATCGTGAAATTTAGCTGTCCACTTCGCTGTGTATTCACCCAAGGGAATGCCCTGAGCTTGCGAATTGCGGATGGTTTTATCATCTACGTCCGTCAGGTTTCGCACATGTTTGGTGCGCAAGCCGCCTAATTCAACAACGCGGCGGAAGACATCCTGCACTACAAAGGTGCGGAAATTACCGATATGAGCGGCTGCGTACACCGTCGGTCCACAGCAGTAGAAGCGCAGCTGCTTGCCGTCTTCTGCCTGTACGGGCCTCGTGGCCCCCGACTGTGTATCATATAGGTTTAACATAGCACCCTCATTATCGGCGTACGGGGCTTTTTTGTCAATACTACAGACTGACAGTATTATTTTTTATTCTTTACGAAGAGTCTGATATTTGCTAAGATTTAGGTATGAGGAAGGCGTTGTTTGCGATAGCTGTAATGTGTGCGCTGAGCAGTTGTGTGAGTAATAAAGCACCGGCGCAGGTGGAGAATACTATGCTGCTGTCCGGTGTGAAGACTGAATCTCAACTGTTGAGTTCTGTACGTGCAGAGATTGCGAAGCTTTCGCCTGAGATATGTTATGTATGGCGAGGTGAGGGGGATGCTTATCAACAAGCGAGGAAATCTGCAGAGGTATTGATGCGCGATGGCGCCGTTGTAGCGTTTGCGTTGACGGCAAAGGGGAATTTTGTTACGTTGACTCCACATTATGCTGATAATGAGTATATGTTGAGGGCTTACCGAAACCCGCAGTACAGAGCCACGCTGACAGCCAATCAGAAGCAGGCTCTTTCTTTGGCTGAGTCAGTTGTTCGCAAGGCGCGCAGTCAGAGTAAAAATCAGTATGAATGTGCGCTTATACTGCACGATTGGCTGGTGAATCATGGTCACTACCGAACGGATTTGCATGGTAAAAATTCTGCGAATGTTACCGCCGGGATGCTGTTGAATGGTGCCGGTGTGTGTGATTCGTACACGCGAGTGTATAGATTGATGCTGAGTATGGCCGGGATAGAGAATTTATTTGTAGCCGGTGAGGCTCACAATGAAAATCATTGTTGGAACCTTGCTCGTCTTGATGGGCATTGGGCTCACATTGACTGTACATATAGCGACCCGACACCGGATGAAGTGGGGCGCGTGTATCATACTCACTTCGCGGTGCCGGATAGTCTAATTGCGCGTGATCATAGCTGGAAGCGTGCCGATTATCCTGCGGCAAATTCCATTGAGTTGTATTATCCCATACGCTATGCTGCATTTGCTTCTATCGAGGATTTTGTGATTTGGTGTAAAAACTATCGCATGAAACCCGAGTATATGCATGTTACTGCTTATGTTGAAGAGCTTCGGAGCCTGGGGCGTGACTACAAGGTAATCTTGAGTCGCGTCGGGAATGCTCATGCTAAATTAGGTGAACATGTGCTGCTGAGCTTTTCGCTCGAGGATAATTTGCCCGGAGTCATTGTCGCCAAGTGTCATAGCTGTCCAAAATAGGTGAGCACCCAAAAGTAGAGCATACCTATATCAAAGGATAGCGAAAATCATCAGCCGTTTCTTGCAAATAGATCCCCCTGGTGCAAATCAGGGGGCTTTGCATGTATGCTCTTATATGGGTTG
>JAZLDM010000020.1:0-4687 GCA_045614705.1 Akkermansia sp.
ACAGGGTGCACAGGTTGTATTGTATAGTTCTAAAGAAAATGGAAAAATTGAGGGTACAACACAAGCTCTTGGAGGACTCTCATATCCGGAGCCAGCCCCTGTGCTTGATAGCTATGACCAAGAGTACGAATTCCTTTCGAAGAGACACGATAGATAATTCATGTACCTTTGCAAGCGATGTTTCATTTTAGGTTGCTACTCGCTGAAAAATGCGCCTTAAACTACAGATTCTGTGTAACTTGCCAGTTCGAAACATCTTTGCTTGTCACAGAGTTGCTATCGCCCCAAAATCGCCTACCTGTCACGGCGTAGGGGGAACCCCGAAGACGGAAGCTCACAGAATCAGCGGATTATAGATTCGAAGCATGTTTAGTACCCCTGAAAAGCATTTGAGCTTAGAAAAAGGGGCTTCCGGCTTCTCTACGATACGCCGTGACGGGTAGGCATAGCAGGCGTTTTGGGACTTTAAGGGAGCGATTTCATACCCGAGGGTAAGCCAAGGTGTTTGATAACCCATTCTCGCCCGGAATGTGATTTGAAATATTTCTCAAGCTCAGATGCTTGTTCTTCTGTTTGAACGGCTATGGCAGAATGAATTTCCCACGGAGCAAACTTGGAAGTATGCGGTACATGCCCTGCATTGTGCGTTTTGAGCCGTGCTGCAAGGTTAGAGGTGTGGCCAACATAGAAGTGGGTGTGCGTGGAAGCATCCCACAGAATGTAAACATAATAAAAATGTGATGTTGGCATGGTGGGAGTATAGTGGATGTAGAGGGTGAGTGCAAGTAGGAAGTGCAAGAGGTGCGAATGAAAACCGTCTGTGGTAGGTAACGCTCCGGCTTCGTCCTGCCTACGCCGAGACTGGGGGTGTTGCCCGGCTTCGCGTAGCCCTGCGGGCTCTTGCTACGCCGAGGCTAGGCTTCTTACCATTTGGTCTGTAAGACCAACTGCCCTACGCCTGGCGGCAGCCCATTCTGGCCTGCCTGGGCGTAGAAAAACAGCGTATCAGGTGACCTGTAAATGAGAAACGACCTCTGGTAGGTAACGCTCCGGCTTCGTCCTGCCTACGCCGAGACTGGGGGTGTTGCCCGGCTTCGCGTAGCCCTGCGGGCTCTTGCTACGCCGAGGCTAGGCTTCTTACCATTTGGTCTGTAAGACCAAATGGCCTACGCCTGGCGGCAGCCCATTCTGGCCTGCCTGGGCGTAGAAAAACAGCGTATCAGGTACCCTGATACGCTGTTTTACGAAGCCTGGAGCATAGCGGACTCGAACCGCTGACCCCTTCAATGCCATTGAAGTGCTCTACCAACTGAGCTAATACCCCGTTGTATGTTGTTGTTCCCTTGCGGGGACGGGCGAAGTATACACCGATGTGTGGAGTTTGGCAAGCAAAAAAATAAAGAATTTTGCGGCAGGGGTAGGTTTTGGGGTGTTTTATGGAGGTGCAGTAGGTAAAAAAATCCCCGCCGGGTGATTTGGCGGGGATTTCGAGGGGGTGATTGAAGTGGGGATTTAGATATCTGTAGTGGCTGTGTTTTTCTGCTTTTCGAGTTCTTGGATGCGCAGGAGGGCGGCATCGATGTTCTCGCAGATGTTTTCGGCGTGCAGCTCGGAGATGAAGGGGCTGTCGCGGCGGATGACTTTGAGGGGCTGGGGTTGCACACCACACATCAGCAGGGTGACGCCGTGGCGGTGGCAATAGGCCAAGAAGTCTTCCAGTACGTGCAGGCCGGAGGCATCGAGCGCGGGAACCAAGCGCATGCGCAGCAGTACGTACTCGATGTTTTCTTCCATGGTGCGGAATACGTTGTCTTTGAATTTCTCAACTGCGCCGAAGAAGAAGGGACCCTGCACGTCGAATACTTCCACATTGTCAGGTATATGGCGCAGGTAGCGGGAGCGGGCGGGTTGCTCCTCGGGGTCTTCGCCTTCGATTTCGCGGGAGATGGCTTCGACGTTGCTGATTTTGGCCATGCGGCCGATGAAGAGGAGGGCGGCGAGCACTACGCCGACTTCTACGGCAACCACGAGGTCGATGAGGACGGTGAGGACGAAGGTGATGATGAGTACGGCGGCATCTTGTCGGGGGCCGCGCAGCAGGTGGGCGAAGGTGCTGACCTCGGCCATGTTCCAGCACACCAGCACCAGTATGCCTGCGAGGGCGGGCAGGGGTACGATGGCGGCGTATTGCCCGGCCAGCATGAGGATGAGCAGTAGGGTGATGGCGTGTATGAGGCCGGAGACGGGGGATTTGGCGCCGGCGCGGATGTTGGTGGCGGTGCGGGCTATGGCACCGGTGGCGGGTATGCCGCCGAAGAGGGCGCTGGCGATGTTGCCCACACCTTGGCCTATGAGCTCGGTGTTCGGGTGGTGGCGGGAGCCGGTCATACCGTCGGCCACGCTGGCGCTCAGCAGGCTTTCGATGGCGGCAAGCAGGGCGATGACGAAGGCGGGTTTAATGAGTGAGGGGAGCTGTACCCAGTTGAACTCGGGGAAGGTGGGCATGGGCAGGCCTTGTGGCAGTTCGCCGAAACGTGAGCCAATTGTTTCTACCGGTAGATTGAATACGGCACATACGACTGTGCTCACGAGCATGCCTACCAGCATGAAGGGGGCTTTCGGCAGAAGTCGCTTGGTGATGAGGATGACGGCTATCGTGAGCAGGGATATACCCAGCGCCCAGAAGTTGACGGTGTCGAAATAGCGGAAGTAGCAGGCCCATTTGTCGATGAACTCGGCCGGTACGGCACCGGGGATATTGAGCCCCAGCAGGTCTTTTACCTGTGTGCAGAAGATGGTGACGGCTATGCCGGAGGTGAAGCCGGTGGTTACCGGGTAGGGTATGAACTTGATGAGGGCTCCCATGCGGAATACGCCGAAGAGGATGAGGAAGAGCCCCGCCAGAAGGGTACAGAGTATGAGCCCCGACATGCCGAAACTGCCGGCAACACCTGCTATGAGTACTACAAAGGCGCCGGTGGGGCCGCCAATCTGGTATTTACTGCCGCCGAGCAGTGAAATCATGAAACCTGCTACTACGGCGGTAATGAGACCGGTGGAGGGGGTGATTTCCTGTATTCCGCAGGCTATGGCAAATGCCATGGCGAGTGGCAGGGCTACTACACCTACCGTGAGACCGGCGGTTAAATCGGCAAAGAATGTTTTTTTGTCGTACGTCTTCAGCGATTGAATAAGACTCGGTGCGTGCATATCTGTAGATATTTACTGGGGCGCACTATACTCCTGCCGGCGGGTATTGTAAAGCTTGAATTGGTGACTTTTATCAAAAAAAAGAAGAATTTGTTAAACTTTTGAGGGAAAAGAACGTCTGAAATAGTGGAGGTCGCCATTTGTCCGATTGACAGCAGGGGGAATATGTGTTACCTTGTAGGTCGGTTAGGGCGGTGAGACCCACTGTTTTAGAGTTAAAAAAACGAAAGATATTTATATGTTAGAAGAAATCATGCTGGGAAAAGAGGCCGGTGAGCTATCATCTGGTTTGCACGAGTTGGTACCTATTTTGCTGTGGACGCTGGTAGTGCCGGTACTTTTCGGTATAATTTGTGCACTGGTGTATGGTATAGTGGGCATTGGCGGCAAGGTGGCGCTGTCTAGTCGCCTGTCGCGCTGGGGTACTTGCACGGTGGTGCATTTCGTGTTCGGGCTTGTTGTGTTGCTGGTGGGCGTAGTGACGGTTATGTTTGATTTGCCTGAGGAGGTGGTATTCAGTGCGCTGGGGATTTCAATATTCATCATGCTGACTATGATGATAATTTTGTCGAACTCTACGCTCAATTTCGGTCTAATACGTATCTTCTTGACCTTGCTTCTGGTGCAACATGCTTATTGCTTGTTGCTTAAAGTGATTGTTGGCATGTATAGCGGGGTTTCGTTTATTGCTGCGATTGAACAGGCCGCGCGGAGTATGTTCTGATTTGCCCTTTCTTATATTGACAGATTTTGCCGTTAAATGAAAAAAACACCCCGATTCCGGTATGCGGAATCGGGGTGTTTCAGGTTTGCAAAGAAAGAAAGGAATTGTTTGTTTAGTGTTGAATTTGGTCGCTAGGCTTTGCGCCTCTTTCTTGTAATAGTTTTATGATGTCGTCTTTATAGTACGAATTATATCCCCAAGAGCGGTAGTGTGGGTCGCTGTTGGCACAATCGTAGGCTGTGCTGCCATTATTATTTTTCTTGTTGATGTCAATACCGGGGGGGTGAGCAGGAGTTTCACGCACTCGAGGTGACCAAACCATGCGGCTTTAGACAGGGGAGTATGTCCCAACCACCACTTGGTGGTGTTGATATCGGCTCCTTCATCGATGAGTACTTGCGCGCTTTTGGGGGTATCGTAAAGAATTGCCCGCAGAAGTTGTTCTTCTTTGGGGTACAGCTCGTTGATTTTTGGCAAAGAACGGTAGCTGCGCAGCAGAATGGGACAATTGTACTCGATTGCCATGAAGGTGCCATAGGTATAGCCGAATATCAGCCAGGTGAACAATACGATTGCCGACATTACCGATATAATTTTCGCCGAGTGTAATCTGTGAGCAGGGCTTGCATGCAGGAATAGTGCTCGGCTCGGGCTGCGCGAATCAGCGGGCTGTAGCCTTTTTTGTCCGCTTTGTTTATGCTGATTCCGGGGGCTGCCAACAGTAGTTTAAGGCATTCTGTGTGGCCATTGGCA
>JAZLDM010000021.1:0-9798 GCA_045614705.1 Akkermansia sp.
GGAACCGGCGGGGGCGGGCGTCTGCGGAGCGGCGGGCTGGGGTTCTGCGGGGGGAGTGACGGGCTTGGGAGCATCCACATCCAGCAGAGCGAGTCGAAGACCAACTATGTTTTCGCGCACCAAGGGGCTGTAGGGGCATACGCTCTGCAGCTGGTTGTAGTAGGTGCGGGCGCCCTCAATATCCCCATTCTGACGAGCGATATCGCCGAGTGTGAGATAGGCCAGTGCGCTATAGGGGTTAGCCGGCTGAGCGATAACTTGTTTCCAATACCCTGTGGCTTTTTCGCCTTGCTCTTGGTTCGTATAGTAGGTGGCAAGACTGGCGAGGGCGCGGGTGCGAATGAGCAGATTCTGCGTGCTTGCAGCAATACTTTCGAGCTGGCCGAGTGCCATTTCCGCCTTGGCCGAATCGGTCAACAGAGAGAGCGACTCCAACAGTTGAGCAAGCTCAGCGGAGTTGGTATCGGGATACTGGCTGTTGATAGCAGAGAGGGAGGTGGCATCGTATTCGGCGGGCTCGACAGCACCGCTCTGGCCGGCAGAGCCCATGGCTTTGACGATGAGGGCACCAGCGCTTTCCTGCTGCTGTTCTTTGAAGGAATAATAACCGATAGCTGCACTGGCTGCTACCATGAAAGCGATACCGCCGACGATGAGCTTCTTGTAGTGATTGTTCAGGAAAATTTCGTGCTTAGCGGGTCCGAGTTCAATTTCGCCGATGGCTTTGATTTCCTCAGGCGAGAGCGGCATTTCGTCCGGATTGGTGTTGTTCTTTGTCGTTTCCATGGTTCAGGATTTGTAAAGGTTACTGAGCATGTGGATTCTGTCCACGTCAAAATAGTTATTGATACCGAGGTTGTGGTAAATTTGCAGTGTTGCTTTGGAGCGATTGAGGGTGTAGAAGTGTATACCGTCCACGTCGGCATCGAGCAGCTCGGCACACTGATTGCTGGCATAATTGATACCGATGCGCTCAATGGTATTCTTGTCGCCCCCGGCGCGGAGCATGGCTTTGAGCAAGCGAGCCGGGAAATTGGTACCGGCGGAAAGTTCAGCCATACGGTTCATGCTGGAAATAGAGGTAACAGGCATGATACCGGCAATGATAGGCACATCTATACCGAGCAAGCGACAGCGATCCCGATAATCAAAAAAGGCGTGATTATCGAAGAAGAGCTGGGTGCAAATATAGTCTGCACCTTCATCGAGCTTGGCTTTCAGGTAATCCATCTCGCGGATGCGATTACGGGTATCCGGGTGCCCCTCGCAGAAACCGGCCACGCCAATAGTCAGTCGATTAGGCAAGCGGTTGCGCTCCTCCCACTTACGAATGAAGCGAACGAGCTCAGCGGCATGGCGGAAGGCATCCTTACTCGCGTCGTAATCTTTCATGGTGCGTGGGGGGTCACCTCGCAGAGCAAGAATTGCGCTGGCACCGGCATTGGCATACCCCTCCAATATGCTCTCAATCTCCTCCACAGTGTGCCCCACACAGGTAAGGTGAGGCACAGTGGGAATTCCGCGCTGCTGAATATCATGCACAACGGAGCGGGTAAGCTCACGGGAGCCGCCGCCGGCACCGTACGTCACACTCACAAAGCTGGGGCGGAATTCCTGCAGCTGCATCACGGTTTCGAGCAAAGCCTGAGCCCCCTCCTCGGTCTTCGGCGGGAAAAACTCGAACGAAAACGTAGGAGTGTTGTCGAACAGGGGGGATTTGCTATGCTCGGCCATATCGTTGTATCGCAAATATCTTCGAGTAAAATCAGTTCCCGGTCTCAGCCGCAGGATTCGGGGTTGTAAGCGGCTGGGGAGTCAGAAAAGTATTCTCACGGCGCAAATCGCGAGCGGAGGCAAAGGGGGAGTAGATAATTTCGTCGCCAACACGGGGCAACAGCGTTTCCTCATCAACATCTACCTGACTCTTACCGAATTCCTGCGGGCGCAGAGTTGCACCAACCTGACCGGACTCTTCATCCATATAGTCAACAGTTATCTCACA
This sequence comes from Akkermansia sp., assembly GCA_045614705.1. GTDB lineage: Bacteria > Verrucomicrobiota > Verrucomicrobiia > Verrucomicrobiales > Akkermansiaceae > Akkermansia. Next base: position 2,003 of record JAZLDM010000021.1, read on the forward strand.
AAGAACGTGCCCCTCACGGCGAACAGCCAGCACAAGCCCTTCGGGCAGCACATCTTTCACAGCCGGTTTGAAAAGCACGGAAACCCACTCTTTGTTGAAAGAAGTCACCAGACCTATGGTTCCGTCAGTCTTGGCATTTTTCAATTCTTCCTCATGCTTCTGAGCAGCTTCGGCCTTGCGGCGGGCATCCGCCAGCACAGCCTGAGCCTCGGCCTCGCACACGGATTTTTCGGCCTCGCGTTCAGCGGATTCTGCAGCAGCCATAGCGTCTTTCATCCCGTCAAGCTCGGCACCATCGCCATAGCCACTCACGCGCTGACGATGCCCGGCTGTCTGCTGTTGATTTTGAGCAGATTGCTGAGAAATGTTATAGAGGTCCTGCTCTGCCTGCATGGCGGGCAATGTAACGAACACAACGTAAAACATGAGCCCGACCGCAATGACAAGCAGCGAGAGAATAGTGATACGAAAAGCATTCATGCGGGTCAGTATAGCATATTCAGCTCTCCATGCAAGCTCATTGTATGTCAGAATGTCCCCCCTGCACTATTTTAGCGCAAGCATGACAGAATATCGCCCCTCCGAAGAAGAGAAATTACGCAATATCTGCCCTGTAGACAATATTTTGGCTTGCCAGTCGGTCCCCACAGGGGTATAAGTGTGTGTGAACATGTTGAACCTGCCGAACACCATCACACTCATTCGCATTGCACTTGTCATTGTATTCGCTGTAGCTTTAACGGCAGATGGAGTTGCGCCATTCGTCAACGGCGTAAGCCCGATGGAGACCATGGAGTACCAAGGGTGGTGGTTTGTTCCTGTAACCATCGGCAACTGTATAGCTCTGTGGGCATTCGTGGCCGGTGCCATAAGCGATTTTCTGGATGGCTACCTGGCTCGCAAGTACAACCTGATTACCAATTTCGGCAAACTCATCGACCCATTGGCCGACAAAATTCTGGTGAGCGCGGCCTTCATTTACCTGACCTATGTGGGCATGTGCCCATTCTGGGTTACCATCCTCATTATCTTCCGCGAGTTTTTAGTTACCGGCCTTCGCCAGTTAGCCGTTGAAAAGGGCGTGGTAATGGCTGCTGATCGCAGCGGCAAATGGAAAACCGGCATGCAGCTGGCATATTGCATAGCCTGCTTAGTTCATTTGGGGTACGCCGGCAATCTGCCCGAGCCGCTGCGTAGTCTCTCCATAGGCCCGGGCGGTGAGTGGCTGCGTGCGATTTTCCTGTGGACCAGTGTCATACTGACCGTGTGGAGCGGCTTATTCTACTGCATTTCCGGGCGTCGTTTTCTGCGTGGCTGATTTTTAGCTGGAAATGCAGAGACAAATATGCTAGAGTTGCGGCTGTATCACCGCATCCGCATTATGAAGTTTCTTATTTCCCTTATCAGTACTCTCTCCGTGGCAGCCGCTCTCAGTTGCTGCCAGCAAACACAGAAAGCCTACCCCGTATACTTTTTGGTGCAGGATGCTAACACTGTAACCGAAGCGGCAGAAAGCACCAGCGCACGCATGATTGTGAAATTCAACGGCGTGACTTACACGCGCATGCCCATCATGTCGCTGGACCACTTTGAAAAGTTCCGCTCCCACCTCAACCCCGACGGCTCATACGGTGTAACGCTTTACGCGAAGAAAGAATGGCGCAATCGCCTGTATTACAACACCATTGAAAAGAGCGGCATGCTCATGCTGCCGGTTGTCAATGGTTTGGCGATGGAGCCCATGCGCATTTCCCCGGTGAATGATGGTGTGTTGGTCATTTGGAATGGGCTCAACGGCTACGATTTGAAGATGATTTCCCGTACCATTGACCCCATTAACCCCGAAATTGAGAAAAAACGCTACAAGAACAGCAATCCTCGCCCCCTGCCCACCAAGCCGGAAAACGTACAAGATCAGACCCGTGACTTCACCGGTCGCACGGTAGGTGAGATTTACAGTTAACAATGCTTCGCACTGTATCCATACCGCTTCTGTCGATTCCGCTTCTGCTGCTGAGCCTCTGCATGGCAGCCGTTCAGGATTTAGTGTTCCACCTACCGACGGATAATGAAAGCCTGTACCACAGCGGGGGCGATTCTTATTTCATGTATGTGGATCGCGATTTCGAGGGAGTGAAGTCACAACCGTGGCAAGCCGGCACATGGGGCATGGTGCGCAATGCCTACCGCGATGGCCATGGGCAAGTGCGCTACAGCCGCATGCACGAGGGCATAGACGTCAAGCCCATACGCCGCGATGCCAACGGTGAACCCTTGGACGAAGTGCGCAGCATTGCGCCCGGAATTGTAGCCTATGTGAGCGCTAACCCCGGGGAAAGCAACTACGGACGCTATGTAGTAGTGGCACACCGTGTACCGGAAGGCACCATCTACAGCCTATATGCCCACTTGGCAAAGGTCACTTGCAGCGAAGGTCAGCGAGTTACCCCGGCAGATACACTGGGGGTATTGGGGTATAGCGGAGTGGGCCTGAACAAAACGCGCGCTCATTGCCACTTGGAAATATGCCTGATGATTAATTCGGCCTACGACCTCATTGTGCGTCCCCCTACCAACAAGCACGGTCTGTTCAACGGGCTGAACCTCGTGGGTATAGATGCAGCCGATGTACTGCGGGCATGCCGGAATGGGCAAGCTTTTTCCCTGTCGGCCTACTTTGGCCGACTCCGCGAGCACTACCGAGTACGAGTTCCGTGGCAAGGCAGCCTGGACATACTGCGCCGCCACCCATTTCTCTACAAAGGGCGCTGGGGGCAAACTTGCCCATCGGTCGATATAGCATTCACGCAAGAGGGAATCCCCATCGCCATTTACCCTGCCACGCAAGAGGTGAGCAGCCCCATCATCGTCAAATGCCGCCCCCTGCCCACCCTGCAACAGAATGCCACCGTTAACCGAGTAAAAGGCAACAGTAAAACCGCCGAGCTGACCGCCTCGGGGCTTCGCTATATCAACCTCTTTCTATACACCGAGCAGCCACAATCACCTGTTGCTCAATAAACCAAGTCTACCACCGCCATGCGCCACCGCCATTTACTACCAGTCATACTTAGCCTGTGCCTGAGCAGCCATGCCGCCGGGCAGGATATAGCTAAGGCCGAATACCTACTCCGCGAGGGCAAAGCGGCCGAGGCGCTGCAAGAGCTGCAACTGGCAGCGCACTCACCGGCAGCCCTGTATTGGCGAGGTCGAGCACTGGTCGAGCTCAAACGACTTCCGCAGGCAATTAACCAGTTTCGCGAGATTCCGCAGGACAGTGTTTTTTACCCCTATGCGGCGAAAGGCATCATCTATTGCGCCTGGCAAAGCCCCCTGCTGGATTTCGTTGAATATGTGGCGCCGTTAACAGCAGTGAGCAACAAAGAAATAGCCACCTTGGCTCAGGCTGCACTAGCCGAACACCAACTGCGCTACACCACCAACGGTGATATTTCAACCCTTACACCACTGCGCGAGCTTACCGCAACCCATGAGGAGCTCCGACCGGTGCTGGATTTGCTTAACATTGAGGAATTGCGCCGCCAACAGCAATACGAACAAGCAATCACCGCCGGGCGAGCCATGGAGAACAATCCGGCCGTTCCGCACATCATGAAGCATCGTACCCGACTTGCTCTTGCAGAAGTCTATTACGACAAAGCCGCAGCGGCTCCCGTGATGGAAACAGAGCCGGATGAAGAGGAGGACGAAATTGAGAGCGATGAAGGCAAAGGCGAAGAAACCTTACTGCACTTTATAGCCGCTTGGCCCGATTCCCCCCTGATAGATGAGGCATTCCGCCGACTCAACACGCGCCATGCGTTTGAAGAAAGCGAGTATGCCCGCCGCCGACTTGTGGAATGGAGCACCGAACTGACCAAGCCGCACCGTGCAGCCTTGGCCATGGCAGTGCTGCAGCGCCTGCAACTGAGCGGGCAAAGCCATGTGGAAAACGATGCTACCATTGCCAACACGGCAGCCACCCAGTTGCCCAACGAACCGGTATCCCAGCTCATCCTCGGCGAGCAGGTTCGCCGCCTCATCAGCAGTGGAGACATTAAGCAGGCCACCCTGTACCTCAACATGATGAAGCAGGATGAGAACGACCCCCGCTACCTCTTCTACAAAGCCTGCTGCAGTCCACACAACGCCCCGCAAACAGCCGAGCTCTTCCTGCGCAGCGCCGAACTGGCATCGACCGATTTACAATCAGCCGCACTTTGCAATGCCATGTATTGTGCCGTAATCGGTAAAGACCAAGCCATGGTTGACAGACTGCTCACAAAAGAACTCCCCCAACGAGTACGCCGCGCCATGTTGCTGATGCACGCAGGGCTCATTTTGCAGAGCAATCCTGAGCAGGCCCGCGCAGAAATTGAGTCGGCCATACTGCTGGGGCCGACCAAGAAAGAACAAATTGAAATCACACTTCAGCTGGCTGAAATCGATGTACAAACAGCCCCGGCTGAAACATTGAACCAGCTTCAACAATACACCGCGCAGGAGCGAAAAGATTGGGAAAGCGAGCAGGCGTTGCGCTACTATGCCCTACTGCTGAATGCCTATGACAATTTACGAGCAAGCGGAACGCAAACAACCTCCGCCGAGGAGCTGCTCAAAGAGGCTGTAGCCACCACTGAGCGGGATGACATACGCTACACACTCACCATCAACCTGGCACACCGTTTATCGACCGCAGGCAAACACACAGAGGCACTTCAACTACTGAAAAACCTGGCCGAACAAAGCACCACCTCGCAGCAGCGAGCACGCGCCCTGCTGCTGTGTGGGCGGCAAGCTGAGCAATTGCAATCTATCGAGCAACTCACACAAGCGGCAGATTTTTTTGCAGCAGCAGCCGATATACAGTCGCCCTACCGCAACAAGGCACTCATGCTGCAGGCTCGAATACTGGCATGGATTAACAGAGGCGAGGAGGCGCAAGTAATCCTCAGCAGTCTGCTGCGGCAAAATGATTTGAGCGTGGCGGAACGCGCGCTTGCACTGAGTATTCAAGCGCACGAGCAGACCCTGCGCGGCACCCCGGAAGGGATTCAGGAAGCCATCGCCACCAACAACCGCATATTCGAGTTACCCGAACTTCCCGCAGCATGGTACACGCGAGCCAAGCTGCAGCGCGCCGCACTACTGGCTCGGGGCAACAAAAAAACGGAGGCACTGGCCGACTACAACGAGCTGATAGAAACTATTGCGGCATCACCAACAGCGACCAAACCTACAGATGAACAGTGGTTTGTGCTGTACTTTGCGGCGACAGGAGCCATTTCTCAATACATGCAACTGGAACAGTACCAAGAGGCAGCTGAACTGGCAGAGCGCATGGCCGCATGGCCCGAAACACCCAAGCCCGGCCAACACATCATCGGTACCGGTAAACGAGCAGAACAATTCGACGCTTGGGCAAACAATATCCGAAAGTTCAATTTCATGCCCACCCCGACCACGAAGAGCGACCAGTAGCAGCCACTACACAGGCGGACTAAAAAAGGGACCGAGGAACTCAGCGCAACTCGCACCACACGGGGCGGTGGTCGCTGGCTGTATTCGTGTGTTCACAGTCAACAATACCGCTTTTACTGCGTTTTCCCAACCGTTTCTGCATAACGGAGTTCACAAAAATCTGGTCGAACACAAAATACCCCTTACCATTGTCATAATAAATAGTCCAGCACTGACCCCGCGAATCCTCCGCCTTTATACGAGTCAACCCACAGAGTTTCCCCAGCACCCCCATAGCCCCATCGGTCGGGCCATCATTCCAGTCACCGAACACCACCAAGGGGATATCCGGCTGAGCAGTCTGCAAAATATGCAAATAGTCCGCCACGGTTCGCACCTCGCGCCGCCTTAAACTATCCGCAGCTTCTGCATTGATTGCCACACGAGATTTGAGGTGAGCACCGACAATACGAAAGCGCCGACCGTCATTCAGCCCGATGGTAACATCGAGAATACCGCGCAGCATCTTACGCTTATGCTCACCGAACAACCCCATATCAGCCACGGAGTCATTGCGCTCTATAGGGTGCATGGAAAGCAGCGCGAGGGCACGGTCCTCACCGCGCCGCTCCAACACATAACTATGCCGATAGTCCAACCCATGCTTTGCCAGCCGCTCCCGTAAATCTTCCAGCGCCATTTTCCCGCCAATTTCAATCAAGCCCACAATCTCCGGGCGAGCATCGGCAATGGCAGCGGCAACCGACTTGCGAGCCTTCTCGGACTTCGCTCGGCTCACAAAACGCGAGCGGGAGGCTTCCCCCGCCACAAAATAATTTTGCACATTGTACATAAGGAACCGCACGGGTCTACCCTGCTCCGGGATAGGTCGCCGAGGTTCCTGCGCCGTAACGGCAGGCTCTACATGAAGCGGGGTTGGCTGCTCGAATTCAACCTCGGCAGGTAAATTACCGAAGCGAACCATCAGCAGTGCAGCAAGCACTAAAGTGAGCAATATCAGCAGAACGTCCGCCCTTGCCCAGAGCGCCGCCAAACGCTGACCTGCTTTTCCCCGCTTACTCATGCACAGCGAGCTCATCTCAAAAATTACTTCTCACGAAGCCAAGCCGCCACCTGCGGCGCAGCGTATGTAAGAATCATGTCCGCCCCGGCGCGGCGAATGGATAAGAGAGCCTCCATCATGCAGGCGCGCTCATCCAACCAGCCGGAGGCCGCAGCGGCCTTCACCATCAGGTACTCACCGCTGACGTGATAAGCAGCGATGGGCAGGTTGGTGTGCTCTCTCATGGCTCGGATAACATCCAAATACAGCGTAGCCGGCTTCACCATGAGCATGTCTGCACCTTCCGCAACATCCAGCTCGGCTTCCCTCAACGCCTCGCGAGCGTTGGCCGGGTCCATCTGGTAGGTTTTCTTGTCGCCGAACTTAGGAGCACTGCCCAAGGCTCCACGGAATGGCCCATAGTAGGCGGAGGCATATTTGGCCGTATAACTCAGCAATGATACGCCGGTAAAGCCTTCGGCATCGAGCGCGGCGCGCAATGCGGCGATGCGGCCATCCATCATATCGCTGGGGGATATGATATCAGCCCCGGCGCGAGCATGGCAAAGAGCCTGACGGCACAGCGCCTCCACGGTTTCGTCATTCATGATTTCATACGAACCATCGGCATATTCACGCACAATACCATCTTGCCCGTAGGTATTGAATGGGTCGAGAGCCACATCAGTCATCACCAGCATATCCGGCACGGCAGCCTTAATAGCAGCAATGGCGCGCGGCACCACCCCATCGGGGTTCCAAGCCTCACTGCCGGCGGCGTCTTTCTTTTCCTCCGGTACCACGGCAAAGAGATCAACACAGGGAATCCCCAGCTCATACAGCCGCTCGCACTCAGCCGCAATATCGGCCACACACCAGCGAGTACAGCCCGGCAGGGAATCGATGGGCGTATTCTCATCGCCCTCCTGCACAAACATGGGGTATATCAAATTGGCGGCAGTGAGCGAGGTCTCTTGCATCAGCCCGCGCATAGCGGCTGATTTACGGTTTCGGCGAGGGCGTATCGGCAAATCCATCATGTCGGGCTAAAGCATAGCATCTTTTGCGCGTTTTGTAAAGGCACATCACACGCTGTGCCATTTGAAGAAAGCCATCTATGCCTGCATCTTCTGCATAGCTGTCCAAAATAGGTGAGCACCCAAAAGTAGAGCATACCTATATCAAAGGATAGCGAAAATCATCAGCCGTTTCTTGCAAATAGATCCCCCTGGTGCAAATCAGGGGGCTTTGCATGTATGCTCTTATATGGGTT
>JAZLDM010000022.1:0-21062 GCA_045614705.1 Akkermansia sp.
CTTTTTCTGTAACTGGTCAGATCAACAAAATTTTAAAATTTCAAAATTCATAGTTGACTACCTTATACCGCCCCTCACCGGGGCTTATGAATTAGGCGGGCATTCGCCCGCGGAATGCATAGCTTATGCCACCGTTAACCGCCCTTCGCTACGTTAAAAAAAAAGCCCCGCTAGTGCGACCAACACCGCGGGGCTGTGTGAAAAAAGAGATGGCGTTTGTGAAACTTGCGCCTTCGTACCAAATCCGCCGATATTTTAGAGTTTTGGGCAGTGCTTATCAATGCAAAAGTACAGCGAGCGTAGCGAGCCTCACAGGTGTCCCAAAGTTTCCTGGCTCATAAGGCGAAAGCCCGATGAGATATGGAGTTGCGGAAAAACAACGCAGACTTTATGTTCACGACGTATCCTTCCATTTTATTTTTTGTGACTTCCTTATTGTCGATATATCTTTGTCCCCTTCTGACAAACTTTGGGACACATGTGAACAATTTTTGCGCGACCGTTTTTGTTGGTATTCCGGAGGGTATAAAAAAGCACCACCCGGCGGGGTGGTGCTTGTAAGGGGAGAGGTGGTGAGGAATTACTTGCTCACGTTGATTTCTGCCGGTGTTGCAGGTACTTCTTTACCGGTTACAACGGTCTCGAGCGGGATGCGGATGAAGCCGATACCGCGATTGCCGGATTTGCCGTTGTTGTGGCAGGTTTCGTAAATGATGCCGACGTGCTTGTCATCCGTCATGGCGATGCAGGAGTAACCCATGCACTGACGGGAATCGTACAAGTAGCCGTCGTTCCAGGTTTTGCCGTCATCTTTCGAAGTGCGGATGGTCATGGTGTTGCGGCCGCCGCTCTTGGGGTTTGAGAAGAGCAACAGGGTGCCGTAAGCCTTGGTGTCAACCTTTACGAGAGAAGCCTGGCAGGTGGGTTCCTGCAGCGCGCTCAGGTTGGTGGAGTGCGGCTGCCATGTTTTGCCTAAGTCCTTGGTGACGTAGACGATACGCTTGCCTTGGCGAGCCTCGTTGCGGGCGTTAATCATGATGGAACCATCCTCGAGCTCTACAATCTGGCATTCGGAAGTGCTGTGGGGCACGCCGGCACCGTATACCCAGTTTTTACCGCCGTCTTTGGAGTAGCAGATGGTGCTCATGCACTGGGGTCTGGCACCGCGCTCCCAAATCTGGGCGGGGAATACGATAGTGCCGTCCTTCAGGGTGATGCCGTTTCCGGGGCCGGCCAGAATGGTGGTCCACTCGTGCTTCTTAATCTGGCGAGTGGGGTTGACGAAGGTCTTGGCCCAAGTCTTACCGCCATCATCGCTATAGGTCATTTCCCACTGGCCGGTTGTTTTTTCATCGAACCCGGTCTTGGAGGTCCAAAGGGAGGCGCCGCCACTCCAGTGGCAAACGAGGGATTGCAGCCAGATGCGGCCTGTTGAATCCTGAAGGATGCAGGGGTCACCGCAGCCGTTGTTGACACCGGGACCGGCATCCATGGCGACGGTGGGGGTGGTCCAGGTTTGGCCGCCGTCTTCGGAGCGTACAACTGCTACGTCAATGTCAGCGCAGAGGTCACCCTCGTGGTTGTAGCGGGCGTCAAAGCAGCCCACCAGTGCGCCGTCTGCGGTCTGAATCATGCCGGGAATACGGAAGGAAACACAATCTCTCATGCCGCCGTCAGGCTGGTTGCTGACTTTTTCGCCGGGCATACCAAGCATGTAGCCGATGCGTTGTGTAACAGGGGCGATGCCGGCATAGCCTTTGTTGTCGACTTTCAGGCTTACATCGCTGAATGTTACAGTGCTGCCCACGAGTGAGGAATCGCTCGGGGTGACATCTGCCCACAGCCAAGTTGTACCACCGGGAAGGGGCTTGTCGCAGGAGATGCTCACAGTGCCATCGGGCATGGGTTTGGCGGTGCCGTACACTGTGCTGTTGGAGAAATCGAGGCCGTTCGGGCTGCCTGTTCGCAGTGTGACTTCGGCAATATTTTCGGGTTTGTCTACACGGAAGGTGAGGTTGCTGACCTTCTTGGGTTGTTCGTTGCCGGAGGCCTGAATCTTGTAGGCGAAAACGGGGTTGAAGACGGCACGTTTCATGATGGGGAAGGTGCCGGGGTTTACCATGCCGGCCTCCTGTATGACCATGGGGCCGATATGCAGGTTGATGTCATCTATAAGCACGCCACCACGGTCATCTGTTGTGGCAACAAAACGAATGGCTTTTGTGCCGGCGGGTAGGGTAAGCTTTACATGTGTGTTGAAGCCGCCCACTTTGATGTCGTTGCGGGTGGCTACGGTTTGTTCGCCCTTGTCAGTAACAGCAATTACAGAGAGCAGGAACGGGTCACGACGAGTCCAGCGTTCTGCGTAGAAATCACACTGTGTGCTCTTGGTTAATGCTGCCGGAAGATTGATGGTGGCTGCTTTATTTTGTCCGCCTGTCACATGCAGGCAGCGGGAGCCGGTATGCCCCTTGCCGTAAATGGCGGCATGGCCGCGCTCGGCAGTCAGGCGGCCGATGCTCAGGTCGACATTGGTTATGTTACCGGTGCTCAGATTATCAAAGCTTTCTGTGGCTGCAGCAAGGCCACACATCATGAGGCTGAGTATAGTGTGCTTTAGCATGCTGTATTATATAGCAAAATAGAAACGTTTTTTCAAGAAAAAAACGTGCTTCTGTTGCCAAACGTTCAGCTTTGCGCTATAATAGCCGCAGATATGCACACACTCCGATACGAACCTATACCTGCTGATTTTTATAATGAGCGCCGTGATAAGCTGGCGGCGCAACTGTCTGCCGGGAGCTTGGTGATTGTTCACGCCAACGATATTTATCCCACCAATGCAGATGGTACCTTGGCTCACCACCAGAATGCTAACCTTTTCTACCTGACCGGTATTGACCAGGAGGAGACGGTGTTGCTCATGCGTGTGATGGATGATGGCAGCCATGAGGATACTTTGTTGCTGCGTGAAACCAACGAGCATATTGTTATATGGGAGGGCGCGCGCCTTACGCGCGAGATGGCAACTCAGCTCAGCGGAATTGAAGATGTACGCTGGACGGATGAGTACAACAGTATATTGGCCGAGTGGGTTCCTGCTGCAAATGAGGTGTGGCTGGAGCAGGATAATCACCCCCGCCGCAATACGTATGTTCAAACCCGCAATGCTCGCATGGAGCAGGCTCTTCGTGCAGTTTATCCGGATGCTAAAGTATGCTGCCTTTACGACATACTCGCAGCTATGCGATTAGTGAAGTCGGAGCAGGAGCTTGTGCAGCTGCGTGAGGCTTGCCGAATTACCGGTGAGGGTTTCAATGAATTATTGCCGGCTATACATCCCGGTATGGGTGAGTGGGAGATTGAAGGTCTGTTGAGCTCGGCATACATTCGTCGTCGTGCTCGTAAGTTCTCGTTCCAACCGATTATTGCCTCCGGGGCGGATACTTGTGTACTCCACTATATATCGAACCATAAGCGCTGTGAGGACGGCGACCTTATTCTTTTGGACATTGGTGCTGAGTATGGTGGCTATGCCGGCGATATGACCCGAACCGTACCGGCTAATGGTAAGTTCACATCCCGCCAGAAGGCTGTGTATGAGGCATGTCTGGCTGTGCACCGCTATGCGTTCAGTATTATGCGCCCGGGCTTGCTGAAGAGTGAGTATGAGCGCTTGGTTCGAGTTCGCATGGCGGCTGAGCTGGTGAAGCTTGGTTTGCTGACTCAGGAGGAGGTGGATGCCTCTCCCAACAATCCGCTCTGCGTGCGTAAGTACTTTATGCACGGCACTTCGCATTCGCTGGGTATTGATGTGCACGATGTCGGTCCTGCTGACCCTGTGTTTGCAGAAAATCAGGTTTGGACGATTGAGCCGGGCATATACATACCGGCCGAAAAAATCGGTATACGACTTGAGACGGATGTAGTGATACATGCTGACGGTGCGGAAGACCTCATACCGAATGCACCGCTGGAGGTTGCTGAAATTGAGGCTATGATGGCCGCTCAGGCTTGATAAGTTCCCCGGAGTTTTGAATACACTCGGCAGACGTATGTCTGTCGAGTGTATTTGTGTACGACCGACGCGATATACGCACTGCGCTGAAAGTCCGCGCGGAGCCGCGATGATGCGGAATCCCGGACCTGAAGAACAAAGCAGCCGACGGCTGTAAGGCTGATTAGCCAAACGCGATAGTGTTTGCCCCAGCGGGGTGAGTGCCCGTGGGGCGGGCACGAAGCAACTGCGGGGAGGTAACGAACCGTGGGATATATCTCGTTTTATCAACTCCTTAAACGCTGATAGGAAACCGCCGTATGCCGTAAATGGCACGTGCGGTGGTGTGAGAGGGGGCGAAAGCCCCCTCTCGATCTAGAGAACTCAGGCACTTTATGCCCAGAATTTCGCAGCATCTCCTACTGCTCCCATGCTCACATAGCGCGTGCGTAGCAAGGAGCTGTCGCGGTGCCCCATTTCGTATTGCAGTTCGCTGTAGCTGCGGAAGTGGCGTAGGTGGTACCCGGCAAAGGTGTGGCGCAGTACGTCCGGCACCCAGCGGCGAAAGCCGGCTAGGCGGCGCAAAGCGCGCCAGTGGCGAATCCACTGCGGCGGGCAGATTTTCCCATCAGGGCAATGGGTGCGCAAGAGCTTGGCCAGCGGCGGGTGGATAGTGACGAGCCGAGAGCCGCCGGTTTTGCTGTGTTGGGGTAATATGCTGATGGTGCCGTCTTGCAAATTGATGTGTTCGCGGCTCAGGCGGGCGACTTCGTGCGGGCGTATGCCGGCATAGAGCATCATGCCGACGGCTGCCAAGCATATTCCGCCGCGATATTTTTTCGCGGCGCTTAGTAAGGCTTTGATTTCCTGCGGTTTTAATATCTCGATTCGTTCTTCCCGCACTTTCACCGCATCCACCCGCGCCACGGGATTTTCGCTGCACCAGCCGCGTTTGAGGGCGGTACTGAACACGCCGCTGAGTATCAAGCGCGCCTTTTGCCGCTGGCGCGGGGTGTCGAAGGCTTGCTCGATGTACTGAGTGCATTCCTGCGAGGTGATAGCTCGCACGCGCCGCGCAGCCAATCCCTTGCAGCGTTTCATGAATCGGCGGGTAAAATAGCGGAAATCCGTCTGCGTGCGGCTCCTCCGCTCGCGCCTTGCCTCCAGCGCCGCCGCCACGGCTTTTTCAAAGCTCACCGTTTTCTCCTGCCTCCGCAGTTCTTCCTCCCCCGCCGCTATACACCGCAGCGCACGTCTTACCCTACCGCGTCCCGCCCGCAGTGCAGCTCCCGCCACCTGTGCAGCGTCCAATACATTCACCCCCGTTTGCTTCAACACTGCCAACGCCGCCAGTTCTTCTTCTGTTATTTTAGTCATGGTCATGATAACTCGCCTTTCAAAACCGCAAGTCAAGCACAAAGGAAGTAATTATGCAAAAAGAAAACAGCTTTGCCGCGATGTCGCACAAAAAGGATAGTTACGATTTTTATAATGGCAGAGTATAAAGTTTTTAGTTATTCTAAAGTGCGGTTTTGAAAAGCGTAGAGTGTGAGAAGTTCTTAATTTTACATTATGAAATTACATCTACCTATCACACTGTTAACTGCCGTTCTGGCAACCTTTATCGCCCTGCCTGCCCAAGCTGTAGAAGCCCCGGAAGGTTACACTACCACTTACCTGAATAGCCCCGGTACTCTGGAAACGTATTCAGAGCTTACGGCAGAAGAATACATCGCATTTATTCTGCGTAGGTCTCAGGAAATCACACCTTCCGGTGCAGACTACTGGACTTCATCCACTCCTCTCGTCAGAGGGGGTAATGTATTCTTTGGCTCCTACAATTCAGACTCCCCCGTTGCCCTGAGTTTCAAAGACGGCAACCGCTCGGCTTTCTACGGCCAAAGCACTTTAACTTTCGATACCTTGAGCAACCTGACGTTCTCGACGATAACGGGAAACAGTGCTGCCATCCGTGTAGGAAACGGCACTTTAACCATCACCAATGTTAATGATGGCCAAAGTGACACTGTGGACGTACTGTTTAAAGATATAACGAATACCTCCACCTCTGGCGGCGCTATCTATGCTTACGACTGCGACGTGACCATCAGCAATAATGGCAATGTTTCTTTCTCAGGCAACTCAGCCTACTCCGAAGGCGGTGCTATCGATGCTTCCACTGTGACCATCAGCAATAATAGCGATGTTTCTTTCTCAGGCAACTCAGCCTCTTCCTCCTACGACTCCTACGGCGGCGCTATCGATGCTTCCACTGTGACCATCAGCAATAATGGTAATGTTTCTTTCTCAGGCAACTCCTCCTCCTACTACGACGACGACCGCTCCTCTTACTCCAAAGGCGGCGCTATCGATGCTTTCACTGTGACCATCAGCAACAATGGCGATGTTTCTTTCTCAGGCAACTCCTCCTCCTCCTACGACGACGTCTCCTACGGCGGCGCTATCAGAGCTACCACTGTGACCATCAGCAACAATGGCAATGTTTCTTTCTCAGGCAACTCCTCCTCCGCCTACGACGACGTCTCCTACGGCGGCGCTATCTATGCTTCCACTGTGACCATCAGCAATAATGCCGATGTTTCTTTCTCAGACAACTCCTCCTCCGCCTCCGCCGCCTACTCCAGAGGCGGCGCTATCTATGCTTCCACTGTTACCATCAGCCATAATGGCGATGTTTCTTTCTCAGGCAACTCCTCCTCCGCCTCCGCCAACCCCACCACCCCCTCCTTCTACTACCACGGCGGCGCTATCTATGCTTATAACGGAGACGTGACCATCCAAGGTAATGATAGTGTGTTATTTGAACGAAACTATGAAAATACTAATGTGGCATACCGCCTGCGCAGTATTTATTGTGTTGGAGGCATGACACGTTCTGCCAAGACCGGCGGGAATATCACCTTCTATGATTCCGTATACTCATCCGGTGCTACTTACTTAAACCGCAATTACACAGATACGGAAGGCAACACACAAAGCGCCGGTGGTGACGTCATCTTCAGCGGCAAATATGCCGAGCAGCATCTGAATGAAATTCTGGAGGCCAACAATAAGAACCGTACGGCTACGGCTGAAGAAATCCTGAACTCGCAGACGAGTGAATTTAGGGACACCATATATTTGCAAAATGGTTCCTTGCAGATAGTAGACGGGGCCCGCCTGAATGGCAGCGGATTACAGGTCAGCGGCGAAGCCAAGCTGCTGATGCGCGATAGCTATATGAGCCATACCGGCTACAGTCTTACTTTCGCCACCGGAACCGAACTGGAACTGCAGGGCAGTAACAGTCTTACGGCTACTTCACTTACCCTGAATGCCGGTGCCATCCTGACAGCAACGCTGACTGACGCCAACTGGCAACAGGCAGCCCTGAACCTGAGCGGAAACCTGAACATTAGCGGAGCACTGAACCTCAATCTGAAGGTGGAAACCGAGCATGCAGAAGGCATGTACCAAATCATTTCTCTTACGGATTCTTCGAAGTATGATGTTAGCGGTTGGAACTCTGGCAACATCACCTTTAATGGCAGTGGCGCTGCAGAAGGGGCGAGCTTTGGCGATTTGCTGTGGCAAGACGGTGTGCTCTATTACGTAGCCAGCTCCCTGTGGAGCAATGCAAGCGGTAGCGGTGTGTGGAGCAGTGAAGATGCCAACTGGAACAGCGGTTCCGTATTCCGCAACGGGCAAGATGTACTCTTCTCCGACCGAGGAGCCGGAACAGTACAGTTGTCCGGAGATATTGCGCCGGGCAGTATCAGCGTCAATAGCAGCGTGGACTACATCTTTACCGCAGCGGAGGGCGGCGGACGCTTGGTTGGAAGCACCGGCATTTCCAAAACAGGTTCAGGAGAATTGACCTTGGCAACCGCCAATGCCCATACCGGCAACACGGAACTGCTGGGCGGTACACTCAATATACAGCACAGCACGGCACTGGGTGCCACGGCAGAGGGGCAAGCTGCTCACATTGCCGCAGAAGGTACGACCATAACTGTAGAAAACGGCAGTCAGGTGGTGCTGGCCGCGGAGGGTAATGACATCACCGGAGCGGTTGAAATCGCCGAAAGTTCATCCTTGGAAATGAAGGGCGGCAACTATGCAGCCAGCGGCAGCATAGTTAACGGCACTCTGCGCATCAACGGCATTGATGCCACCACCGGCACACTTTCCGGTAACGGCAGTCTCATTGTGGAAGGCAGCAATACGGAACTTACCGTGACAAAAGGCGCCTATAAAGGAAGCGGTATGGTAGCAGTACAGGGCGGAAAGCTCACACTCGAAAACAGAGGCGGCATTACCCTTGAAGAAGGCGGACAGTTGGCCGTGAGCGATGAAGCCACGGTGACAGCCACCAACATCAACATTCAGGAGGGGGCTACCCTGAGCATAGGCGATGTGAGTGCCGCTGTGGAGCTGAACAGCCTGATGAGCAACGAGATGGCCGTTTACACCACTGCAGCTGCAGAGGGCTACGACCCGACCGTGGCCGTGCATACCGCAGTAGGAGCCGTGCTGGAGACCAACAGCCTGAACATGTTTGCCGGTTCTACATTGATAGCAAACGGAGCTCATATCGACATGAACGGCGCCGAGTTGACCATCGACAGCTACGAGGAGCAAAAAATCAATCTGGTGCTGACACTGGGTGCCAACTACACCCCGGATTCGCAGGTGGTGCTCTTCAGCAATGTCGGTTCGGTCTACCTGTTCATGGACGACCTCTTCGGCGTATCCGGTGACGAAATCGTCTACACCGTGAATGCCGGCGACTACTTCACAGGCGAGTGGATTAACGAGAGCACCACGCTGCACTACGACAGCACCGCCAACGTGGTATACCTGCAAGGCGTCAGCAACGTAATCCCTGAGCCCACTACGGCGACGTTGAGCTTGCTGGCACTGGCAGCTCTGGCTATGCGCCGTAGACGCAAATAACCCCTCGCTAAGTGGGCGTCCCGCCACGGCGTCTTGTGAGGGCGTAGCAAGCGCAGACGCGAAGCCCCAAGCAAGCGAGCGTAGCGAGATGCGAAGACGGGAGCCCACTATCCGTCTCCGGGCTTACGCCCTACGCCGAGACAAGCGGCGACGCTGAGCTTGCTGGCACTGGCCGGCCTTGCAGCCCGCCGCAGACGCAAGTAAAGCTTCATGTAAAAACAATTACATGTGTGGAAAAATCCCCCATGGCCGGAAGGCTGTGGGGGATTTTTTTGAGGTACGACCGACGCGATATGAGTACTGTGATAGGAAAGCGCCGTATGCCATAAATGGCACGTGCGGTGGTGTGAGTGTACGCTTGTTTTGTTTTAAGGTGCTTAAATCCAGTGTTTTGGATGTTATAATACGCTGCGAAGGGTCGGCTTGTTGTTGAAGGAAGTCGGTATTGCGTGCATGCTTTGATGCATGGCAATACAAATGAAGGAATGGGGCATGCTCAGTGCCCCCTCGCCCTCGGTGCGCATACCTGTGCAAGGGGTTATGGGCTGGGGCGAGGTTGCACAGTCTCTGGGCGCCGGTGTATCCTCGCTTATCTTGGGGAGTGCTGCGCTGGCAGAGGAGAAAGAGCAGGTTACTGCTACCGGGGAATTGGCCGATTTTTCGCGTCGATTGCATGAAATCAGCAGCGAAACACGCGAGCAGCTGGCCGAGTGTGACTTGAATGATTGGGACTATTCTTGGCAGAAAGTCAGTGCTCCTCATTTTGCTCAGGCTATCGCGGAATTGCCACCGTCAGCTCGACAGGCAGGTAGAGAATTTGCCGAGGCCTATAGTCGACAAGCATCGATTCAGGCTTTGCGTGACAGGGAATTACAGCAGCTTAACCGAGCAAGAAATAGTTGGCAGCAGCGCGTGGATGCAGCTGTGCAAGCCGGAGATGCTGAGCAAGCTGAGCGCTGGCTGCAAAGTGGAGCCGGGGTGTTCGTGCCTCAATCTGAAATGGCCGCTCAGAGCAATGCCGTGCGAGCTCGTGCCGGTGTGGCTAAGTGGCGAGCCGCGTTGGCAGATAATCCGGTGCAGGCCTTGGCTGATTGGTCTGCTACCCCTGCGGAATCCCTCCCGCATGAGGGAAGTGCGGAGTTGCGTCATTTGCAGGCTGAAGTAGAGCGGGTTAAGAGAGATTCTACTGCGGCTTTGGCTGACAGGTTGGCCGGGCAGGCGAGCAGTCAATTACCATACGATGATGCTGAACTTGAATTGGCGGCCTCTGCCGGGCTGATTTCTGCTGACCAGTTAGCGGACACTCGGCGCCCGGCACGCGCACTCAAGCCGGCAGAGCTTTGCACTTGGTTGCGCCGTGTGGATGAATTGCCCGAGGATTCTGCTGAGCTGTTGGAAACCAAGCTTGATATATTGACGGCTCCCATACCACAAGTTCAGCGCGATTTTTTACTGAAGAGAATGTCGCTTGCGGCACAGGTCGCGCCGGATGACCGCCGCACGTTGTCTCGGGGGCTTTGGCAGTTATACACAATGGGGTATTTGGGGAGTCCGGGGGATGATATGGCTTTGCAACGACTGGCTGACTTGCAACAGTCGGGGCTTCCTGTTCTTGCGCAAGAGGGGAGTGAAGCGGCGGCACGCTGGATGGAGCATGTGCGCGGTAGCGGTAATCGCTGGGTCTGTTTTGCAACTACTGAATGATATTTACCTGATTCTATGAACACTGAAACAAATAATTTGTCCGGCGATGAATCGTTGGAACCGATTACCACTGAATTGATGAAAGAGGTGCCTGTCCTCAGTAAAAAGACTGAGCCGGTCACACCGTCTCAACCGGAACCGGCGGAGACTGAAACTCCGCTCTCTCCACAAGTGCCCATGGACGAACTCGGGGGAGAGAAGCCTGTACCTCAACCTGCTTTGACTCCGGAGACGGGGCGAGAAGTCAGCGCTTCGGCGGAGAGCAAAATATCTCCTCAACAGAAGGAATTGCCGACGCAGGGTGCAGAGGTTTATTGGCATCAGGTACTGACGGGGAACCCGGAGACTGTGCCGCATGAGGTGCGCGAACGAGCCGGTGCCGAGGAGGCCGCGTTGAGCCCTGAGCAGCGTGAGTATGTGCTTTGCAGCGCTATTAACCGCTCATGGCTGGCTGACCACAGTGAGCACCCCCGCCGTGATTTGCTGGTGAACTGGGGAAAATACCGCGCGGAATTGGCGGAGAAACTCGGCGTGGCGGCGGATGATAAGGAGATTTTTGTTGCGCTATCCGCCCGAGAGGGGGAAACCGCCCGCCGTGAATTGGCCCGTAAGGTGTATGAGCATGCGTACATGACGGCATTGCACGGTGAGAGCTCGTACAGTATTTCACAGTTATCCCAAGACCTGTCGCCCGATGACCAAGATTTGGCCGAGACGATTGCGAGAAATGCCTTCAGCGAGGGGCAAATTATGCGTGCACGTTGCATGCCGCATGCACGCGATTTGGCGGATGGGTTTGATGTTTTTTATTCTGCTGAGTCTCAGTTTTTGTCGCTTCCGGATGTCATAGCCGGCACCCCCGGGCTTGTGAAGGCGGTAGACAAGTATGGAGAATTGTCGGAGGAAGACCGACAGACAACGGTATATTTGGCCGCACATCTGCACCGGCAAAAGTTACAGTCGAAGGGCGAGAATCTTGAGGAGGAAAGCATGTTTGCGCGAAGTGTTCGTGCCGTGCGCCGAGGAGCCGGGAATTTGGGGTTTGGAGCCATGCAGGCTCTTAATCATAGCGGGATTGCCGTGCTTAATAATTTGGGTGAGTTTGTTGGCGGTGATGTTGGTAGCTCGTTGCGTGAAGGCGCTGCGGCTTGGGATAGTCGTATGCGCAATTTCAATGAAATTCGTCATCTCGCTCAGCAGCAGAATACCCCATTGCTGCGCCCGAATGCCGGCCGAGCTGAGATTTTCTTTCTTGAGGGTGCCCAAGCTGTGCCTGCAGCTGTGTTGTCTTGCTGTGGCGGCGCCGGTTTCGGCGGGCTCGCGCTCAGTGCTATGGGTGAATCTGTGGCCGAGGCCAGAAGGCGTGCCCCCGAGGGACCGCAGAAATTACAGGCGGCGGTCGGGGTGATTGCCGGTGCTGTGCAGGGTGGTATTTACATGGGCCTTAATCGACTGGGTGGGCGAATGTTTGAACAGACTTTAAATAATTTTATGAAAGCCCGAGGTAGCGGGTTGGTGAATTATTCACTGGCAGGGCTTAAAACTGCCGGTGCAATGACGGTGGATGGTGTGAAACTCATGCTGGGCAATAAGGTCGCGGCTGCAACGGATTTGGCAGCTCATGAGCTGGCTGCCAGAGCTTCGGCAACAGCGTCGAATATCGACTGGAAACTTTTTGGTGAAAGTCTAACCGATATTGAGTGCAATCTGCGTGAGGCCGGGGCTACGTTGCCATTTTTGTTAATCGGGGCAGGGCGGTTGGCGCTACGTCATTTTCGCTCTCCCGACAGTGTGCTTGGTTCAGGGCGTCGCTTGTTGGAGTGGAAGGTACCCGAGGAAAAGGTAAAGAGAATATTAAGCGAAAATGATATAGAGGTTCAAAATAACCTGCTGCGTGAGGCTATTTGTGAAAGTGAGTTGTGGGCCGGAAAGAATCGCCGATATTCCATGGACATTATTCGCGCTATGCAATTGCTCCATATTGATCGTTATTTGCCGTTCAAAACGTGGAAAGAGGTAAAGGCGTTTCTTAACCTTTCAGCTGATTTTGCTCCTGCTTATAAAACGACACAGAAACTCCCGAATACGGAGCGCACTCAGGAGGCTCTTACGCTGCGCGGTATTTGGGAACAACAGGCCGCTCTTGATGGTAGTCAACCAATTGATATTGCTGACCGCCGTTGGAAAGGTAGTGGTAGCGGGCGCTCAGGGGTTCTCAATGGGCGTGGATGCTATCGCAATGCTTACATGCTTTCATACGAAAACATGGCGGAGAAGTTTACCTTTTTGCACCGTGACGGTTATCAGATTCCCGATGCGGAGCCCATACGGCGTGCTGTGCTGACTACTTATGCGGATGAATTGCAGAAGTGCTCATATCGCCTGCTGTTGCAGTTATACCCGCAGGATTCCATGACCTTGGGAACTGATGTTCCGCTCTCTCAGCTAAAAGAACATGCGGAAGAGACTCGCCAACGATATTTGAATTTGGTGGGAAAGACTATATTGGATATGGCCGGTGGCAGTCCCCGGGCTATGGCTTATGATGAATTAGCCAGTGAGTGCGGCAAAATTTTGGGAGAATACAGGGATGCGCCCCATGCTCCGGGGTGGTTGCTGCGTGTACCCGATTATTTGATTGACAACATAGTTGATGAGTGTCGCAGCTATGATAATAAGAAGATGGACGGATTTCCGGATATGCGCACGTTTTATCGTCTGTTGCACCGTACTCGTGTGTGCGCAGCTGTTTTGACAGACTTTTTGCCGATGTCCGACGAGTTTCAGGATTACATATTGAGCGGGCACAGCCCGTCACAGGCATACGGTAATTATGTGGCGAAGGTGTTGGGGTACAAATCCGCTGACGTAGAGCAAGCCGTGCTTCCTCGGGATGTTGAGCGACGCAAGCAATTTGAGCAGAAAAGCGCTCGTGATTTAGAGCTCTACTCTACCATGACCGGTTTTAAGCCGGAGCTTAGTCCGCCGGATGAGAATGGAGAGCAATACTGGCGTATGCTGCGCCCGGATGGTCGATTTACCCCCTGGTTTAAAAGTAAGCAGGAACTGGCCAATTCTATTGCCGGTCACAATGTTGTGCTGTTTGCTCCCATTGGTTCGCGTGCAGATAAATTCATTGCGTCAGATTTTCATAATCCTGATGCTCCGTTGACCTTGCCTACAGCCGGTGAATTGGAGTATTCATCATTTGACCGATTGTGTAGTGATGCTGTTGCAGAACTGGCGTATGCTTGGATGGCTGATGCCAGCCATATTCAGCCGGGTATGCGCCGCAATACGCTCAAAAAACTCAATGTGTCGATGCTGCACAACTCCATTGACTTGCCGATTGTTGAATATATGTCCGGCAAAAAGTCGACCGCTAAGACTCCGTTCTACATAGACCAGTATGCGATGATGACTCCTGCCGGCTTGGCTTACAGTCGATTTATCGTATATTGGGCAAGACAGCTTAATTCCGGTATTATCAACGCAGAACATGCAGGTAATTTTTTGTTGGATAAACAGCTTATCAGCCGTGAGGATATGGAGAAAATTCTTCACATCGGACAACCTAGGCGAATGTCGTGGTGGAACCGCGCGCGTTTGGGTAGAGACCCGGAGGGTAATGTGCTCGGTATGAACTTGAAGATGGCTGAGCAGATGGGGCGTTTCACATTCCTGTGTTTCTTGGCTCGATTGCCGGAGCTTAATGTGCCTTGGACGGTAAAGACATGGTATAACAGCCTGGCATTTTGCCCCGAAGTTGAGAAAATCGAATCTCCCGTGCAAGGGAGAGGGGGCGCGCCTTTCCGTCCCGGTTTAAGAGGTGAGTATGGCATGATGTGGTACAATAGCCAGATGGGTGTCAGACTGCGGGAATTGGCACCTCAGGTGGAGTACTACCGAAATAATTACAACGATTTGGTTAATGATGATTTGGTGGGGCGTTTATTACCCGCCGCATTAGATGATGACCCGAATTTGCGGGCTGAGCAAGCCTGGGCGCACCATTTCAGCGGTGATAATGTGTTTGAATGTGCAGGTGCGGAGTATTGGAACCTGTTGAGGCGACCGCTTGAGACTTGGCAAAGCATGGATTCTTCATTGAAGGATTCGTATGCCGAGGTGCTGCGGAATTTTTGCCGAGAGACGGTGCTGCCTGAGCTTCCCGGAAATGCGGGGGGCATGGATGTGGCTGATGCAGCTATTATTAACCTCGATAATGTGCTCAGTCAGTACCCGGCGCTGCACTATTGCAGCTTCTTGAAGTCTGACTCCGACTTTTTAAGCACCTTAAAACTGCAAGATTATCGACCCTTTGTTGAATTTAATAGCCGTACCCCGGTGTGGCAGCTTGAGAAGAACTTGACTGCCAGAGCGGATTATGTCGTAACGGCTAATGTCGAGTTGGAAAATATCCCACGTTCCCCCGAAGTGATTCATGCTTTGAACACGCTTGATTATTTGCGCTCAATTACATTTGATATGCCCTATCAGGCAGCGGATGGTAATATTATGTGGAAAGGTAAGCGGTATGGTGGTGGGTATACCACCCCGGAAGGTCTTGAAATATGGGAGCCTCGCAGTGCTTTGTCCGGGCTGCGCAATGTACTTTGGCAGAAATCGTCGGAATCCTTTGACGAGCCCACGGAATATGTAACGGTTGCCGGTGAACGAATTCCCCTGTTATCGCAGAGTGAATTGGAGTGTTCTCCCCTGAGCCATATTACCGTGTATGAAGCGCATCTCTATGCACCGCAGACAGTGCTTCGATTGATGCCGGGTAGTCCGAATGCCGGTGCTGCGTATATGCGCAGACCCCATGTGATTGGCACGCGATTAGGGGTATATTATGGGCTGGATAATTTTGATGCGGATTCGGTTCCTGCTTCTGCTTATGTTCCGTTGGAGCGTTTTGACCGAAGAACCATGGAGTTTATGGGCACCGGTGTAGGGTCTCGTTATTATGATTTGCGCCGCCGCATTACTGAACATGATTTGGAATTGCTGTTTAATCAGGTTGCCTTGGGACCGCAGGAGCATATTTCTATGGCGTTGCCAAACGAAACTCTTACGGAATTGTTGATGCGCTTGTATGAAGATACCGGTTTTTCTCGACGCATAGAGAATAAGTCAATCGAAAAACTTGATGTCGGCTCGTTGTTAGCTGTTCGATTGGGCGCTGAAATTATTTCGTGTGTGTCGACAGCCGACAGTATTAACCAGGCGTGGACTTTGGGGGCTTATCAGCGGTTGTTTGAAACTCTCCAGATGTTGAGGTCAAACCCGGAGCGGATGCAATTGCTGCTTGATGCTCTGTTGAAGAAAAAGGAGAAACCGTCAGCGCTGGACTTTATTGATTTTAACGATATTGAAATCGATGAGTTTGATGATTTTGAGGTGCAAAAGCCCGATGATTTTTTCCTTAATAGCTATTAGACTAACATTTCAATTGCCGAATCTGATTATGATTGAGCAACTCATGAAAACTACCCTGCGGGGGCGGCTCGACAATCCGCTCTGGCGTCTTAATAATTTGTATTGGATTGAAAATAAGAGTGGAGGAGTGCAGCGTTTTCGCATGAATGCCGCACAGAATCGTTTGCACCGCAACTTGTGGAATCGCAATGTGGTGCTGAAGGCAAGGCAGCTGGGCATTTCTACCTATGTGGCTATGTTTATGCTTGATAGTTGCCTGTTTACTCCGAATTTTCATGCCGGTATCATCGATAAAACTTTGCCGGATGCCGAGCAGAAACTGGAAAAACTGCGCTTTGCTTGGGAGCACCTCGATTATGTCCCCCCGCAAGCGGATGACTGTGAACGTGCGTTGGCTTACCTCGGTTCGCTCATTAAACAATACACCGGTGTATGCCGGCGCAATGAGTGGCACCCTACAACGGATGCTCGCACTCGTTTGGGATTTGTGAACGGAAGTGATGTGCGATTGGGTACTACGTTGCGTGGTGGTACTTTGCAGCTACTGCATGTGTCGGAGCTGGCGCATGTATCTGTTCACGCACCGTGGCGAGCGCGCGAAATTCGTACCGGCGCGATTAATACAGTGGGGGCAGATGGCCGAATTATACTGGAGAGTACTCATGAGGGCGGACGATATGGGGTGAA
The DNA here is from genome assembly GCA_045614705.1 of Akkermansia sp. Taxonomy (GTDB): domain Bacteria; phylum Verrucomicrobiota; class Verrucomicrobiia; order Verrucomicrobiales; family Akkermansiaceae; genus Akkermansia. Next base: position 16,787 of record JAZLDM010000022.1, read on the forward strand.
TTATGAGCTGACTACTCAGGCTATGCAAACACCGGACAGCGGTGAAATTTCGCCGTTGGATTTTCGTTTCTTTTTCTTCAGCTGGTTTGATAACCCGGATTATGTACTGCCGGGGTCTCCTGCTCGTGCTGAGGATATGGCTGAGTATTTTGAGCACCTCGAGTCCGATTTCGGTTTGAATCTTACCCGTGAGCAGAAAAATTGGTACTCACGGATGGCTCGCACAATGGGGCCGGCCATGCGGCAGGAGTACCCCTCCACTCCGGATGAGGCTTTTTCCACCGGCAATGAAGGGGCTATATACGGAGCTCAGCTTACGCGCTTGCGCGAGGCCGGGCGTATTGGCTGTGCCTTCGATTACAGGGTGGATGAACCGCTTTATACCGCATGGGATTTGGGGTTGAGTGATCATACGGCAATCTGGCTTGTGCAGTGCTACGGTGGTCAGGTTTATTGGTTGAACCACTATGCTGCTAATCAATTGCCATTGGAACATTTTGCGGCTCATATTCAGCTGTGGCAGCAACGCTACGGGCAGGTCGCTGCTCATTTTCTGCCGCATGATGCCGCCCACCGCGACCCGCATGGCTTATCATACGTGGAAAGTCTGGCGCGTTGTGGTATACACAATGTGCGTGTCGTGCCGCGAACTCCTGATATATGGCGAGGTATTAATGTGCTGCGTAAATTACTGGATAGCAGCTGGTTTCATCCCGATACGCTTGGCCAGCGTATGAACCCGGCCGGTGTGTTGGAACCATCGGGGGTGACATGCCTTGAGATGTATCGCACAGCTGCCGGTAGTGATGGGGGGAATGGTCGTGACTTACCGATACACGATTCGGCCTCTCACTCTGCGGATGCCGCTCGCATGTTTGCCGAGGCTTGGGAGCATGGTATGCTTGCCCCCGCTCCTCGCCCGGGAACTACGCGCCGCGCTCGAATGACCTGAGCGTTAATCCCCCTGAAAAGATTAAGCCGAACCGCGATTGCGGTTCGGCTTAATTGCTGTGAGTTTTTTGACTTGTGGCTGCGGGTTAATCGAGCCTTCTGAGGTGAGGAATGGCACTACGGCGCAGGTTGTCATTTACAGCGGCCGCAGTATTGCTGTCCATATAGATTTTGTAAGGCGGCTTGTTGGTGGTGAACTCGACGATTCCATTGGCTGTAGGCTCATCGAGCAAGCGCACGAATTCGCTGAAATCGTGAGGGGTTTTGCCGTTGACTTTTTCCACTACGCAAAAGCCTAAACTATCGTAGCCAAGTGTAGCCGGGGTGGGGATGATGAGGGTGAGAGCCGTGAGCTCGCGTATACCTTGTTCACGCAGAGCATCGACGCGCTCCTCCGGTTCGAGAAATTCGACAGGCAGGGTGCCGCGAGCCTGAGCTGAGAGTGCTTGTTTGTATGTGTCGGTCAGTGGCTGGAATACCAAGCCACCCCATACGGCGTAGCGAGGTGCTTTATCGGGGCGTTCCGTGGCGAGGAGGGCTTTGTCCTTCGCATCGGTATTGAGCGGTACGGTAACATCGAGCTGCTCGCCGGAGCGGCTGATGGTGAGTCGCAGTGTGTCCCCTACCGGGCGCAGGTAGCGTGCTGCTACGCCAATGGCGGTGGGCCCGTAGATGGGGATATTGCAACGCCCGAGATTATCAACTGTTATTCCTTCAATGGCCGTTATGACATCGCCCTCGCGCAGTCCTGCGGTAGCAGCGGCTCCCACGGGGTTTACTTCGCTGATGTAGACACCGGTTTGGCCTTCCTGCAATTTGAGGTAACGGCGGAATACCGGGTCTTCCAGAGTTGCTAATTCGATGCCCAAAGTTGGGGTGCCGGTAGCTGCACCTGCCGGGCGCTCCAAGAAACGGCGCAGCAATTCGGCGTTGATGATGGTGAGCTTGCGGCCGGTGGATTCGTAGCCGGCGCTCATGCCCACCAGTTTGCCGTCTTTCATGACGGGGGCGCCATAAGCGTAGAGTTCAGGTACTGCCATGTCGGCCTGCAGTGACAGGCGGGGCAGATTATCACCCACGGTGCCGACCTGTGACAGCAGGGGTACGCGCAGGGGCTCGCTGCCGTTGAGGGCGCACCAGAGCTCGGCTTTTTGGGCGCGTAGCATGGGCTCCCCGAGGGCACAGGCTTTTCGGGTGTCGAAAATGGTGGCGTCTTGTTCGTGAGCCGTGGTCAACAATGCCAGTGACAAATCGTCATCGTAGCTGACAATGCGTGCCGGTACCGTGCGGGTGCCGTTGGGGAGACTCAGTTCGGTGTAGGTGGCATTTTGTAGAGCTTTTCCGTAAGTGAGCACCATGCCGTTCCCCAGATAGGTGCCGGCCAGTCGGCGGGTGCCGGTAGGCTGTTTTTCCCAAGGCGACAGTCGATTGTAGCCTTGTCGGGTGACATTGATGATAAGGAGGGCTTCTTCGGAGGCGGGCGCTTCGGCCCCGGTGGTTGGTGCGTCCCCGGTGGTTGGTGACTCTTTGCTGGGCTCCGTGTTTTGCTGCTGCTGTTGCGTGTCAGCCGGCTTTCGTCTGGTATCGTAAGCTGTGCGCGGGGTTGGTTTGCAGGCGCACAGGCTCAGAGCAGCGAGCGAAAGTATGGTAAGATAGCGGTACATTATATGGTAAGGTGTACGGTGATGAAATGTAATGAGTTTTAAAGGCTGGCCGGTGCGGGTACACCATAGGTGGCGTGTATGCGTTCATTGGCGCCATCTATGACGGCATTGTCGATAACCATGGGGCGAGCGGCTCCTGCGAATTCAATGACGGTGTAGGGAGGGCGCTCTCCCTCCTGCGGGTAGAGCAGGGCGTGCAGATGGCTGAGCCCTTTTACCGGTTCACCATTGACGTGGGTTACAATGCGGCGACCGTAGTCACCGAAGCGAGCGTTGACTTCATCCTTCAGTACTTTGGTTATTACAACGATATCTTGCTTATCGGCCGAGGTTCCCCTGCGCAGGAATGAGTCGAGTTCCACGGTGAAATCTGTCGAGTTGAGCGAATGCGCGGTTATGACATTGCGGTGCAGGGGTTGGAAGACCAGACCGCCGAATTGAACATAGCGGGGCAGGGTATCATATTCCTGTGCCATGATACGGTGAGAACTCAGCGGCGCCAAGGTAACCTTGGTTTCGAGTTGCTCGCCATTGCGCAAAATGGTGAAGATGAGTTCATCGCCCTTGAAGGCGCGCTCTGCCAACTCTTCAAGCTGCACACGCTCGCCATCCAGCTCAATCATAGCTGAGCTGTCAACAGCGAGTCCGTTGACTGCCAGTACAACGTCGCCGACTTGCAGGGCGCCATCGCTGCTGCCCCCTTTTACCACATCTTTAACCAGGGCGCCCATGGCATTGTCGGGCAGGTTGTAATGCTTGCGCATAGCCGGGTTAATGAGCGGCATGAAGGTGACGGCCAAATCAACATAGCTATCGTAGCTGCCGTCTTCCACATCTTTCAGGAATCTTCTGATGACCGGCATGGGAATCATGTATCCGGTGGAGTTCGCTTCCATGAGTCCCTGAAATGCCACGCCTACTACCTTGTCTCCCATCAGTACCGGACCTCCGCTATTGCCGGGGTTGATGGCGGCATCTACCTGCACCGTCAGATGACTTTCATTGCGGGGATGGGCATAGACTGTTGTATCGATGCGCGATACAATCCCTCGGGTCACGGACAGGCGGTTGCCACCGATGGGGTAGCCTATGGCGCGAACTTCATCTTCCAACTGCGGCAGTGTATCGCTGAACTCCAAGCAGGGAATATCAGCAAATGCCGCAGTATCTTCTACTTCCAATAAGGCTAAGTCGGCATCGTGCGCTACATATTTTACCTTTGCCGGTATTTTGCGGGCATCGGCGTAGGGGGAGATGTAGATACGCTCAGCATCGGCTACGACGTGGGCATTTGTCATGAACACCCCGGCGCTTACCATGAATCCGGTGCCGCTGCCAGAGCCATAGCGACCGGTTTGCCATGGGGTGGCGTAGTCCGGTTTGCGAGTCGCTACTTCGATTTTTACAATACCACGATATGCAGAGTTAACGTGATTGGCTGATGTGGCAACCTGAGGCTCCGGCTGAGGCTCCGGCTGAGGTTCCGGCTGAGGCTCCGGCTGAGGCTCCGGCTGAGGCTCCGGCTGAGGCTCCGGCTGAGGCTCCGGCTGAGGCTCCGGCTGAGGTTCCGGCTGAGGTTCCGGCTGAGGTTCCGGCTGAGGTTCCGGCTGAGGTTCCGGCTGAGGTTCCGGCTGAGGCTCCGGCTGAGGCTCCGGCTGAGG
>JAZLDM010000023.1:0-13627 GCA_045614705.1 Akkermansia sp.
CCGAAGAAAAGTATAAAAGCAACAAAGGTTGCCAGTATCTGGATGTATTGACACATTTGCTCTCGTTTCTTCTATGCCACCTGAGTGACTGCCAATCATTGCGAGATGTTTTCAACCTAATCTCAAGGAGCTGGGGATTGAAAGAACTCCATCTCGAAACGCTCTGAGTCATCAGAACGCAAAACGGAATCCGAATGTATTCAGAGAAATCTACATGAGTCTTCTGAAACATTTGGGACACATGTGATTTTCGTTACACACAAATCTATTTTATTCTACAGCTGCGGTCGGGGCATTTCTATTTTCAGCGACTTGTTGCCGCAAATCAGGCTTTATCGGTGTGTGCTTTGGCAGTACACTTTTTAAGAATCAGCAGGGTGATGAAGAGCACCCCCAGCGCAAGCGGGAACACAATAAACCAGTTGTGCACAAAACCTGCCATCAGGAAGGCAGCGAAGGACACTGCGGACACGGTCAGCACATACGGCAGTTGGGTTGATACATGGCTCAGGTGGTCGCACTGGGCACCGGCGCTGGACATGATGGTGGTATCGGAAATAGGTGAGCAGTGGTCGCCGGCGACAGCACCGGCAAGGCAAGCCGACATACCAATGAACATGAGGGGGCTGGTCGGGTCGAATGTGCTCACGACAATGGGAATGAGAATACCGAAAGTAGCCCAGGATGTACCCGTGGAGAAGGCCAAAATGGCAGCCACTACAAAAATCACAGCCGGCAAGAAGTTCACCAACCCGGCGGCGGAGTGCTCCATGTGGAAGGCGATGAACTCGCGGGCCTCCAGCGCGGTGGTCACATTCTTAAGAGCTGTAGCCAAGGTCAGGATGAGGATGGCGGGCACCATGGCAATGAAGCCCTTGGGAATGCAGCGCATGGCTGCCCGAAAACTCAACACGCCACGAATACGGTAGTACGCCACAGACAACACAAGGGCAATAATGGCACCCCAGGGCAGCCCTACAGTGGCATCTGTCGCGCTCAGAGCTTCGGCAAAGGATTTGCCATCGAGTATTCCACCCACATACACCAGGGCAAAGGTCTCCAGCACAATAAGCATCAGCACCGGTACAATAAGATCGGCCAGTTTACCGGGGCGGGGAGAACTCTGCGCCTGTCCCTGCACGTCTTGCTCGGGTAATACGGTGTGAACATCACCGTGAATGAGGGCATTGCGCTCATAGCGCACCATGGGACCGTAATCGAAGCGCATGAGCACCAGCATCACCACAAAACAAAGTGCCAGCAGTGAGTAGAAATTGTAGGGAATAGCCTGTATGAAAAGCTCCAGACCATTGTAGCCCGTACCGGCAGAGTACTGCGCGACTGCCGCTGCCCAGCTCGAAATGGGTGCAATCATACACACGGGGGCAGCCGTGGCATCGATGATAAAAGCTAACTTAGCACGGGAAACCCGCTTAGCATCCGTCACAGGTCGCATTACACTACCTACAGCCAAGCAGTTGAAATAATCATCTATGAAGATGAGAATACCGAGGAAGAATGTGGCGAACTGGCTGCCGATGCGGGATTTGATATGTTTTTGAGCCCACTGACCAAAGGCCTGAGCCGCCCCGGTCTTGTTAATCATGCAAACAAAGGCACCGAGAATCACCAGAAAGATGAATACACCTGTGGTAGCCTTCATGCCCTCTATAAGCCCTGTATTCACAACAAAATCCACCGTAGCCAGCGGGGAGAATCGGGTCACGAAACAAGCACCCAGCACCACACCTGCAAACAAGGCAGAATACACCTCTTTGAAGATAAGAGCCAGCACAATGGCCAACATTGCCGGTGCCAAGGACCATATCGTGCCGCAGAGGGGGGATTTTACCGTGGCGGCGGCTTCCTCAACCGCCGGCAACACATCGGCACCAAAACTTTGCATGGCAAACACAGCCACCACAAGCATGAGAAGAAGTAGGAGTTTCTTCATGGCATTTCTCTATCTCGATTTCAGTATATTGCGAGTGCAACTTACCACAAAAGCTGAGCTGTGTCAATATATATGCTACTGTTATCCCGCCCGGCTGTCGGTAACAAATACCCCTGCCCATTGCTGTTATCCACAACTGCAGAAACGCAACATAACATAACTCAGCTCTTCAAATTCGCAACTCCAACATCAATCCCTACATCAGAATAATTCTAAAAAATATGACAACAAGCAAGTCTGGGCTTGCGTTGGGGTACGGATTCATGTAAAATATGCGCGCGGCGAGAAATGGAGTATCGCTGCACACATACGACAACGCAAGCCAACAGAAACTACAAGATGATTAAGGTAGCCATCGTAGGATACGGGAATATCGGCAAGTACTCAGTGGATGCACTGCGTGCAGCTCCCGATATGGAGTTAGTAGGCATAGTACGCCGCGCCGGGAGCGCCCCCGTGCACGGGATAAAAACGGTGACAAATATCGACGAGCTCGGGCAGGTAGACGTAGCACTGCTCTGCACCCCGACACGTAGCGTGGAAGAGGCCGCACTGCCTCTGTTGGCAAAAGGAATCAATACCGTAGACAGCTACGACATTCACGGTGGTATTGTGGATTTACGCCGCTCACTGGGCAAGCAGGCACAGGCCAACAACGCCGTGGCCGTTATTTCAGCCGGTTGGGACCCCGGTTCGGACTCCGTCATGCGCACCATGATGCTGGCCATGGCTCCCAAGGGCATCACCTACACCAACTTCGGCCCGGGCATGAGCATGGGTCACAGTGTGGTAGCCCGCTCGAAGGCCGGCGTGAAAGACGCCCTCTCCCTCACCATACCGACCGGCTCCGGTGTACACCGCCGCATGGTTTATGTAGCCCTCGAAGATGGGGCCGACTTTGCCGAGGTAGAGGCCGCCATTAAGGCCGATGACTACTTCTGCCACGATGACACCCACGTACAACAGGTGGCCGACATCGATGCGCTGAAAGACATGGGACACGGCGTCTACATGGAGCGCAAGGGTGTATCCGGCACCACGCAGAACCAAATCTTCAAGTTTGAAATGCGCATCAACAACCCTGCTCTGACCGCACAGGTAATGGTGTGCGCCGCCCGCGCCAGCATGAAACTGGCTGCAGGTTGCTACACCCTGCCCGAAATTCCGCCCATGGATTTCTGCCCCGGCGACAGAGAGACACTCATCGCCCAGCTTGTATAAAGCAGCGCAATAAATCAACATCTTCCGCAACCGGGGCCGGCTACGACCTGCCCCGGTTTTTCAGTGCCCGACATTTCACAACAGCAAGCCGCACTACTTCCGTAACGATAGGTGGAAACAAGCCATTTTTCACAGCAAAGGCACAATATATGGCGGTGCTCGAAAAAAAATGGTATAAAATATGGAAATTGCCCATCTTTATGCTTGCCTTGCAGAGAAAAAATATGTAAAATGCAGAAAAACAGAAGGAGCATTACGATGAAATTCGCATTAGCCAAACAAACATTACTGGATGGTCTGAACAAGGTGGCCGGCGTAGTATCCACCCGCCCCAGCATGCCCATACTCTCCAACGTACTGCTCGAAGCCGCAGATGGCGTGCTGAAGCTCACCACCACCAACATGGAGCTCACCATTTTGGCGAAGGTACCCTGCAATGTGGAAACACCCGGAGCCATCACCCTGCCGGCCAAAAAGCTCCAGAGCATCATTCGCGAAATGCGCGATGGCGAAGTAAGCCTCGAAACCAAGGGCGCCATTGCCACGATTCGCTGCAACCGCGCTCAATTTAAGCTCAACGGTCTGTCGGCGGAGGAGTTCCCCAGCCTGCCTGTCTTCAAAGAAGCTCGCGAGTTCAAAGTGCCGCAGGCGATGCTCAACCGTGGTTTCCGCTATACGGAATTTGCGATTTCCAACGATGGCACGCGCTACATTCTCAACGGCATATACACCTGTTTCCAAGATGGCAAGCTGACCTTGGTAGCCACCGATGGTCGCCGCCTGGCTCTCTTCGAAAACGAGCTGGAGTTCCCGGAATCCCAGCAGGTTGCCATTGACCTGCCCAGCCGTGCCGTGGCCGAGGTACACCGTCTGCTTGGCGATGCCGGCGACGTCATGGTGCGTATCACCGCCAATCAGGCCTCCTTCGACTTCGGCGACACCCTGCTTGTCACCAAGCTTATCGACGGCAATTATCCGAACTACCGTCAGGTTATTCCCAGCCGCCGCAATGAGCGCATTGTCATGTCCGCAGCTGAGCTGAATGAAACCGTGCGCCGCGTATCGCTGCTCTCTGCCGAGAAGGCAAACACCGTTCGTTTCCGCTTCTCCCCGGGCATGATGGAAGTGCAGTCCAGCGCAGCCAACCTTGGTGAGGCCAATGAAGAAATGCCCATCGACTACGATGGCCGCGAGATAGCTATCACCTTCAACGCCGATTTCATACTGGCACCGTTGAAGGCAGTGGGTGACGGCGAGGTAGCGCTCGACCTGATTGACTCCTCAAGCCCGGGTGTCATGCGCGTGGCCGACGAGTTCCTCTATGTACTCATGCCCATGCACCTCAGCTGATAGGGCACCCCATTACCGACACTCTTTTTCATAATACAGGGGTTCGGGGGAGCGACAGGCAGGACGTCCTGACGCTCCCCTTTATTTTTTACAGGTAAACACGGGCAACTCAACCCGCAGCAAACAATCAATCGTTATCCTGCTTTCGGAGGTAGCGACTGAGGAGTTCGAATATCTTTTCGCGGGGTATTTCCTGCTTATTCAGCACGTAGGGGGAGAGCTCTTCAAGCAAGCCGGCCAAAGCATCATTACTCAAATTCAGCACAGCCTGCACGGGAGCCCCCTGCTCACCAACTGTAACCAGCCACGTCTCCCGCTCGGACATATACTCGCCGACAATAGGCAAATCAAGCCGCTCGGAAATCATCTCAATCCCTTTATTAATCGCAATTCTCCCGACTGCAGATGTTGCCAAAAGAGGCAAAGCAGCACGCAATGCTTTATCTTTTAATTTATTCAGCATGATATGAGAGTATATCCAATTCAACATCGTGTCAAGAGTATACTGATATTACAGTCGCATTTTTCATTTTTTTTGTAAAACAAAAGCGCCATTTTTTTCGTCTTTTGAACAAGAGAAAGTCATACCTCTGAGCTCCTCATTTTTTTTACTTGAAGGGCTTGTCATTTTTCAGTAAAGTTACAACCGAAAAGATACTGTTTCACCGTCATGAAAGTCCACCAACCCATTATCTGTGCCCTTTCCCTGCTCACCCTCGGCACCCCGGTGCCGGCTGAGCAACCCGAACAAAGTGCCAAAACGACCCCGGCGCCCAATCCCCTCAGTACCAAAATCTCAACCTTCGGCTACTATTCAGCCACTCCGGGCAGCGCATTGCGAATAGACTTCAGTGTACCCATGGTGAAACCGGAACAGGTCGGCAGCCCCGTAGAGCCCGGTTACTTCACCACCAATTACCCCGATTACTACACAGCCAAATGGCTCAGCACCTCATGCATCGGGATTGAAATCACCAAACAGATGCCTATTTTGGAAGTTTTGCGAGTGGAAGTTCCGGCAAACCTTCGTGGACTGAATGGCGAAGTATTGCCCGGCAAGATTAAACTTCTGCCCACCTATCAAGACGATTTTGTTTGCATAGGTACCTGTCAAAACGAAAGTATTTTCCTGCGAGCCGAATCTCCGAAAACCGTGTCGGCTCTCCGCGAACGACTTTCCGAGCTCTACTACACGACCGATGACACCACCACCGCCGAGCGATACCCCTTGGTATGCCGCCCCGCCACGGTGGCAGATGCACTGAATAACTGGTACGCATTTGATGCCGTAAACAACTACGAGCTGGACTCGCACGACCAAGATGAACTTTCCACCCACCCGGCTGATGAAATCATACCCGATACTTGGTTGGTGGAGGCACCCGGTATACCCAAGGGGAATCAAGAGGTGCACATGTACCTACCCCGCGCCGAGTGGGATTACCACAAAAAGGCCATGGGCGATAAAAAACTCTATAGCTACTCTGCGCCCGGCTACTACATGTTCCTGAGCAATACATGCCCCACGCGCGGCAAGTACGAAATCCAACTCGAGTTGGGAATGCCGGCCGTTGCAGCAGATGCCTCCGAGCTCATATCCTCCCTGAACTGGAAAATGCTGGAGGAAGCCCACAGCAACGAGTGGAAGCCCTTGGAATGGAAGGACGGCGCCCTGCGTGGCCGCATTCGCGGCAAAGATATCACTATCACTCCCGGTGAAGTAGTTACAGACACCCTGCATATCATCGGCCAAGGTGAGGTACAGGGTATACGCAGCATAACCCTGAATGCCGAAACCGGCGGCAGGGAAATTTTGCTGGAGGCAACAGGGCGCTACGCCCCCATCAGCGAGCCCAGCGGCACAGATGTCGAAACCGAAACACTCAACAACTGCACACACCTGCGCCCCAAAGCCCCCTTCATCTACACCGACATCTCGGCCAACAACATGCAGTTGCGCGGTACTACCACCCTGAACTGCCGCTATGGGCAGCTCATAAGCGGAACCGCCCGAGTGTGGAAGCTTAATGCCGCCACACCGGCCGAGAAAATACGCGTTATGCGCGACTACGGTCGCCTCTATACCGCGCAAGATTACTCCACATGGGAGGAATGGGACGAGCGGCGCAAAATTCGCAAAGCCGAGAAACTCGACGACAACAAATTGGAACACAACCGTGTGGATACAAGCACCCTGCCCGGTGTGGTTGCCACGGTAGAGCGCCCGCTGAGCGAAGGCGCGGAAAATGAACTCAGCCTGCCACTGGCTGAAATATTCCCCAACGAACCCGTGGGGGGCTTCTACTTTGTCAACATCGAAGGTACGCCCATTAAAAACAGCAAAACGCCTGTTGTTAACCAAGGGCTCATACAAGTCACTGATTTGGGGCTGATGTGGAAAACAAACGGCAGCCGACTGTTCGCCTGGGCCTACAAGCTCAGCAACGCACAGGAACTCGCCACAGCCACCCTGCACCTGCTCGATGAGCAGGGCAACCAGCTCGCAGATCTGCCCGTCACCAACGGTCTTGCCGAGGGTGATTTTCCCCCGGCTACACGTTACCTCATGCTCAGCACGGCAGATGACTGCGTGCTGCTGCCCCACTATGCCGGCGACATCGACTTCGGCGCCATTGAATCCAATGGCTGGGAAATCATGGAAATGATGCAGCGAGGAATCGCCCCTGCCGAGGTGCCGAAACCGCTCGTCTTCCTCTTCAGCGACCGCAGCCTCTACCGCCCCGGCGAAACAGCTCACGCCAAAGGCATGGTACGCTGGCTCGACAAAAACGAATTGAAGACTCCCGACATCGTCAGCATCACCGCTCGCCTGTTGAAGGATTACCAAGAGGTAGCCAAGCTGCCCCCTGCAACCGTACAGGAAAACGGTGCCTTCACAATCGATATCCCCTTGGACCAAGTGGGTGACTACAGCGTGGAATTCACCATAACCTATCGCGGGGATGATGACAACACCAGCCCTGACCTCGCTATTCTGCGCGCTACCCCTCCCCAGCAAGACAAACAACAGACTGCGGAAAATAACGCAGAAGAAGAGGAGGAGACCGAAACCCTAGAGCCGTTAGCCGCCCCCCGCACAGCCTCGCTAGAACTGGTATGCCGAGAATTCCGCCGCAATGAATTCGAGGTAGAAAGCAGCCTTACGACTAACCCGGCTGAGCGAAAACTCGAAATCAACGCAACCGCCACCAACCTGACTACCACCCCCGTGGCCAATGGTAAAGTGCGCTGGGATATCTCTGTCGCTAACCGCAATTTCTACCCCAAACAAGAACAGTGGAGCGATTTCCGATTCGGTGACTTCCGTGAATCCCCGTGGGAGTTCTTCTACGCCCGCTATCAAAATAGCTACCGCAGCAGCTCGCGTAACCACATGTCACGCGAAGGCACGCTCGATGACGCCGGTCGTGGCAACGCCACCTTCACCCTGGCGGAACAGGATTTCCCGCGCCTTCAACACATAGTAGCCACAACAACCGTAACAAACGGCAACGAGCAGAGTATCCGCAGCGTGCAGAAAACCACCCTGCACCCCGCCGATGTATACGCCGGCATACGCCCCCACGCCACCTTGGCCAAGGTGGGCGGTACTCTGCCTGTAGATTTGGTAGCAGTCAGTCCCGACGGCAACGGCTGGAACGGCGCACCCATAAATGCCACCGTCACGGCTACCTGCACCGTCTTCCACCCCTACCGCTACGGCTCTCGTTTCAGCTCCTCCGTCCACAACAGTGAGCAGAACGAAACCACACACACCATCACCACCACGCTGACCGGCACCCCCACCACCGTGCAGGTTCCCGTCGACAAAGCCGGGCGCTACGATATCACCGTGAGCGGAACCGATGCGCAGGGGCGCCCCTTCCGCAGTGCCACCCGCCACTATGTATGGGGCGGTGAGGTGAGCCCGTGGGAACACCTCGATCACTACGGCCTCGAGCTCGTGCCCGACAAAGAACTTTACCATGCCGGTGAAACAGCCAAAATCTTGGTACAAACCCCGGTAGATGCCGAACTGCTTATCACCGTTGAGCGCGACAAGGTGCTGCGCCACTACCGCCGCAGTGTAACCGTAGATAATCCGGTCATTGAAATTCCGATTGAGGCAGCAGATGCCCCCATCGTCTACCTCGGTGCCTTCTTGGTACAAAACGAAGAACAGCGCGAAGGTGATGGAAAACCTCAAATCAAACTGGGTACCTGCCAACTGCGAATCGACACCCCCGACAAAAAGCTCACCGTGCAACTGCAGGCCCCGCCCCACAGTCTGCAACCCGGCGAAAGTTGCACCGTCACCGGTCGTATTACCGATGCCGCCGGCAACCCCGTACCGAATGCCGATATCACCCTCTATGCCGAAGACGAAGGCACCCTGCAAGTGACAGGCTACACCCTGCCCAACCCCGGTGCCTACTTCTACAGTGAAATCGGTCGCATGCACAGCGTGGGCACCTACTCCAGATTAGGTCGCTTGGTGAGCGAAAGCATGAAACACCGCGACTTCGGCAACAAGGGTATATTCATCGGCGGTGGTGATGCAGAATACGAGGAAGAGACGGCAGAAGACAGCAACGAGACCGAGCGCCTGCGCACCAACTTCAATCCCTGCGCCCTGTGGCTCACCACCGTTCGTACGGATGATAAAGGCAACTTCAGTGCCACCTACAACAACCCGGACACCCTGACACGCTACCGCCTGATGGCAGTAGCAGCCACCGGCGATTGTTTCGGCTCCGGGCAGAGTTCGTATGTGGTGAACAAGTCCATCATGCTGGAGCCGATAGTGCCCATGAGCGCAACTGAGGGCGATGAGCTATTGCTGCCGGTCACGGTGAGCATGCTGCCTGACGCCCTGCCCGGGATATCGCCGGAGCAACCCATTGAATGGTTGGTAAAACTCAGCGGCACAAACGTTGAGCTGCCCCAGACCACGCAGAGCGTTACCCTCACCGGCAAACGCCCCGTCACCCTGCACTTCCCGGTGAAGATACCGCAGGGCAATGGCTCGGTACAGCTGCAATGGCAGGTACAGGCAGCAGCTGCCCCGCAAGGCAGCGCACTGAACCGCATGCGCGATGCCGTTGAACTCAGCTTTAACACCACACCGCCTACCCCGCACCTGCGCGAGTATGTTTGGGCCGAATTGCAGGGCGGCAAGAGCGCTACCCTGAGCCAATGGCTGAAGAACCCCTACCGTGACGGGGGCAATGTACAGCTCAGCCTCTCGACCTCCCCGCTTTCCGGGCTGGGTTACCCGTTGCAATATCTCTTCACCTATCCTTATGGTTGTACGGAGCAGCTGAGCTCCACCGTACTGCCTTGGTTGCTGAAGAAACCGCTGGAGCAAGCTCTCGGGGTACAATTCCCGACAGAACACGACCCGGACGCTATCGCGGCTGAGGTTGATGCCCGCCTGAAGAAGCGCCGCATTGCCCCGGGCTGCTATGGCTACTGGGACTCCTCCACGGAAACCAGCGAGTTCTCCGCCTACGCTATCATGGTGAGGTACTTCATCTCCAAACAGGATAAAAATGAACTGATGGAAGACGTGAAGGCCCTGTACCAACAAACACTGGACGGCAAAGAGAACGTATACCTGAATTTGCTGGTGCTTAATATATTGTTGGACGACTCGAAAGAAATCTTCAATGCCGTTTACGAGCGTAGCCAGCCGCTGCTGGGCAAGCTCAACAGCCAGCAGAAGTGGATTCTTGCCATCGCTGCCTCTACAGCCAAGCACCCCGATGCCTCCAAACTACTGGCCGAAGCTCAAAACAGCACCGAAAGTATATACTCCACACAATATGCCCTTCCGCCTGTCGATGCCCTGAAAGCCATGTACGCCACCGAAACCGAACCGGAGTCCCCGGCCACGGCTGACATGTTGCGCCGTTGGCTGCAGCAAAGCAATGGCTCCTACTCCACTTGGCGAAATGCTTGGCTCACGCTCGTCATATGTGAATATGCAAGCACTCGCGACTTGGCCGGCAAGCTCGCCCGAGTAAACGGCACCGATGTCACAACGGCTACCCCCATGCACTGCAACCTCACCACAGGTACACCCGACAGCTTCACGGTCATCGGCAACACCGTCTATGTGAGCGGCTATGCAGAAGGGTACCTCAAGTCTGAACAGCCCGAGCAAGCCATAGACTGCGGCTTCAGCGTGCAGCGTCGCTACGAACAACTGCAGCCGGACGGTAGCTGGAAGGCCACCGGCTCATTCCGCGTGGGTGACATCGTGCGAGTAACCGTCAACGCCACGGCCAACAAAAATGCCACCAACCTGCGCTACATCGTCATCGAGGACCGCCTGCCCGCCACCTTCGAGGCGGTAGATCCCGCCCTCACCTCGCAAGCACTGCCCGCCGGTATCAGTGAGCAAACATACCGCAGTTGGTGGTACTTCCCGGCCACCGTCAGCAACCGAGAGTTCCTCAAGGACCGCGTGCGTACTTTCGCCAATAACCTGTGGGGTAATCCAAAACTGGAGTTCAGCTATGTAGCCCGTGTGGTACGCAGTGGTAAGGTAACAGCTCCCGCCGCAAAGGCTGAGCTCATGTACCGACCGGAATTCCACGGCCTGAGCATACCTCAGCACTTCGAGGTAAGCCCCCGCCCGCAGAATTAAACAAGCGCTCCACCGTGCGAGCACGCACCAAAAAATACCTACTCACCAGCTCGGCAATCACGATTGCCGGGCTGGCGGCGGTATATTACCTGCTGCCGTTCTGCGTAAGCAAACCCGATATAGCCCCACCGGCAAGCACGGCGGTGTACGACCGGCATGGAGAATTGCTGGGCTATGTAGCCGGGGCGGATGACTACCGCTGCGAACCGCTGCGGCAGCTCCCGCCGCAACTGGCACGCGCCCTGGTGGCAATCGAGGACAACCGCTTTTACAGCCACGGCGGTATTGACCTGATAGCAATCACCCGAGCCCTGTGGTACCACCTGCGCGGGCAGCAAGGTGGCGGTGCCAGCACCATTACCATGCAGGTGGCTAAGCTGTATAATCCCCCCTCACCTCGCACATGGCGCACAAAGCTGAAAGAGGCTCTGCAAGCGCGCCGACTCGAAATGAGCCACAGCAAAGAAGAATTGCTGTTGGCCTACCTGAACCGAGCCGATTTCAGCAACCTATGCCGTGGTGCCGAATGCGCGGCGCGATTTTACTTCGGCTGCTCAGCGGCGGAGCTCACCCCCGCGCAAGCCGCCTTGCTGGCCGGTATGGTACAAGCACCCACTCGCCTGAACCCGCTGCGCCACCCGAAGGCCGCCCTTGCCCGCCGCAACCGAATTCTTACTGACCTTGGGGAGGATTGCAGTGCTCCGCTTGGTGCCTCGGCTCACCCCATCTCAGCCCCGCCAAGTGCAGCCGGCCGCCCCGGCAAACTCACCCTCGACGCCGAGCTGCAGCGCCGAGTGACCACTATCGCGCGGCAAGAACTTGCAAACTTGCGTGGGTGCAACGTATCACAAGCAGCTGTAGTTGTAGCCGACAATCGCACAGGCGAAGTGCTGGTAGCTCTACCTGCCGCGCACCCCGAAAGCGAGCGTGGCGGGGCACTCAACGGGACCTCCACGCCACGCTCGGCAGGCAGCACCCTCAAACCGTTTATCTTCCTGATGGCATTTGAGCACGGCGACTATCCCGGCACCGTTGTGGCAGATATTCCCACTCAGTACCGCAGCGCAGACGGCATACAAGCCCCCGGCAACTACAACGACCGCTATTTGGGTCCCATCAGCATGCGGCAAGCGTTGGCCTGTTCCCAAAACATACCGGCCATGCAGGCACTCGACCGAGCCGGCGGGGCAGACAAAGCACTCGAACAGCTGCGCAGACTTGGTTTCCAAGTTCCCGGCACTGCGGCACAATACGGACTGGGGCTCGCCATAGGCAATGCACACGTTACACTCATGGAGCTGGTACAAGCCTACAGCACCTTGGCGCGCAATGGCTGCAAGCTACCCTTGCAGCAGCGGCTCCCCCTGCAACCGGCCACGGCCACGCCCCTGTTACCGGCAATACACAGTTACCGTATTGCCCATATTCTCAGCGACCGTTCAGCCCGAGCCGCTACGTTCGGCCCTGCGCCCGCCCTCAGTTTTCCCTACCGAGTAGCCGCCAAAACCGGCACTTCCTCCAACTACCGCGATAATTGGTGCATAGGCTTCACCGCCGAATACACCGTGGGGGTCTGGGTAGGCAATTTCGACAACACCGCCATGCGCAATATATCCGGCATAAGCGGAGCCGGCCCCATTTTCCACCGCGTGCTCAGTATGCTGCACGAACACACCCCGGCTTCATTCCCCGCACAGCCGGAGCAGCTCTACCCCCTCGAAATTGATTCACGCACCGGTACAGCCGCCACAGCACAAACCCCCGCCGAATGCCGAACCACCGAGCTCGTTACGGCGGACGAGCAGGCCGCCATGCCCACCCCGAAACTCGACGAAAGAGGGCGCGCCATTCTCGATAGCAGCTATGCTGAATGGTACGCCGGCGCCGGGCTCAGCCACCTATATGCTCTGACAGCGGCTGCACCTTCCGGGCGGCGTCCGGCCATTCTCATACCCTCCCCGGGCACCACCATGGTACTCAGCCCCGCCTTGCCCCGCAATGGCCGATTTGCCGAACTGCGCTCCACTCTACCGGCGGCTACTACCACTTGGCACTGCGACACCCTGCCCATCATACAACAAGGCGGCAAGTGGTACGCCGTGCTCCGCCCCGGCACACATACTTTGCGCGCAACGGCTCCGCCCGACCTAAGCGCCCAATCTACCTTCCATGTGGTGGAAAACAGGCAAGTTTCCCCACATAAAAAATCCGGGCGCCCATAATCGGCACCCGGATTTTTCTTTCACCAGTTAAGTGTTTACTTGCGGCGACGGCGAGCGGCAAGCCCGGCGAGAGCCAGTATGCTCAGGGTTACTGTAGTCGGCTCCCGTCTTCGCGTCTCGCTTCGCTCGCTTGCTCCGCCGAGGCGGGACGCCGACCAAATACCGTTTTACTTTCTACGGCGGCGCATAGCCAGAGCAGCCAGTGCTACTAGACTCAGCGTCGCCGTG
>JAZLDM010000024.1:0-1674 GCA_045614705.1 Akkermansia sp.
TGCCAATGGCCACACAGAATGCCTTAAACTACTGTTGGCAGCCCCCGGAATCAGCATAAACAAAGCGGACAAAAAAGGCTACAGCCCGCTGATTCGCGCAGCCCGAGCCGAGCACTATTCCTGCATGCAAGCCCTGCTCACTGCACCCGGCATCAGCACGGTCGGCTTTACCCCACTCGGGCTTGCAGTCGTCTGCAACAATCCCGCCCAAGTTCGCAGACTGCTGGACACACCGGGTACAAAGCTGAAAAAATCGGGCATATCCCGCAGCCCACTTGCCCTCGCCAAAGCGACCGGGCACACCGAATGTGCTCGCCTGCTGACCCGTGCTCACAGATTACACTCGGAGAAAATTATATCGGTAATGTCGGCAATCGTATTGTTCACCTGGCTGATATTCGGCTATACCATAGGCCCGGATTTTGCTGCTAAGGAAAATTATCCCACCCTGCTGCGCAGCTTCCTTTACCTGCCCGGGGTAGATGTTAACAAGGCGGATGATTATTGGGGCGGCGAAACTCTCCTCTACAAGGCGGCACACAGAGGCCACACGGAATGCGTGAAGCAACTCATTGCCGCCGGGGCGGATGTTAACAAGGCGGATAAGTATGGCAGGACTCCCCTCCATCGTGCCAAAACCGAGGAAATAGAGCGCCTACTCCGCGAGGCCGGAGCGAAGTAAATTGCCGCTTTCCTTCCCTCTTTTCACCCATGCACCACTCATTTTCGGGGTGCATGGGTGATTTTCTGCTTTTTTTTATAGAACAAAGTTGCTAGAATAAGCGCCTGTAACAGCAGACGAGTTATTTCCACGCCATGGCATCCTCCGCACAAAACAGTTCATTTGCACCATTTACACCTACCCTACCGAAAGGGTATGTGCTGCGCGACTACATCATCGAAAAAGTGCTCGGGAAAGGCGGCTTCGGCATCACCTACTTGGTGAAAGAAGAAATGACCAACTACCCTGTGGTGATAAAGGAAAATTCCCCCACCGATTTTGCCTATCGCGACCCCACTACCGGGGAACTGCGCCCCATGCTCCAATGCGAGGAGAGCTACCGCTGAGCGCTGGAAAGTTTTGAAAAGGAGGCTCAAACCCTGCGCAAACTGCCCAAGCACACCAACTTGGTAAACGTCACAGGCGTATTCCGCGCGCTCAATACCGCCTACATCGTCATAGAACCCATCGACGGCAAAAACCTGACGGAACTCTACCCGCGTGGTTCAAAGATGGAGCCGCAACTGCCGGAGTCCATACTGCGCAAGCTCCTCAACGCGCTGGAACCGCTGCACCGGCAGGGAATCATCCACCGCGATATCAAGCCGGCCAACATTATGCTCACCTCCGAGGGCGCGCCCGTTCTCATAGACTTCGGGGCTGCACGCCCCACAAAGGGAACCCACGTCGCGACCCAAATCGGCACCCCCGGCTATGCCCCACCCGAACAAATGTCACAAAATGCGGATAATGCGGATAACGGCAACGCCAAGAACTCACAACAGCCCAAACCCTGCTGGGATCTCTATGCGCTGGGTGCCACCTGTTACCGGCTCATCACCGGCAAAGAACCCGCCTACGTGCCCGAAAAGCTCGCCGATACTCCGGAATGGAGCAACAAATACTCCGTAGACCTGCTGCGCAGTATCGACAAAGCCCGCGACCTTACCCCC
>JAZLDM010000025.1:0-44529 GCA_045614705.1 Akkermansia sp.
AGCAGGAGCGGGCTCTACAGCGGGAGCGGGCTCAACGGCAGGAGCAGGTTCCACAGCGGGAGCGGGTTCCACAGCGGGAGCGGGTTCCACAGCGGGAGCGGGTTCCACAGCGGGAGCGGGTTCCACAGCGGGAGCGGGTTCCACAGCGGGAGCGGGCTCAGCAGCGGGAGCGGGCTCAACGGCGGGAGCGGGCTCAACGGCGGGAGCGGGCTCAACGGCGGGAGCGGGCTCAACGGCGGGAGCGGGCTCAACGGCGGGAGCGGGTTCCACAGCGGGAGCGGGCTCAACGGCGGGAGCAGGTTCCACAGCAGGAGCGGGCTCTACAGCGGGAGCGGGCGTAACCTCAGCGGCAGGAGCAGCCTGTTCAGCAGTTGCAAGAGAGGACTTCTTCTCCTGGAACTGGCGATTCATCAGCACGGCCAGCACAAAACAGAGAATCATGAACAGAGAACCGAAGAAAACAGTACCTTTCTTCAGCACATCGGTTGTTTGCGCACCGAAAGCCTGATCAGTCATCTGTGCACCGAAAGCGGCACCCAAACCCTCTTGCTTGGGACGCTGCATAAGCACGATGAGCAGCAGCAGCGCGCACACAATCATCAGAAGGGCGAATACTATATAGATGGAAGCGTTGAGAATCATGGCGTGTATTGTATCTTAAAACTTGGTATTTGTAAAGTCTTCAGGCGATAATTTCGTTAAGTTCGTTGCAAACGATACGAGTTGGTGTAATGGGCTTATCATCGAGCGCAAAGCTCATAATGACAACTCGCTCCCCGGCCTTGATGAGGTGAGCAGCGCCGCCATTAATGATAATCTGCCCGGTACGGGGAGGACCCACCAGCACATAGGTTTCGAACCTATTGCCGGAGGTAACAGAGGCAACCAGCACCTTCTCACCGGGCCAGAGGCCTGCGGCCTCCACCAGGTCTTGCGGTATTTCAATGCTACCTTCGTATTCCACATCTCCACGTGTAACCATGGCTCTGTGAATCTTCGACTTAAGCTGAGAAACAAGCATAACGAAAAAAGTTGCGGCCGGATATGAAACTACTTTTCACAGCAATTGTCAACCATAAACACGCAAAAAAGGGCTTTATGCCACACTCTACACAGTTGCAATCACGAAAGCATCAACCGCGAACAAATAGCACAAGTCGGTCGGCAACCACGAGCGGGGCAATGTTCTCGCCCCCAAAGCACAAATTGAACATGCAAGCTATTCCAGAGATGTTTGGGAAATAACTTCTTTAAATCAGCCTCTACTTTTTCAACGGTCTTACCACGGCTTAATCCCCATCGTCGAGCGAGGCGGAATATGTGAGTATCTACCGGGAACGCCGGCACACCGAAGGCCTGAGCCATCACCACACTTGCGGTTTTGTGACCGACACCGGGCAACGCCTCAAGCTCGGCAAATGTTGAAGGCACAGCGGCACGATGCCGCTCAACCAACAATTGAGCCATTGCCACAAGCCGCTTCGCCTTCGTTGCGGCCAAACCACATGTAGCTATATACCCCTGCACCTCCTGCGGACTCATCGATGAGAGCTCGTGCGGAGTCGGAGCAACATCAAAAAGCGCCGGCGTTACCATGTTCACCCGAGCATCCGTACACTGAGCCGACAGCATGACCGCTACCAGCAAAGTAAAGGCATCCCGGTGGTGCAGCGGACACCCCGGCTCAGGGTATGCCTGCTGCAAAACATCAAGCACAACTGCGGCTTTTTCGGTTCGCAACATAGCCACCGCAATCGCGTCAGCGTCTCATATTGCTCAGCGGACCAAGTACCGCGTTACCCTCCTGCTCAGTAATGCGACTCCATGATTTTGCACTACCTTCGCTCCCTTCAGGAGCCACAATCGTTCTGGTTGTGGGAGGAACCATAGAAACAGAACGCTGACAAGAAGTCAGTCCTACGACTACCAACAGTATTGCCGGAATGATTGATTTCATAATTATGTTATTTTATTTCGTGTTAAGATATGTAAAGTCCGCCGCCATACCCGGCATGGGTAGGCGGCGGAGAGAGTCAAAACTTTAATAGCTCATGCGGTGTTACGCACATCAGGAGCCAATGGGCTTCTGCATGAATACGCGGTCGCCTACCTCAAGCATGACACCGGCCGGAAGCTCCTCAGACTTAAACTCTGCAACCACCTGACCACCGGTCACACTGATTACGCGCAGCTTAGCAATCATCGCATCGCCACGCTTCACCAGAAGGGGAGAACTATCACCGGCAACAATGCCGCTATCCTTACCGGCATTGAATACCACGAACTTCCAGCGAGCATCCACCGCCAGCACGGTGAACTCATCATCATTCTTGCGATATTCATCCTCAAAGCGGCGATTGGCTCCATCGAGTTTCTCCAACTCCGTTGTAGCGGCTGCTACCTTTTTAGCTGCAGCCTCGCGCACAGTCACCTTGCTCTCCAACTCCGTGGAAAGAGTGGACACAAGCTCCTTGTTCTCGCTTACTGTAGATTTGAGTGTAGATACAGCTTCATTAAGATCGCTCACGTTGGGAAGCAAAGTACGGAAGAAAGCAAGAAGCTCATCCAACTCTTTCTGAATCGCCTCTTGGTTAGCCTTAGCGCCCTTCACCTTTTCCTTCATATCTTCCAACTTGGACTCCTCAGCGGCCAGAGCATTCTCAACCGCAGACAATTCTTCAGCAGAACGCTGCAGCATCGTTACCGCTTCGGCAGCGGCTTCAATAGCCTTCTTACGTTCACCCGAGATGGAAGCCACGCTGCCTTCCAGATTCTGATTTACGGCTTTCAGACCGGTAGTACCATCGGGACCGGCTGCGGCACCGATAACGAGTTTCATCGTAGTCTGCTGCTGACTGGAGTACATAAACCCTGCAACACCCAGACCGAGTGTGAGGATAATGGCTAAGAGAGGTGCAATTTTCATTTTATGTGAGAGGGGAGTAAGAAATTCTTATTTATTGCGAACGGAAACCACAGTGTCACCTACTTCGACACGTTCACCGGTAATCATGGTGCTGTAAACCACATCGCAACTGGCGCGTGAAGGCTCTACGAGAGTCACATTAAGTTCACAAATCTTCTTTTCACCGCGCATAACAGCCAAGCGGGAACCGATAACAATGCCTTTATCGATACCGGCATCAAGAATGACGTAGTCCCACTGACGATCAGCGGAGCGAACTTTGCACTTCAACTCAGGAGGAGAAAGTCGAGCCTGACGATCCTGAGCCAGCTTGCGAGCTGCAGCAATGAGATTGGTAAGGCGCTCATTCTCTGCACCGAGAGCTGCGATACGAGCATCTTCTTCCGCATTTTTGCGCTCCAAATCCGCAACAGTCTCACCAAGCTCCTTCACAGCATCCGCAATTTCTTCTTCCGTTGCAGAATCAGGGTCAAGCTCAACAACAGGAGCAACCTCGTTTAAGGCATTAGTCTTTTCGCCCCTCACCTCATCAATACCACCGGAGAGGGATACATACTCAGCTTCAGCGGAAGCATATTCCCCCTTCACTTCCTCAATCTTGCTCTCAACCTCAGCCTTCTTGGCCTCATTGCGAGTCTGTTCCTCCTTCATAAGCTCTGCGCGATACTCAGCGTAAGCCTTAATCGTCTTATCAAGAGCAATATTCTTATTCTTATCAACTACTTGGGAGAAATGATTCTGAATGGCGGCTATTTCGCCACCGGACGTAACCATAGCGTCGTGATTCTTAGAGAAAAGGTACGTAGCACCCAAGAAGAGAGCAACTGAGCCAATGATGATGTATTTCCACATGGTGTAAGTAAATTTGCAACGGTTCGATATATCTTTTACACCAGAATTTGCCGCTTGGCAATCAAAAAAGTATTTTCCGGGCAATTTTTTCTTTATTTTTGCGAGTGGCGGGATATTTCGGAATAAAAAGCGCCGCGTTTCCGCCCTCGACAGGCAAAAACGCGGCACATTTTAAGTTCGATTATCGGGTGGCAATTAGTCCTCCTGCTTCTCGGCGGCCTCGCGAGCCTTGCGGTCACGAGCAGCTGCGCGCATGGACATCTTCACGCGGCCCTTGTCATCGATACCGATGCACTTAGCCGTGACGATATCGCCAACCTTAACCACATCCTCGGTCTTCTGAGTGCGGCCTTCGGCCAGCTCAGAGATGTGAATGAGACCATCCTTACCGGGCAGCACCTCCATGAAGGCGCCGAACTCCTTAGTGGAGACAATCTTACCCTCGTATGTCTCACCCACCTCGATTTGCTTGAACATGCGATCAATGAGGTAGAGAGCACGCACCACGCCCACCTGACGGCTGCCGTAGATGCGCACGGTACCATCCTCCCCAATGTTGATATCGGTACCGGTCTCGGCCTGCAGAGCCTTAATATTCTTACCGCCGGGCCCGATAAGTTCGCCGATGCGATCCTGCGGGATGGACGTAGACTCGATTCGCGGAGCATTCGGGCTCATCTTCTGGGGAGCATCGATGCAGGCATTCATCGTTTCCAGCACCTGCAAACGGCCCTTGCGGGCAAGATGAATGGCCTCCTCGAGGATGTAGAGCGGAATACCGGGCAGCTTGAGGTCAAGCTGATAACCGGTCACACCGATTTCGGAACCGCAAAGCTTGAAGTCCATGTCGCCGTAGAAGTCCTCGGAGCCAATGATATCGAGCAAGGTCTCGTAGCGCTTGGGCTCACGGTCCCCCTCGTTCTCGAACTCAGTCACCAGACCTACGGAGATACCGGAAACCGGGCGCTTAAGCGGCACACCGGCTGCAAGCAGGGAAAGAGTACCGGCGCAAACGGAAGCCATGGAGGTGGAGCCGTTGGACTCCATAATCTCGGAGCTCACGCGGATGGCATAGGGGAACTCATCCTCCGCAGGGATAACAGGAGCGATAGAACGTTCCGCAAGAGCACCGTGACCGATTTCACGGCGATTCTGACCACCAAAACGACCGGTCTCACCCACAGTGAAGGGAGGGAAGTTGTAGTGAAGAATGAAGCGCTTCTCGTCTACCGAACCGGTGTAGTTGTCGAGGTACTGCTTCTCCTCCATCGGAGCGAGCGTAGCCAAGCACATGGACATGGTCTCACCACGGGAGAAGAGAGCGGAACCGTGCACAACGGAAGGCAGCACGTTCACCTCGGCAGAGAGGGGGCGCAGCTGCTTGATGGCGCGACCATCGGCGCGCTTGCCCTGCTCCATAATGGAGATACGGAAAGCCTTCTTCTGAATGTACTCAAACACCTGCTCTACATCGAAGTCTGTAGCCTCGGGATAAGTCTCCTTAATCTTAGCCTCCACCTCGTCGCGCAGGGCGCCGACCTGTTTCTG
The DNA here is from genome assembly GCA_045614705.1 of Akkermansia sp. Lineage (GTDB taxonomy): Bacteria > Verrucomicrobiota > Verrucomicrobiia > Verrucomicrobiales > Akkermansiaceae > Akkermansia. Next base: position 5,327 of record JAZLDM010000025.1, read on the forward strand.
GCGCTGAATCTTGTTGGGAGCGTAGATAGCATCCTCAATGCGGTCACCGGCAACCTGATAGCCGATTTCGAGCAACTCGGGCTTGGCAAGAGTCAGCTCGTACTCGCGAGTGGGCTTACCGCACAGACCGCGCAGTTCCTCCTGAGCAGCGCAGATTTTGGCCACGTTCTCCTGAGCGAAGCGCAGGGCGGCGATGAAATCCTCCTCGGGCAGCTCGTTGGCAGAACCCTCAATCATGATAACCTGGTCCTTGGAACCGGCATACACGAGGTCAAGGTCGGACTCAGTGCGCTGGCTGTTGGTGGGGTTGATAACAAACTCACCATTGATGCGACCCACGCGCACAGCGCCCACGGGCTCAGCGAAAGGAAGGTCGGAGATAACGCAAGCAGCGGAAGCACCGTTGATGCTGAGGATATCGGGCTCGTTCTCGCCATCGGCAGCCATCAGCAGGGAAATCACCTGGGTGTCGTAGAAGTACCCCTTGGGGAACATGGGGCGCAGGGGACGGTCGGTCATGCGGCAGGTGAGAATCTCCTTCTCAGTGGGGCGACCTTCGCGCTTGAAATAACCGCCGGGGAACATACCCGCTGCGGCAGCTTTCTCTTTATACTCCACGGAGAGAGGGAAGAAGGTCTGACCGTCCTTAATCTTTGTGGCACTCACAACGGTGACAAGCACCACAGTATCACCACAACGAACAGTCACAGCACCATCTGCCAAGCGGGCAATCTTACCGGTTTCAATTGTGATGGGGTTGGCGCCAACGGCGCACGATACGGAATGTATACTCATTATTTTCTTTTTTCTATCTTCTGTGCCGGTTCCTATCTGCACCGCTGAGAGCCGGTACCGGCGCTTGCTCCCATTGGTTATAGAGACAGAGCTTAAACACTCTGCCAACCATCATATAACAACAACCGAACAGGCCGTACACACGAGGTCGCGGCCATTGTACACATTCTCAAACCTCAGCGCAAGCCAAAAAGCGACTTCCGGCTTCAATATGAACAAAAAAACGCACTTTCCGGTAGAAAGTGCGCTCAAAAAGTAAGTCCTTCGAATATCAGTCACCGTTAGGTACAGCCGGTAGCTGCTCCCTGCGCCCCATGCAGCAGAACACCAATGTCACCAAACTGAGCACAGCAGCCACTGCCCCGACATACGGCAACCAAGAAAACACCGGCGGCAATACCCACCATGGGCTCCGCCCTGCATCTCGCAACCGGCGAACAGTAACGGAAACTGTAGGAACGAACACAACCAGCATCAACAAAGTCCCCAACAACATTCCGCCCAACGCCAACCAACACGACTCAAACCCACCGGCAAAATACTCCTCCGCCAAATCTTTTACTACAGCGCCAAATGCCTCTTGACTGAACGCTGCCGGCTCACCCATCATGAGCGTGAGCTCATCAATAAACCTAACATCATGCAAGAGGAAATGATAAAACTTCATAAATTCCACAAATGCCGGCAGCATGCACAGCAATACCAACAAATGAGTGGCAATGATGAAATTCCAAAACTCCGCGCGGGATGCACACCCGCGAAAATCAGCATAGTGCCGAAAACCATTTAAAAGAGCCTTACACATAAACGAACAGGAATATTATATAATGGGACGGACGGGAATTCCCCGCTCGGCGAAGTACTGTTTGGCCTGAGCTACTGTATATTCACCGAAATGGAAAATAGAGGCAGCGAGCACTGCATCTGCTCTGCCCTGTTGCAATACATCAACCATGTGGTCCAAATTACCGGCACCGCCACTGGCTATGACCGGAATTCGCACAGCCTCACTCACGCTGCGGGTAAGTTCTATATCGTAGCCGGTTTTAGCGCCATCGGCATCCATACTGGTGAGCAAAATCTCCCCTGCGCCCAAGCGCTCGACTTCCCGAGCCCACTCAACGGCATCCAAATCAATCATATTGCGCCCGCCGTGCGTGGAAACATTCCAACGACCGGCGCCACAGCGTTTGGCATCTATCGCCACGACCACACACTGACTGCCGAAAGCATTGGCACCTTCGCTGACAAGCTCCGGGCGATGAATGGCAGCGGTATTTACGGAAACCTTATCCGCCCCGGCATGGAGCATGCGGCGCATATCCTCCACAGTGCGTATACCACCGCCAACAGTCAGGGGCATAAAACACTGCGCTGCGGTGCGCTGCACAACATCCACCATTGTAGCACGGTGGTCACTACTGGCTGTAATATCCAGAAACACGAGTTCATCCGCCTGCTGCCTATCGTAGGCTATAGCGCACTCCACGGGGTCGCCGGCATCCCGCAAGTTAACGAAATGGGTACCCTTCACCACGCGACCGTCAGTCACGTCCAGACATGGTATAATTCTCTTAGCCAGCATATTTGTGCTCCTATTGTAGCAGTTTATTCGAACTTATGCAACGGAAAATCCTGAAAAATCAAAAACTGAGTTCACCACCTTTCATACGCCAACGCACAACACGCGAAAGCAGCTGTAGGTGCAATTCCGGCAATTCCGCAGGCACACAAAGCAACGCCACACAATCCACAGCTTCAACCGGCCAGGAAATTCCATTCCCCTTGGCTACATACACGGCAGCTCCGGGTAATCCAACCACCCGAGCATGCGGCACCGCAAGCCCATGCCCCAAACAAGTCGGCTCTACCAGCTCACGCTCCAGCGCGGCTGCCGCCAGCTCCTCCCCACGACCGGGATACCACTGCTCAGCAGCCTCGCGCGCCATGAGTCGTATACACTCATGGCACGACATATCATTCGGCAAACCGACCGTTCTTTCCGCCACTTTTACCGTGTTCATAGTAATGAATGGGGCGAGAGTATCAAATCTATATCACAGCGACAAGCGGCAAGCGTGTCTTACCCATAAAAAAACGAGAAAACGAAAAGTATTGCCAAAATGCCTTGCAGATGGTAGAATATGCCCAGCATGAAAATAGCAGTTATCGGAAAAGGCGGGCGCGAACAGGCGCTGGTTGAAACTCTGGCGGCAAGCCCCTGCAAACCGCAGATGTTCACTTACCCCGGCAGCGATGCCATCAAACAGACTGCCACCCCCATACCGGCAAACTCCTTTGATGAGCTTATCGCATGGCTGGTTGACAATCAAATCGACCTCTGCGTAGCCGGTGAAGAAAGCTACTTAGTAAAAGAAGACGGACTGGCAAACCGCTGCGTTGCCGCCGGCATTCCCTGCTGGGGACCGCAGAAAGAAAGTGCACAGCTGGAAGCCAGCAAGGAATTCGCCAAAGAGTTCCTCGTGCGCCACAACATCCCCACCGGAAAGGCAACAGCTGTGGCTGATTATGATGCAGCCATCGCCGCTATAGGCGGGCAATACCCCACCGTGCTGAAATTTGACGGCTTGGCCGCCGGTAAGGGTGTAGCCGTATGCGCAGACGCCGCAGCTGCCGAGGAGTTCCTGAGCGAAGTATTCATCGAAAAACGTTTCGGCGAGGGTCGCCTGTTGGTAGAGGAATTCCTGACCGGTCCCGAGATTTCCATCTTCGGTGCCATTTGCGATGACAAATACCTCATTCTCTGCCCGGCTCGTGACTACAAGCGCCTGCAAGATGGCGATGAAGGCCCGAACACCGGCGGCATGGGTGCCGTTGCCTCGCGCCAACTGGCAAGTGCCGAACTCATCAAAACCATCGAGGAGACAATCGTAGCTCCCACCGTAAAAGGCTTGCAAGCAGACGGTCTGCCCTATCGTGGTTTCCTGTATTTCGGTCTGATGCTTACCCCGCAGGGTCCGAAAGTCATCGAATACAACTGCCGATTCGGCGACCCGGAATGCGAGGCTGTCATGCCGCTGCTGCGTGGCGACTTGGCCACCTTCTGCCTGAATGGCGCCAAGGGCGACTTCACCCCCGAGCTCATCTCTTTCGACGAAGGTTGGAGCGTATGCTGCATATTGGCCAGCGCCGGTTACCCGGCAAGCTCACACAGTGGTGATATCATCAGCGGGCTCGAAGACTGCGCCGCACGGGTATTCCACTGCGGCACGAAGAAAACCCCCGAAGGCTGGGTCACTAACGGCGGCCGCGTGCTCGCCATCGTGGCTCAGGGGGCCACACTCGATGAAGCTCGCACCAGCGCACACGCCGAAGCCGCAAAAGTCGACTTCTACGGCAGCCAGCGCCGCAGCGACATCGCCTACAAAAATATGTAAAAAAGCTTAATTTCCCCACGAGCGCGCCTGCAGGCGCGCTCGTTTCATTTAATACACCTACTATTTGTATAACCATGACTGAACAAGCACTTGATTTTCTTTCCACCCTGCTCGACACCCCTGCCCCCACCGGCATGGAAATGGACGCCCAGCGCCTGTGGGCCGAGTACATGAAACCTTTCACCGATGAGCAACAGTGCGATGCCTACGGCTCTACTTGGGCCGTATTGAAAAGCAAAAAGGCCGATGCTCCCACCCTGATGCTCGATGCACATGCCGATGAAATCGGCTTCTCCATCCGCTACATTACCGAGAGCGGCTTCGCACACGTCGAGCGACTCGGCGGGTCAGATGTAGCCATTGCCCGGGGGCGCAGACTGCGATTCTTCGGCACCGATGGTGAAGTAATAGGAGTTATCGGCAATACCGCCATCCACATACGCGACGATGGCGACAAAGCCCCCAAACTCTGGGAACTCTATGTAGACTTCGGCTGCGACAGCCGGGAGGAAGTGGAAGCCCTCGGGCTGCGCGTGGGTGACCGAGGTGTATACTGCGATGGCCCCCTCATGCTCAACGACGGCAAGCGCTTGGTCTGCCGCGCTCTCGATGATCGACTTTGCGGCTTTATCCTGGCGGAAACCGCCCGTAGACTGAAAGAGGAAAACATCGAGCCCGAGTGGAACATCGTTTTTGCCAACACCGTTCAGGAGGAAGTAGGCTGCATCGGCGCAGCCATGCTCACCTACCGAATTCAGCCGGATGCCGCAATATGTCTGGATGTCACGCACGCCACAGACACCCCGGGGCTGAATGCAGCCCGCTACGGCGATGTGCGCTTGGGCAAGGGGGCCTGCCTGTGCTTCGGCCCCGCCTGCCACCCCAACATCAACGCCCGTTTGGAACTCGTTGCCGACGAACAAAACATCCCCATGCAGCGCGAAACCAGCGGTCGCACCACCGGCACTAATACGGACCAAATTTTCCGCTCCCGCAGCGGCGTGCCGGCCACAAACCTTTCCCTACCCCTGCGCTACATGCACAGCCCGGTGGAGACAGCAGACATGGCCGATGTGCAATCCTGCATCGACCTTCTCACAGCCTTTATCAAATCGCTGCGAGTGGATGACAATTTCCGCCATGTGCTCTAATAGAACCCCATGCTACAAAAAAACAAGCAAATAACCCCCTCTACCGTGGATTCGGTGACGAGATTTTTCCAAATCCATCCACTTTTTTGCTTGACTCCCTGCAATGGAATGATAGACTGAATATACAATCTTCACACATACCATTAAATCATGAAAAAGATTTTCTCTCTTTGCTCGGCCATCGCGATGGTTCTTACCGGTTTGACATGCTGCGGCGGTGGCGGTGACGACACCGCGTTCGTCACAGCAGACAAGTTCCGCTCCGGCACCGGCTTACAGCTTATCGGCAACCCCACGTTCGTCATCGAGCCCGGTTTTTCGCGGGATGCCGAATGGGATTGGCCCACGCTGCCTGATGGTACGCCCGCAACTCCCGACTTCACCATTCCCGGCAGCGGCAGTGAAGAAATTCCCGATGACCCCGCCACCCCCGATGTTGATGAGTTCGAGCCGGCCAGAGACCCCGAGCAGCTTCACCCCACCGGCAAGCAGGTAACGGTGTATCGTGATGTTTCTGCAGGTCGTAACAAATACAGTCAGGCTGCTCTTGTAACATACTGCATGACCAAAGAAAACATCGGTGTAGCTAAGTTCTCCTTCGACCAGCGCATCCTTGAGGACGAGAACCTTATCAACGGTATGGGCATATCCTTCAGCGGCGGCAATAACAACAACTGGAACAACAACAACAACCAAGCCGGTACGCTTGACCGTATCTCCATGAGCAGCCTTGCCGCCGTAAACGTTACCATCTACTACAACTTCAATAACGCTCAGGCAACTGTTATGATTACCGCCTCCGGCGTAAGCGTACAGGAGGGCGACAATGAAGCCTACACCGCTGAAGTGGTGGTACTGACCGCCAACAGCGTGACGTTCGGCGTGAAGAAATAAGCCGAGTTAACAAAAACTTTTACACATTCACCCGCAGAGAGCCACGGCTCCCTGCGGGTTTTTACGTCTGCAATTCCGGGGGTGATAACTCGTGCACACAAATGGGCTTGCCATTGAAGCAAAAAGGTGTATAATAGCCGCCATGAGCGCTGATATTCAGGTATACACCGGCGGCCCCTGCATGTGCAATGGGTATCTGGTAAAATGTGGCAGCAGCTATGTGGCCATAGATGCCCCGCTGGGCTTTGCCGATTGGGTAGCAAGCAAACTACCTGCCGATGCTGCGCTCACAGACCTGCTCATCACCCACCAACACTTCGACCATGTGCAGGGGGTAGCAGCCTTGGTAGCTCGCACCGGTTGCCGAGTACATGCCTGCATGCCCTACAGCAAGGAGCTCACGCTCGAAGAGATGGCAGCTCGCAGTTGGGGTGGCGGGTTAGATGTACCCCCCTTCCGGATAGATGATGTTTTCGGCAGCACCTGCACCACAGCCGAGTGGGGCGGCAGCCGTTGGAACATTTATCACATTCCCGGTCACTCTCCGGACGGCGTAGCCTACGAATGTGTCGACACGCAAAACCTCTTCTGCGGCGACATCTTATTCGAGGGTTCTGTGGGGCGCACGGATTTCCCCGGCGGCAGTATGGCAACCCTCATACGCGGTATACGCGAAAAACTGTTGCCATTGCCCCACACAACCATGGTAAACAGCGGGCACGGCCCGGCCACCACCATAGGTGAAGAAACGCTCAACAACCCCTACCTGTAAAGAGCGAAAATTTTATAAAACAAGAAAACAGCAAAAAAAAGATGACATTTGACGAACTGGGGCTCACGGCCCCCATTCTGGAAGCCGTGAAAGACTGCGGCTACGAGACCCCAACCCCCATTCAAGAACAAGCCATTCCCATCGTTCTGGCCGGGAAAGATGTCATTGGTGCCTCACAAACAGGCACCGGCAAATCCGCTGCTTTCGCCCTGCCCCTGCTCACACGCATAGAGGCCAACGGGCTGCCGCAAGTACTGGTACTTGAGCCCACTCGCGAACTGGCCGACCAATTGGCGGAATCCTTCCGTACATACGCCAAGCACACACCCATCAAGGTTGCCCTGCTCTACGGCGGCGTAGGCTATGGCAAGCAAACGGAAGAGCTGAAAGCCGGCGCCGAAGTCATTGTCGCCACCCCCGGTCGTTTGGTAGACCACTTCTACCGTGGCAACATGAAGTTCAAAACAGTTAAACACCTTGTGCTCGATGAGGTGGACCGCATGACCGACATGGGTTTCTTGCCCATCGTGCGCAAAATTGTCAACCTGTGCCCCTGGGATGGCCGGCAAACCCTCTTCTTCTCCGCCACCATGCCGCAGATTTTGCAAGGCTTTGCGAAGTGGTGCCTGACTGCCCCGGTTGAAATAGCCATTGCCCGCCGCGAAGTGGCCGAAACAATCTCGCACGCCTTTTACCCGGTAGGTCTCGACCAGCGCGATGAGTTACTGCTTGCCTTGGTGAAAGCCACCGATTTCACCAACCTCATGGTCTTCACACGTACTCGCAAGGAGGCCGACACCGTGGCCAGCATGCTCAGCAACGCCGGCTGGGGCAAGGAGGTCACCGTCATGCACTCCGACATTCCCCAGAAGGAACGCATGGCAGCCCTCAAGGGATTCAAGGAGGATAAATACCGCATACTTGTTGCAACCGATGTTGCGGCTCGTGGCATCGACGTAAGCGGCGTGACTCACGTTATCAACTACCGAGTACCTGAAAACCCGGAGGATTACGTGCACCGCATTGGTCGTACCGGTCGCGCAGAAGCGCAAGGGGATGCCTTTACCCTGCTCACCGCCGATGAAGTGGACTTTGCCAAGAGTGTGGAAAATTTCATCTCGCAAAAGATTGAACGCCGCAAGCTCGATGGGTTCAGCTATGCGTATACGGCACTTCTCGATGAAGGAGCTAAGCCCCTGCGCAAGCCTCGCCCTGCACCCAAGCGCCGCCGCCGCTGATTTTTCATCGCACCCCCAGCCCACCGAATTGCCATGGAGCTGTCGGATATCGACCTTCGCATATTGGCCGTAGCCGAAGACTGCCTGACCGGTTTTCACGCGCATCCGTTCGATGAAATAGCCGCACGCTGCGGCGTGCCGGCGGACGTGGTATTGGAGCGCATGCGAGCCCTGCTGACCGGGGGCTCTGTACGGCGTATACGCCAAACCCTGCTGACCACCGGCTTGGCAGAAGGTGCGCTCATTGCTTGGAAAGTACCGACAGAGCTGGAGGAAAGCGCCTACTCTTGGCTGTGCGAGCACGACCCCTTCACCGGGCACGTTGTACTGCGCAGCTGCGACACCCCCACTTCCTCCGGCGCGGACTACCGCCTGTGGACCACACTGAAAGTCCCCACCGGGTACGGCACTGTGCACGAGCACTGCAACACACTGGCGGCCCATATCGGCGCCACGGATTTTGTACCCCTGCCCGTAGTTGGCATGTTTGCACTGGGGGTAGGCCATGTGCGCCGAGCGAAACTGCAACCGGGGGATAAACTGGCAGAGGCTCCGCGCATGCAGCGCCCTGCACACCCGGTACTCACAGAGCGTGAATGGCAAGTGCTACTCTCACTCAAGGAAAGTCTGCAACTCCACGAGCTTACCCGCAGCCCATGGGTAGCCCGAGCCCAAGCACTGGGCATGAGCCACGAGCAGTTCTGCACCATAGCAACAGCTCTTGACGAGCGCGGCGCCATCGGGCGTTTTGCAACCTTTCTAGATCATACCCGCAACCGTGGCAAACATAGCGGCACAGGTGCAGCCGGTTTGTTCCACTGGACCGTTCCGCCCGGTATGGAAGAGCAAGCCGGGGCTGAATGCGGGCGCCACCTCTGCATGACCCACTGCTATTGGCGCAGTGGCGGAGCCCCCTTTGGCGGCGCGCAAATCATGGGTGTGACCCATGCCGCCACCCGCGATGGCGTGCGAGCCCACAAAGCCGCTATAGATTCCCACTTAGCCGCCTGCGGCATACCGATATTGCACACGGCGACCTTCTGGAGTGAACGAGCCGAGATTCGCCCCAGCGAAATTTCACCGCTGATCTATCAAGCATGGCTCGAACAGTACCGGTAAAATAAGGTACAATGCCAAATCTAAAAAGCCCCTCTCCTGCCACAAATCGGGCAATGGAGAGGGGCTTACACCACACAACGGAAATTATCGTCGGGCACCGGCTCCACGCGAGGTCTTCTTTTTACCCGGGCGCAAAAGTCGGGCTACAGATTCATGCCCTTTCATTTCGGCAAGCTTCAAAGGAGTAGCTCCATTTTTATCGACCTTGCCGCGCTCAATAGTCGGCACGGCCAGCAGTGAGCGCACTATATTTATATTACCCTGCTCAGCAGCAACATGCAGCGCCGTTCGCCCACGCGAATCACTTCGATTTACATCCACCGCTTTATCAGCCAACAACAGCCGCACCGTAGCAGGATTCCCGGACTGCACAGCAGCAATCAACGGAGTGCGCCCATCTGCAGCCGGGCTATCAGTATCGACACCCGGTATGCTCAGCAACAATTTAACACCCGCTGTATTCCCGTTCTCACTGAATGCCACCATCAGCTCCGACGACAGGAACCACAGCCACCCACTTATTGCCACGAGCAACGCAACCGCTGCCGCCCCCAACATAAGCGCTGCACTCGAAATCCGTCGACGCGGCCTTTCAACATACACCGGAAAATGCTCTACCGGCTGAATGTTGGCCAATTCTTGTGAATCCAAATTCACCGCAACTATTTTAAACCCGCGCTTTACAGACGCATGGGCAGCCGGTTTACCCAGCGCTAAACGCCACTCTTGCGCATTCGGCCAACGGGCCTCGGCCTCCATCTCCAGTGCGCGGTCAATCCCCTGCAAGAATTCATAGCGAAAGCGTTGCGACAATTCACGGCGTCCGGCCAAGGGCTGATACACGGCCTTGCCACTGCTGCGGTCAGTACACCTCGGCACGCGGCTACCGGTTATCAACCTATAACAAGTAGCGGCCAAAGAATACAAATCTGCCCGCAAATCAGGCGTATTGCCCTGCACTGCCATTTCCGGTGCTGTACACTCACCCACCTTGGGCATGTAGCCAAATCGCCCCTCCGCCAAATCAACCATCATGGTAAAGTCACTCATCACCGGGGTGCCATCCGCCCGCAACCGCACCGTGCGCGGCGATATATTGCCATGCAGCAAACCACGACCGTGCATATAGTCCAGAGCTCCCAGCAAATCATACAACAACGGGTGCAATACTGCCTGATTTACTTTCTCCGGAACAGACAGCGCCACCGCCAGCTCATCGCAGGCCAACGAATCAGCCACAGCATAAGCAGTGCCACGCGCCTTAAACACGGAGCGAACGGCTGCGATATTGGCATGCTCCAGCCGCGCAGCAGCCGCAGCTCGGTTCCGAAAATCCTCCAATGAGGCATTGTAATCAGGCACCAAGCGCTCATTGAGTGCAGTAACCCACTCCCGATTGTGCTCGCGCTTCGCATAAGCCGTAGGCAGATTTTCGTAAATGGTAACTGCCCCACCGCTCATGACATCACGACCTCGGTAAATAATCGCCTGAGCACTCTGCCGCAGCACGCCCACAATTTCAAAACTCCCCAAACCAAACCCCGGGGGTAATTCACGACCGAGCACCTCTGCAACAGCTGCCGACGGCATTACATCTATGTTTTGCAATTCTTCTTCCTGCATGGATTGTTGATGTATAGCTAAAAGTTTGAATATAAACGCGCAGCTGATTTACGCGAACGATTGACATACCACCGGCGGGGCCATATCGGCAGGACTGAGCCATACCGCTGCATCATCCCCCGCACCCCATTGAATAAGAGCGTACAACAACAAAATCAACAGCACGGAGATAAGCAATACTGCCCCCGTACATCCCCACCATCGGCTGCGGTGTTTCACACTTTCCCCATTCAGCGCCTGTACCCACTCAGCTATATTCTGCCAGCGGTCTTGCGGCCATATCTCCATAGCCCTGTCAATAGTGGACAAAAATTCACGGCTGTAGCGCCCGACCAACTCCGGGCACTCGGCAAGCGGACGATAGGGCACACCATCATAGGAACGATATATGCTGTTGGGTGGCAGTTCCCCGGTTATGAGTCGATAACATATTCCCCCCAGCGAATACATATCCGACCAAGGCCCGACCGGCAGCTTGGCCTGTAATAACTCAAGCGGCCGATAACATAAGGTCGGCAAAGCATCCGCCGCATGCTCGGGCGGGGTTTCCCGACTGTCATCAGGCCCAATGATAACAGGGCTACCATCCTGCCGCATCAATATGTTGTCGAGTGTCAGCGATTTATGCAACACCCCCGCCCCATGTAGTGCAGTCAGGGCATCCAGCAACTTCAGCAAGCGAGCTTTCAACCAAGCCTCCGTCACCATCTCCGGTGCCGGAGCTGCCTGCAACAGCGTGGGGCTATGATCGTATGGCTGCACAGTGTATACCGTGCCCAGAGCCGCAAACGCACGCTGCACCGATAATACCCCGGGGTGTTTCACCTTCGACAAACAGTGCGCCTTGTGCAAAAAATCCAACCGGCGGCGCTCCGCCAAGGCGGATTTTTCGGTCCCGGCAGGCACAACCCCGTACCCTCCCGGCTCGCGCTCCACATGCGGTACCGGAAAAAACTCACGCAGCACAACAGTCTGCTGCTCCTGGGCGTTAATTGCCAGATAGGCTATACAATTCGCGCTGCGGTACAGTGGGCTCAGTATCTCATAATCCCCCAACAGCACCCCCACCGGCAGCACTTGCTCCGTTGCTCTGATTGTTCCCCCATTGTTCCCGGTATTTTTACCCATCATGGCACTATTTGTTTTTTTCAATTTAAAAGACGGAACAATCCCTGCTTATGTTTGAAAAAAATTGCGGAAAAATATAAATATCTGTTTAGAATTGACTTAGAGTGACTGAAATGATACACTGCTCCCGGCAAATGGGTTACTTATGAAATACAGTAGATTTACACGTCATTCGTTGCTGCTGGCAGCTACTGCGGGCACTATGCTCAGCAGTTGCCATTCCACACTGTACCGAGCTGCAGAAAGAGGCGATATAGCCACAGTTCGCAGAGAAATTGCATACGCTAATACTCTGAGCGTTAGCGATAAAAGAGAATATCTGCGAGGAGATCCGCCGGACTCCAACCTTTGGTGGATTATTCCCACCGCTCTTATCACCATCCCCATTGATTTAACGCTCATGTTCGGTACTCTGTTCATCTACCCCTCTCTGACGTGCCCAAACAGCTCGCTGTCTGATGTCGTTTGGTCCGACTTCTACTCAGGACGCTACAATTCGGCTATCCAGCGCTCATTCCGCAACAACCACGATGATATTACCTTTGAGTTAATGCAGGCGGGCGCTTCCACACCGGAGTATATCAGTAATTGGATGTACAAGAATTACCCTGCTTATCAGCCGGTAATTACAGTTCAGGAGCCCTCCATCAAGCAGGATCCCAAGGGAACACCAACATCTCATACGCCTGTTCCCCCCAATCCCGGCACAATAGAGTTTGGCACCTCTGTATCCCAACCCGGCAGCTGATTTTCCTTTTACCAACGAATTTTTAAAGCCCCCGGCAGCGTAGTGGCGCTGTCGGGGGCTTTCCTGGTATGTGCCGAGATTTTAGGATTTAAACAACCATTCATACATGGTGCGGTTCTTCACCTTGGCTCTTTCAAGGGGAGTCTTCCCCTCCTTATCAACATTCTGAATGTTTATTTTTGGGTGCTGACACAGCAACGCGACAGATAGAGGGGCATCCATCATAACAGCCGCATGCAAGGGAGTAACGCCGTTGGCATCTGCGTCGTTAACATCCACCCGTTCATCAGACTGCAAGAGCAGTTGGCACTCGTACTTGCTCTCACAAACGGCCCAATAGAGAGCAGTACCCTTCGATTTGCTGACCTCCTTCTTATTTACATCTATACCGGGAGCTCGCAGCAACAAGCGCACACACTCAACGTGCCCACCAACAACAGCCATCGTGAGAGCCGGCCAGTGCCCACTGCCACCCGTACTGTTAACATCAGCTCCGGCTGCAATCAGCAGACGCAATCGATGAGCGTCGCCAGTCTTTGCAGCCTCATACAAAGCACTGTTATAGGTCGATGAATCAACACCCAACTTCTTCAGAGCAGCAATTGCTTGTTTATTAGAAAGTTGAGCATTTTCGGCCGATTTTCTGTATTCTTCGAGTTCAGTAGTTAAGCGTGTTTTCTCCGCTCCTAGCTTCCCCAATTCCGTCTGAGTAGATTGCAAGGCTTCCTCACTCTTAAGGAGCTCTTTTTCTTTCGTCTCTAATTGGTCCCGAGTGGCAGCAAGCTCATGCGTGATTTCCGATAACTCATTTTCCAGTTTACCCACCTGCCAAGCTCCTACACTCTGAGCCTTCACATAAAACGCAACGGCTCCCCCCAACGCCATCAGGAACAGCAGGGCAAATACAGCGGTAGCTTTGTTGCAGCGAGGCTGTACGACCGGAGCTGGAGCCAACTCAGTGCCAACTGCCTCATCTATGGCAGCCAACCACTCCTTGGCACTCTGCCAACGCATGCAATAATTGGGAGAAAAAGCCCTATCTATCGTGAGCAACAGCTCCTTAGAAAAACGCTCACAAAGCTCCGGGCTATTAGAAAGACGATTAGCAAACGGATCTTCATAAACACGATCTTCCGCTACAGGGGGCAGCTTATCGGTAATCAAATAAACACAAGTAGCAGCAAGGGAATATATATCACTCCACGGTCCGCGACTCCTACTATTCTGTTCAACCGGTGAAAAACCGGGAGAATGAGCCGGAATCAGACTTGTGGGGCCTTTTTCCGTATCACGCGCCAATCCGAAATCTATCAATACCGGATTACCGTTTTTATCAAGCATGATGTTATCCGGCTTAATATCACGGTGCAGCAAAGGTTTCTGCTGAGTATGCAAATAGTCCAACGCCCCGAGCAACGAGCGTAATATCGACACCAACCACTGCTGAGAAATTTCCGAAGCCGGCGGAGCAGCCTCTACCAACGTATGTCCTTCAATATAGGGCATCACATAATATGCAGTTCCATTCGCCCTGAAGGCCGTCAGCACTCGTACAATATTCGGGTGCTCCAGACGCGCCAACACACTGGCTTCATTCAGGAAACTGTCCAACGCAGCTTCATATAGTTCAGGATTTCGTACGGCGATAACCGTTTTACCGTCTACAGCGCGCGTGGCCAAAGAGCTGGGAAAACTTTCCTTTATAACCACTTGGCTTCGTGTAATCAAGCCAGTAGCGAGATACGTAATACCAAACCCACCCTGACCAAGTGGGGCATCCACATGGTAATTATTCAGTTCATCCGGCTTCAGAGCCATCGGAAAATTCTCCGGGTTCTTGCGAGCCACCACAGTTTTCCCTTCTCCCATATTTGAAATGGCAAACATCGACGGATTCTACCAACCCAAACTACAACAGTCAAGCGCATATTGCTAATAATACTACATATAGGTAAAATCCAGTAATAACTCGGCGATAATTTCTACCAATGACATTGAGATAGTCAAATAAGTCAGTTCCCTTTTAGTTTATTTTGGGGAGAGTTAACAGCATTTTCAGGCAACTTCTGAAGAGTCACCGCATAATTTGCCAATTTAGAAAGAGCTAAAAATACGTTAGTTCATCACTTTTTGCTTGCCAGATGGGGGTAGGCGGGGTACAATGTGCGCGTGAAATGCGGGTAGCACCCGCTCTCAAAAAACGATAAACAGAAATAAGTACCATGCCTGTACCTACACAAGAACAGTACATCAAGATGCTTGATACGGCCAAGGCTAAAGGCTATGCCTACCCGGCCATCAATGTGACCACCATCGAGGTGATCAACGGCGCTCTGAAGGCTTTTGCCGAGGCTAAGTCCGACGGTATCATCCAGATTTCTCTGGGTGGCGGTCAGTTCGCTTCCGGCACAGCCGTGAAAGATTCCGCCATCGGCGCCATCGTGCTGGCTGAGGCTGTGCATCGCCTTGCCGAGCAGTACAACGTATTCGTTGCTCTGCACACCGACCACTGCCAGGCCGACAAGGTTGACAGCTTCCTGCGCCCCCTGCTTGCTGAGAGCAAGAAGCGCATCGCCGAGGGCAAAGGCCCCCTGTTCAACTCCCACATGCTCGACGCTTCCGCTCTGCCCATGGCTCAGAACCTCGAGCTCTCCAAGCAGCTCCTGGCCGAGTGCGCCGAGCTGGGCATCGTGCTCGAAATCGAGATTGGTGTTGTAGGTGGTGAGGAAGACGGCGTGGATACCTCCGGTGCTCCCGCTGAGAAGCTTTACACCTCCCCCGCTGACATGCTGCAGACCTACGAGACCCTCAACGGCGTGGGTGAGTTCATGCTGGCTGCCACCTTCGGCAACGTACACGGCGTATACAAGCCGGGTGCTGTGAAGCTTAAGCCCACCATCCTTCGCGACGGTCAGGCTGTAGTGAAGGAGAAGCACGGTGAGGATATGCGCCTGGTATTCCACGGCGGTTCCGGCTCCGACCTCTGCGACATCCGCGAGGCTATCTCCTACGGCGTAGTGAAGATGAACATCGACACCGACACCCAGTACGCATTCTCCAAGCCGATCGTTCTGCACATGTGCCAGAACATCGACGGCATGCTGAAGGTAGACGGCGAGGTGGGCAACAAGAAGGTATACGACCCCCGCTCCTATCTGAAGAAGGGCGAGCAGGGCATCTGCGAGCGTCTGCAGGTTGCTGCCGACGACCTCCTGTCCAAGGGTCAGACCCTCTACGGCCAGATCTAAGCCTGATTTCAGGTTCTTTCGTGCAAGCCCCTCGGTGCAAACCGCAGGGGCTTCACTTTTGCCCGCCATTGCGATTTTCTGCACACAAAATCAATCATTCAAAGCCGGGCAAACTCAGTTTTCGCTTGCGTTTGCAAGCGGCATGTGCTAGATTAGGCACGTTATGAAAATCAGTTTTACACGCCGCGCGGTCGGCTTTACGCTCATCGAGCTCATCGTGGTAATTGCCATTCTGGGTGCCTTGGCCGGAATCTCGGCGCCATTCATCATCAGCCAGATGAATGCCGCAGATGTTACCGCATGCCGCAGCAACCTGTCCCAGCTGGGCATGGTGGGCGAAAAATACTCTCGCGACATGAGCCACAGCCACCTGTTGCCCACCAGCGGTATGGATGATGATGAAGACACCGACTACAACGAAAGCGAGGGTTGGTGGCTTTCCATCGCCCCCGAAATGGACGGCACCGTACTGCCGCAGGGTAAGAATGGCAAGATGAAGGTGCCCGCCCTCTTCCACTGCCCCGGACACCAGCCCGAAATTAAGGACGACACTTTCCCGGCAGACGTCAAAACCGTCTCCTACGTCTCGTGGACAGACGGCAGCGAGGACTCCGATAACCCCAATTCCTGCATTCGTACCAGTGCTAAGCAGAACCTCGACACCCTGCCTTGGCTCTCCGACGGCAATCCGGTGAAAGGACAGAGCGTAACCGACCTGAAGAGCTTCACCAAGCAGGTCATACCCGCTCTCAGCCGCCACCAAGACACCCTCATCGTGCTCTATGCCAGCGGCATGGTAAAGGCATACGAGGTCGACCCCGAAACAGTTAACGCCGAGCAACTCTTCAAGCGCATTGCTCCCTCCATCGCCAAAAAGGCTCAAAAGGCTAAAAAAGGTCAGGATGATGACGATGAGGAAGAAGATGAAGAGTAATATCTATTCGAATCTCACCAAGTAACATTTAAATAAAGCCCGGCCTACTATCGCCCACAGCGTAGTCAGCCGGGCTCTTTTTCGCCCCACAGCAAATACCATGCCTGCAACCACCTGCGAGTTAAACATCCCCTCATATTACCTCAGTCGCCCCATTGTCGTTGGCCTGAGCGGCGGGCGAGATTCCGTAGCCCTGCTGCACCTATTGGCAGAAAAGTGCTGCGAGCTGCACGCCGTTCATGTGCACCATGGTATACGCGGGGAAGAAGCCGATGGCGATGCTGATTTTTGCCGGGAACTCTGCTCGCGCATAGGTATAAGCTGCGAACTTCACCACATCGACGCCCCGGCTCTGGCGGCAGAAAGCGGGCAATCCCTCGAAACAGCCGCCAGATTGGCACGGCGCGCCATATTGAAATCCGCCGCAAACCGTTACAATGCAGCAATTGCACTGGCACACCATGCCAATGACCAGGCGGAAACCGTATTATTCCGCCTGGCTCGCGGTGCAGCCGGTCCACGCGGCATGGAACCCATATCGCAAGCGGAGGGCTGTATATGGCTGCGCCCCCTGCTCGACTGCACACGGGAGCAGCTCACCGACTGGCTCACAGAGCGAGGCTACAACTGGCGGGACGACTCCACCAACGCAATCCCCGACGTCACCCGTAACCGCTTGAGGCTGGAGGTACTACCCGCCCTCAACCGAGCCATGGGGCGGGATGTCGTACCGATACTCAACCGCAGCGCACGCCTGCAAAGCGAAACCCTGCTTGCGCTGGACTTCGCGCTTGCAGCCCTACCTACTCACGACCCGCAAGGGCGGCTCTACCTTCCCTTCGTACTTGCGCAACCGCTCCCCCTGCGCAAAGCCATACTCCACCGCTACCTGTTACAACAGGGTGTACCGCAAGTGGATGAAGCCATGGTACTGGCGATAGATGCCATGCTGCCGGCAGATGCCCCCGTTGCCCGCCGCTGCCTGCCCGGTGGTTTTATTGCCATCCGCCGCCAAAAGCGATTACTGATTTCCAACATAACGCCGGAAAATTAAAAAAACGCCGCCGAACAAAGACAAAAATAAACACATGGCCCCGGGGCAACAACTTCGGGCTTGCCATGCGGGGGCACTTGTGCTACCCTGAAGGGTTATGAATGAAGCAACGATTCAAGAAGAACTCTTCGCCGCCATCTGTCACAATGAGGCAGACGTGGTAGAGAAACTGCTGGCCGCAGGTGCAGATGCGGACAAAAGGTTTCGGAACCGGCTCACACCGCTCATGGTAGCAGCACGAGCAGGCGCACACGCAGTCATTCCCGTGTTGCTGGCTCACGGCGCCTATGTGAATGCGAGTTATGGGCTGTGGGGGCGTAGTGCCTTCCACTGGCTCTGTTATCAGGGCTTAAGCAGCCATTACCATGTCGAGGCGCACACCGAGAGTGCCCGAGCCTTGCTCGCAGCCGGGGCAGATGCGTACATGCCGGATGATTCCGGCGACACGCCGCTGATTCTGGCGCTCCGCCACCGATTGAAAAATGTCATTAAGCTCATCCATGCCTACAGCCCCATCCCCAATGGTACGGGAGACAAGCTCCTTATCCCCTGGCTGGATATAGCATACCTCCGTAAAAGCAATCCATACCTGCGCCGATATACGGACAAGGAGATACACGCCCATTACATCGCCCCACCGGAGCCGCGCCAACTTGGTGAAACGCTGCGCCGTCCCTATTCTCTTCCCTACGATACAGCATGGGCCAGCAAAGCTGATGTACGCACAAAAGATAAAAGAGGATTTACAGCTTTACACCATGCAGCTGCACTGGGACTCTGCGAGGCAGCTGCCATCCTCATCGACCGCGGAGCCCCTATCGACGCAACGGCACGCTCCGGAGCCACGCCCCTCATGATAGCAGCCCGCAGCGGCAGATGGAAGGTAGGCCACCTGCTACTCGCTCATGGCGCCGACCCACTAAAGCAGGACTGCAATAAGCGCAACTCCTACGACTTCGCACGCCGTGCCAATAACTTCAGGCTTTTTGGGATGATATAGTACACAGAATGCCGTTGCCCAAACTGTTGCCCGAACGCACCCCGCATGCTACCATACGGGCATGCAACTCAGCATCACCAAAGACAAGTACAGCGGGCACGCGAAAAGCCCATGGCTTGTCGTGCTCCCTGCGCGCCTATCGCCCACAGGCCGCCGCCGATACTGCCGCTTCCCCACGCGTGCGGCGGCGGCCAGCTTCGTGGCGGCCATACGAGGCCAACGGCGAAAAACCCGTGGCGCTACTGCCTGCGCCACTCCTACGCCACATACTACCTCAAAGCACGCCTCGGCGAAATAACCCAACTACAGCTCAACATGGGCCACCGTTCCGCGCAGCTGCTCTATTCCCGGTACGTCAACATGGCTGGCACCACCCGCGATATGGCAGAAAAATGGTGGCAACCCCTCCCGGAGTAAAACGGCAAAAAAATGATAAAAAAAATACAAAAAAATATCGCTTTCTTATTGGCCGTTAGTACATTGCATGATATAATCCCCTCGCCGACAACGGCATAGAAAGGAGATGAAACATGTGAAACTCCTTTGCATCCAACATCCGCAGGTTATTGAGTACCTCATCTATATGGTGTTCATGATTTGCCAGTAATAAGCTCCTCGTGAGCTTTTCAGAGCCCCGGCGGCAACCGGGGCTCTTTTTTTTGCTTTTTCGTGTTGACAATCAAGAGCGAATTCTTTACAATATCCCCGTTGGATGCAAAGAGATACGAGTTTTACTCACTCTTTTCAAAACAGCCCCGCAGTGCTTGCCGGCACCTAGCGGGGCTTTTCTTTTCAAGCGTTTTTGCGGGCGCGAAAAAACTCAGCCGCCGGGTAGATATACCACCCGACGGCTTCAAAATTGAGTAAAAAACCGGGAATCACCCCGCGCACAATATCTTGTACGGTTACTGCATCGCTATATCGGCGCAGCGGCACCAGAATACCGCGCCATTTTTCATTGTTATTTTTGCCAGCTCGCCATCCACAGTCACCACGATAAATTTCACTCCACTATCAAACAGGCGGGCGTCCCGGCTGTTTCTTTTCGCCTCAGCCCACTCTAATTGTCTTGCCTTGCAAGTCTCTCGCATGCTAAAATCCGGGTGCATGGCTCACCCCCTTACAGCCCCCGAGGCTCTGGCCTGGTACTTCAAACGCCGCCCCGCGTTTGTAAAGAGTATCTGCTGGCATGTCACCATTGCCGATAATAACACCGGAACCCGCCGTACGCGCCATGCCAAAGAGGCTCTTGCAGAAATTGCCGAATCCTCCCGCGTGAATACCTTTCTTTTGCAGCATACCGATGCGCTCGCGCTGGATACCACCACGCGCACGGCTCTCGAAAACGACGCCGCCGCGATGCACGCGTTCGCAGAGCGCATGAAATCCTACCTTGCTGATCCCTGGCTTCCGCATTTCTCTTCCTGATTCGTCTTTTCTGGTCATTTCCTTGTCAGGAACGCCTCCGCCTTGGCCCACGTTTCCGCGCTGTTGCCCTCCTGCGCGCACCACGCATCATCTGCCCACCCGCCATGCGCTCTTGCAGGCTGTAGCGGCCATCCGTGCTGCGTTCAGGGAACAGCCACACATGCCCCCGCACCTCGTGCGCTATCCGAGTGCCGGCACTTGCCACGCCGTAGCCGTCAGGCGCAGGCGGGTCCCCCGGTTCAAAACCCAGCGTGGCCAGTGCCGTCGCAAGTTCCCCGTAAGCCGCTCCGCCACCTCCGCATTCCCCATTACCACCCACAAACTCGTGGCCACATTCTCCAGCTCCGCCGCCGGGGCGGTAAATGCACTGAGGGCATCCACCACACCACGCCCGGCAGATATTATACCCAGCGCGCCCATGTAAATATGGCCGATTTTTTCCATCTTCTTCGCTATACCCTTTTCCAGTCCATCCATCGTCTTGGAAAAAGCTGTAGTATCGGCGCCTATCTATATTCGCATCTGTTCCCATGATTTTTTTGTTTAAAAATTAAAATTATCTTGCAACAAATCTTACCATCATGCTAAAATCCAAGTGCATGGAACGCACCCTCACAGCACCCGAGGCATTGGCCTACTACTTCAAACGCCGCCCCTCGTTTGTGGAGGATATATGCTGGCATGTTTCCACCGCTGGCAGCCAGTGGGGCACAACCCGTCAGCGGCATGCAGAATCTGCTTTGCAAGCCATGGCTGAACCTCTCCGCATCAATGCTTTCCTTTTGCAGCAGGCTGATGCGCTTGCGCTGGACGACAACACCCGAACAGCACTCAAAAATGATGCCGAGGAAATGAACGCATACGCTACCCGCATGCGCATATATCTGGCCAATCCCTGGGCATAACCGGTTCATCGTCTTGTAAGGAACGCCTCTGCTTTTGCCCACGTTTCCGCGCTTGCGTCCCGCCGCACCAATACCGTGCGGTCGCCATTCTGCGCTTGCACATATACCCGAGCATCGCATGTCTGGGATTTATCGCCACTTGCTTCTCTCAAAAAAATCTTTGGGACACATGTGCAAAATAAGGCGATTGCACACTTTCCGCTTGAATATATAGCGCAAAGGTGTAGAATAGGGGTGTTATGCTAGATATCCGCGTTATACGTGAAAACCCTGAGTATGTGAAAGAGCGAGTCCGCCTGCGCGGCGGTGATCACTGGATGCTTGTAGACAAGGTGCTGGAGTGTGACGTAAAGCGCCGCAATGCCGAAACGGAGAAGCAAGCCCTCTCCTCAGAGCGCAACAGTTCCTCTAAACTCATCGGCCAGATGATGAAAGAAGGCCGCAGGGAAGAAGCGGAAGAGCTCAAGAAACGCATGGGCGAAGTGGGCGAGCGTATTAAGGAGCTGGATGCCGTAGCCACAGCCGCTGCCGAAGAGCAGGAAAACCTGCTACTCAATATCCCCAACATGCCGCACGATGCCGCCCCCATCGGTTCAGATGAAAGCGCCAATCCGGAAATGCGAGTTTGGGGCAGCAAGCCCGAAATCGCCGAACCGAAGGACCATGTGCAGATTGCCACTACGCTGGGACTGCTGAACTTTGAAGACGCTGCCCGCATTTCGGGCTCCGGGTTCATCGTATATCGCGGTCTGGGTGCTCGCTTAGAGCGCGCCCTCATCAATTTCCTGCTCGACACTCAGACTCAGGAAAACGGCTACCAGGAGGTAGGCGTGCCCTTCATTGTAAAGCGCGAGTGTATGTACGGCACAGGTCAGTTGCCCAAGTTCGAGGAAGACATGTACGGCCTGGAGGGCAACAGCATGTTCCTCGTCCCCACCGCTGAGGTACCGGTTACAAACCTGTGCCGTGACCGAATTCTCAAAGAGTCCGATTTGCCCGTCAAGATGACCGCCTACACCCCCTGCTTCCGCCGCGAAGCCGGTTCCGCCGGTCGCGAAAACAAGGGCATGATTCGCGTGCACCAGTTCGACAAGGTTGAGTTGGTGGAAATCTGCCGCCCTGAGGACGGTTTTGCCGAACTGGAAAAACTGACAAGCCATGCAGAGTGCATCCTGCAAAAGCTCGGTCTGCACTACCGCGTGATTGAGCTGTGCACGGGCGACGTCGGCTTCTCCTCCGCCAAGACTTACGATATCGAGGTATGGGCACCGGGGCAAGGAAAATATCTGGAGGTATCGAGCTGCTCCTGCTTTACCGATTACCAGGCTCGCCGCATGAAGCTGCGCTACAAGGATGCCGAAGGCAAAATGCGCGTGCCCTACACGCTCAACGGCTCCGGCACCGCGCTGCCGCGCCTGTATGTAGCCCTGCTTGAGCAGTGCCAGCAGCCCGATGGCTCAGTGCGTATACCTGCCGCACTCGTACCCTATTTCGGGGCGGAAACCATCGCCCCCGGCTCATAATCCCCTCCTTTTCAGCCGGCAGCAGCCACAACCTGCTGCCGGCTGAAATTACCGGGCTCTCCACAGCCCACCCTCTCTCAAACAACTTTACACCACTCTCAGCCAATCTCTCACACTATGTTCGACATGATAGCAAGCATGGGGCCCATCGCCTGGCTTATGTTGATATGCGCCGTCATCGCCATGACTGTGGTGGGCGAGCGCCTGTTCTACTTCCACCGCGTCAATATCAATTCCGAGGACTTCCTGCGCGGGCTCTCTGCATTGATGCGCAGCGGGCAGTACAATGAGGCTCTTCACGAAGTGCGCCTGCTGCCGGGGCCGATGGCTCGCGTGGTAGAGGCCGTGCTCTCCCGCCCGGAGCTTGCCCGTAACGAACTGCGCGACATTGCGCTCGAAGCCGCAGAGCTCGAGGTATTCCGCGTAGAGCGCTACATTCGCAGCCTGCTGGCTTGCACCACCCTGCAGCCGCTACTGGGCATACTCGGCACCGTTCTGGCGCTGGTTGAGTTCTACGAGCAACCGGGAATTACGGATGGCGCTGCCACCATGCCCGAAGTTGCTGAGACCCTCACACGCGCGCTCCTGCTCTCAGCCACCGGTATAGCACTTGCCATACCCAGTTACCTTTTCTACACTTACCTTGTGGCACGCGCTCGCCGTACAATCAACAACATCGAGCGAGCCGGTCTCGAGTGCGTACACATCATTTGCGATGCCCGCGAGCGCTCCGCCACCACCACCGCACCCGCCACTCCCCGCACCTGCCGCAGCGGCAAATGTTCCCTCGAGGCCGAAAGTACCGGTACCACCCCGGCCGAGACACCCGCTGAATAATCCCCCACCGATTGCTGCTGCCGCCATGCGCCGTGTTCGCTCCAAACTTCAGGACTCCGCAACCCCGGTTGTTGCCTTGGCCGGCATCAACTTGGTTTTGTTGCTGTGTCTGTGTGTGCTGCTCAATACTCACCGCTTACCCAAGTATGGGCTCAATATTTGCCCGGCGGAATCACACTTCGTGTTATCCCGCTACGACCGCAACTATTCGCACGTTATCACGATAACCCCGGGGGAACGCCCCAGATTGTACTTGGAAGGCACGGAAATCTCCGGCGGAGTGCAAGGGCTGGAACCCCTGTTGCAAAGCTGGGAAGACGGTCACCCGGGGCGCGTATCGGTCATTCTTGTGTGCGATGCTGCCGTCCCCGTAGGTATTGTGCAGCAAATTGCTGACCAAGTGCTCTTGCATGGGTACAATTTCTCCCTTTCTGCCAGACCTACCGCAAAGTAATGACCAGCAACGAGGACAGTTTAGTTTACCACGTTCGCTACGAGCGCCCGCTGCGCGGGTGCCTGTGGCTGTTTGTGCTGCTGTCAGTCATCACCGCCGCTACCGTACTTGTGCTTGTAAAGGTGCAGATACCCGAGCCGCTCCCCCCGGCCAAGGTGGGCAACGTACAGTACCGCAACAATGACCTGCTTCACCTGCAAGTTGTGTTGCGCAGTGCCATGCCCCTGCCCTTGCCGGCCTATGTAGACCCCGCTCGCCGCGAGGAAGCCGCCGACCAGGCACTCCCCGCGCACTTCGTGCCGCGCTTACAGAGCGCCCCGCCGGAGCGTGTATTCAACGCCGCGCACGATTCCGCCGTTCTGGATTCCGCCGACCTGCTTTCCCTGCCTCCGCAAGGCTTGCAAGATACCCCGCCCGCTGCGGATGGAGAGGAGGTGCAACCATGATAACCGATTGGCTCGTGTGCACACCCTCAGAGTTTTTTGAGTATTTCGCTGTTGCGGTTTTTGTACTGCTTATGTGCGTGGTGGTTCCCGTGCAGCTTATCGGCAAGCTACGCCGCATGCGCTTGGCTCGCGTGCGAATTACCTGCCGTATATGTGGCTACAGGTTCCTGCGCACGAACCCCGAGGCCACCTGCCCCCACTGCGAAGCCAGAAATCGCTGACTTTGCCAAGTTCCTCACTCAGTCCAAACAAGAGCCGCTGATTCCTCAAAAAATCAGCGGCCTTTTTTTTCACACAACTACGCAAAGCAAAAACCCTGCCACCCGAATGGACAGCAGGGTTTTCTGAATTCTTGCGCCGTAGCGCAGCTATTAGCGAGAGTAGAACTCAACGATGAGCTGCACGTTGACGATGGGAGCAATCTCCTCAACGGAGGGGATGCGAGCCACCTTGGCGGTGAGCTTGGCGGCGTCAACCTCGAGCCAATCGGGAGTCACGGCGGAAGCGGTGAGCTCCTGAGCGCGGTTGGCAAGAGCCTGAGAGCGAGCCTTGGCTGCAACGGCGATAACGTCGCCGGGCTTGCAGCTGTAAGAAGCGATGTTAACCTTCTTGCCGTTTACGGTTACGTGACCGTGAGATACCATCTGACGAGCAGCGGCACGAGTGTTGGCAAAGTTCAGGCGGTATACGATGTTGTCGAGACGGAGCTCCAGCAACTGCAGAAGGATTTCGCCGGTCACGCCGGAACGACGGGAAGCCTCCTCATAGTACTTGCGGAACTGACCCTCGAGCACGCCGTACATGAAGCGGAGCTTCTGCTTTTCAGCGAGCATGATACCGTAGTCGGACTTCTTCTTGCGGCCGGCGCGGACACCGTGCTGACCCGGGGGGAAAGGACGGCGGGCAAATGCCTTGCTGGCACCGAAGAGCTCAACACCGAAACGACGGCTGATCTTGGCGGTAGGACCTGTGTAACGAGCCATAATCTTGTGTAATCTTTCTTCTGGGTTATTAAACTGCTATTAGGCGCGACGAGCCTGGGGCGGGCGGCAACGGTTGGGGGGGATGGGGGTCACGTCTGCGATAGAGGTGATTTCCAGACCCATGGTCTGTACGGCACGCACAGCGGACTCACGACCGGAACCCGGGCCCTTCACACGAACCTCGACCTCCTTGAGGCCGTGGCCCATGGCCTGGCGGCAAGCGTCCTGGCATACAACCTGACCGGCATAAGCGGTGCTCTTGCGGCTGCCCTTGAAGTTGAGCTTACCGGCGGAGGACCAGCCGATGACGTTACCCTTGAGGTCGGTCACGCTCACGACGGTGTTATTGAAGGTGGAGGAGATGTGAACGATACCGGTGGTAACGTTCTTGCTGCCCTTGGCCTTCAGGATTTTGACCTTCTCTTCATCATCGACGAGACCAAGCTCGGCGAAGATGTCGCGACGGCCCTCAGGCTTCTTCTGCTCAGCGGCTACAGGAGCCTCAGCAACGGGAGCAACTGTCTCTACTACTTCCTGGATGGTTTCTTCAGCCATTTTCAGTATCTTGTATGTGAGGGGTTATTTCTTCTTGGCGCCGACAGTCTTCTTGCGGCCCTTACGGGTACGGGCATTGGTGCGAGTGCGCTGACCGCGAACGGGCAGACCCTTGCGGTGACGGATGCCACGCAGACAGTTAATGCTGGTAAGGCGCTTCAGTGCCATCTGCTTCTCACGGCGCAGGTCACCCTCGATGAGGATGTTGTTGCTGGTGATAGCCTGTACGATCTTGGTCAGCTGAGCGTCGGAGAGGGTGCCTGTGCGAAGGTCGGGGGAAATGCCGGCCTGCTCGAGCACTTTCTTGGCAGTAGAGGGCCCAATGCCGTAGATGTAGCACAGGGAGGCCTCAATGCGCTTCTCATTGGGTATTTCGATACCGAAAAGACGAGCCATATTGCTTGTGTGTGTTTGTTCGTTTCTTGATACACCGCATACACTGCGGCGCAATTTCGTGCGCCAACTATACCCCTTTTCGTAGTTTTTGCAAGTAAATTCTCACAAAAAATTACTTCTTTGGAGAATTTTGGGATTTTTAGCGCAGCGAGGGCGGCAAACTGTGCAGCGACGGAGCAGCCTGCATGGCATCTGCCGGCGGGGCAAAAGTGGGCAGCAACGTGGGGGTATAGGTGCTCATGGTGCGTATTTTCTCCATAGGGATGGTGATTTCGTCCTCCTCAATATAACGAGCAAGGGGGTCATTTTCCGTCCAAAGCAGCGAGCGCCACCAACTGGTCTGCGTGCATATAGTGGCCGAGCCTACCTGATAGCCCTCTTTAGATACCACGATACCGAGATCCTTATCCTGGTTTATTTCGGTAGTAACCGGCGTGGTACCCTCTACACGCTTACCATTGATATGCACGGTTGCACCATCGCAGGGGGTCGTGCGAATGGTAAATTCCTTCGTACCCGCACATGAAGCGAGCATTGATGTTATAAGAACGAGAGTATAGAGGCGGTTGCGCATAATTCCGTATCATACCCCCCCAACCCCACAAAACGCAAGCCAAAAGCGCATGCACTGTCACAGTTAGTGATTTACCACAGCCCGCGCTTTTTAACGTTTTAATGTGCGTGAGAGTTGGGTAAATCTCATCTTTCCACTTGTAGCCGCTATAGAATACCGCCACCGCCTATGGTTATAGGCAGTAGCGGCATAATACAACGGGGAGAGTATAGAA
Source organism: Akkermansia sp. (assembly GCA_045614705.1). GTDB lineage: Bacteria > Verrucomicrobiota > Verrucomicrobiia > Verrucomicrobiales > Akkermansiaceae > Akkermansia. The sequence goes on from JAZLDM010000025.1 coordinate 32,744, forward strand.
AATCAGTTTTTCTTATCCGTCCACCCTCGGCGTTGGGCATAGGCGAAAAAATCCTCCAACAGCAGCAAGTACTGCAAACGGAGTCTGGTTGATTTGGTGGCTGAGAGAATCGCCTCCGTCAGTTTAACATGGTCAACAGAGTTCATATATTCCCTCGGCAAATCGGGATTGAGGCGATATATACTGCGAAACAGGCGGGAAACGGCACCGTTTATCGGTGCCGGAAATACACGTTGATATTCCAAAACAGCGCTGGCTACGCAGGGATTAACTGAACCATTCAGACGAGTGCGGTAAAACATAAGCTCCGTTATAAGCTACTTGTACGACCGCTGCAATAAAAAAACACCCCTTCGCGGCGACTTCTCACTTTTTGCACTTATTGCTCCGTCTTCACAAGCCACCCTCTACGGGCGGAAAAGCGGAAGAAATCTTGCAGCAGGGAAGTATAGCGTAATCGGAGTGGAACCGATTTAACGGGGGCGAGAACTTGGTCGATTATCGCCTCGGGCCGGACATCCCGCATGAGTTGTTTCTGAAAATCCGGCACATGCAGGAAAATGGCGTGAAAACGGCGAGCGCACCGCTCATAAGCGACACCTTGGAAGCGATGCAAATAGGCCATAATAGCGCAACGAACTGTCATTGGCCCCTTTTTCAGAGGTGCAGGAGAGATTCGAACAAACATACCTATTACAAGCAGGAGACGAGGAGCAATTTGCAAGCCTGGTCTCACACTTTACGCGTGAGACAATACCAGAGAAAGCGAGTGTTGTGCACAAGGTAGCGCTTGAAGAGACGGCGTGGTTCACAGCAAAGGCGATAAAGCCACTCCAAGCCATGAGAGCGCACCCAGAGCGGTGCTTGGCTGATAAGCCCCGCATGGAAGTTGAAAGCAGCCCCTACGCCGAAATAGAGTGCCGGGGGCAGCTGAGGCAGGTTGGTAAAGAGCCACCGCTCCTGCTTGGGGCAACCGAGGGCAACCCACACGCAGTTGGCACCGCTCTCGGCTATACGGCGGGCGATTGCCTCGTTCTCCCCCTCCGGCCACTGCCCCATGGGCGGGCAGTAATGACCTACTATTTGCACCCCGGGGAAACGTGCTGCGAACTTGCTGCGCAGCAGTTCAATAGCCTCCTCCGAGCCACCGAGCAGGTAATGCCGCAGTCCATGTTGGCGCCCAAGGTCCCAGACGGTTTCCATCATATCCGGGCCATACAGGCGGTGCGCCTGAGCGCCTTTGCGGCGCATAAGCCACACGATGGGCATGCCATCCGGGCAAATATAGTGAAAGCTCTTCATACCCTCGCCGTATTCGCGCTCGTGCAGCATGCGGGTGAGCACGTGCACATCGGAGTGTGCTATCAGGCAGGGTTCCTTAATCTCAGCTGCAAGGCTGACCAAGTGTTGACCGGCGGTAGTCAGGTCGGCTACAACGTAGGGAATACCGAAAATGTTTACTTTGCTGAGGTCTTTCATGCGCGCACGGAATTGTACTATCCGAGCGCAGTTATGTCAAGAAAACAATTCCGCCCCGCTGCATGGAGCAACAGGGCGGAATGAATGTTCAGCAGTGGTTCTGCGGCAGATTACTTCTGCTCGGAGGGGCTCCACTCCTCGGCCTGAAGGGCAGCGAGGTTGAAGGCCTGCTCCAGACCCACCATGTCGCCGGCACGTACGGTCTCGAAGGCGGCGGTCTCGCGACGCAGCTGCTCGGGATCGTAGTTCACAGCCTTGATGGAAAGACCGATACGGCGCTCCACCTTGTCGACCTTGATGACGCGAGCCTTGATGTCGTCGCCTACCTTGATAACGTCCTTCACGCGCTCCACGTGCTCCTCAGAAAGCTGGGAGATGTGGATGAGGCCGTCGATGTCACCGTCGAGGTTGACGAATGCACCGAAGGAAGCAATCTTGGCCACCTGACCGGAAACGAGATCGCCAACCTTGAAGCGGCTGTCGATGCTCTCCCACGGGTCGCTCTCAAGCTGCTTGATGCCGAGAGATACGCGCTGGTTTTCCTTGTCGATGTTGAGCACGCGAGCCTCGACCACGTCACCCTTCTTAAGTACCTCGGAGGGGTGGTTAATCTTGCGGGTCCAGCTCATGTCGGACACGTGAATCATGCCGTCAATACCCTCCTCGAGAGCCACGAAGGCACCGTAGGGAGTGAGGTTACGCACAGCGCCGGAGATGATGGTGCCAACGGGGAAACGGGCCTCGATAGCCACCCAGGGGTTCTCGTCGAGCTGACGAACGCCGAGGGAAATCTTCTGCTCTTCCACGGAGATGTTGAGCACAACAGCCTCGATTTCCTGATCCAGGGAAAGGACATCGGAGGGGCGAGTGATGCGCTTGGTCCAGGAAAGCTCGGAAACGTGTACGAGACCTTCCACACCCTTCTCGAGCTCGACGAAAGCACCGTAAGCCAGAAGCTTGGTAACGCGGCCCTTGACGCGGGAGTTGATGGGGTACTTAAGCTCGATGTCAGCCCAGGGATTGTCGGAGAGCTGCTTGAGACCAAGGGATACGCGCTCCTTGTCGCGATCGACCTCGAGGATGAGCACCTCGAGCTCCTGACCGATGTGGAGCAGCTCGGAGGGGTGGTTCACGCGGCCCCAGCTCATGTCGGTGATGTGCAGCAGGCCATCCATGCCGGAGAGGTCAACGAAGGCGCCGAAGTCGGTGATGTTCTTCACAGTACCGATTACGCGGTCACCAACCTTGACGGTCTCGAGGAAGCGCTGACGCTGCTCGCTGCGCTCGGCCTCGATGACCTCGCGGCGGGAGAGCACGATGTTCTTGCGCTCGTCATTCACCTTCACGATCTTGAACTCATAAACATTGCCCACGAACTCGTTGAGGTCCTTGGGGGGGATGATGTCCACCTGAGAGCCGGGCAGGAAAGCCTCCACGCCTACGTTGACCATAAGGCCACCCTTAACGACGCTCTTAACTTTACCCTTCACGAGGCCGCCTTCCTTGTAAACAGCCACGATTTTATCCCAGTTCTGCTTGTGGGCAGCCTTCTCTTTGGAAAGGACTACGAGACCCTCGTCGTTCTCAAGCTTCTCGAGGAGAACCTCAATCTGGTCGCCTACCTCGATTTCCTCATCCTCAAATTCGGAGATAGAAATAACACCCTCAGACTTGTAGCCGATGTCGACAAGAACAACCTGCGGACGGATCTCAAGGATGGTACCGTTCACGATATCACCCGTGCGGAAAGTCGGAAACCCGGAGTTGATAAGGGCCTCCAATTCAGAAATACTCATTTTAATTGTTTGGTTAATATTGTTGACGTTGTTTCTCTGAGCCCCGGAACCGGTAGTGAACGGGGCGCCTATAGCACTACCGGTCGAAACAACAGCGCGACATTCTACATTTTCCAATGCTGCTTGGCAAGCCTTTTTTCGTCAAAAAAGCACCCCTGCGGCATTATTTTGTGCAGGGGTGGGGCAAAATCACTCTTTTGAGTGGAGTCGGGGAGCATTTACCCCGCCTATCAGCAGTACCATTTCTCCCTTAGGCGGGTGAGCGGCGAACTCTGCTGCCAACTCAGCAGCCGTGCCACGGTGATAGGTTTCAAAAACTTTGGTAAGCTCGCGAGCCACGCAGATGGGAGCCGTAGCATCGAGTTCCGCAATAGCTTTCACGGTTTTGACAATACGGTGGGGCGACTCGTAAAATATACTCGTATGGGCGGCGGCAAGAGCTGTTTGCAGCACCTGCCCTTTTCTGCCGGATTTGACCGGCAAAAAACCACCGAAGAAGAAAGCATCGCTCGGCAACCCGGAGCCTACAAGCGCCGTAACAACAGCTGAGGGGCCGGGCAATACAGTGAAGGCCACTCCGCGCTGCTTAAGTTCCTGTATAAGCCGATAGCCGGGGTCGGATACACCGGGCATGCCGGCATCCGTCACAACGGCAAAGGTCTCGCCGGCGAGCGCTCGGGCGGCGACCTCGGGGGCACGAGCACTCTCGTTGTGCTCATGCAGGCTCAGCAGGGGCTTACGAATGCCATAATGGCTCAGCAACATGCCGGTGTTGCGCGTATCTTCACAACACACACAATCGACCGAGCCCAGCACTTCGAGAGCACGGCGGGTAATGTCTTCCCTATTGCCGATAGGCAAACCGACAAAACTGACCGGATAGGCAATCATGAGCGAGTAAGAGCCTCCACAATCGCATCCGCCGCAAGACGTGTACCGTACGAGAGCGCAGCCTCGCGACCGGCCAAGGTATTACCACCTGAGTTGTAATAGGTTCCGCTACCGGAAGTCATCCCCTGTGCCAACACCTTACCATCGCTGGTGCGAGTCACGCAATAGGTCACGTTGACCGTTACTCGGAATTCACGGCTGAGGTTAGAATCTCGCCAATCAACCATGGAACGCGAGATATTCACATGGGAGACGGAACCGGTAATCGTGGCATCTGCCGTGGTGGGGGAGAGCAGCTTAAAGGCGCCGTCTGTCTGTATGGCATTGCCGACAGAAGTCGTCACGAGAGCACCGGCAATCGGGTACTCCGTGGTGTTATCGAACATTTCGATGGCAATGGATTTAACACCATCCATCTTGGGGCTGACTACGCTACCCAAGTGATACCCGCAAGAGGGAACACTCAAGGGCAGCAAACAAAGCCCCACCATGAGAGAGAGGATACGTTTCATGACTTCTTCTTTTGGGTTGCAGAGAGAGCCTGCGCTTTTTGAAGCAGTGTCTGAGCCTCGGCAGCAGCCTCGGGGTTAACGGATTTCTGGCGGATAACGCTCTCAAAACAGAACGCGGCGGCACCGTATTCGCGCGAGCGCTCCAAGTAATAGCGACCGGTCTCGAGTTCCTGCTGCACAAGGAGTCGGCGAACATTCGTGGCCTCTTTCAAGGCCTTACCGGCATCCGGGTGATTGGGGAAGCGCAGAGAAAACTCCTCGTAAGCCTCTTGTGCGCGAGTGAGGTTGGCGAGATTACGATCACCACGGGTACGGCTACCGGCCCAAAGCTGAGCCACCATGAGCTGAGCCTCGGGGGCATAGCGACTGTCCGGGTACTTTTCCACCAATGTGGCAAAGGTGGAAGCGGCCTCTTCGAAGCGCTCTTTGCGCAGGTGATAGCGGGCAAGTATCGAGGTTGCCGTGGCAGCCATTTCGTTGTACGGGGCATTATTGATAACCCCGGCAAGCCATTCCTCCACGGTACCGGCCTCCAGCTCAGCCGTCCACAGCCCCAGCACGCTGACTTTCAGGGTACCCTCAGCAGCAGCCATAGCCATGGCAAGCTGGCGCTCCAAGGCCTTAACATAAAGGGGGCTGCTCTGGTAGAGCTTTACTATCTTATCGTACTCATTGAAGGCATCTCGCGGCAAATCCTGCTTTTCATAGATTTCGGCAAGCAGCATGCGAGCCTCCGGCGCGCAGGGAGCAGCCGCATGATTGAGCGCAATATCTTTGAGCTTAGACTTGGCTTTACCCAATTCGTTGGCCGACATCCACCCCTTAGCCTCACTGAGCAAGGCATCCGCCGCAGGGTCAACCGCCTGCAATGTTCCGGCAGGCAGCAGCGCAGAGTTATTCTGTTGACACATGGTCAGCGGCAGCAGAGCCGCCGCACTCAGTAGCAGATGCAGTTTCAATCTCATGACTTCCCCATATTAGCACGTTTACCCCTGTGATAGCAAGCGAGAAATGAACTCTTTGCGTGTCTTATTCCATGTTTGGCGATGTTTCAGGGGGTCACTCGGTATTTACCATCGCCTACGGAAAGCACTTCCACTCTCACACGCTCAAGGCCCTTTCGCGTGAACCCGAGTTCATCAGCCACGGCAGAGCTCACATCAATCAACCTGCCATGAATAAAAGGCCCGCGATCGGCCACTCTCGCAGTACAACTGCGGCCATTGTGCAAGTTTGTGATTCGCACCCGGCACGGCAACGGCAGGGTACGATGAGCTGCATAAAACTGCCCCTCGAACAAGCGCTGCCCTATGGCGCCGGGCGCACCGTCCGCCTCGTAATACGAGGCAATACCATCTTCGCGATAGTGCAGAGCCGTCTGCACATCCATGGGCACAAAACGCTCACCCTTCAGCGTATAGGGGGCTTTTTTATAGCCCTTGTACGGCTCAAATCGGTACTGCTGACACGAGCACACAAGCGCCCCCACAAGCAGCGCGATAACAGAAAACTTTTGCTTCATATCCTTTCCGGTCTATAACTTATTTTAATCCTCAGCCTTAAGCTGCTTAGGGCCATCCCCCACAGATACGACCTCCACCCGGACCTTCTGCACCCCCTTGCTCATAAAGCCCAATTTCCCAGCCACAGCATGACTGACATCAATGAGACGATTGGAGGTAAACGGCCCACGGTCTATCACACGAGCCTCGCAGCTCTTACCATTACTCAAATTGGTAATACGCACCCGGCACGGCATAGGCAGGGTGGTATGCGCGGCGTAGAACTCCCCTTTTCGCAAGATTTCACCGTATGCTCCCCGAGAACCGCTATCGTCATAATACGAGGCAATACCTTCCGCCTTATACTTCAGTGCAGCCTGCGCCCCCATGGGTACATAGCGTTTTCCTAAAACCGAGTATGAGCGAGTCACCAGGCGAAGTTCCTTCCCGAGGTCAGCAGGTACAGGTGCAGTTTTACGCGTCACGCAATTACTCAATACCCCTGCTACCAACATACTTCCTATCAAAACTGCTGCTGCTCGAACTGCCATACGCGCACATATCTAGCATATATCGTTGCAAAATGAAAGAAAAAAATAACGATTTTACCACGAAATCATTTGCCAAATGAACTGTGGAATGGTATGCTGAGGGCATGTTTGACAGAGAGTTACTGGAGCGATGCAGCAATGCATGTGCCGTATCAGGTTTCGAGGATGAGCTACGCGCGATATTCCGCCATGAGCTGAGGAGCAGCGGCGATATTTCGTGCAGTGTTTCGGGCAATATCGTATGCGAAAAGAAAGGCTCCGGCCCCACTGTAGCCTTGATGGCACACATGGATGAAATCGGCTTCATGGTACAGGGTATCACGGAAGACGGATTTCTGTTATTGGTGCCACTGGGCGGGTGGTGGAACCACACCCTGCCCAGCCAAAGAGTACTGGTACAAACGCGTGATGGCCGGCGAATACCGGGTCAAATCGGCACGAAACCGCCGCACTTGCTGCCCGAAAGTCAACGTTCACAGGTAATGCCGAACGATGCTCTTTTCGTCGATATCGGAGCCAGCAGCCGCCGCGAAATCGAGGAACTCGGCATACGAATCGGTTGTGCCGTGGTGCCGGATGTCAAGTTGCAGGCACTCGACATCCCCCACCGTTGGATGGGAAAAGCCTTCGACAACCGCGCCGGTGTCTATTGCATGATTGAAGCCATGCGCCGCTTGGCGCTCGAACCACTCGACTGCACTCTGCGAGCCATTGGCACCGTGCAGGAAGAAGTAGGCACGCGCGGGGCACGCGCTCTGAGCACAGACATGATACCCGACTTGGCAATCATACTCGAAGGCCCCCCGGCGGATGACACCTATGGGCAAAGCTCCGTTTGCCGACAGGGCGTGCTGGGACAGGGCGTGCAGGTACGGCTGTATGACCCCACCAATATCACCCCACCTGCTCTGGCGGATTTTGTGCTCAACATTGCTGAGCAAGAGAACATACCCTGCCAGCCCACTGTTCGCCGAACCGGCGGCACAGATGCCGCCGCAAGCTACCCCAACTGGGCAGGCGTACCGGCCATCGTCTTCGGGGTTCCCACACGTTACATTCACTCTCACAACAGCATACTCGATGACCGAGATTTGGAGGCCTGTGTTCGCCTGACTTGTGCTGTAGTACGTCGATTCAACTCCGGCAGCCATACACTCTACCTGCCCTAAGCGAAATCATGGACTCCGATACAGCATTGCAAGCACCGTTACCACGCCCCCGCGTAGCATGGGTCGATAGCGCACGCTGTATAGCCATGTTCTTCATTATGTGGTTGCATGTAGGGGACGCTCCATCATGGCTTGGGCACCCGGTAGGCGGGGCAATCTGCCTGTTTTTTGTACTTGCCGGCTATTTCATGCCCAACAAACCGGAAATTGCCGCACGGCGAGCCCTGCTCATGGGGCTCGCGTGGGTGCTGTGGAGCCTCATCAGCTTCGGGCTGTACCGCGCCCTGGCACCGGACCTTCCATGGAGCTGGCAGCAAATCATCGGTTACGGAGTAGCCGCCTTCAACGCGCCGCTGTGGTTCCTGCGCAATTTGTGCATCTACCAGCTCATTATCGCAGCACTCATTGTGCTGCGCATACTTCCCCGCTGCAACTGGTTACTATTGGCCATTCTGGCTTGTTTTACCTATGTAAGCGAACTACCGCAACACGAAAACCTTCGCTTTGATTGGTTATCGGCCGTACTACTGGGCTACTGCATGAAATCGATTTCACTGTCACAAATCGAGCAATGGCTCAGGGAAAATGTGTGGTACATTATATGCGGGATTGCCATTCTGTTGTTGCAGCGAGAGTATTACATGCAGTACGCCCGCGAGGAAAGTCTGAAATACTACCGCGTATCCATACCGCTGGTACATGTGAGCCAAGCGCTATTGCTGTGCTTGGCGGCACTGGGAATAAGCCACCTGCTGCCCCGCCTAAACAAACTGATGGCAACAGCGGGGAGCTGCATGATGTTTACCTATGTGAGCCATTCCCTGCTCTACGCCCCCATTTACCACTTTAACTTACCGCGTTGGTGCGGCTTTGCCTATGCGGCGGCAGGCATCGCGCTGCTGACTTTGCTTTACCAAGTCTTAGCAGCGCGACTGCCGCGCACCATGAGGGCGCTTACCCTGCGCTGAATAAAGCGCCGAGAGTTGCGCATTATCAAAGAGTGCGCAACTCCAGAGAACGTCCGTGGGCGTCCAATCCCTCTACCCGGGCAAACACCTGCACATGCGGCAATGACTGCACGGCGGCCTCGCGGCTCATGCGCACAATACTCGTGCGGCGCTGGAACTGGTCTGCACGAATACCCGAAAACGACTTACCCGAACCACCGGTAGGCAGAGTATGGCTCGGCCCGGCCAGGAAATCACCACAGGCTACCGTAGCATAAGTCCCTGCATAAATAGCACCGGCCGTGCGTATGCGCTCCAACATAGCTTGCTCTCGCTGAGGGTCAACCACAAGCACCAAGTGCTCCGGCGCAAACGAATTCACAATATCAGCACCGGTTTCCAAATCGCTTACAAGTATGCAGTCGGCATTCTCCGCCAAAACCTGCTGCAGGTAGTCCGAACGACTGAGTGTGGCAGCCTGCTCAGCAATCTCGCGCTCTACGTCCTGCAACAGTTCTTCGCTATCAGTCACAAAAGCTATCACGCTGTCACCACCGTGCTCGGCCTGTGCCAGCAAATCAGCCGCTACATATCGCGGGTTGGCGGTGGAATCGGCCAACACCATTACCTCACTGGGCCCCGGCAGCAAATCTATGGCCACTGCGCCCACTAACTGGCGCTTAGCCTCCACCACAAAACGGTTGCCCGGCCCGAAAATTTTCTGCACAGGTGCAATGCTCTGAGTACCCAAAGCCAACGCGGCCACACCCTGAGCACCGCCCACACGGTATATCTCCGTCGCGCCCACGGCCTGCAATGCCACCAACACAGCGGGATTTACCCGACCATCCGGCCCGCAAGGGGTCATAGCAACAATCTCAGGCACGCCGACCGCCTTCGCAAATCCACCCGTCATCAGAGCGGTAGAAACCAACGGAGCTTTGCCACCCGGCACATAAATTCCCACTCGGTCGTAAGGCACAAAACGCTCCCCGACCTCGCACCCCTGAGCATTCACCCCACTCCAATCGCGGCGCATGCTCTGCTGCGAAAAATATGTGATATTGGCCAAACTGGCGGAGATGGCGTCTTTCACATCCTGAGGAACTTCTGCCTGTGCAGCTGCAAGTTCAGCCTCCGTCACCCTTAAATCGGCAGGTGTAAGTTCGACCCGGTCGAAACGCGCAGCGTAATCACACAAAGCTTGATCGCCATGGCAGCGAACCGCCTCAATAATATCGGCAACACTCTCACGAACCTCCTGCCCCGGAATGGCTCGACGATTCATCGCAGCAATAGCTCCTGCATATCGACTGTCATCTTCGCGATATATCTTCATGCGCACATTATACCAACACTTCATTACTCTGTCAACCGCCGCGCCTTGCCTCGCCTTAACATTCTAACAACCATTTGTCGTATTTTTTCGTTTTTTTTGTCATTAAGTCTTGCAAAGCCGTCCTTTTTTGTTTAGAATAGTGCCGTTTTCAAACATAAGGCACACAAACGATTACTTAGTTCATGAATGACAGTATGAAGAATATAACACGCTACACGTTGGAAAAAACCTCATTCCTCGGTTGGAGAGTTTGCGTCAGCCGCAAAGGCATTATGATTACAAAGTATTTTCCCGACAAGTTATTCGATGGCGAGCAGGGCTCTCTCGAAGCCGCCATTGCAATGAGGGATGATATTCTTAACCGCGTATCTGCCAATCCTGCCAAAGCCAAGGAAACCATGCAGGAGTTGAAGAAATTCTACTGCGCCAAAAAGAAGGGCAAAGCAGCTAAAAAGCGCAAATCCTAACCCGACAATCTCCCAAACTGTCGACCCCACTTGCTTCGGCTCCGAATTCAGCAAGCGGGGAAAGTCCAACCATTGCTACCCTTACCCAACATCCGGCAAATCAAGCATCCGAAAAATCAAACTTTCGGGGCTTTCGGGCAGACGCTGTAGCTAAACGGCGGGAATCCCATACCAGCAGCAGCATAGCCCCCAGCAGTAGCAGCCGCACACCCGTATCTTGCGGGTAGTTTACAATTTCATGAGTTGAACCCATACAGTTACAACTCAAACTCAGACCGCGCGCCCATGCCTGGGCATACAGGAACAAAAACACACCGGTCATTACCCCGCCCCACACAGCTGCACCGCGATATGATAAACGAAACACCAAACATACCGCGACCACAAGCTCCATCGCAACCCCTACGCAGGTCAAAGGCATCGAAAAGAACTCCGGTAACAAATCACTGCGTGTCAGAAAATCTGCGGTCTGCCCCAAATCTCCTATCTTAAGAATCCCGGTAACCAGAAAAAATAACCCCAACCCAACCCTGAGCAGGTTAAGCAAAACATCAATTGCACGGCTATTCCTCATACGCGTGCCAGATAATACACAGAGCCCCCTGCCCGAGCAAGCCATTTTATAGATTTTGGCTATCCTATCTATGCTGTTTTCCATTAACACCAAAATCTTACATATCTTCAGCTTTTTTTGATTTCCAAGTGTAAATTATTTTACTTTTCTGAAATAATGACACCGCTCCGCTGCTTTAGGCTTGACTTGCCTCTCAGCATAGGGGAAAATGTGGGAGTGATGATAAGAACTGCCACCGCCACTCTGCTGGCGACTCTTCCCGTACTGGCGGATGTGATTGCACCCGCCCCGCAAGATTCTACCCCTCAAGCCGAAACTGTCGTTCAGTCTGAGCCTCAGCCGGAACCTCAGCCGGAGCCTCAGCCGGAGCCTCAGCCGGAACCTCAGCCGGAGCCTCAACCGGAACCTCAGCCGGAGCCTCAGCCGGAGCCTCAGCCGGAGCCTCAGCCGGAACCTCAGCCGGAGCCTCAGCCGGAGCCTCAGCCGGAGCCTCAGCCGGAACCTCAGCCGGAGCCGCAGCCGGAGCCTCAGCCGGAGCCTCAGCCGGAGCCTCAGCCGG
>JAZLDM010000026.1:0-10824 GCA_045614705.1 Akkermansia sp.
AACCCATATAAGAGCATACATGCAAAGCCCCCTGATTTGCACCAGGGGGATCTATTTGCAAGAAACGGCTGATGATTTTCGCTATCCTTTGATATAGGTATGCTCTACTTTTGGGTGCTCACCTATTTTGGACAGCTATGCGATTCCGCCGCCATAGTATGTCAGCCTTCTCCCCGTTTCCGCCTCCATCAACAGCGAAAAGGCTGCGGCATTTCTGCCACAGCCTCCCACTGTCTTTATTCAGTAAAAAGTCTCTATTCATTCGGCACAACCGTCCAAACAGGAGAATCCTCATTGAAGGGAATGTCCATCTGTATCTGCATACTTGACTGCGAAGGTCTACATTCACAATCAACCTCTTTCAACCTTTCATTGATTGCGTCTGCAGACGGAGCGGAATAATCCGTACGGAAAAGGTCATATTGCTTCGCCCTTGAGTTCTTCCCCTCCGTAATATCTTCGATACAGAGCACATAACCAAAACTCCCCCCTGCATCTGCAATGATAATTTCAATATCGTAAACCTCACCCTCCTTTACATTGAATGCCGTGCCGGCCATCAATCCGCCTAATCCCTTAGTCCACACATCTGTACCGATTCTATCTGGCTCATAATCCCGGCCAGAACTAAACCTTGAATACTGCTGAATAGCCACAGTCGATATGATTTCATACCCCTTGTGCAAACGGTCAACGCCGCTCTCCACATCTATAAGGAACTCATCACGCATCGTCTTACTACTGGAGAACCAGAACTTCTCCCCCCCTCTGGCCACGGCATCGTAATGCGTGAAAAAGCAATACCCGGCAGACAACACCAATTTCTTATTAAAACGCACGCCAATGTATTCATCTCCCTGCCCGATAAAACGGAACTTGCCGGTCTTGGGAGCACGCACACGGCCACGGTATACCACTGCCCAACCACCGGGCTGACAAATCCACCTGAACTCGGGCGTATCGGAATCCCCCAATTGAAAAGCGATAGGCCCATAGCGAGCATCGGCCATCGGTTGATAGAAGTAAGAGGCGTACTGTTTGGCATCAGCCTCGTAGTATCGCTTCAGCGTGCTACGCTTCCACCCCTTCTGTACAAAATTAGCAATCACTTGATAATAGGCATGTCTATCATACGACAACCTGCCGCCCTTCTCTCTCCTAGCCAGCTTTGACACACGGCGATTACTCCCCTTTCCGATTTGTTTCATATCGTAAAAAGTACCTTCAAGTGCCGAAACTTTTTTCTTACTACCCCCCTGAATCCCGGCGTCATCATCGTCATCACTCACTGGGGCTGCATCGTACAAATCACGCTGAGTCTTGCCATTCTTTTTCGAAGGGAGCCCCCTTGCCGCCGTACTCGTAGCTGCAATAACCGAGGGCACAACCGAAGTTTCACTTCCGAAAAACAAGGGCTCACGCACCCCGGCATTAACCACCGCAAGCCCCAGCGTTATCAATGAGAGAATGTATTTTACTTTCATATATTTCTGTATATTTTTACTAAAAAACAGCAGTAAGCACTCCATATTATCTAGCATATTCTACTCGGTACAACAAGCAAAAAAAGCCACCCACACCAATTCTGCCCCACATGTGTCCCAAAGTTTCCTGGCTCATAAGGCGAAAGCCCGATGAGATATGGAGTTGCGGAAAAACGACGCAGACTTTATGTTCACGACGTATCCTTCCATTTTATTTTTTGTGACTTCCTTATTGTCGATATATCTTTGTCCCCTTCTGACAAACTTTGGGACACATGTGCGAAAAAACCGCCGCCTGCGGTCATGCGCAAGGCGGCGGCAAATGTGGTTCGCTGTAGGGTTAATTACAGCAGGGAGAAAGCTACGTTGAGACCGGCGGTCACGATGGACACCATGCTCATGAGCTTAATAAGAATGTTGAGGGAGGGGCCGGAAGTATCCTTGAAGGGGTCACCCACGGTGTCACCCACAACGGAAGCGTCGTGAATGGGGGTGTGCTTGCCGCAGAAGGAAGCGTCGCCCGTCTCGATGTACTTCTTAGCGTTGTCCCATGCACCACCGGAGTTGGCCATGAACACGGCAAGCACAAAGCCACCGGCCAGACCACCGGCCAACAGGCCGAACACACCGGCTACACCCATCACCAGACCCGTAGCAACAGGTACAACCACGGCGATGAGGGAGGGAACAATCATCTCACGCTGAGCACCCTGAGTGGAGATACCCACGCAGCGGGCGTAGTCGGCCTTCTTGCGGCCTTCGAATACGTCCTTGTCGCTCAGCTGGCGGCGAACTTCCTCCACCATGCTCTTGGCGGCGCGACCCACGGCATTCATGGTAAGACCGCAGAACAGGAAGGAAAGCATAGCGCCGATGAAGATACCCAGCAGAACCTTGGGGTTCATGAGGGTTACCTCGAAGGCGGACATGAACTCGGCAATGCTCATCTTAGACACCTGAGTACCGGTGCCGACTTCACCACCCCAGTTGCTGATGGTAATCATCTGGTCGCCCAGGCGAGCGGCAGCAATCTTGAGCTCCTCGATGTAGGAGGCGAGAAGAGCCAGGGCGGTCAGAGCGGCAGAGCCGATAGCGAAGCCCTTACCGGTAGCGGCAGTGGTGTTGCCCAGGGCGTCCAGAGCGTCCGTGCGGCTGCGCACGTCGTCACCCAGAGCGCTCATCTCGGCGTTACCGCCGGCGTTGTCGGAAATGGGACCGTAAGCGTCCGTAGCCAAGGTCAGACCCAGGGTGGAAAGCATACCCACAGCGGCGATACCGATACCGTAGAGGCCGGAAGCCATGTTCTGAGCGGTGAAGGCCCACTCTTGGGCAGCGCAGAGGTAGGCGCCAATGGTGCCGAGCACGATGAAGAGCACCGGCCAGCAGGTGGAAATCATACCCACGCCGATACCGGAGATAATAACGGTAGCAGGACCGGTGGTGGCGTTCTCAGCGATGAACTTCACCGGCTTGAACTCGAAGGAGGTGTAGTACTCCGTTACCTTACCGATGGCGATACCCACCACGAGACCAATCATGATGGAACCCCAGATGCCGAGCCAGTTCTCGATGTCGAGAACCCACAGCACGAGGGCGGAGAAAATAGCGATAAGAACGCTGGAGAAGTTGATACCCTTGTTCAGAGCAGCCATCAGCTGGGTCTGGTTGGCACCGGGATTGGTGCGCACCATGTACACGCCGAGGATGGAAAGGATAGCGCCAACGGCACCGATAATCATGGGAGCCATTACCATCTGCAGGCCCAGCTCGTAGTTGTTGACAGCAGCGGCCACGGCAGCACCCAGAGCGGCGGTAGCCAGAATGGAACCGGCGTAAGACTCGTAAAGGTCAGCGCCCATGCCGGCTACGTCACCCACGTTGTCGCCCACGTTGTCGGCGATGGTGGCGGGGTTACGAGGATCGTCCTCGTTGAAGTGGTACTCAGTCTTACCTACAAGGTCAGCGCCTACGTCGGCAGCCTTGGTGTAGATACCACCGCCCACACGAGCGAAGAGAGCCTGCAGAGAGGCACCCATGCCGAAGGTAAGCATGATGGTGGTGATGTGCACGAGCTTCTCAACGGGGCTGTCGAAGGTGCCCATCAGGGAGGTGTTGTCGAGAATCAGGTACCAGGCGGAAATGTCGAGCAGACCGAAGCCTACAACCGTCAGACCCAGCACAGCGCCGGAACGGAAGGCAAGCTGCAGACCCTTGTTCAGACCGTCCTCTTTGTCGCGGCAAGCCTGAGCTACACGGCCGGAGGCATAAGTGGCCGTCTTCATGCCGATGAAACCGGCCAGACCGGAGAAGATACCACCGGTAAGGAAGGCCACGGGCACGATGTTGTTCTGCAGGCCGAAGAAGGCCATCACGCCGAAGGCGATTGCAATAATGATGAAGAAGATAGCAACAACCTTGTACTGCTGCTTCAGGTAGGCCATAGCGCCTTCACGCACATAGCCCGCAATCTCCTTCATACGGTCGTTACCTTCATCGGCCTTCTTCATGTCGAAGAAGAACTTGGCGGCAAAAGCCAGCACCAGAATGGAGGCAACGGGAACGATCCAGAATAATGTATTGGGGTCCATTGTCTGTTATATTTTATGGTTAAGTGCTTTTTTCCGAAAAGCGCGGCATTCTACACCCAAAATCCTGTTTTGTCCACCCAAATTTCTTAAATTCAGGTAAATTCTTTAGTATTTCGCGCGCATACGCGCGATTGGCAAACGCTGCAACTTCAGCGGCGCAGGGTTCGGGTAGAGGTTCTGCGGCGCAACAGTTCCAGCAGGGTAGCGTCTGCCGCACGGCGGGGGCGGGCATACTGGCGCCCCGCTGCACCATCGGTACCGCTCAACTTAAGCACTACCGCATCCTGCCCGAAATTGAGTGAGTAATTCATGCCCGAGAGCACAACCTGCGGCACTTGATTAACCGGGGTAGTTGCTCCCTCCTCAACAAGTTCCGCCATGTAATGGCGCAGCATCTCTTTCTCACTCTCTCGCAGGCGGAGCTTTTTCTGGCGGGGTACACCACCGCCGTAATCCAGCACATAATTATCCGCCCCGAGCAAGGTGGACCAATCGGGCTCGGCGACCTGTGCACAAGCAGCCAGCAAAACTGCTGTGACAAGGGCTGTGATTATGTGCTTCATACGCCCATATTATACGCCGCATGAGTTCTTTGTCAACAATAACCACACTCTTACGCAGAAAAGGCAGCCCCGCCTGTGGTGGAGCTGCCCCGGTTGATTGGTTGATATAATCTGCCGCTTAGGGAAGTGCAATGAACTTAGCATTCGGCATGTTGCAGAGCGGGCACTTCTCGGGTGCGGTCTCCACGGGGAAAGTATCGCCGCAAAGCGGGCAAATGACATAACCCTTCGGCAGGTCAAGCGGCTCACCGCTCTCAAGCTGGCGAATAGCCTCGGCATACATAGCGGCGTGCACCTTCTCAGCCTCGAGTGCCCAGGTGAAACTACGCAGTGCATCCTTGGCACCCTCAGCCTCTGCCTGTGCAACCATGGGCGGGTACATCTCGCTGTACTCGTAGGTCTCGCCCTTCATAGCCTCTTTCAGGTTCTCAAGGGTGGTGCCAACGTGCCAGCTCATATCGTACTCGATAGGCTGCTCACCCATCTTCACCAATGCCTTCGTGTGGTTGGCAGCGTGTATACGCTCCGTAGCCGATGTGGCTTCGAATAATTTAGCTATCTGCGGGTAACCCTCCTGCAGTGCCTTGCTTGCAAACGAAGCATACATGGCGCAAGCGGTACTCTCACCCACAATTGCCGTCTTCAAATTTTCAATAGTTGTTGCCATGCTTTAAATCTATACCTACCGGCGCGCCTTGACAAGCAAATTCGCGCTCTGAATTCGTGTTCTGACAAAAAAAAATAAAAAATCATGTAGATTTCTACATTCCGCTGCGTTCTCCCGAGTACATAAGGTTATCAAACCTGAATAATTTAATAAAGTAAACATATAAACTTAAATCCAAGTTATGAAAAAACTCGTAGTAATAGCCATGCTGGCCCTGCTGCCGGCAGTTGCACAAGCAGCACCGCACCATGGGAACCATGGGCCGAAGGGCCGCCCGGCTGCCCACCACGGGCACCACTGCAAACCGGCACCCAAGCACAAACACAAGCACCATTGCAAACCGACGCCGCGCCCCTGCCATGGTCACCACCACTGCCCACCTCCCATGCCGCGTCCCTGCCCGCCGCCCCCCTGCAATGGGCACAACCACGGCCGCATTAACATCTCCGTAAGCCTATAATTGGCTCACACAATAATTCCATACGCCACCAATATAGCAATTGGTGGCGTATTTTATCTTTACAGCAAACAAGCTATATGATACTATCCCACTGTCGGTTAACAGCGGTTACGGAATATGCAAAAACAGGATTTAGAAACCATCGAAAAAGAGAACACAGGCATAGCACTTCCCTACGGTTGCCACTTGGGTAATTACCGTGTGCTCAACACACTCGGGCAGGGAGGATTTGGAATAACCTACCGCGCCGAGCATATTGCAACCGGCAGAATGGTAGTGATAAAGGAGAACTATCCGGCCGCCTATTCCCACCGTTATGACACCTCGCTCACTATCGTTCCTACCGGTTCTGACAAAGAAAAAGAAATTTTCGAGTGGGCGCTGGAGCGTTTTCTCGACGAAGCTCGCCTGTTGGCACAGCTGAACCACCCGAACATAGTACGAGTTACGGATGCCTTCACCGCGCTGGGTACAGCCTATTATGTGATGGAGCAAATTGAGGGCGGAGAGCTCTACAAGGCCGCCCCCGAGCCCAAAGACATCACGGAGCAATGGCTGTGCCCCGTACTCCTTGATATTCTGCATGCGCTCGAATATGTGCACGGCTGCGGGTTAATGCACCGAGATATCAAGCCGGACAACATCTTGCTCGACCGCAATAACCATGCTATACTCATCGACTTCGGTACAGCGCGCTCACTGCTCAGCGAGCGCAGTGCTACCATGATAGAAAGCCCGGGCTACACCCCGCTCGAACAGCTGCAGAGCCATGGTGCCAAAGGCCCGTGGGTGGACATCTACGGCCTGGGTGCCACCTGCTACAAACTGATTACCGGTAATACCCCGCCGCGCTGTCTGGACCGCCTGAGCGACCCTGACCCCTGCATTTCCTTAGCAGCACAACCCGAGCTGCAGGAGCGCTTCAGTACCGAATTCCTGCAAGCTATCGACCGCGCTCTCGCACTCAATCACACCGACCGCTGGCAATCTGCCGCCGAATGGCTTGCTTGCATAAACAACAAAGAGGTTCCGGAGCAATCCGAAATCCACGTCACCCCCATCGACCTGACTCCGCAGCTGCAGCCCGCAACCTCGCAGAGCATTACTTTCCCGCCACCACCGCAGCCCAACCCCACACCGACAGTACCGAATCTACCGACTCTTTACTCCGCCCCGCCGCAGAAAAACCCCACCCCCACTGCGCCGCAACCTATCCCCTTTCCCCCTATTTCGATAGGCAGCGCAAGGAAAAATGCCCCCCACAAGGGTGGCAGTAGAATAGAATGGTGGATAAGCATGATTGCTGTGATTATAGTTGCCGCGATATCATGCTTCAACGAAATAGCGCTGACAATAGGGTTATTTGTGAGCGCGCTCATCTACTTTGTTGCCTCTTGGCGGCGCGCTCGCAATATGGGCATACACCCGGTATGGGGGCTGTTTTGGATTGTGCCCTTTATGCTATTGGCGGCAGTAACCGGTTTGGCTTGGATATTGCTGTTGGCTGTAATATTACCCGGCGTCATCAAAGGCCGCAAGAAAACGGAAGAGCAAAAGTAACCCCGCCGCGAAGCCCCATTTACCGCTTGCAGGTCAGGCATTGCAAGCGGTATGCTAGCTGCACTATGGGATTTACAAGCGTTTTAGCCACCGCTGCCACCACAGCCGCCGCCGTGGTGCCGAAACTTATACAGGCTCAGGCATACAACAGCCAAAGCAGAGCCCTGCAAGCCACCGCCAAACAACAAGAGATACTTGCCGACAAACAGGCGGAAGATATCATCTCCACGGCCTCCGCCAATCAACAACGCGCCTCGCGAAATGCCAACGCGCGCATGGCTGCCGCCCGTGCAGCAGCCACCGGTTCCAACCTGGCCGCAGATGGCAGCATAGCCGTGCGGGAGCGTGACCTCGCCACTCGACTGCAAGACGAAATCACAGCCAACGCCAACGAGCTGCTCACAAGCGCAGCCAATGTGCGCCAACAGGGTTACATGAACGCTTGGCAAACACGCCAAAGCGCACGTCAATCGCAAGCACAAGCCATTGGCAGCGGTGCCTCAGCCATTGGCAGCCTGTTCTCAGGCGTAGCAGGGGCACT
This sequence comes from Akkermansia sp., assembly GCA_045614705.1. Taxonomy (GTDB): domain Bacteria; phylum Verrucomicrobiota; class Verrucomicrobiia; order Verrucomicrobiales; family Akkermansiaceae; genus Akkermansia. Next base: position 7,864 of record JAZLDM010000026.1, read on the forward strand.
CAATAGCTGAAAAAAATCACACACACAGCACTTCCGGCGCCGAAAATCAGCGCCGGGGGCGTGTGCGGCGAATCATCTGCGCCCGGTTCAACGTAGTCTGCGGATTGGCAAATACCCCACGCAGCTGGCGCTTGCGGCTCTCCTTCACCTGCGGGCTGAGCCGCAAGTCAGCATCTATCATATCCTCAGCCACCTGCGCCGCAACCCGCACATCATCAACCGTCTCAGCCGAGCGAACCAACAAACGGTACTTCAGCTCCAGCAACTGGCGCCGATTGGTAGGTACAGCCTGCGCCAAAGCAGCATCCACCACCTGCATAGCAGCCTCATCCGTCGGTGCAGACTTCTCCGCAGCAATAGTGCGCTGCAAGTGCAACTCAGCAGCAGCAGCAGCTCGCAAACCGCTGAGATCTTGCGTATCCGCAGCCACAATCTGCTCCCGTAGCTCATCATTAAACTCCTGCAGTTCTTCAGGTATCAGGCGCCATGCAGCAATCATTGCCTGCAAGCGCGGCTCCCCCTGCAACTGCGCCGCCTGCGCCAAAAACTCATAAGCCCGCTCCCCCTCAGCCAAAATACGCTGCACCTCAGCATAATTTCCCTCATAGCCAAACAAACCACCCAAAGGGCGACCGTCCCCATCCAGCACCATCAGAGTGGGGTATGAATCCACGCGGTACTTACTGCACAGCTCTCGATTGCGAGCCAACAAATCTTGGTCAAAAGCCGGATTCTCCGGCACATCTACCTCCAAAAACACAAACTTCTCCGCAGCCCATGCCACAAACTTCGGGTGCTCAAGCACATTATTCTTCAACTGCACACAATAATAGCACCAATCCGAGCCGGTGAAATCAACCAACACAGGCTTACCCCGCTCCCGAGCAGCCGCCAGTGCTGCCTCATAATCCGTGCCCCACTCAGCAGCACCCGCATAAAAAACCTGCGCCGCGAGCGCTACCATACCAATATGTTTTATCCCCCACATAAACTTTAATCAGCTTTACCTATTTTACGAGCAATACCGTATATGATACCATAAATAGTCCCGGTAATAAGACCTATCATAGCACCTATACCTAATTTTTCGAATAATTCATCATAAGAAAAAGAAATATGCAGAACCAAAAAGGCAAAACCAACGACACTGACTATAATACTCAATAGCAATACCATTAAAAAATTACCTCTCCTGCTGAGAGCAGCTATCAAAGGACCTGCAAAAACGTAAAAAATAACACCACATATAGCTAAAGGAATTCCGATATCTGCCAGTACGCGCAATATATCACCATCCCCATAAATCATTTCCCCAAATACTCCCGACAACACACCGCATATCAAACCGGCTATTGAGTTGAACTTTGCAACAGCAATCCATTTGCGCCTTTGAGGAGCTGCCACCTGCGGCGCCGGTGCCCCCGCCGATTGACTAACACATAAAATCTGCGCGCGTTTCTCAGCAGCCTTTCGTGCCTCCTGTTCGGCATTGAGCTTAGCGCGCAACTCCTCCACCTCGCGGCGCAGGCGGACTTCTGCCTCCTCCTTTCGACGAAGTTCGGCTTCCTGCGCAGCACGCTCATCAGCAGTAAGCTCATCGAGCCAATCCTGCGCTGACTGCCAGCGATTAGCCGGGAGCAATTCGTGCGCCTTATCAATACTGCTCAACAAGCAAGCCGGGTATTTACCCTGCAAATCCTCACGCTCGCTAAGCGGACGAGCCCCCGCAATAGGTATGCGCCCGGTAATGAGCTGGTGGCAAGTGCAACCCAGCGAATATAAATCCCAGTGAGGTTGCGGAGCACGTTTTTCAGCCACCTGCCCATCATCAGCAAAGTCCATTTGCTCAGGCGGTGCATAGCCCATAGTACCGATTTGTGTAGCCGTGTGGGTTCCCTGTACAGGACGCGCCGCACCGAAATCAATGAGCACAGGCTCCCCCGCCGGAGTCAGCATAATATTGCCGGGCTTAATATCGCGGTGTATAATTCCCTGGCCATGCAGCGGCTCCAATGCAGAAAGCAGCTTGCGCAAAATACTCATCAGCAGCTCAGGCTCCATCGTATGCCCCATAGGATACAGCTCTGCAAGATTCGCACCGGCTATGGGCTCCATAACGATATAGGCCGTATTCAGCGCACGAAAAACACCGGTTACACGAACCAAATTCGTGTGCATGGGCAAGCGGCGCAGCGTGCGAGCCTCCTTCTCGAAACTTTCCAGCGCCCAATTGTAGCTACCCTCGCATTTATGCATGGGGCGCAATTCACCCGACATAGAATCTCGGTAGGCAAAAGAAGTCGGGTAATTCTCCTTTATCACCACCGAATAATCAGTTGCAAGCTCCGTAGCACGATAGGTAATACCAAAGCCACCCTGCCCCAGAACCTCCTCAATTCTGAACTCCCCCAGCACATACCCTACCGGTAGAGTCGGTACAAATGGAGCAAAAGTACTATTATCAGGTGAATTTTTCATAGTGTGAGCGGCCTCGAGTCCAATACCATCTGACATACTGCGTGCCCACATTATAGCAAAAAAGCCCAAACATGCAAGGTCGGACTCATTCTCAACACCCGAAATCCCCCGCCGCTGAGCAGCCACACTCGCCATTCCGGCTGTGTATGACACAAATATGGAGAGCAAGCAGATTCGGCAAAACTGCCCTTCCTATAGAAAATTAATTGCGACAATGATAAAAATCGCCGCGCCGCTTGAAACGGAGAAGCCCGCCGAGCGTTAGCTCAGCGGGCGAAGGTCTCGGCTAATTGCACGGGTGCAAGAGAAAAACATAGCCCGTGCGAGCACAGCGAGCCTACACCAGAGCCCCGGCAGGGGCGGCACAAGGTAGCCCGGGCGTGAAGCTCCGCAAGGAGCGGAACCCCGGGAAAAAGGATTAAAATAAACGTGAACCCCGGAGGGGTGGCATAAGGCGTGTTTTCAAAACCGCCGCGCCGCTTG
>JAZLDM010000027.1:0-8335 GCA_045614705.1 Akkermansia sp.
CGAATGGGAAGGTATTAGCGGTAAGTCTTACATTTCCCCGGAGATGCTTCAACAAGTGGCTGAGGCGTTGCCGGCAGCCTCGTCTCAGGCTCAAAATCCCGCTGCTTAATCTAAACCTCAAACGAATTTTGCTCCAATGACAGGGATTTTACAGAAAAAAGCTTGCGCTGCCCCCAAGCCTTCGCCTGTATCCTCTTATTTGCTGCGTTAGCTGATTCTATACGCTCTGAGTTTATCCTGCAGAACTCCTAGAGCATCAGCAAATCCCCCCCATTTATTGTTGAATGACAAAAAAAAATAAGTTGATTTTCCCAAACAGCATGTTAGAATGCCTTACAGAAAGTGTATATTATATAATTTATGTCTACAACCAATCAATCTACACAAGTTCATTCGACGGATTCTTTACATTCCGGATTGCAACAACTGTCACGAAATGAGGCGCGAGCAGAGCTAACCAAACAAGGAATTACTGAAGAAACGTTTTCAGAGCATCTGGCATCAGCAGCAGAAGCGGGTGATAGTAAAATGGTTAATTTACTTATCGCGGCCGGAGCAGATGTGAACAATGAGGAAGAAAGTGGGCGCATGCCTTTGCTCGGGGCAGCATACAGTAACCACGCGAACATTGAAATTATAAGGGCTCTTATCGCGGCCGGAGCAGATGTGAATCGCCCCAACAAGAGCAAGTGCTCCCCGATTGAGCTGGCCAGTTCGTTCGGGCATGCTGACCGGGTGCGTGAACTTATCGCGGCCGGAGCAAATGTCAATGTGAAGAATCAATTTGGTTGCTTCCCGCTTGAATTAGCTGCGGAAAAGGGGTACATGGATTGCCTGAAAGCACTTGTTGACGCAGGGGCTAATGTTAACGCGTCTGATAAAACAGGAGCTACGGCTCTGATGGGGGCCTCTCTCTGCGGAAAAGCGGAATGTGTGAAAGCTTTGCTTGAAGCCAAGGCGGAGGTTAACCGTACCAACATGCAAGGGATAACAGCTCTTCACATGGCAGCTGTTCGTGGGCATTCAGACTGCATCAAACTCCTGCTTGCTGCGGGGGCAGATTTGAATAAGAAGGCTAATGATGGCCGTACGGCACTCGATATGGCAGTCGAGAACAAGAATGAGGATTGTGTAAAATTACTGAAAACAACACACCATATTAACAGCATGGACAAAAAAGAAAGCATTGACGATAAGGCATGTAAGCTTTACAGCGAGCTATTTGCTCAGAAAGGTTTGACATTCCTAGTGGGAGATAGCTTTGACTTAAATGAGGAGGTGGATGATGAGACTCTTCTGAAGCACCCTGTGACAAGGATGGTGCATGAGCATCTGAGCATGGGCCATGGGCCGGAATCGCTCGCTATGCTTAGCATAATGCACATGGAGTCTTATAATAAGCTGTCGCAACTTCGTTTTTGCCTCGCCGCCGGAGCGGAGGTGTATAAGGATAAAGCGAGCGGGGAGGTAATGGTGAATCTTCCTAACTCAAAGAAAGCGAAGCCTGTCAAAGCAAGTGCAGTTTCTCCACAGAGCAAAATTAAAAAGACCGTGGGCACCCTTCAACTTCCGCCGGTACCCAACAAGGAAAAGAAACCCGGAAATAACTTTGTGACCTACATGTTGATTACGCTGATAATAGCGCTAATCGTTGCTTGCGTTATACTTGTTATGTGAGTTTTATCTGCTGAGGGAAGTTTCTGTATAACAGGTTCAACCTTTCATCATTGAATGATCGAGTTTCTGTTCGTACAGTCGGGATTTCCCCTCGAACTTCCTTTTCCACGGCTCGTTACCTCCCCGCAGTTGTTCTTCAGGTCTGGGATTCCGCATCATCGCGGTTCCGCGCGGACTTTCACCGCAGTGCGTATATCGCGTCGGTCGTACAAGAAACCGCCCTCGGCTATAAAACCTTGGGCGGTCGAGCGATGCAGGGCTTGGCTACCCCACTTGAACTTGTTGTTATGCCTTACTTGTGGCCTGGCTGGGAGTATCGTAGAGAAGTCCGACGGCGGCTTGTCACGCCATAGCTTTAGCGACGGCGGCGGCGAGCAGCCAGACCTACCAGAGCCAGCAGGGAAAGCGTGGCAGTGGCAGGTTCAGGAACCATAGGTGAAGAAGTAGAGAAGGTTACATCTGTCACTGTAACCTCGGTAGCATTACCTACCTCCCATGAGAAGTAAGGCTGCCATGCAAGGCTTGTATCAATCCCCTCTGCTACTGTCATTTTCTCGCTTTCTCCTCCGTTGAATGTGTATGTATAACAAAGGTTGCCATTCTCTACGATAAAATTGAGGGTAAGATTAGCAGGAGTTTCACTCGCTTCCGTGAGTGGGTGATGTATCCAATCCTCGGTCGCAATGTCCCATTGATTCAATGAAAAATAGCCCCCATCTGTCTTTACCCACAAAAATGCATAATCGGGAACATCGGGGTCGGAAGAAGAGCAAACAGCAAAATCATACAAATTTTCTATTGATGCAACCTGCAATGTGATGGCAAGACTGCTACCATTCTCCATCTTGGGAGCAGTAGAAGTATAAGACAACTCGCAGTATTCATACCTCTCATCGCCGCCGCCATGTGTTACAAGATTACCATTCTCAAAGGTAAAGTTGTGGACATGTTCGGCGAGATGCGTTGTCCAATCACTGGAATTAAGATTACCTGCAAAGGCAGGGGATGCTACGAGAGCCGCAAGAAGTGTGAAAAGTGTGTGTTTCATGGTCATAAGAAAGGAGAAAGTGATAACTACAATCCAACGAACCTACAATACAGCATTGCCAATGCTGAAGCAAGCCTAAATTTCGTAAAAGATTAGAATTTTACGAGTTAGGGTATCATCAAAGATGACATGCAGAGTTTCGATGCAAAGACAAAGTATCAGTATCCACAATGCTGATGTCTCCTTATCTAACTCACCCTCACACCGTATCAGGGCAGATGTGATTGAATAATCGTCTCTTTACAGTTTCGGCATGCTCGGTGAGTTCGCCATTGCTTCCTTTGTGTATTGTCTCCACAGGGCAAGTACTCGTTTTTCATCCTCGGTGATGTTACCGAAATCTGTACCATGCTTTCTGACCTCCTTCTTGTAGGTGACATTCAGAACCTTGGCTTCTTCAAGTCCTGCAAGCGACCTAGGGAATGATAGCCTTTTTGGCTTGCCATGTTCAGTAGATGTTACAATCAACTTCTGCCCCCCTCGACTCCACTCATTCACCAAGCTTTTACGCCCCTTATCTTAGCATTACCGCACTCTTATACCTGCGACCGAGCGAAAAAACCGCCCTCGGCTATAAAACCTTGGGCGGTCGCGCGATGCAGGGCTTGGTTACCCCACTTGAACTTGTAGTTGTTCCTTACTTGCGGCCTGTTTGGGCGTATCGTAGAGAAGCCCGGCGGCGGCTTGTCACGCCATAGCTTTAGCGACGGCGACGACGTGCTGCCAGACCTGCGAGAGCCAGCAGGGAAAGCGTGGCTGTGGTGGGCTCAGGAATGACCTGTCCGCTCATCTGAAAGTTTTTCATCAAAACACCTGTGTTACTACCATTTACAGAATCAGAGTAGGCCACAAAGGCAAAAGTCTGGTCTTGTCCTGTTGCTTTCATAGCATCCACTTCATTGGCAGTGAAAGCAAGCGTCACCGTATAAAAAGGGGACTGAGTAGTGGCGCTTTCTACAAGCAAGTTATCACCAGATTTGCTGTTGTAAGTAGAGGAAGTAAGCCTTACACTTTCTGTAAGTAGGAAGAAGGTGAATTGGTGATTTTTTTTATCATTGCCGTAGTGGTGAGCCACATCAAAGGAGAAGGTGAGAGGTCCTTCAACCTTGGCTAATTCAGTTGAAGTGAGGCTGAACTCAATACCTCCAATAGTAGAGCGACCATTGCCGCCAGGGCCACCTGCAACTAAAACAACACCATTATTACTACCAGGAACATCGGCAGTACCAACATTGACATTATAACCACTACTAGCATACCACTTACCTGTCTCAGCAAACAGATTAGTCAGAGTAGCAAAGTCAGTAGCATCATCAAAGGATGATAATGTAACCAAGGCATTGTTATTGCCGCCGCCAATCAGTGTATTCGTTGTATTAAGCGAAGACAAGTCAAATGTCAATGTCTCCGCAGCGGCCACGCCAGCCAGAGCCATAAGGGCTACGATTGTTTTCTTCATGTTAGTAAGAATTGATTATTAGATGTTCAGATTAGACTGTGCAAGTCATTCAATCTCTTGTGAATTGAGATGAGCGCAGACTTAGTACAATCCTACAATACAGCATTTGTTATGCAGATGCAAGCCTAAAAGTCGCAATAGATTAGAATTTTATGAGTTAGGGCTATGCGAGGAGTGTATGAGCAGTTAGTATCAGAGCGAATGATTAAACCTAACTCACAGAGTTTCAATACAAAGATAAAGAGTCTACATCGCCAATACTGATGACTTTATACTGCATCAAGTGATGATAAGGGCAGGCCACCAACGGAATGTTCTCCTACCTCATTCAACGCAGCAATTCATGCTCGACATCTGCAATAGTGCTAAGGGTTTTCACCACATCGCCATACAAACACCACAATTCGGATAAGGTCTTGTAAGCAACTTGTTTGGTCATCCAGTTGGCAAAGTCATTGCCATTATTCCAGTTCCATTTGTATGTAATCTATTCTCTCATTATAGAGTATTTACTTTGATTTGTAACGCGTGGAGATAAAAGAACCGCCCTTGGCTATAAAGCCTTGAGCGGTCATGCGCCCTCTGTATGAGGTCATCACCACTGTGCAGCAAGACCCGGTAACGCCTACGCATCTGGAAGCCGAATCGTTTTTTTATTGCCGGCACCGGGTTTGAGGTGGTTAGCGTGCAGCGCTATGATTTACCCAATGGAGGCAAGAGAGATGTTTACACCCTGAGAGAGTTATGAAGGCTTTATTTATTGAATCCGTATTTTTCCATCATGGATGCCACATTCAGCCCCTGGCTCTTCCAAAGTCTGACAAGCTTTTTTTTCGTGCGGCCATTGAAGCAGTAGCAGTCTCTCAGCTTGTCTTGATTCATTCTGTACGGCTGCTTGTAGTCAGCCTGCCGCTCAGGCTCATGGCGGCGGCGTTCGTCTTCCATGGCTTTTGCCCAGCCCTCATTATGGTAACTCAGAGCCTCTACCATCTCAGCCGGGGGCTGGTGGAGCGTTCGCTTGTTCGACTTGGCGGGGCGTGCCTTCATGCCCTGAGTGTAGCATAGCAAATGAATAAAGCAAGTGCAAAGATGATAAAGCTTGCTTTCAAAGTAAACGGATTAAAGACCTTGGGGGATTTACCGCCTCAGGGGCGTGCGGCAGTGTTGAACGCTGCGGCGGGGCGTGTGCGCTCTGTGGTAGAAGAGCACTTTGACAGCTTGCCCTCCCGCCGATTCAGGAAAGAAGCAGCGGACAATGTGGTGGTAGCCCCGCAATGGACTACCAGAGAGGGCAAGGGGAGACAGTGCGCACGCGCGTGGCGATGTGGCCCTACGCTACACGGCGGCAAGGTAAAGGCTCGCGGGAATATCAGCGAGCTGACCGGCAACCCTACCAAAAGCATTTTAATATTCCACGGGCGGCATTGTTTTCCGCACTAAGTTTCGGGGGCTCCTTTTGCGGAGCTCCGCAAAAAAGCGGAGCGTTTAATTTGGCTTGTTGTTACGGATTTCCTGAGTCAGTTTCATAGCGCAGAAATCCGGGCCGCACATGGAGCAAAAGTGAGCTTTTTTGGCGTTGGCATGGGGCAAAGTAAGGTCGTGGTAAGAACGCGCCTTGTGAGGGTCGAGCGAAAGATTGAACTGGTCTTCCCATCGGAACTCGAATCGCGCTTTAGCCAGTGCATTATCGCGCAGCTGAGCCCCAGGGTGCCCTTTAGCCAAATCAGCCGCATGAGCCGCCAGCTTATAGGTTACCACCCCCTCACGCACGTCCTCCTTATCCGGCAAGCCCAAATGTTCCTTTCGAGTCACATAGCAAAGCATGGCGCAACCTCTCTGGGCAATAATGGCACCGCCCAATGCCCCCGTGATGTGGTCGTAGCCGGGTGCAATATCAGTGGCAAGCGGTCCAAGAGTGTAGAACGGCGCCTCATAGCACCACTCCAGTTGCTTGCGCATATTTTCCGGCACAAGGTGCAACGGCACATGCCCCGGCCCTTCATTCATGACCTGCACGCCTTTATCCCATGCACGGCGGGTTAATTCGCCCTGAACTTCCAGCTCGGCCAGTTGGGCAAAATCGTTGGCATCCGCAATACTACCCGGGCGCAAACCATCACCGATAGAGATAGCGACATCGTAAGTGGCAAGAATATCACAAATCTCACCCCAATGGGTGTAGAGGAAGTTTTCCTGTTTGTGAATCATCATCCATTTAGCTATGATTGAGCCGCCGCGAGAGACGATGCCTGTGGCGCGGTTCGCGGTATGGTACACAAAGCGCTCTAAGAGAGCGGCGTGCACGGTTACATAATCAACCCCTTGGCGTGCTTGCTCGATAAGGGTATCTCGGAAAATGGGCCAGCTGAGGTGCTCCACCCGACCGCTGCATTTTTCCAAGCTCTGGTACATGGGCACGGTGCCGATAGGAACCGGGCTGTTTCGCAAAATCCACTCACGCGTCTTGTGGATATCTTTGCCGGTGGATAAATCCATGACGGTATCAGCTCCCCAGTGTATAGCCCAGCGGAGCTTTTCCACCTCTTCCTCTATGCCGGAAGTAATGGCGGAGTTGCCTATATTTGCGTTAATTTTGCAGAGGAAATTGCGACCGATAATCATGGGTTCGGCCTCCGGATGGTTGATATTAGCCGGAATGAGCGCCCGCCCGGCTGCGATTTCATCGCGCACGAATTCGGGTGTAAAGAAAGCCGGCATATTGCCCCCGCGCAGTTCGGCCGGGTGTTGGTAGTTCAGTTGCGAGCGGCGCTCCAGACTTTCGCTCGAAAAGCCCGGTATGGCTTCCAATTCACTGGGGCGCGGCATGCCGGTACCCAGTTCATCCAACATGAGCTGAGCTGACTCCGGGCGGGATTTCGGGCTGGGGAATTTGTCGTAAATAGCCTTGAAGGCAGATTCTCGCCCCAAGTTTTCGCGAATAGCCACATATTCCATCTCCGGGGTTATAACTCCCCTGCGAGCATATTCGCGCTGCGTCGGTGCTTGTTTCAAATCCATAGCCACCAGCACACCGTCGGCATCTCTACGCACATCTCCGCGTGACAGAATCCACCCCTCACGCAAGCGGGGCAACCCCTGCTCCGCTTGCCCATGAAAACTTTCATCGCCCCATGCACCGGAACAGTCGTAAATCCTTACCGGCTCGTTGGGTTCAGTCCCGCCATCGGGAAATACCGAATCCGACAACTCAACCTCTCGCATAGATACTTTGATGTCCGGAAATAATGAACCGGGCACATAAATACGGCGCGAACCGGGATACTTTAGCTCATCGGTTTTCATGCCTTTATTCTAACATACACACCACAAATCTTCAAGACTTGCAGACATAAAATATTGTTTATTCGGACACAAAAAACGCCCCGCAATGCCGGGTAGGCAAGCGGGGCGTGGAATATTGATAGACTATGCGAGGGCGTATCAGGCCTCCTCGTCGGCCTCGAGGGTATCCGTATCGATTTCGAGTTCCGGAGCCTGGGGCAAGTTCGGGCGGGGCGCGGGCTGGCGATAACGAGCGGCCTCAATCAGGAAGAGCTCTGCCACGCGGAAAGCACGGCGGGAAGCCTCTGCTGCGGTGCGGTCATCCATGAGAGCAAGCCCCTCCTCCGTTACCTCACCGAGGTAGATTTTCCATGCGCGGCGCACGAGCTCATCGGGGTCGACTTTGGGGAGCGGAGCCTGCGGCTGCTGGGGATTATCGTTGTCGCGGTTGCGGCGATTGCGGCGGCGCTTACGGCGATTTTTACCACCGCCACCACCTTCGTTTCCGCCAACCACCTCAGGGGCAGCAAAACCGGGAGCAGGTTCAGGAGCCGGGAAATCGCGGGGATCGGGTTCGCGCTCCCAGTTGTCGCGCTTATCATTGCGGCGATTCTTATCCTCCGAACGAGTAGGATTGAAATTCTCCTTTTTCTCGGGAGCGGGCTTCTGCTCAGGGGCAGGCTTCTGCTCGGGAGCGGGTTTCTGCTCGGGAGCGGGCTTCTGCTCAGGAGCGGGCTTCTGCTCAGGAGCGGGTTTCTGCTCAGGAGCGGGTTTCTGCTCAGGAGCGGGCTTCTGCTCGGGGGCAGGTTTCTGCTCGGGGGCAGGCTTCTGCTCGGGAGCGGGTTTCTGCTCGGGAGCGGGCTTCTGCT
>JAZLDM010000028.1:0-23740 GCA_045614705.1 Akkermansia sp.
CCCGCCTACCACCACAACTACTCCGGCAAGGCTTGCCAGATTCTCGTTACTTACATGATTCATGCTTGACATCACACGTGCGCATGGTAGTATGTGCATACTTATGACGGAAGAAACGCTTCTTAAGATATTGGAAACGGACGCCCGCCTGAGCGACCAGCAGATTGCCGACCGCCTAGGTGTGAGCGTTGCTGAAGTTGCCGCCGAGCGAGCTACCCTAGAACAAGAGGGGCGTATCGTCGGTTATCAAACCATCGTAAACGATGACCGCGTGGGCGTTAGCGCCTTTATTGAAGTGCGCTGCACCCCGGAGCGCGGCGGCGGTTTTGACCGCTTGGCAGAGCGCATATCGCGCTTCAACGAAGTCCGCAGCTGCTACCTGATGAGCGGTGGATTTGACCTACTGGTAAAGGTCGATGCCGAAGATTTGCTCTCGGTTGCACGTTTTGTAAGTGAGAAATTGGCCAGTCTGCCCGGCGTACTCTCCACTGCCACACACTTCCGCCTGAAAACATACAAACTCAATGGTCTGCATTTTACAGAGGAACCAAGCCACCAGCGCATCAGCGTAGCCCCCTGATTTGCCCCCAATATATTTTCACACTTTTTCTTTCTCAATCATGGACTGGAACCGCATTCTTGCCAAACAGGTCGTGGATTTACCCCGCTCCGGAATTCGCGAATTTTTCGATTTGGTTACCGGCAGCAAAGACATCATCTCACTGGGTGTCGGTGAACCCGACTTCGTGACACCCTGGAATATTCGCGAAGCCGCAATCTCCTCACTCGAAAAAGGCCATACCACCTACACCAGTAACTACGGACTCGAAAGTCTCCGCCGTGCCATTGCGCGCTATGTCGAGAGCTTTTTCAATGTAAGCTACAATCCCCTTGGGGAAATTTTGCCCACCGTGGGCGTGAGCGAGGCCATCGACCTTGCCCTGCGCTGCCTGATTAACCCCGGAGATGAAGTTCTGTACCACGAGCCCTGCTATGTGAGCTACGCACCCTCCGTACTACTGGCCTACGGCACCCCGAAAGCAGTACAGACAAGCATAGATGACCTCTTTGCGCTGAATCCGGCCAAGCTTGAGGAAGCGATTACGCCGCGCACTAAGGTGCTCATGCTCAACTTCCCCACCAACCCGACCGGTTCTATCGCTCCGCGAGAAACCCTCGAGGCTATTGCTAAAATTTGCATAAAGCACGACCTCTTTGTGCTGACGGATGAAATTTACTCCGAGCTCCGCTACGATGAAGAGCCGCACACCAGCATTGCCAGCCTGCCCGGCATGAAAGAGCGCACCCTGCTGCTGCACGGTTTCTCGAAAGCCTTTGCCATGACCGGCTTCCGCTTGGGCTATGCCTGCGGCCCGGCTGAACTGATTGAGCAGATGATGAAGATTCACTCATACACCATGATCTGCCCCACCATCACCAGTCAAGAAGCCGCCATTGAAGCCCTTCAAAACGGCATTCCGGCCATGCAGGAAATGAGGGATAGCTACCACCGCCGCCGCGACTACATCGTACGCCGCTTCAACGAAATGGGCATGGATTGCCACCTGCCCGGCGGTGCCTTCTACACCTTCCCCAGTATCAAGCGCTTCGGGCTCTCCTCCAAAGATTTCGCCATGCGACTGCTCCAAGAGCAAAAGGTTGCAGCCGTCCCCGGCACAGCCTTCGGCGCCTGCGGCGAGGGCTACCTGCGCTGCTGCTACGCTACCGCTTTCGAGCTACTCGAAACCGCTTGCGATAAAATGCAGAAATTCTGTGATTCCCTGCAATAACTCACGCTCTGCTTAATTCTGCCCAACTTAATGCACACAGATTCAACACTATATCGCACATCAGTCTACCCCCTGGCTATATTCATGGGGTTCAGCATACTGCTGGCCGTTGGTGGCGAAAGCCTTGAATGGGACCACCCCAGTGCAGCCTGGTGGCAGCGCGCACCGGAGCTGGTACTCTACCCGGTTCAGACCTTGGTGAGCGGTTGGTGGCTGTGGCATGTGCGCCGCGAAATTAAGTGGGACTGGAACAGGAACGCCTGCCTGTTAGGCGCTCTGTTTGGCGTGATAGGCATAGGCCTGTGGCTAGTGCCCTACTTTGCTGGGTGGATACCGAATGAAGGCGGCGGCTTTGAGCCCGAGCGTGTGTTGGGAGCCGGAACTGCGGCAACCTATGCCGAGTACGCCATGCGATTTGCGAGAGCAGCCGTCGTCGTACCGCTGGCAGAGGAGCTCTTCTGGCGCGGATTTTTGATGCGCTGGTGCGTCAACCGCGATTTTCCGCAAACGGTTCCGCTTGGCACACACAGTTGGCTGGCGTACATCGTGACAACAGGAGCATTCATGCTCATACACGCGCCTGTCGACTACGCGGGGGCCTTCTTCTACGGAACCCTGACCTACCTCTTGGTTGTAAAGACGAAGCGCATAACCCCAGCATTTGTCATGCACGCGGTAGCCAATGCTATCATGGGGATTTGCGCTATACAGTGTGACATGCCCCAGCTCTGGTAATCCTTCATTTGGCGAACGATGGAAATTGACTTTGTGCAAACAGCCCTTGCCCTGTGCGTGGGTATATCGCTATCGGCAGCCTGTGGCTTTCGCGTATTCATCCCCTTGTTGGTTATGTCTATCGGCATGCGGTTGGGGTGGTTTACCCCGGCGGAGAATTTAGCATGGGTAGGTAGCGACACCGCATTTTACTGCCTGTGCGCGGCAACACTCGCCGAGGTTATTGCATATTACATACCCCTGATTGATAATATACTGGATACAATTACAACCCCGGCAGCTCTGATTGCCGGTGCGCTTGTAACAGCCGGCATGCTGGGAGATTTGCCGGATTGGCTGCAATGGAGTGCAGGTATCATAGCCGGTGCAGGTGCAGCCGGCACAGTGCAACTGGGCACTGCATCCGTACGTGCGGCCGGCACAGCCACCACCGCCGGTATCAGCAACCCCATCATCAGCACCATCGAAAATCTGATGGCGACTATCGGCTCACTGTTAGCGGTTATCCTGCCCTTACTCGCCGTTGTGGGAGCAGTGCTCTTTATTGCACTCGGTTTCTTCACCATTCGCAAGATACGCGATTTTATTGCTCGCCGCGCCGGCACTCCCCGAACCGCTCATTAACCACTGAAATATATCGATAACATGCAGGCTTTCATTCTCGGCGCCGGTCTCGGCACTAGGCTGGCTCCGCTGTCCCACATCCTCCCCAAACCCCTCATGCCGGTTTTTGACAAACCGCTCATCCAGCACACTATGGATCGGTTCATGAATGCCGGGGTGTCGGAATTCATCATCAACACTTCCTATCTCGATTTCACTTGGGACAAAGCTTTCCCCTGCCCCTCCCCGCAATACCGAGGCTGCCCCGTAACCCTCAGCCATGAAAATGAGCCGCTCGATTCCGGCGGCGGCATAAAAAAAATACTTCCGCTGTGGAAAGATGGCCCCATCATTATACACAACGGAGACATCCTGACCGACATTCCGCTGGCAGATTTGCTGGCGGCACACCACCGCAGCGGCAATCTCATCACCATGGCACTGCGTAGCGTGGACGGCAACCGCAATGTAGGCTTCGACTCCGAAACCGGCCAAATCACGGATATGCGCCACGCTCTCGGCATCAACCCCGGCACCCACCAATTTGCCGGTACTTACATCATGGAGCAAGAGGTCGCCGACATGTTCCCGCAAGAAGAAAAGTTCTCTATCTTCCCCATCTGGCTTGAACTGGTACGTCAGGGTAAAGTCGGCGGCGTGGAATTCGACTGGGCCAACTGGTACGAAATAGGCTCCCCCGAAGGTTACCTGCAAGCCATTCTCGACATGCCATACAGCAAGCGAATTCACCCAACTGCCACCGTATCAGCCCTTGCTGAAATCAGCGAGGATTGCATGATTGGGCAAGATGCCCATATCCCCGCCAACTGCGAACTCACGGACTGCATCGTCTGGCCACGCACCCATGTGCAACCCGGCTCGTATAGCCGCGCCATCATCACGCCGCGAATTACGGTGCAGCTATAACAAAATAAAACACACAAATTTGCACCCTTTTTACGCAGGAGGAACAGAATGTTCCTCCTGCGTTTCTTCATTTTGCAAAAAAATGGAGAGTTAACTCTACATTTTTTATTATTTTGCTTTACATCCTGACCAAAATACAGTAGACTCCGCGCGCTTTTTTAACCTACCGGTTCTCAGATAAATTTAACCTTAAAATCACATGAAAAGAATTCTTGCGACCTTAGTTACCGGTTTCGCTCTGGTATCCGGCGCTTCCGCAGAATCTCTGGAGAAGGGCTACATAACCGCTACCGGTGGTCTGGCACTTTTCGCAGACAGCCCTGATTTGGAAATGAGTAACTTCTCGCTCCAAATTAACAACAGCGACGGAACCACCCAAAGCACGGACGAGTACGATGTTGCTGACCTCACATTCACCACGGCTGAACAGCAGAACAGAAACCACCTGCTGCCGAACATCAACATGCACGTTCACTCAGCTGATGGCGACATTCCGACATCTTGGACTATTGCATATACCTTTACCAACAACAGCACCGACAAAGCATACAAGGTTCAGGATCTTCGCCTCAACCTGTACGCTATGCACAAGGAGGCCGACTCGAGATTGCACCCTATTTCCGGAGCAATTGAAGCCAACATTCAGCCCGGGTATATCTACCACAACGGAATCGGTAGCCTGACCGAAACCACATGCACGATTACCGGCACCGGTGATGGTGGTGTGGTCGGCGGTAGCGCCACGCTCAAACTTCCTACCGGTTTCACCCTCCAACCGTTGGAGACTATTACACTGTTCCTCAACGTAACTGGTACCAACTTCTACCACAACGCCGAATGTGAGCTCTACATCGGTATCGAAGGTTTTGAGCTCACCGGTGAGGTTCTCCCCGCCCCCGCTGTTCCCGAACCGACCACCGCAACCCTCAGCCTGTTGGCACTGGCCGGTTTGATGGCTCGTCGCCGTCGTAAGTAAAAAAAGCACTACAGAGTTTTCCTGTCAGGCCGCTGCAATGATGCAGCGGCCTGTTTTTTGCCCCGTCAGACGCCAATATATAGAGCCTACTCTAACTTTTAATAAAAAAAAGGCATGCGAGCGCGGAATTTGCTTTTCATCCGGGGGATAAATGTGGTAGAATATGTCTGAGTGAAGAGGGCACGCCTGTATCAGCGTACATCAGCGAACGAGCTCTTCCCCCGAAATCACAAACAATCAAAAACCTATGGCCATAGATCCCAAGTTACTGGAAGACCTCGAGGAGCGCCGCCGCAAAATTAAATATGCAGCAACGCAAGAGAAATACGATGCCCGCCATGCCAAGGGAGACTGGACGGCACGCGAGCGCATGGCCTGTCTGTTTGACACAGGTTCCTTTACCGAAATTGGCATGCACACGAAGCACCATTGCAGCAACTTCGGCATGCTGGGTAAGGATATACCCGGAGATGGTATCGTGACGGGCTTTGGTCTGGTAAACGGTCGTCCCGTTGCCGCCGCAGCAGCAGATTTCCTGGCTCAGGGTGGTTCCCTGGGCTACATGCACGCACAAAAGATATGCGATGCGCAGCAATACGCCATGAAAGGCGGCATGCCCATCATTCAAATCAACGACTCCGGCGGCGCCCGCCTGCAAGAGGGCGTGGAGTCCCTCACCGGCTTTGCAAACGTATTCTACAACAACGTAGCAGCGAGTGGTGTTGTTCCGCAGATTTCTCTTATTTTAGGCCCCTGCGCCGGTGGTGCAGCCTATTCACCCGCCCTGACTGATTTCATCATCATCCGTCGTGGTGGTGCAGCCGGCATGTATATCACCGGACCGAAAGTAATCGAACAGGTGACATACGAAAAATGCACGATGGAAGAAATCGGCGGTGCAGATGTACACGCCAGCGTGAGCGGCAACGCCCACTTTGTGGCCAATACAGATGAAGAGGCCATCACCATCGCCAAGCAGTTGCTCACCTACCTGCCCTCCAACAACACGCAAGACCCGCCCCACGACCTGAGCTGCCCGCTCAATATCGCGGACGATGAGGGCATGAACGACATCATCCCCGAGAACAATAACACCCCGCTGGATGTTAAGAAGGTAATCTCCCGCTTGGTGGATGAAGGTTCATTCATGGAGGTACACGCCGGATTTGCAGGCAACGTCGTAGTAGGTTTTGCCCGAATTTGCGGCGTGGTAGTCGGTATCATTGCCAACCAGCCTGCCGTGAAAGCCGGGTGCTTGGATATTGATGCCTCCGACAAAGCAGCCCGCTTCATCCGTTGCTGCGACTCCTTCAACATTCCGTTGGTAAACTTGGTGGACGTTCCCGGTTTCCTGCCCGGCAAGCAGCAAGAGCGCGGCGGCATTATCCGCCACGGCGCCAAGATGATTTTTGCCTACTCCTCCGCCACTGTACCGAAGGTCACACTTATTCTGCGCAAGGCCTACGGTGGTGCCTATATCGCCATGTGCAGCAAGGGCTTGGGGGCAGACGCCGTATTTGCCTGGCCGACAGCTGAAATCGCTGTGATGGGAGCACAAGGCGCCGTGCCGATTCTCTATGGCCGCGAGCTCAAGGGAATAGAAGACCCCGCCGCCCGCGAAGCACGCAGACAAGAACTGCTTGCCGAATACACCGAAGCCTTCTACAACCCCTACGCCGCCGCAGCCAGCGACCAAGTAACTGAGGTTATCAACCCGAAGGAAAGTCGCGCCAAGGTAGCACTGGCTCTGCGTACCATGCTGAGCAAGCGCGAGGTACGCCCCGCTAAGAAACACGGCAACATGCCCCTGTAATATCTTCTTAATCAAATAATATGAACACAACCCAGACATTAGCAGCCATTACATGGCCGGAATTCATGGACGCACTGACGTACCAGATTACGGGCATGATTGTGGTGTTCTGCTGTCTAATCATGCTCTGCATTATTCTCTCCATCTCCGGCGCTGTTGCCACACGCCTGGAGGCGAAGAAAAAGGCAGATGCAGCCGCTGCGAAGGCCGCACTGGCCGCCGCTGCTCCCGCCCCGGTAGCAGCCGCCCCCGTGCTTGGCCCCGAGCCCACCCCGGCTCAGGTAGCAGCACTCGCTGCCGGCATCTATGATGCCGCAGCCAGCAGCATAACACCCGAGGTCATTGCCGCCATCGCAGCGGCAGTGAAGGTAAGCATCGGCAATGAGGCTCGAATCCTCGATATCAAGCCTGTCGATACAACCTACGGCCAGAGCGGCCGCACCTCAATCATGAATTCTCACACTATCACACGCGGCTGAATCCAAGCCACACCCAATAACTTAACAAATCAACCCTAAATATATCACACAATGAAACAACTCCGTATTACCGTAGCCGGTCAGACCTTTGATGTAACTGTAGAGACCCTTGGTGGCAGCAATGCAGCCCCCGTAGCAGCTCCCGCTCCTGTGGCCGTGCCCGCCCCCGTAACAGTGGCCGCCCCCGTAGCCGTAGCAGCTCCCGCTCCTGCCCCTGCTCCCGCCGCCGGCGCCGGTACCCCCATCCAGAGCCCCCTCGCCGGTAAAGTTGTCTCCCTCGACGTGAAGCCCGGCACCGCCGTGAAGGAAGGTGATCAGGTTCTCACCCTCGAGGCCATGAAGATGAACACCGTCATCTACGCCCCGGCAGACGGCACCGTGACCAGCTTCTGCGTAGCCCCCGGCGACACCGTAGCTGAGAACCAGCCCCTGGCCTACCTCGGTTAAGCCCCCGGCGGCTTACAGGCCCTGCACCTCAAGCGTGCAGGGGGTGTAACAACAAGTTAAATTCCCATTGCAATATATGCAAGAACTCATCAATTCCTTCGCGGATTTCATCTCCGGCATCGGTTTATTCCAGATGACGTGGCAGATGTACGCCATGTGGGGCATCGTTGCGGTGCTGCTGTATCTGGGTGTTGCCAAGCAGTTTGAGCCTTTGCTCATGGTACCGATTGCCTTCGGTGCACTTATTGCCAACATTCCCGATAACGGCATGGTCATCACACAGGCTCAGCGCGAAGTGGTAGCTCTCAAAGACGGCAAAGTGGAGCGCTCCACTATGAACGACGTGGGCTTCATTCAACTGGAACTCGCACCGTTCGAGGATGCCGGCGTGAGCAAACAGAGCACACAAGGGCTCGATGCTGCAACTGCCGCCGATTACGATACCGCCATGAATCAGCCCATGGTTGCGGCTGAGGCAACAGATGCCAATGGCAAAGTACAGAAAGGTAAGCTGGTTGTAACCGGTCAGACCCCGCAGAAATACCTGCTTGTGAAACCCCATGGCGGTCTGTTCGACTGGCTGGGCTTGGGCATTAAGTGCGAGATTTTCCCGGCACTCATCTTCATGGGTGTGGGCGCACTGACAGACTTCGGCCCGCTGCTCGCCTCTCCGAAGGCTCTTCTGCTGGGTGCTGCGGCTCAGGGTGGTGTAGCATTCACCTTCCTTTGCGCCGTGTGCGTAGGTTTCACCAAGGGGCAGGCAAGTGCCATCGGCATCATCGGCGGTGCAGACGGTCCTACGTCCATCTTCCTGGCCAGTAAGCTGGCACCGGAGCTCTTGGGCGCCATCGCCGTGGCTGCTTACACCTACATGGCACTGGTACCGCTTATCCAGCCGCCATTCATGAAACTGTGCACCACTGAAAAGCAGCGCAAGATTAAGATGAAGAGCCTGCGCATGGTTTCCAAGGGCGAGAAGATGTTCTTCTGCTTCACGGTAACCATCCTTACCATCCTGCTCTGCCCGGATGCAGCCCCGCTGCTCGGCATGCTGATGTTCGGCAACTTCCTGCGCGAATGTAAGGTAACAGAGCGCTTGGTTGCTTGCGCACAAAACGAGCTCATGAACATCACGACCATTCTGCTGGGTGTTTCCGTAGGTCTCACCATGCAGGGTGTGCGCTTCCTGAAAGGCGAAACCCTTCTCATTATCGGTTTGGGTATTGTAGCCTTTGCCGTAGCTACCTGCTGCGGTCTGATTTGCGCACAGATCATGAACCTCATTCCCGGCTGGCGTAAGAACCCCATCAACCCGCTCATCGGCTCTGCCGGTGTATCCGCCGTACCTATGGCTGCCCGCGTATCCCACAATGTGGGTCAGGAAGCCGACCGCACGAACTTCTTGCTCATGCACGCCATGGGTCCGAATGTTGCCGGTGTGATTGGTACAGCCGTAATCGCAGGTTACTACATCACCACTCTGCAGTAATACCTGTTCAAAGTTAATTTATCAGGCCGTCGTTCCAAGCGTGGAGCGACGGCCTTTTAAGCGCCCCGGGAAATGCCTGCGCACTTATAGCTGCAAGCGCATAAGGGAGCAACTCCCCGCAGCGGAATTGAACAAGCGCGGGAGACTCTGAGCACACGTTACATACTCTCCCCTACAGCAGCTGTGCTTTCCATATACAAAAAAAATGCCGCCGAGACATGCCCGGCAGATGAGGTCTGAATACCGCTGCTACCTCTCGGTCCTGACGGGGTTTTCCAGCCACACCTCCGGGGGCCCCGGCGGCAAGGAGAGTTTGCCACAGTTTGCCGCAGGAGTCAAGTTAATAATAAATCAGGCGGCAAAAATGGCACAAAAAAACGGAGCCTCGTTGAAGGAAGCTCCGCTTTTCGTTTGTGATTGAACTAATGAATCAGGTGGCAATCCCGAAATGACGCTGAATATCAGCAAAGATACGGTCACGCAGAGTGCGCGCTTTTTTGATGTCCCTGGTACGGAGGGAGAATCGCAGGCGCTCTGCGGTAGCGTCGGGCTTGTGCACCGTTACATGGCACCACCATACACCGCGGTTGTTCCACAGGTGGTGGTTAAGGTTGTCATCGTTAATACGAAGCGCGATTTTGGTCTGTTGAGGTGTCATTTTTTTATTCGAAATGCTTAGTCTGTGAATGCAGTAGGAAGCTTTGCGAAATTACCCGCGTTCGTTCTCTGAACAGCCTTGCGGCCACGGGCATCTCTATCATTGCCTAGATAGACGCCCAAATGTGCCGCTCCGTTCAAAAAAAGTGCAGAAAAAATGGCGACGGCCAATTAATAAAGGATGCCGGCTTTCTTGAGCACGTTGTATGCACCATTCTTGGAGATGGTACGGAGAGCCTTGCAGGAAAGCTTCATGCGGATGTAACCACCACGGCCACCGTTGAGCTCAGGCACCCAGATACGCTTCTCCTGAAGGTTGGGGTAGACCGTACGGTTGACAGTCTTGGTGACGTGGCGACCGATACCGCCCTTCTTCTTGGCGAGACCGGAGCGGTGGATGCGGCGGCCCTTATGCGGCATGGCATACGTGATATTGCAGATTCTGGACATAAGTTTTTGTACGGTTAAGGTTTTCACTCGCGCCCTTGCACGGGCGGATTAAAGACTTGCGGAGCGACATTTTACACAATTTCACGCATACGTCAAGGCGAATTTGCAATTTCAGGCAAAAAAAGTAAAATAACTTACTTACAATCGACTGAGTTGAGGCACTCTCGCCGTATTTCCCCAAGAGAAAACCGGTGCGGAATAATAAATTTTCGTTTGATAGAAAAAGCAATCGAACGCAGGCGCGGCGGGGCGTGTCATAGTTTAGCAAGACTGCTTGTCAAGGTGCCTTTAGCATGGTAAAGTAAAAGTCAACAAACAATGAACACGGAGCAAATCAAAGACGAGATTGCGCGCAGCTCGGGTTGGGTAAGCGCAGTGAAGATGGAGATGGCGAAGGTGGTAGTAGGTCAGCAAGAGCTGGTAAACCGCCTTATATTAAGCCTACTGTGCAAAGGGCATGTTCTGCTCGAAGGTGTGCCCGGTTTGGCAAAAACCCTATCGGTAAAAGCATTGGCCGGCACATTGCGCGCAGGTTTCTCGCGCATACAGTTCACGCCTGATTTGCTGCCTGCCGATTTGCTGGGTACCATGATATACAACCCCGATGAGCGGAAATTCACCGCCAAAAAAGGACCGGTTTTTGCCAACCTTATCTTGGCGGACGAAATTAACCGCGCTCCTGCCAAGGTGCAAAGTGCCCTGCTGGAGGCCATGCAGGAGCGCCAAGTAACCCTGGGTGAAACAAGTTACCCGCTGCCCGACCCATTCTTGGTGCTGGCTACACAAAACCCGATTGAGCAGGAAGGCACCTACCAGCTGCCCGAAGCCCAGCTCGACCGTTTCCTCTTCAAAGTCATGGTCGATTATCCCACGCGCGATGAAGAGCTGCGCGTGCTGGAGATGATGAGCCGAACCGTGGGCCACCCCACTACCTCACCTGTGGTGACAGCCGAGCAGATTGAATACTCTCGCGGACTGATGAACCGCATCTTTATCGACCCCGCGATTGAGCACTATATCGTTGATTTGGTTCGCGCAACGCGTGCCCCCGAGAAGATAGACCGCAGCCTTGAGGGGCTTGTACGCGCCGGCGCATCCCCCCGAGCTACAATCAACATAGCACTGGCCGCCCGCGCCTTGGCCTTCACGCGCCAGCGTGCCTACGTCACCCCGCAAGATGTGAAAGACCTGGCACACGATATCCTGCGCCACCGTATTTTGCTTTCCTACGAGGCCGAAGCCGCAAATGTAAGCGCGGACAACGTCATCGACCACATCCTCTCGAAAGTCCCCGTACCGTAACCCCCTACCCCGCCCACGGCCATGGACAAGACTCAGGAAATCATGCAGCAAGTGCGCCGCATCGAAATGCAGGCGCGGCGGGTTGCCACCACAACCTTTGCCGGGCAATACCGCTCGAGTTTTCGTGGGCAGGGATTGGATTTTGATGACTTTCGCGAATACCTGCCGGGGGATGAGCCCCGATTCATCGACTGGAAGGTAACGGCGCGCACGGGCACCCCCTATGTGCGCAAGTTTCACGAAGAGCGCGAGCAAGCCCTCTTGCTCGCGATAGATGCCAGCGCCAGCATGCACTACGGCAGCGCTGCCGCTGTAGATAGCAAGCTGGAGTATGCCGCCCGCATAGCCGCAGTTCTGGCGTGGAGTGCCGTGCAAAACGGTGACAAGGTTGGCTTGCTGCTCTTCGGCTGTCAGCCACACTTCTACCTTCCCCCGGCAAAGGGCATGAAGCAATGCCTGCGAATTGTGCGAGAAATACTCTCCGTCCCCTGCGGCGGAAGTGATGACTCTATAGACACCGTGGCAACAGAAATCCTGCACACGCAGCGAAAGAGCGCCATGTGCTTCCTCATCAGTGATTTTCTGACCTCTCCCGACCGGCAAGCAATAGGTAAACTCAATTTCCGCCACGAACTTATCCCCGTGCGCGTGAATGACCCCTACGAGCTGGAGTTGCCGGTTACCGGAAGATTCTACGCGCAAGACCCCGAAACCGGTGAGCAATACTTGGTAAATCCCACCCCTGAAATGAGGGCAGCCCACAGCAAGGCTATGAAAGCACATGCTGTAGAGTGGGAACGCACATTCACGCAACTGGGTATTGACTACCTGAGCCTGCTAACCAACCGGGATTTCGTAACCGAGCTACGCAAACTTTTTTCGCGCCGCAGCCGATTATTTTCCCGCTAAGTCCCACACATCCGAACGATGAACGAGCACATTTTACAAGCCATTCCTGAGTTGGAGCAAGATATACCGCCCACTGATTTTATGGTGAGGAATTTCTGGGAGCCACTGGCTTGGGGCTTAGGCATAGCTCTGGTACTGATAGGCCTGCTGTTGTGGCTGTACCTGCGCCGGCGGGGCAGTAAGGCACCGGTACTCCCGAGCCCGCGCGAGCTGGCAGAGCGCGCATTGGACAAATTGGCTGAAGAACAGCCCCCGCTGCGTGAAAGCAGCCTGCGCCTTTCCATGATTCTGCGTTCATTCCTGACCGGGCAAACACAAGACCCGGCCCTGTATGAAACCCATGAGGAGTTCAGCCGGCGAATGGATGCACTCTCGACTGTACCGCGAGATTGTCAATTTGCCACGCGCTCCCTGCTGGAGCGCTTAGTTGAGCTCAAATACGCCGGCAACAGCGAGCAGGATCCGCAGTTTGTACGCGGACTTATTGAGCAGGCTCGCAGCGTGATTGCTGATATCACCCGCGCGCAGGCGCAGGAGGCCGCCACGGCGGCAGAAATCGCAAAAGTAACAAAAAACTCTGTCAGATGACCATGTACCCCGCCCCCACCATAGCAGCCGCAGCAGAGGTTCTGGGTGAAACGAGCCGCGAGTTCATGTTCGGCAATCCTGCCTGGTTATGGGGATTGCTGTTGTTGCCCCTGCTACTTCTCCTGCGGCGGCGCACGGGCACATCCGCGCGTTTGCTGCACCCTACTTTGCGATTCATTTCAGGGCAGCTGCACCGCCCGGCAACACTGGCCGGGCGTTTAGGGCCACTGTGCTTGTCGCTGGCCTATGCTGCACTGGTGGTAGCACAAGCTCGCCCGCAGTGGCAAAATACCTACGAAGAGCAAAAGGTGAGCGGAATTGACATCATGCTCGCCTGCGACTTATCCGGCTCAATGGCAGTGCGCGATATGGTGTTTACCGTGCGGGACAAGCGAAACCGCCCGGTACGCACGGCTGTAGATCGCCTGACTGCGTCCCAGCATGTATTGAAGGAATTCATATCGGGCAGGCCCAATGACCGAATCGGCCTGGTCGCCTTTGCCGGGAAAGCCAAACTGTGCAGCCCGCTCACCCTCGACCACGGAATTGTACGCTATGTGATTGAACAATTTTACCTTGCCCACCCGGGTGGATTCGGCCAACCGGCTCGTACCGGCTACATTGCGCAAGACGGCACCGCCATCGGCTCCGCTATTGCCTCTGCCGCCACGCGACTCAACGAAAGAAAGGAAACAAAGTCCAAAGTTATCATTCTGGTAACGGACGGCGTGAACAACAGTGGCTCAATCGCCCCTATCGAAGCCGCTAAACAAGCAGCCGAGCTCGGTATCAAAATATTCACCATCGCCATCGGGCGAGATGAGCGACTGTCGGCTCACACGGCTCAGGTGGATACCTTCGATGAGAAAACCCTGCGCGAAATCGCGGAGCTGACCGGCGGCCGCTACTACCGCGCCAGCAGTGGTGCCGGCTTGCTCAAGGCATTCGCCAACATTGACACCCTCGAAAAAACCGAAGTAAAACGCCGTACCTTGCAGAGCTACGATGAGCTCTTTCCTTGGCCGCTGGGGGTAGCATGTGTACTGCTTGCGCTGGGGTGCCTGTTGCAGTTCACCCGCCCACGCCCGGCCCCCTGACAAACCGTCTTCTTCCACCACTGAGCCATGAGTTTTTTATACCCCTACGTTCTGATAGCCCTTCTACTGCCATTGTTCATGGCAGTGCTCGGCGTAGCTGCGCACACTCAGTCGCGGCAAAGCTGGCAGCAATTAGTTGCACCGGCACACCGTGCGGAATTGGTGCGACGCCCGCCGCTGTGGCGCACCGTGCTGCCCGCTACGCTCGCTTTGCTCGCCCTGACATTCGGCATAATCGCCGCCGCGCGCCCCATCAACGGATATACTGAATCGGGTGCTGTAAGCAGCGGTCGCAACCTCATCATCGCGCTCGATGTTTCGCGCTCGATGGAGACGACCGATGTCACCCCTTCCCGCCTGGAAGAGGCCCGCAGTGCTGCCTATGAACTCATCAATGCCCTGCCAAGCGATAAAATAGGGCTCATTGTCTTCTCCGGCGAGGCGGATTTGGTCGTTCCGTTAACCTACGACCATGATGCTTTGAAGGAGACCCTCTACAACGTCAATCGTGATTGGGTCGGTACAGGCGGCACCAACTTCGGGCTCGTCTTGCAACGAGCCATGCAGGATTTTGAACGCTCCGCCCCCGATGGCACCAATGCCTTGGTAATACTCAGTGATGGTGAAGACACGGTAAACACCACCACCGATATGGCAAAAGAAGCCCGGAGCAAACACCTGCTGGTTATCACTGTAGGTATAGGCACCCCCGCAGGTGGTGCAATCCCCGACCCGCGCGGTCAAAATGGATTGTGGCAAAACGCCGAGGGCAAACACGTCATCAGTAAACTGAATATCGAAAACCTCAGCCAATTCGCCCGTGCGACCGGTGGTGATTTCTTCACCATGAACTCCGGTACCGACTTGGCAGCATTCGCCCGCGAGGCTGCCAATAAACTAGACCGACACGAGGAAACATTCTCCGCCACAAAAGTTCCGAATGATTTGTATGCGTGGTTCAGTACACCGGCACTGCTACTGTTGGCAGGGGCTATTCTGCTGAGTACGGAGTGGCGCAAACGCAGTCGAGGGGGAGTTAGCACTGCATTACTACTCCTCTGTGCGGCAAGTACACCTCAGGCCACGGCAGCACCGGCCGCCGAAAATGCCGCCCATTACAACAAAGGATACCAACTGAGCCAAGAGGGTGAGCGCGACCAAGCCAGGGAAGCTTACTCGCAAGCCTTGCTCGATGATGACCCTGCTCTACAAACCGCAGCCCATTACGCGCTGGGCAACATAGCCGCCCGCGCTGCTTTCGATAAACTACGCTCACTCTACATCGGTGATGAGGACACCCCGGCATCGCAACCTTCCCCGGATGATTTGCAGGGCATTGTAGATGAATTACGCCGCAATCTCTCCGCCTATCAAGATGCCCTCAACATCAACCCCGATTTCATGCCGGCTCGGAACAACAAGCAAAAAATCGAAGACCTCATAAAAAAACTAGAAGAGGAAATCGAGCGCCTGAAACAACAGCAACAGCAGCAACAAGATAACCAACAAAATCAAAACGAGCAGCAGAAGCAGCAGAACGACCAGCAACAGCAAAACAACCAACAGCAGAACGACCGGCAGCAGCAAAACGACCAACAGCAGGACAACCAGCAACAGCAAAACGACCAACAGCAGGACAACCGGCAGAAAAATCAAAACAACCAACAGCAACAGGACGACCAACAGCAAGATAGTCAGCAGCAGCAGAACGACCAGCAGCAGGACAATCAGCAGCAGCAGGACGACCAACAAAAGCCGCAAGACGGCAAAAAAGAACAGCAACAACAACAGCAGCAGCAAGAGCAACAAACACCAAATGATAAAGACAAATCAGCTCAACGCGCTGCCGGCATATTAAAAATGCACCTCGATGAGGAACAGGGGTCACCCATACCCCACCACACTCGCACCGCCCCCCCCGCCAAAGATTATTAACAATCCCCAGCTATGAAAAGAGCATTCACAGTATTCTGCACCACTATAGGAGCCCTGAGTGGGTCCTGTCTCGCGGAAATTGTACCAATATGGTCCACCGGCGTGGCAGTTCCGGGTGAGCAAGTTGTGCTATATTTGGTGGAAACCCAAGAGGACGCCAAACAAAAGCAAGACATCTTTCAAGTAGACAAGACCCCCGCAGTCAAAAATGCCAAGGTAGATGTACTGCAATGGGCAGCAGGTGCTAACCCACTGGATCCGGACCGGCGCATGGTGGAGGTACAACCCATCATGTTCAAAGCCGACATGGCGGGCGAGATTTCGCCCGAGCCCATTGAAGTTACCTATCAATCCGGTCGCAAAGCCACGGTAACGGTGCCACCACTGAAGGTACGACCGACGGGAGACATCAAGTGGTTTGCAGAGCCTGTTCCCTATGGTGTGCTGTGGCACACTGATGTGAGTGATGGTTACGTACACCAACCGGTACAAGCTGCTGTAAAGATATTCATGCGCAGCGACTGCAACACCCCATTACCGCCCCAATTAAGCTCAGTTGGTGTGAAAGTCGGTAATTTTCACCCGGCGGTGGAAGGTATCGTGGCTCAGCTGCAAGGGCGCTACCTGCCCGACCCGCAAGCCTATGCCCGTGGGCAGACTTGGCGCACAGCCGACTTTGCCGGAGCCTTTACCCCCTTCCGCGAAGGGAACAACGATGTTGTGGGTAAAATCCTGATGCGCCAGCAACGCGGCATCTTCTCCGTTGCGCAGGAGGAGCTGCCCAT
Organism: Akkermansia sp.; assembly: GCA_045614705.1. GTDB lineage: Bacteria > Verrucomicrobiota > Verrucomicrobiia > Verrucomicrobiales > Akkermansiaceae > Akkermansia. The sequence continues at coordinate 16,983 of JAZLDM010000028.1, forward strand.
AGCCCCGCTCACCATCAGCGCCCTCCCCCTCCCCCCGGGCGCCCCGGCGGACTTTGCAGATACGGTGGGGCAATATACCATCAGCGCTACCACGCAAGCTAAAGACTTGGCGGCAAACGAGGCCGTAGAGGTGGAAATCACGGTGCGTGGCTCCGGAAATCTGGAACAGCTCCCCACACCGAAACCCGAAGATGAACTCAACTGGCGACTGGTGCCGGCCACACGCAAACCCATTTTGGGCGCCAATGGCGAAACCGTGGGCATGATTTTCTCTCAACTCATGCGCCCCACTGCGGAGGTAGGCGGTCTGCCGCCCTTTGCGTTCAGCTACTTCGACCCCGAAGAAATGGCGTATCGAACCGCCGCAACCAAACCCATTCCCCTGACGTGGCGAGAAACGGAAGACGCCGGGAGTGGACTGGTCAGCGCGCCTGCGGCGGAGCCCCCGCCGGCCGGCACAGTACCGGTGGCAACGCTGACGGACATCTACCACTTTCTGCCGAATGCCGCCGCCGGTGGCAACGGCCCCGAGCTACAGCTACCGAAATGGCTCATTTACCTGCTTTATCTCCCGGGGATAGGTATATTCCTGTGGTTGCTGGGTCGAGCACTTTCGCACCGAATCGCAGCCGGTTCTGCCAACCGAGCACGCGAAAAGGAACTCAAAGCCATCATAGCGCACCGCGATGGGTTAGCCTTCCTGAAGGGGCTCGGTGCTTTCATTGAATGCCACATACCGCCCCAATCTCAGAGTGAAGCTGTGCAAGCTATCCTTACCCGACGAGATACAGAGGCCTTCCTCCCCGGAGCTGCCCCTGAAGTAACGCAGTCGGAACGCCAACGCATGCTGCGAGCTGTCCGCAAAGCTCTGGCCGGTCTGAGCACGGCACTGGTTCTGTTGCTCGGCATATTGCCACAAGTACAAGCCTCGGAAGATAAGGCAGAAGCCGCCTACACCGCAGGCCAATTCAGCAAAGCACTTGAATTGCTGCAGGAAGAACAAGCAAACGGAAATACACAACGCAATAGCGCAGAACTGCTCTGCAACATGGGCAACTGCTACTATCGCCTTGGCAAACCCGGTACTGCGGCTCTGTACTACACCCGCGCTCTGCAAAATGACCCCGGCTTGGCCGAGGCCGAAGCCAACCTGGGCTTTATTCAGCGCAAAGAGGGTGCTCTGCTGCCCGAGCGCAGTAATATCGACCGAGTTTTCACGTTGTTGAGCAGCAATAATCTGTGGATAGTTACCCACTGCTGTGCCGCAGCACTGCTGCTCTGCATAGCACTGCAAGTACTGCGCCGCCACCACAGCCGCCCATGGTTGCACGCCTGCACGGCAACGGCGGCTATACTGTGCTTGCTTTGCGCCGCCGATAGGCTTTACTACAGCACTCGCGATGTCCCCGATATAAGCACCCTGCCCCCAACTGAATTGGCAATTGTGACAACGGCTACCACAGCCCGTACCGCTGCGGCAGACAGTGCCCCGAGCATTGTAGAACTCACCCCCTCCACCCCCTTGCACCTACTGGCCATGCGCGGCAGCTATAGCTATGTGCAAACGTTCACAGGCGTGCGCGGCTGGGTTTCCTCGGCTGATATCAGCCCCGTCGCTCAGAGCGATGCCAAAGCTAAAACCCGCCCCATTATTATACGCTTACAATAACTGAAGCTACAGCTCTGACATTTTAGCCCTGCAAACAACCGCTGACTCGTGCAGCGGTTGTTTTTTTGCAGCGTTTTACTGTCTGAACAAAGGAAAATACAGCCCCACTCACCAAGCATGGGGAGTGGGGCCAAAATGGGCTTAAAATGGCTCTCAAAGCCTGGAAATAGCGGAGAGAATAGCTGCGGGGTACAGGATATGCTCCTGCACCTGTATGCGCGCGTGGAGGCTCTCTGCGGTATCATCCGCAAGCACCGGCACATAAGCCTGCATGAGGATTTCACCGGTATCCATTCCGGCGTCGACATAGTGCACTGTACAACCCGCCTGTGTGGCACCGGCCTCCAAAGCCTGACGCCAAGCTTCCACACCGGGGAACGCAGGCAACAAGGCCGGATGTATGTTCAATATACGGCGGGGGAACGCACTCAATAAAGGCTCTTTTACCAAACGCATGAAACCGGCCAAACACACCATATCAACATTCAGTGCCTTCAACTTCTCCGCAACAGCGGCTTGCACTTCAAGGGGGAACTTGTTTTTATAACCACCGCAATCCATCACCTCCGCCGGCACGCCATGCTGGCGAGCTCGCTCTAGTATGTAAGCGTCGGGGTTATCTGACAGCACGATGACAACCTCAGCATCGAGGCGACCATCTTTGATAGCATTGAAAATAGACTGGCAATTACTGCCCGAGCCGGAACCAAGTACAGCTAAACGTAACATAACACGCTCACTTTACTACAGCTCATACATCTTTGCAAGAAAAAACGCACGCTCCGAATGGGAGCGTGCGGTATGAAAATGAGAAATGAGGATTTGGGATTAGGCAGCCATTACCACTGCGCCGGCAAGCACAAAGATGGCAATAATCACCCACAGAATGACAATACCCTTGCCTTCGGCTGCAGAGCCGGTACCTTGTAAGTGGTTGTACTTACCGCGAATGCGGCCTTTCTTCATGAAGCCATCGTAGTTCTTCTGCAGGAGCGTGGCCTCAATCTGGCGCATCATGTCCAGCAGCACACCCACAAGAATGAGCAGAGAGGTACCACCGAAGAACTGAGTCACCAACATGGGCAGGCTACCCCATACGGAAAGTAGGCTGGGCAGGAAGTATATCAAGGTCAGGAACAGAGAACCGGCAAAGGTCAGGCGGCTCATGGTCTGATCCAAGAATGTGGCAGTGGGAGGACCGGGGCGCACACCGGGGATGTAGCTGCCGCTACGCTTCATGTCTTCTGCAATCTGCTGCGGGCGGAACATTGTAGCCACCCAGAAGTAGGAGAAGAAGAAAATCATGACGGCAGAGATGATGTAGTAACCAATGTCGGAGGGGGACATCAGCATGTTCACAATCGTCACTACAGAGCTGTCAGCGGAGAAAATCTGCTGCACCAACAGGCTGGGAAGAGCAAGGATTGCGGTCGCAAAAATAACCGGCATAACACCCGAGTAGTTCAACTTCAGGGGCAGGTACTGGGTGCTACCGTTCATCACCTTACCACGGCCAATCATACGCTTGGCCTGCTGTACGGGAATACGGCGCTGAGCCTGTGTGATGGTCACAACCAAGGCAACCACAAGAACCATGAAGAGGATGAGAGCCACCATCTTGAGGGAACCCAGCGGGTTGATTTCAATACCGTCGCCGGACATCACGCAGGTCTTCCAAGCAATGGAGAATGCACCGGGCAGAGCGTGAATGATGTTCACGGAAATGATGAGCGACACACCGTTACCAACGCCGCGCTCAGTAATTTGGTCACCAATCCACATCAGGAACATGGTGCCGGTCACAATGATGAAAATCGTAGTGATGGTGAAGATGAAACCGGGGTTCATCACCAAGTCACCCAGACCGCTCAGACCGATGTTGGCAGGATTACGCAGAGAGGTAGTGAGCAGGTAGCCCTGTACAATGGCGATGATGATTGCCAATATACGAGTATATTTGGTCATCTTCTGACGACCACCTTCCTCTTGCAGCATCTTCTGCCAGCTGGGAATCACAGCACCCATGAGCTGGGTCATAATGGAGGCAGAGATGTAAGGCATGATACCCAAAGCAAAGATACCGCACTGCTGAAGACCACCACCGGAGAAGATGGTCAGAATGGCACCGAGGGCACCCCAGGGGCTGTCACCTTCTTGCGCGGTCTTGGCGAGGAAGTCATTCAGCGCCTGCACGTCTACGCCGGGCAAAGGCAGGTGCACACCCAAACGCACGATGACAATCATCGCCAGCGTAAAGAGAATGCGGCTGCGTAATTCCGGCACCTTCATGGTATTGGCAAATGCAGATATCATGTTAGCTTTTCTTTTGTTGAGATTTCAGAAGTGGTGAGTTGCAGCGAATAGTTCTACAGGTTTCGGAGCCGACGGGGCACTCTGATCAGTGGCGCCGTTTGTCCCTGCATGAACCGGGTTTTGTTGGGGAAATGGGATGTATTTGTAACTCTCCCCTTCCCCACACATATGCCGGGTGGCGCTGCGCCACCCGGCCTTGTGTAGATTTAAGTGATGATTTTCAGCGTATTACTACGCTTTAATCATTACTGAGCGCTCAGCACCGTAAGGGTGCCACCAACGGCGGCAATCTTCTCAGCGACGGAGGCGCTGGCGAAGTCAACCGTTACGTTGAGAGCTTTGGACAGGTTGCCATTGCCGAGGAGCTTCACGGCGTCGCAGCAGCCCTTCACCAGACCGGCAGCGCGAAGGCTGTTCTCGTTAACCTCAGCACCGGCCTCGAAGAAGGCCTCAAGCTGGCAAAGGTTGACGATGGCGATGGTGGACTGGAAGCGAGCGTTGTTGAAGCCCTTCTTGGGCAGACGACGATGAAGGGGCATCTGACCACCTTCGAAGCCGGGGCGGATGGAGCCGCCGCTGCGGGCCTTCTGACCCTTGTTGCCCTTGCCGCAGGTCTTGCCCAGGCCGGAGCTCTCGCCGCAACCGAGGCGCTTCTTGCGATGCTTGGCACCGGGGTTGGGCTGCAGTGATTGGAGTGTCAACATGATGATAAAATCAATGGTTGAATGTTAATGTCAGATAGCGGCGTCTTCCTTCTTCTTCTTACCGCGGGCGGAGAGGACCTGATCAGCCGTACGCATGGACTGCATGGCTTTCATGGTGGCCTTCACCACGTTAGCGGCGTTCGAAGAACCGAGAGACTTGGCGATGATGTTGGTCACACCGGCGGCCTCAAGCACGGCACGAACCTTAGCACCGGCCACAAGACCGGTACCGGCTGTTGCCGGCTTCAGCACAATCTTGGCACCACCGAACTCGGTGTATACCTCGTGCGGAATGGTCTCGTTCACCACCACTACGTTCTTCATGGCGCGCTTGGCAGCGTCGGTACCCTTGCGGATAGCGTCGGATACCTCATTGGCCTTGCCGAAACCGTAGCCTACCTTACCCTTCTGGTCACCCACAACGATGAGGGCGGAGAAGGAGAAGCGGCGGCCACCCTTGACCACCTTGGCGCAGCGGTTTACGTACACGACTTTCTCCATGAGCTGAGGACCTTCCTCAACGGGGGCCTCATTACGGCGACCACCCTCGCGGCGGGGACCACGACCACCACGGCCGGCGTCACGACGGGGACCACGACCACGCTGGGGCTGAGGGGCAGCGCTCTGCTCTGTTACGGGAGCCTTTGTTTCTTCAGTCATTGTATGTTAAGCCTTTCTTTTTAGAATTTGAGACCGGCCTCACGAGCGGCGTCGGCCAGGGACTTCACCTTCCCGTGGTAGAGGAAACCACCGCGGTCGAATACAACCTCAGTGATACCGGCTTCCAGGGCCTTCTTAGCAATGAGCTCGCCCACCTTGGCGGCGGACTCGACATTGGCCTTCTTCAGCTCGATGTTCTTGGTGCAAGCGGCGCAGAGGGTAACACCCTTCACGTCGTCAATCACCTGAGCATAAACGTGCTGATTGGAGAAATTAACTGCCAGACGGGGGCGCTCAGGCGTACCTGCAAGCTTTTTGCGGATACGGGTATGAACGCGTGCGCGGATGGCTTTGCGATTGATAGTGCTCATATTCTTGTAAACTTTGTAATAAGTGTTTGAGATGATTACTTGCCAACGCTCTTGCCTTCCTTGCGGCGGATGTACTCACCAACATAGTGAATACCCTTGCCCTTGTAGGGCTCCGGCGGATAGTAGCCGCGAACCTCAGCGGCGAACTGGCCAACAACCTGCTTGTCGATACCCTCAACCTTTACCTTGGTGTTGTCGGTCACAGTGACGGTTACACCGGCGGGAATGGGGTGGAGAATCGGGTGGGACTTACCGAGGGCAAGGTCGAGAGCCTGACCCTTAACGGCGGCTTTGAAACCTACACCCACGATTTCAAGCTGCTTCACGAAACCCTTGCTCACGCCCTCAACCATGTTGGAGAGCAGTGAACGGTTTGTGCCGTGCAGTGCACGGAGCTTGCGGGATTCATCTGCACGGCTCACAGTGAGCTCGGTGCCCTCTACTGCGGCAGTGATGCCAACAGGAAGGGTCCAGCTCAGTTCACCCTTGCCACCCTTCACGGCTACATCCTGACCATTGATGGTAACGGTCACGCCAGCGGGGATGGTGATAACTTTCTTACCTACTCGAGACATAGTGTTCTATACGGTTAGGAGTTCAGGTTACCAGACAAGAGCAAGGAGCTCACCACCAATCTGGAGCTTGCGGGCCTTAGCACCCGTCATCACACCGGAAGAAGTGGACACGATGGAGATACCCAGACCGTTCATAACGGTGGGAATGTCGGCGGAGCAGACGTACTGGCGGCGGCCCGGCTTGGAGCAGCGCTTCACGTCTGTGACGATGGACTTACCTTCCTTGGTGAACTTGCTCTTCACCTTGATGGCCTTGTCCTTACCCTCACCTACGATTTCATAGGACCAGATGTAGCCTTCCTCCTGAAGGATGCGGGCAATCTCGGCCTTGATACCGGAGAACGAAACGGTGAAGCCCTCAGTGCGGGCGATACCGGCGTTCTTCACGCGGGTGAGTAAATCTGCGATAGGATCACTTAATACTGCCATGGTCGTTTATATGTTAGGCGTTCTCTTCAGTCTTCTT
>JAZLDM010000029.1:0-13053 GCA_045614705.1 Akkermansia sp.
TTTTATTTCATCGCTTCCACAAGGGGGAAGGACTCATTGTCGTCCTTCCCCCTATCCCCCCATCCTGCTAGGGCAGTTTGGGCTCCTATGGAGACTTTTGGGGAGGGGCTTTCGGTGTCGCATTTGATTTTACAACTTGCAACCGAAACCGGAAGCGAAATTAGAGCTTGCTCTCGGTCGCGATTTATGCTAGCATGGAGAACGCGCGAGGTGCGTGTGCAGAAAGGAGAGAGCAACTATGTACATCAACCGGGAAATATCGTGGCTGGAGTTCAACCAGCGAGTACTGGCTCAGGCTATGCGGCGCGAGCTGCCACTGCTGGAGCGAGTAAAGTTTTTGGCGATAACGGCGAGCAATCTGGACGAGTTTTTTCAGGTTCGAGTCGGCGGGTTGATGTTGCTGCAACAAAGCGGGAAAAGCCACCGCGACTTGACCGGCTTGTCCCCCGGTGAACAGTTGGAGCAAATCCGCCTGCGAGCAGCACGCATGGTGGCAGATGAATACATGCTGCTGAATGATGAGCTCATGCCGCAATTGCGAGATGCAGGCCTGGTGCCGCTGAGCATAGAGGAGCTGAGCGAAGCACAATACAGCGCGCTGGAGGATTATTTTGCCACGAACATAGCACCACTACTCACCCCACTGGCGCTGGAGGTAGAGCGCCCGCCGGTACTGCCGAGCCTGAGTATCATATTGGGCGTAGAGCTACTGGAGGCCGGCACGGGCGAAACTCGCTTTGTTGCGATTGTGCTGCCTGAGTGCCTGCCGCGCACAGTGCATGCGCCGACCTTGGGCAAGGATGCCTACGTCCTGCTCGAGGAACTTGTGGGAGAGTTTGCCGGGCAATTATTCCCCGGGGAGCGTATAGTGCGCAGTAGCCCGCTGCGAGTTACGCGCAATGGCGACATAGCCGTACAGGAGGCCGAGGGCGGCAACTTCGCGCAGGAAATGGAAGAAGTGCTGGTGGCGCGCAAGTTCTCTGACTGTGTGCGCTTGGAGCTCCCGGAGAGCACAGAACCGGCCTTTGCCCGCCGAATAGCTGAGCTGGTAGGGGCAGACGAAAACTCAACTTACCGGGTACCGGGACCACTGCGTTTGGTAGATTTAGGACGCTTGGCGGATGAACCCGGCCATGAGCAGCTGAAAGTCGAGAGCTGGATGCCGGCCTTCCCTGCGGGGGTAGACCCGGGACTGACTATGTTTGAAAACATAGCCGCCGGTGATATACTCATACACAACCCTTTCGAAAGCTACGAACCGGTCGTGCGTTTTGTTGAAGAAGCCGCGCAAGACCCGAATGTACTCGCCATTAAACAGGTGCTCTACCGCACAGCAAAAAAATCGCGTTTCATTCAGGCACTTTGCCGCGCTGCCGAGGCCGGCAAACAAGTCACAGTACTGGTGGAGCTGAAAGCCCGCTTCGATGAAAGCCACAATCTGGAGCAAGCGGAGCGTCTGCAACGCGCCGGAGTGCAGGTAGTTTACGGGGTAAAAGGGTTCAAAACCCACGCCAAAATCACACTGGTAGTGCGCCGGGAAAACGGCACGCTGCGCCGCTACTGCCATTTCGGCACCGGGAATTACAACGAAGACACCGCCCGCATTTACAGCGACCTATCCCTACTCACATGCGATGAGCACTTGGGGGCGGATGCCTCTCAATTCTTCAACTCCGTCACCGGGCTCACACGCCTGAGCCGTTTTCGCAGGCTATACCCCAGCCCGGCCATGATGAAAGAGCAGTTGCTCGGGCTGATTTCCGCCGAAACCCGCCGAGCACTCCGTGGTGAGCGCGGCGAGATACGCGCCAAGATGAACTCCCTCAACGACCCGGAAATCATGTCTGCCTTGGAGGATGCCTCCGCCGCCGGAGTGCAGATATGGCTGAATATTCGTGGGATATGCTGCTGGGTACCAAGCACTGAGCGCGGGCGCACCAGCACCCGTATCGTAAGCATAGTAGACCGCTACCTTGAGCATGCGCGCATCTTCCACTTCGGCAATGGCGGGGAACCGCTCGTTTACATAGCAAGTGCCGACTGGATGCGGCGCAACCTCGATCGGCGCGTAGAGCTAATGGTTCCCATCTTAAGCCACGGTCCGGCTAATCGACTGATGGAGGTTTTGGATGCATGCTTCCGGGACAACGTGCAAGCCTGCGTTATCAAACACGATGGCAGTTCTGCCCCGGTACCCTGCCCACCCGGCACCCAGCCATTTGCCATGCAGGCTCACCTGCAAGCACAGGCTCGCCGCCATGCACGCGAGCGCGAACGCGCCGGGCGCCTGACACTCGAGCCGCATACTCCGCGCTGACAGCCCGCCACCGATTGCCGACATAAAAAAGGGAACAAGCCGCCAAGCTTATTGCCCTAAGCGGGTGCGCATGGCATCCCAATCAATCTTGCGCAACAATTCCACCAAGTTTCCATACCAGAATTCATGGTGGCCATAGCGGTCGTCCCGAAACTCAGCCTCAGCAGCCTGCACACTGCAGCCCTCATATACAATTCGCCAAGCCGCTACAATAATACCGGTGCGGTCACTACCATGCCAGCAATGCACCAGCGCAGGCTTAGGAGCCCCCGCCAGTAGGCGCAAACAAGCCTCAATATCGGCCTCGGTAACAGCTCCGGCAGCCATTGGGTGCTCCATAAGCTGCAAGTCCGTGTGCGCCGCACGCTTTTTGTCACTGTGGTACTCGCGCAGGTTGAGCACCGAGCGCACACCCTGCGCCTGCAAATGGGTAAATCCCTGAGCTGTGGGCTGACCGGAGCGGTACAACACCGTATTCACACGGTGCAGGTTATCCACTCCTTCCATATCAATAGCCTGTGCCGCCGGCACCTGCTGCACGGCCACAAGTGGCGGCGGTGCAGCAGTGCAGGCAAGTGGCATAACTACCGACAGCACCCCAAACGATGCTGCGGCACAAAGCTTTACAGCTAAAGATTGCCCCATAACAGGTATGCGCTTTTAGCTTTACTGAAGACCAAGAGCTTCGTTGGCAAGCATCTGACAGCCGCGCAAATCCATCTTACCGGTCGGCAGCACAGGTATGCACTCCACGGGAATAATTTCACGCGGGCACCACAAGCGCGGCAAACCTTGCTCCACCATGTGGGTACGAATGGCATCCAACGCCTGGGGCAGGTGCGCATTGTGCACGCAGGAGAGAAGCACCAGCGCCTCGCCTTTCTGTGCATCGGGCACACCTACAACGGCTACAGCTCTACCGGCAAAATCTGCCGGTTTCTCAACGTAGGCCTCAATCGCATCCTCAACCACCTCGTGAGGAACCATCTCACCGGCTACCTTCGAGAATCGGGAACGACGACCGCCCAAGGTAAGGAAACCATTGAGGTCAACCTTGCCCAAATCGCCGGTCTTGAACCAACCATCGCGGAATATGCCGGCATTCAGGTCGTCTCGGCCGATGTAGCCCTTAAAGACGTTAGCTCCCTTAAACCAAATCATACCCTGCTCACTGAGCGGCAAGTGTACAGTATCATCATCCGGGTCGGTCAAGCGCACTGCCAAACCGGGGAGCAACGGTCCTACGGAACCGAAGCGACGACCGGGCACAAAGTACGGCTGCTCGGCAGTGGAACAGGCATCATCCAAGTTCACGGAACATACGGGAGCAGTCTCCGTCAACCCATAACCCTCGAGCACTGTCAGATTGCACTTCTGAGCGAACTCATCGGCAACAGCCTTCTGCAACTTCTCGGCACCAACCACGAAGTACTTAACCGTCTTGTAGGTATCTGCCCCGGCGCGGCGCAGCATACTGCGGGCGAATGTGGGGGTAGAAACCACCAAACTGATTTCATGTTCCTCGATAAGCTCGTTGAGTTTCTTAGCTTCAAGCGGAGAGGGATAAGTCACCATACCAAAACCATAGAGAGCAGGCAGCATCGTGCTGATAGTCAAGCCGAAACTATGGAAAATAGGCAGACTGCACAAGAACCTGTTACCGGGCTCAAGGTATACCTTACTGAGCAACTGGGTGGTGTTCGCTATAATCATGCGGTGAGTCAGCGCCACGCCCTTAGGCTCACCACTGGAGCCGGAGGTGAACAGCAGTGCGGCTTCATCATCCCCGCTGTAAGCATCGAGCTTAAAGCGAGCATTGATAAGCGGCATGGGAGCCATACGCGCAAAGGCTACCCACCCGGCAATCTTAGCCATACCAATTCCCTTCAGGGTCTTGTCGAGGTGAATAATAGCATCCCCCTTAGGCCAAGGGAACTGCGGCAGTTTGCTCATGAAAGTGCGGGCTGAGATAAAGCGGCTGATACCGCTCTGGCGCACAATACTGCGGAACGCAGGTTCCGAAGAAGTATAATTGATATTCACCGGCACAATACCGGCCAGTATACAGGCATAGTTCGCAATCACGCCACCTTTACCCGGCGGCAGCAATATACCGAGACGGCGCTCTTTTTCACCCAGTATCTTTCTGAGCTCTTTTGCCAAAGCCATGGCGACACCAAGCATCTTGTAATACGGCAGACGAGAACCATCCATGCCGTCAATAAGCTCCGTCTTACCATTTTTGCGCAATCCCTCTACCAGCAAACGAGCAATCGAAGTTTGCAAGATGGGGCGTTTTGCATATTCTTCGGCCGAGGCCTCCATCCATGCCTCCAGCACACGCTCACCGGTCAACGGACCGGGGCTGAGCTTGGGCAGCACGGAAACCACAATATCATCCGCCGTCTTGTCCGTACAGAAAGTGCGCCACAAATTCTCGCGGTACATACCCACAAACACCGGCACCGGGGCGATGTGCAAGGCTGCCAGCTGCATCATGAAGGGCATGGGCACATCCGATATACAGCCCATAGGGCTATTCGGTTTGCCGGGCACAAAAACAATATCGCGCCCCTCTTGCATGAGGGTGAGCAGCTGCTCGCGCAGCATCTTCACATTCGCCTGTCGAAAATTAAAGCTCAATACCTTGCGTCGCTTCAAAAAACGCACCACATCGGGCTCGGGCACCAGGACATCTTCCACCATATAGGCCACACTGTCAGCGCCATCCAGAGCGCGCTCAAGCTCCTGCAAAACTGCCGCATTCACTCGATTGGGCAAATAAAGAGAGGGAGCCGACGTCAGATTTTCCTTACCATTAAAGTAAACTCTAGCCATGAGGTCATTTTACTGCATCAACTCGTCACTGTCAACGTAAAAGTTCATTAACCATGCAAATAGACGCCGCCCGGTCTCGGCAGGTACCGAAACCGGGCGGCGAAAAAATAAATTACCCTTTAAACGGATTAGATGTCAAAGAGATGAGTCACCGAGGCATTATTGTGAATGTTGAGGATAGCCTGAGCGAAGAGCGGGGCAATGCTCACGGTGTCCACATGTTCACAACCGCTTGCCATCGGCACGGAGTCGGAGGTAAGCAGGCACTCCAGCGGGCTTTCGGAGATTCGGGTACGAGCCTTGTCATTCAGCACAGCATGCGACACGCCGGCAAAAATGCGAGCAGCACCGTGCTCCTTGAGAATCTTGGCAGCGGCGCAAAGTGTACCGCCGGACTCCGTCATATCGTCCACCAGCAGCACGTCCTTACCGGTCACGTTGCCGATGAGAGCGTGAGCGTTCACCTCCGTAGCGGAGATACGCTGCTTAGCCACGATAGCCAGCTCAGTGCCGAGAATGTTGGCATAGCTCTTGGCGGTCTTCACACCACCGATATCGGGAGATACTACAACGAGGTTGTTGATATCTTTTACATACTTCTCCTTCAAGTGCTTAATGAGCACCGGCAGGGAATAGAGGTGATCAACGGGAATTTCAAAGAAACCCTGAATCTGGGCAGCGTGCAAATCCATGGTGAGCACGCGGTTCACCCCGGCAGCTGTGAGCAGATTTGCCACCAGCTTGGAAGTGATGGGCACTCTGGGCTTATCTTTACGGTCCTGACGGGCATAGCCATAGAAAGGCATAACCGCTGTAATACGACTGGCACTGGCGCGGCGCACTGCATCCACCATAACCAACAACTCCATCAGATTGTGGTTAGTGGGCGGGCAAGTCGGCTGCACAATGAAGACGTCTTCTCCGCGAATAGACTCGTTAATCTGAACGAAGCTCTCCCCATCGGGGAAAGTATTAACAGTAGCATCGCAAAGGGGCAGACCTAACTGTTTTGCGATGTCTCTGGCTAACTGTGGATGTGCTGTTCCGCTGATGATTTTCATGTATGCAAGGGGGATGTATGCGCAACTATTCTTGACATTTTCGCAAAAATTGCAATACTAAAAGCACAAAACGCATCATTTTTTTCTTTTCCTTCACATGAACACGACAGAAAAACCCATCATTTCACACTTAAAACCAACTGATTGGGCATGCATCACTCTATTTATAACAATCATTGCATGTTTCATGTCTTTTTATTACGGTTTTGTTGAAGGGAAAGACTCAGCGTTCTCATGGCTCTACGGCACATGGGATCCGTACATCGATTACGAGCACGGTTGGATGGTACCGCTACTGAGTGCCTACATGTTTATCCACGCGCTGCAATCACTGAAGGGCGAGGTGCCGTCACCGTCGTACCACGGGCTGTGGGGAATACTGGTGGGAGCTTTTCTCTGTCTGGTAGCCGCGCGCAGTCACCAGCCACGCTTGGCCGTAGGTGCCATTCCGTTTATGCTCGTGGGCGGAATGTGGTACTACTTGGGGTGGAAAGCCGCACTCAAAACAGCCTTCCCGCTCTTTTTCCTTTGGATTTGCATTCCCCTGCCCGGCTTTCAACAGGCAACCGTAGGCCTGCAACAGTTATCCGCCAAAATGGCACACTGGGGTGCAGGAGTCTGCGGTGTCGAAACCATATTGGAAGGCACAACCGTGGCCTCCGCCACATCAAATTGGGATAGCTACAGCATAGCCGGCGGTTGCTCCGGCATACGCTCACTCATGGCCCTGCTGATGATTTCCATAGCATGGGGATACTTAGCCGATAAGCTGGCTCTTTGGAAACGCATAGTACTGGGAGTCAGCGCACTACCACTGGCCATACTGGGTAATGCCTTCCGCGTGACCAGCATCTTTGTATGTGCCGAATACATTGACCCGGCCTTTGCCGGCAAAACGTGGCACGACTGGTCCGGGCTCATGTTCTTCTTCCCCATCAGCCTGCTGGGATTAGTAATTCTGCACAGTATACTGAGTGGCGAAATTCCCTTTATCAACAAGCGCCGCGTGGTAACCCGCACCCGCAACACCACCTCAAAAGAAGCCCCCCATTCATGAAATTTCAGTTCCGCCGCCTTCTGCCCCCGTTTGTACTGGCACTGACTCTCGGGTTGATTCCGTTCATCCCCGAAAGCTCAGAGCTGCTGCCATCTGCCGCCAGTCCGGATTTGCCGCTCGACTACGACCTGACCGGCTGGCATGGCACAAAAACTCAAGAAAGTCAGGAGGAACGTCGACTTCTTGCAGATGACACACTGTTCAGCAAAGCCATCTACAAACACGTCAACCCCTTCACCTACACCGCCGAGGAACCGGCTATCAACGTTTCCTTCGTCTACTCCGGCAGTGACCTCAACAACTCCATTCACCGCCCGGAGCGCTGCCTGCCGTCACAAGGGCACTTGGAGGTAAAAGGGCAAGATGCGGTTATTCCCCTTTCCGACGGCCGCAAATTAACATTCCGCCGACTCACCTCTTACACACTGATAAACAACAAAGCCGGCAAACATATCAACCACATTCACTACTACGTCTTCGTTGGCAACGACAACATTTGCCACTCACACATCGTGCGAACCTGGCGCGACATCTGGGACCGTGTAGCAACCGGCACCGTACAACGCTGGGCATACATCCAATTCGGCACTTACTGGGGTGAAGAAGTCGGCATAACTGAAGAGCAAGCAGACAAGTGCCTGCGCGCCCTCATACGCGACCTTGTACCGCAACAGATAAACTGGAGCGCCATCGAAAACTGAACTGATTGACACAACAAGCCATAATTTGCACTTGAAAGCGCGCGCTTATCAAGCTAGAATAACTGCACGTTATGGGTGAGTCTGATATCAGCGCAAAAGTACAAGAGGCAGCAAGCAAAAAATGGGATGACCGTACCCTTGCACAGCGGGCAGCCGACTTAGCACAAGATGTACACACCGCAGCACTGCGCCGATTGAAATCGGATGAGCGCACCCTTCTGGCCGCGCTGAGCCGTTTGGCGGCGGAGGAAAAGAACCGAGAGTTCTTACGCAGTTTCTGCGCCGAAGTCCTGCATGCCCCCCAAGAGCAACAAACAGCCAACCTGCGCGAACTCATCACCCGATTCGGCGGGCTGCCCAACTTCTTCAGCACCGTGGCGCGCATCAGATTCCGCGCCGCCGCCATAGCAGCAAGCAGCATACAAAGTGCGGCAATGGCGGAAGTACGCCGCATTTTCCGCGCCACTTTCGGTGAGCTGACCCTGCCGCAGGCGGATAAAGCACGCCGTCGCGTGCGCGAGCTGACGGCGGACAAACTGACACCGGCTCTCAACCCGCTGACACCCGCGGTATTCGGCAACAAAGGAGCCGCCCGCTACAGTGAAAACCTGAGAGACTTGGTCAAAGCCCACCCCGAGTGCGGTCTGATAATCCAACCCCAGCGTCTCTGCCCGTCACTCACTCCCTATTCCCCCGGCACGGGAGCAATCCAGCTGAGCGACAAGCTCACCCCGCTGCTGCAAAGCCTTTGCACCAAAGAGGCACCTCGCCCCATCATTATCGAGGCCGGTGACTCCACCCTACTGCCCATTGTCATCGAGGGCTGCAAGCGCGCGCTGAGTGACAGTAAGCTGTACAAAGCCAACGTCATTCTGGAACTTCCCGCCTATCTGAACGCCGCCTCGGCCCTGCTGCGCGAGCTGAGCGAGTGGGCCACTGCCCGAGCAGCCAAAGGCGGCAACCCGTTGAAAATCATGCTCACCAAGGGCTCGGCGCTCAGCCGCGAGCGCGAGTGCGCCTTCATTTACGGCAAAGAAAGTGCCGCCGCGCCCAACAAAGCTGCCACCGAGGCTCGTTACAAGCAGCTTATTCACCAGGCCATCAGCTGCAAAAAATCTGCAATCACCCCCGTCATTGCCACCCACAATCCCTTTGATTTGGCCTATGCACTGCTCGATTGGGGACGCAGCGGCCGCAAAGGCCTGCCGCCCTTCATCTTCCGCACCGGCCTGGGCACCCACCTTGGTCGCATGCTCGCCGAGATGGGAGCGGAAGTTGTGCTCACGGTTGGCACCTCCGCCGAGGAGGGCGACATTTACGGGTTCGAAGGCTACCTGCTCGAACTGGTCAATGAACTGTCACGCCCCGATGGCTACCTGACGTATGGCTACGCCGTAGAACCCGCCGACATGGGCTGGGCACGCATGCGCCAGCACTTCCTCGCCGCCCTGAGCGGGCGCGAAGAGTCACCGGCCGATAGCGCCGGTCCCGCAACAACCGAATTCACCGGCAGCACCTTACAATGCACCGACCGCGCCGCGACAGATGCCTTTTACGCTGCCGCAACGGCTGAATTGGAGCGCCGGCAAGCCCCCATCCCTCTCGTTGTTGGCGGCAAAGAAACGACCACCCCGCTCACCTGCATACACCGCTCACTTATCACCCCCGGGCTGGAGGATTACCGTTTCACCAGTGCTGATTTCAACACCGTCACTCAGGTCATACAGCGCGCCGCACAAGCCGCAGCGCAAGATAACCAGACCGAGGAAGAGCGACTCAACAGCCTGCTGCGCCTGGCTCGCAAGCTCAACAAGCACCGCACTGAACTGGCAGCTCTGCTGGTGCGAGATGCCGGTTTCACCTATGCCGATGCCGAAGAAGAACTGCGCAACGCTATCGATGCAGCCAGATTCTACGAACAGAGCGCCGCGGCAGACGGTCTGCGAGACGGCACCTCGCCCGAACCGCTCGGGGTCATCGTCGTCGCGCCGGGCAACATACACCCCCTTGCCGAAGCCGTAGCCGGCATAGCAGCAGCCCGCGCCATGGGCAACAGCGTCATCTACAAACCCGCCGCCTATAGCACCCTGCTGGCTCACAAACTCACAGCCGTACTCGCCGAGGCCGGAATCACCGACCCGCAATTACAGCTCATGCCCGCTCTCGACAACGAAATTTCCCTCAAGCTCATGACAGCACCGCAGGTGGACGGTGTTATCACCGGTCTGAGCACCGATATGGCGGAAAGAATAGCTACCGGCAAACCCACCACCATTCTCAGCGAAACACCCGATGGCTGCGCCAGTGTTTACATAGCCGCCAGGGGTGATTGGCAGTTGGCCATACGCGACCTCTGCGCTGCCACGTTCCGCCGCTCCGGCACTTGCCCCACGGCACCCCATGTACTGCTGGTTCACGCAGATGTCTACGACAACCACCTTTTTATCAATGCGCTGAAAGATGCCATCAGCAGCCTGCGTGCCGAACCGGGCAACCGTGAGGAAGCCCAACTCGGGCCCCTGCCCGCCCTACTGAGCCCCGAGCAGCAAGCCTTGCTCACCTACAGCAAATCCGAAAACAGCGAGCTCAACTGGCTCGTGCAGCCGCACACCCGCGAAATGGGTTCCATCACTTGGCACCCGGGTATTCTCACCGGCCTCACCAGCGACAGCCCCGAGCTCAAAATCATAACCGGCTTGCCCATTCTTGCCCTCATGCGCGTGGAATGCACAGCAGCAGCGGCAGCCATTCAAAGCGAAATCGCACACGGTACAGCAGCGGCTATCTACTCCACAGTTGAAGACGACACCGCAGCATGGCAACAGGCACTCACCGGCTTGGCGCACCTCTGCATCAACTGCTGCCCGGTTGCTCGCCCCGGTCTGCGCCCCTACGGCACAGCGCGCCATACCCGCCCCGGCACTACCCCGCTGCCCGGTGGTCCGAACTACCTGACTGCTCTTGCCACATGGCAGGAAAACGCGCGTCCTCAGCGCCGAGGGCGCCAGCGCAACATGCCATTCACCCCGTGGGAGTCCCTTGTTCCCAAACCCGGCCCGGACGACGTTATGCGTCTCACGACAGCGGCGGATTCCATCTCCTATTGGTGGGAAAACGAATTCGGCACCACAAAACTCATCTGTGCCCACCCGGGCGAACCCAGTGAGCTGTGCTACAAGCCGCGAAAAATCTGCCTGCGTGCAGAAAAAGAAACAGAGGACACCGACTTGGCCATTGCCCTGATGGCCGCGCTGAAAGCCGGGTGCTCCGTGCAGCTGAGCACAGCTGTCATGCGCCCCTGGATGCCGCGCACCCTGCAAGAAATCGGGGTGCCCACACGTGTGGAAAACCGTGAGGAGTTCGAATACCGATTCCCTGCCCTCGCGGCAGATGGAGTGCTGGTACGCGACCCGGCGGCGGATGATGCAGCGGTATCCATAGCGCAAGCCTGCGGTTTGCAGCTCTCGCGAGCCTCCATACTGGCCAACGGCAGACTTGAACTGCTGCAATGCCTGCAGGAGCACACCATTACCCGCCGTACCAACACGCTCTACACCCCGCTCTGACAATACGGAGCACCCTGTGAGCCGCCCCCGTGTTGCATGCCCTACTTACTTGGGCATAAGGCAGTGTAGCTGCAAACATTCAGCCCCGCGCTGCCAGTGAGCCAGCATGGGAATAGCCTTCTTGAGCATGGGATTACCGACTGCGTGCATTGTATTTATACCCAGCACAGTGCACTCTCGCTGCACATATTCTCCGGCATCGGCGCGATACTTCGGATGGTAGCTGTACAGGCACCACCCGGCAGGAATATGATCATGCCCGCGCAACATACAGCAAATGGAGCGGCCGGTCAGCTTGCGGTGCAAACGGCGGTACGAATTCACATCATTCGTCCCCATCAAATTACCGGCAAAACCACGTGCCGGCGATATTGTGGGGATGCCCGGTCGCAATCGATTCCACAAAAAATCATCCTCCCACATCTCCCATTTCTCCGCTGGCACACTTTCGTGCAAGGGGCGCGACTCCAGCACCTTGAAATCCTCCATGGCATCAAGAGCATCGCGCTGCAGGTCAATGTGGGGCATGCCGGCATGCGCCAGCAAGATAGAGCCCCCCTGCGGACCGGCTCCCAAGTCCGTAATCTCGGCCATCACCGGGCGTGAAAGTGCAAACTCAATAGCAGCCTTTCCCTGCTGCTCGACATCATCGTACATCTCCGTCCGGCAGCAAAGCTCATTGAGCAGCTCCGCCAATTCTGCCGGTACAACCTGCGAATAAAAATAGCGTGAATATCGCAGGGCCACATCGTGATTTCCCTGCAAGCACAACAAGCGCACTCCGTCTATCTCGCCGTGCATCAACCAATCCTCCACCATTGCCAAACAGGGCAAATCCTCATCTCCACGGTCAATGATATCACCCAGCATCACAAAATACGCGCGGCGCTCACGGCTGCGGGCACGCTCCGACACCAGTGCAAATGCCCGCAGTAGCACCTCGAAAGACGCATGGATATCCCCCGCGAACCAGTAATCCACCCCGTCCTCAGCGTGCAGCAGCACGCTCTTCTCGGCAGGCTGCTCTTTCACCCAGCTGAGGAATTCGCGGGCAATTTCCGCCTGCTGAGCGGGGTCGCGGTAGCGCTCCCGCAACTTCAGCATGCGCGGGGTTTGGAGCAAGTCCTGCATTTCCTGCTCGCTGAGTTGCTGAGTTGCTGCGACAGGTTCAACTTCGGGATAAGGCATCGACAGTTCCTCGGCGGCGCGAGGAGCCACCTCTTCTGCGACATTCTCAGCTACTGCCTGCTCAGCGGATTCCGCCACCGGTTCCTTATCGACATTTTCCATTTGCATAACTCCTGTATCTTTTTATATCACCCACTCCCTCACAGGGTCAAGCACAAAGCATGTATCTCGCATACTATATAGAAATACGCATTGCCTCAAAAATCCAGTCACCGAACTGACACTTCCCACGAGTTCGGCTGACACGTGAAAAGCTGGATGCCTCATAAATCAGGCACTAATATATACACATGTCACTCAGAATGAGTAAACAAGCAATAATGGA
>JAZLDM010000030.1:0-10477 GCA_045614705.1 Akkermansia sp.
AAGATATATCGACAATAAGGAAGTCACAAAAAATAAAATGGAAGGATACGTCGTGAACATAAAGTCTGCGTCGTTTTTCCGCAACTCCATATCTCATCGGGCTTTCGCCTTATGAGCCAGGAAACTTTGGGACACATGTGATTTATTTAGGACATATAGGGATGATTTCTTGCTTTCTGCAGAGATTTTGGTATCCTGTAGGGAGGTTCGCCAATGAAAGTGAAATACATACTTACCATGATTGCTTTGTGCATGCTGCCAACAAGTCTTGCCGGCGAGCGTGAAAACTTTGATTTCGGCTGGAAATTCAAATACATGGGTAAGACTGTACCGGAAGAATCCGCCGGGCCGTGCAAGGCCTCTGCATCGGAAGCAGGGCATGGAGCCGCGCTGGCGGTGGATGGCGATACATCCACCCGATGGGCCGCACCGAATGGTAAGACCGGCCACAGTATCGAGGTGAACTTGGGCGGGGCCAAAAAAATAAGCTCCATTGTGGTGCATTGGGAAAAGACGAACAGTTTTGAAGTGCAGGTGGTGCTGGGTACAAAACAGCGTAAGATTTCCCGTAAGCTCCGGTTGAATAACACCGACACCACGGTGATTCCCTTGAAAAACACCTCCGTGCGCTCGCTTAAACTTACAGTGACCAAGGGTACAAGCAATTCGTGCTGGGCCAGTATTCGCGAAATTGAGTTTCTGGATAGCGAGAACAAGCCACTCGATTTGACTCAAATCAAACCGGTACAAAAAAATGGATGTCTGGCAGCGGATTTTGATGATGAGTCATTCAAAAAAGTACAGCTTCCGCATGATTGGGCTATCGAGAGCCCATTCCTGATAGAAAAGCCCAATGAAACCGGCAAGCTACCGTGGGATGGCTGGGGGTGCTACCGTAAAAAGTTTCAGGTGCCGGAGGATTTTGATAAAACGCAGCACCGATATTACCTGGATTTTGACGGAGTGATGTCATGCCCGAAGGTCTATGTGAACGGACGTTTTGCCGGGGAATGGGCGTATGGGTACAACTCATTCCGCGTTGATATTACCCCATATTTGCGAGCCGGTGCAGACAATGTGATAGCGGTGCAGGTCAGCAACCTGCCGCTATCTACTCGCTGGTATCCCGGCGCCGGTATCTATCGCCACGTTTGGCTGGAAAAAACCGGACCGGTACACTTGGCTCACTGGCCGGTGTATGTGACTACATCCGACATCTCACCGAAAAAAGCCAAGGTCAACATAGCTACCCGCGTGTGCAATACCTCTTCCTCTGAACAAGAGGTAACTGTGCACCAGCGCGTGGGAAAAGCCGCCGCAAAACCTGTGACCGTGGTTCTGCAACCCGGCGAAGAAAAAGAGGTGAGCCAAAGCATCACTCTGTCCAAACCGAAACTCTGGAGTTGCGAAAAGCCCTATTTATACCGCCTCAAAACGGAGCTGAAAACGAGCGAAACGGCTATCGATAGCCATGAAACCACCTTCGGCGTGCGCACGGTTGAGTGGACGGACAGCGGGTTTTATCTCAATGGCGAACGTGTGCAAATCAAGGGCGTATGCGAGCACCACGACCTGGGGGGCCTGGGCGCGGCGTTCCATACCCGCGCCTATGAGCGTAAAATTGAAATATTGAAGAAAATGGGCTGTAATTCCATCCGCATGGCGCATAATCCGCCGGCTCCGGAGGTGCTGGATTTGTGCGATAAGCATGGTATACTGGTCATCGATGAATTGTTCGATATCTGGGAGGCGCAAAAGTACGACAAGGTGAATGGCTACCACCGACTCTGGCCCCGATGGTGGCGTAAGGATGTGCGTAATTTCATGCTGCGAGATCGCAATCACCCGTGTATCATTGCTTGGAGCGGCGGCAATGAAGTGCCGGAGTTGCTCACTGCGCGTGGGCGGGAGGTCTCCAACGCCCTGCGTGCTGAAATGCAGCAGTATGATACTACCCGCCCCTATACGGTGGGTAGCAATGCCCCGTCCAGTATGAATAATGGTTTTGCGGATACGGTGGATGTGTTCGGCTTCAATTATAAGCCGGATTTGTATGATGATTTCCGCCAACGGCATCCGTTAAAACCGCTGTATGCCTCGGAAACAAACTCCTGCGTAGCGACCCGCGACACCTATTTCTTCCCGCTGGGGTGGGAAGTGAAGGATGGCGCTCGTCCTTTCCATGTGAGTGCTTACGGACTCTATGCCCCGGCTTGGGGTACAAGCCCGGATATTGAGATGCACGCACTGGAGACAAATCCGCATGTGGCGGGCGAATATGTGTGGACCGGCTTTGATTATCTCGGTGAGCCAACCCCCTATAATCAGGATGCCTCCAATATCGGCAATTTCCACGGAGCTACAGAGGCGGAGAAGAAGGCCGCTATGGAGGAACTCAAAAAAATGGGCAACAAAGCCCCCAGCCGTAGTTCCTATTTCGGCATTATTGACTTGGCGGGTTTTCCGAAAGACACCTATTACCTGTACCGCAGTCATTGGGCACCGGAGAAGAAAACCTGCCATATTCTGCCGCACTGGAACTGGCAGGGGCGAGAAGGGGAAGTCACTCCGGTAATGGTGTTTTCCAGTGGTGATGAAGCTGAATTGTTCTTAAATGGCCGGAGCTTGGGCGTGCGTAAGCGCGGCGAGGGGGATACCTATCACCAGAAACTGACGGTGTGTAAAAATGCCTACCGTTTTGTTTGGGAAAATGTAAAATATGCCCCCGGCACACTGAAAGTGGTGGTGAAAAAGAATGGCAAACTCTGGGCTACTGCTCAGCGTGTTACCACCGGAGCTGCCACCGAAGTGGAGTACGAAGTAGACCGCCCGACCATTGCCGGGGATGGATATGATTTAGCCTATATTTCCCTGTCGCTGGTGGATAAGAATGGCCATGTGGTGCCCACGGATTCGCGAAAGGTGCGGTTCTCAATTTCCGGCCCTGCCAAGCTGGTAGGATTCTGCAATGGTGACCCGACTGACCACACCTGCATGCAGGACAAGAAGCAGCGCTTTTTCAACGGGCGCATGATTGCCATAGTACGCAGCGTCCGTGGTAAATCCGGTGAGGCCGTTATCACGGTGAAAGCGGAGAGACTGCCGGAACTGACCATTCCGGTGCAGGTGGAATCCGGCAGTCAGGAGGATTGACTCCGCTTTATTCCACCCGGAGACTGTACACCTTGCCCTTAAATGAACCGCCCAGCGTTTCCAGCGGTAGCACGAATGTGCTCATGCGGTCTTTCCGGTGCAGCGGGAAACGCACGTTTTCCGGCTCTCCGGCATTGACTCCATTGATTAACAACTCCGTTTTACCCATGCTGCCAATGAGCTCGAGCTTCACACGCTCACCTACCGGCAGCTTGGTGTTGTAGGCAAATTCGATTGTATCATTGCGGCGCAGGGTGATTCGGCCATCCTTGCCGGCAGCCAGTAACTGCCCGCTGTCGGACTCGAGCAGCACTTGCTCGGTACCCGACTCCGGCTCTGCGGTCATTTCCAATTCCATCGTCAAGTGGTAATCCGGCCCCTTAGACCCCTTCTTCATCTGCACAGGCAGACTTTTCGGGGAAAGTTTAAAGCGTTTCTTGTTTTGACTCAGGGGATTGCAAAATGGTATGCGGCTGATTCGGTCGACTAAGGCATCATGTTCTTCAAAGCTGCGGGGAGCTTGGGGCTGACCCCACATCTTTTGAGAGAGCACGTTGACCAAGCCTTCTATGCTTCCCCATATATCGATGGCACCGTAGCCTTTATGCAGACGGTCAATTTCATCATTCCACACGGCAAAGGCTGCACCCAGCAGCTGGGGGTGGCCGGCGGGCAGTGTTTCGCCCCCGAAACGGTTGGGAATCCACTTCTCATAGAGCCCCCGGCGGTTATTGTCGGCACGGTAGTACCCGGCAAAAGGTACTACATAAAGGTCTCGATCGAACGTGGTAATCACATCATAGCCGGCGTTCACGGACTGCCAAGCATTGCTCCAGTCCTGACTCCAAAGATTCATCTGCACGCCGTCAGCCTGTACCGGTGTTTGCCCCGGCTTAGCCTTCAGACTTCCCCAGAAACGCGGGGTATGATTTCGGCTCAGGATGTGTTTTAACAAGCCATTCGTAAAGCGGCGATAGTCTTCTGCCGCGCCGAAGAATTCATCCGACCCCACATGAACCACGGGGCAATTCTCGAAGGCCGGCTCCTGGCCTTGCAGGTATTCATCCCACACCTTGCTCATAAACTCGAGGGTTTTCGGATTGGCGGCATCCAGCATTTCGCAACGTCGCTCCACATGGCGCATTTCACCCCGGTAAATCAAATCCGGGCGCACACGAGTGAACGAAAGGGCGTGGCCGGGGGCATCAAACTCCGGCACGATGTTTACGCCGCGCTCTTTGGCAAATTTCACCAATTTGCGGAACTCGTCTTTGCTGTAGCTCAAATCCTGCGCTGTAAGCGGAGTTCCATCGGCACCCCGCACCTTACTTTCCATGCGGAAGGCCGAGTAGGATTTCTTAAATGGGTCCTCACCATTCTTTACATAATGTTCGTGGAAGATATAGTTATCATTCAGGTGCAGCTGCAGGTCGTTCATCTTATACCACGACATGAGTCGCACCACATCTTTGATGTAATCCATGGGGATGGGTAAACGACCTACGTCCAGCATAAAACCGCGCAGCTGATAGCGCGGAGCATCCCACGCTGTACCGCAGGGCAGCTGGGTCGGGTCCTGTACCAGCATCTGCAGCAGCGTGCGGCTGCCCCAGTAGAGCCCGGTGTTGCCTTTTGAGCTGATGCTCACCCCCTTATCATCAATACGAAGAGTATAGGCCTCCGATGCTTTGCCTTTTTGACGTGTAAATTTGATGTGAGCGTTTTCCGGCTGGTCACTGGCGCTCACAGTGTAGCCCTTCGGCAGAATGGCTTGCAGTTCGCGGATGAATTCGTCGCAGAAGGGGGCATCTCCCGCTACGGATATTTCCTTGGGGAGGGTACAGGAACCCTGACCGCCATTCCAGCTGAGCAACTCAGGAATAATCTGCGGCTTCGGATTGCCTTCTGCTTTGTTCTTGCTTTGGCCGGGAACCGTGATTTCATAATCACGGCTGATGGCTTTCTGACCATCCTTGCTCAGCTCAAAACTCAAGCGCACTGCCGTATCGCTCATCGGGAATCGGATTTTCCCTTTCTTGTCGATAATCTGCTCGTAGTCTGCCCCCAGTAGTCGTATTTTTGCTCCCTTTACTCGTGGTAGAGTGAGTTTCTTATCACCGGCTGCCGGTGCTTTCACCTGCAGATTGTTCGCCATTTGCTGCAAATCACCTGCCAGCAAACTACCAAGTGACACCAAGGAGAGAGTTACAAGAGCGCTTAATTTCACGCTCCTATCCTACCAGATTTTTTTCCCCGGTCAAGAAGGATTGACGAATGGCAACGAAGAAAACAGGATTTACCCCACTTGGTTTTCGGCTGTTCTTCGCGGTTCTGCGTGTTAACGGAAGATGATTTCGTTCAGGCGGGAGCCTTTCTTTTGCTTGACTGATATTTCAATACTGGCGGTACCTTTGGGTATACTGTGGTAGAGCATGCCACCTGAGTTTTTAATAAGCTTGCCGGGGGTAATTTCCGCCTCGGCTGTGCCTATCAGAATGACTTGTTGGTGTGAGGGGGAGGCTACAGCCATGGTGAATTTGAGGGGGCTGTGGCTGCAATCTACGGAGGTTGTAAGGTCTGTATCTGTCAGGCATCGGGCATCAAACCAGTCGCCGGGGGGCGGCAACAACAGCTTGAATTCTTTAATCTTCACCTGCTGTGACGAGCGCGAGGTGTTGGTAAGCACAATCTTGCGCACGCCGCCTGCCAGCGCATTGCCACTCAAGTGCAGGGCAGTACCCTGCAGAGCCGGCGTGGGGGTGCTTTTGCTGCCATTGATGTTGTGCAGTGTTACGCTTGCCCATCCTTTGATGTTCTCGTTCTCCAGGTCAATGATAACCTCGCGCGCCGGAACTCCTGCGGGTACATGGAGTTCAATGGATTCCCCGCCGGGCAGGTTGTGGAACTCCATAACACGGTTCACCCCGATTTCGGTCTCCGTTACATTGACCGTGGGCGCCACACCACGCATGCCGCACTTTGCCGTGGGGGCAACGGAGGCTGTTTTGCCGGACTTGCTCTTGGTGATGGATTTGTAGAGGCTTGCGTTGCGGTGCTGCAGCAAGGTTTCGATGAGCGGCATCAGGTGCTCAGAACCCACGCTAACACCCTGTACCACCGTCACGCCGTTACCATTCCACTGGCGGCGGGTAGTCTTTTTCATTTCTGCCAGGGCATTGGTAGCATTCAGAAAGGCCTGCAGGGGTTGCTTTTCTTTCTCTGAGCATGAGTCAAGCAGGTTGCCGCCCACATAACCCATTATTTCAAATTGTTTGAACCACGGCTGAATCTCCTTTGCCAGCGCTGCCGCCGAGCCCTCTGCCTTGCGGAGCTTTTTGCCGGCCTTGTATATGGATTTGAACACCTTGCGTATTTCTTGTATACCATTTTCCGAGAGCCGACCTTTTTCTACCTGTTGGCGCAGTGCTTTGAGTTTGGGTGCCAGCGTGGCGGATTCTTCTCGGTAGTACTCGTGCACATTGGGCAGCAGATGGCTGTTGTGGTCACAAAAAAGCTGCATTTCCTCCCTATATTCCGGGTACAGGCGGCAAATGCCGGCTCTCCAGCTGGTATGTGAATCGAAGCGGGTGATGTTCCACGTATAATCCGCCACCCCGAAAAGCCCCACCTTGCCGGCCTCCGCATGTTCCATGGGGTTGGCTACAAAACCGCTCATCTGTTTTTTCATTTCCGGCTCAGTGCCCAACCCATACGTGCGCCCCATGGAGAGACGATCTCGGCGGAAGTCATTGCAGGGCCAGTTCCACCACACGAAGGTGGGAGATTTAAGGAATTGGTTGACCCATTTTTGCCCCTCCAGTTTGATATCATGCACCACGGTGTTACCCGTCCACATCATGAAAATATCCTTCGGCAGGCCATTGCCCATTTCCCGGAGCACCCCTTCATTGGTCCAGCCTCGGTTATAGCCGGTGGGGCACATGATGAGCTCTTGGTTGGCGTCCGGGTGTTTGCGGATGAAGTTTTGCTGAATGTAGTTGCAGAGCTGTATTTGGCGCGAGGCCTTGCCGATTTCGCCCCTGGAGTCATCCACAAAGACACCGAAATCACGCACGCCGAGGTCATAGAGCTGCTGCAATTTGTCGCAGAGTCTGTCCATGTCCGCAGCGCCGTTCTGATTGCCCCAATCGATGGTGTTGGCGGGGTGAATGGCCCAGAAAAAGCGTACATGGTTCTTGCGGGCGTGCGCTACCACTTTTTTCAATTCTGCCGCCTTGTCCTCAGGATATAGTTCATAGCAGCCCACGCCGTGGTGGTATGGGTCATCTTTCGGGGCGTAGATATAGGTATTGAGTTTGTTGCGACCGTAGAAACTCAACTGTGCCAAGCGGGCTTTTGTACTCCAGGGAATACCGTAATAACCCTCAACTACACCACGGTAGGGTAAATCCGGCCAGTCGGCAATGCGGCACAGGGGGAGCTTGCCTTTTTTGGCGACTTCCTCCGCTGATTCATTCGGAAATGGGTCTTTGTGAGCATCCTTCGCTTGGTCCACATCTTTCAGCAGTTGGCAGAGCGTTTGTTTGGCGTAGAAGATACCCGTGTCGTCATTGGCGTAGATGGTGGCTTTTCCCTCTGTTATGGATATAGCGTAGCCTTCTTTTACCTTCGGTAGATAATCCCACATACCACCACGGGATTTCTTGTTTCGTTTGCGCAGGTTGACCTCTGTAACCGTGGTATAGTTCGAGGAAATTTCCATGCGCTGCGGGCGCGGATAAATCGGGGATTCCGCAGCAGCTGAAAGCAGCGTTGCACAGAGCATCTGCATGAGAAAAAGGAGAAAGACCCTTACCATAAACGAAAGAGATATGTAACGAACTATCCCCAGTTTAGCATATCGGAGCTGAGAAACAAGCCAAAAAATCGACAGCTCCGAATAGGTGTACGATGCTCCACAGGCTAGGCTTTTGAACGTGTTTTTGCGCTCCGGGGAGATTCCGGAACATGGCCGCATGGTACGTAGCGAAGGAGTGGCGGCACACATCCGGTACCCAGTGGCGGAACCCGGCGGCACGGCGCAAGGCCTGCCACCGCCGTTTCCAGTTGCGGGGAATGTGGCGGTCGCGCTTGCGTATGCCCCGCACGCCACGCAGGGGAACCGCACGCCCGCCGCCCGTCTTGCTCGTGCGGGGGCGTATGATGACATGACCCTCGGCCCAGTTGATATCCCCATCTTCGAGGCAGCTCCTATTTATCACGAATAAGATAAATGCAAACGATGCTTGCAATGCGCTTATGATAAAAGAGATATGTTTGTGTGTGTCGAAAGATTAAATATACTTTAAGAAAAATGGTAAAAATCTTAAAGTGTATTTTTATTCTGTTTCTATTAGCCTTTTATCAATAGCTTACGCCTTTTAATAGATAGCAGAAGCTTGCTGCCGGGATGCGAATAATGGGGCGTGCCCCCTCGGTTAGGCTAGCTATACCGAAATCTCCCGGGTTTCTGGTAATGAGGAATGCTCCCAATGTTCTTGATTCTGCGCAGAGCTGAGCAAGGGCATCACGGCGGGAAATGGAAGAATCATTTTTATATTTGACCTCACATAAAAAGCGGTCATCGGTGGGACGCGATATGGCGAAGTCCACTTCTTTTTTAGCTTTTCCTTTCAACATTACATAGCCGAGCTTGTGTGTATTGCCGTATGTGTAGAGCAGGTGTTTATAGACAATGCTTTCCACCAATGCTCCCATATCGGTATCACTCAGCAGCTCCGGGGAGAGCATGAGGCATGCATTGCGCAGAGCGGAATCTGCCACATATATCTTACTTTGTGCAGAAAGAATTTTCTTACCGGTATAGTCGGCGTTAGGGCATATATAAATAAGGTTGGCCTCTATTAGGTATTGTACATAACGCAGCAGCGTAGGCATCGTTACGCCTTCCAGCTTAGTGCACATCTCTGCCATGTTGATGATAGAACCGGAATGCAAGCACAGATAAAGAAATATTTTTTCAAGTTGCAATGAGTTTCGAACATCAAATAGTGAGGGAATATCTCGCTTGAGTACTTTGTCAGCCACATCTTCTCGAAGCAACATTTGTGCCCTTGCCAAAGTTGATATGCGCAACAGTTCCGGAAAACCTCCCAATGAAATGTAACGATTCCAAGTCGCTTGCATATCACCTACTCTGAACATCAGCATGGAGAACTCTTCGGAAGACATGGAGGCGAGCTCTTCGAGCGTGTATTGTGAGATGTCGCTATGGGGGTGATTTTGCTCGATATCACAATATTCTCGGAAGGTGAGCGTCGGCATCCTCAGTACTCTCCATCTCCCGACACCGCTGTCTGCCACTCCTTTTTCGATGCTGGGACTTGCTGACCCTGTAGCGGTCAGATTAAGGTTCGGGCGTGTGTCGTAGAGCGTTTTAAGCCATAAACTCCAGTCTTGTGCATATTGAATTTCATCCAAAAAAAAGTATTTCTGCTTTTCTCTGGGAACCATGGCATCGTACTCGGTGAGAATACGCTGAAACCCTACCAATTTACAAAGAGGATTATCAAAAGAGAGGTAAAAAATATGTTGCGGGGCAACTCCTTCGCTCAGCAGGTGAGAAATGACCTGCTTCATGACTGTTGTTTTACCGATGCGGCGTGCTCCGCTTAATACAACGAACCTGCGAACATCTGTACTTTTTATAATGTCAAGAGTGTCTTTGTATGCGCTGCGGTGAGTGGTCGGTAGCTCTTCATCAGTCGCATTGTTATTCCACCATGGATTATATTGGTACAGTAATTGTTTGATTTGTGTATCCTCCAGCATGTTTTACGCTCCTTTTTTTGAGTTTATTGTAAACATTTTAAGGTTAAAGTCAAGCAATAATGAAAATATACTTTAAGAAAAATGACGAATTTCTTAAAGTATATTTTCATTATGTGGGTTTATTGTTGAAAAAAACAATGATATATATCCGGTGTAGCGATTATTTGTTTTCTTTTTAATCGAGACCGAAACAAAATTAATAGAAGCCTCCATAAGTAGAACGCCACCCGGCCTACGATAAAATTTACTCCCGGACGGGTTGTAAGCTCATACCCCGACCCCGGCTGACCAAAGGCTCCACCGGCGGGGGAGGGGGCTAGGCTTTTGAACGTGTTTTTGCGCTCCGGGGCAGTCCGGCTCCTTGCCAATAGGCTATGGCATCCTTGCGCGGCACCCCGTAGTTTCGGAGGGTGTGTCGCCTCGGCGTAGCCGGAAGTTGACTAATTTCCGGCGAAGACGGGCTCATAGTTGTTTACCGACACCCTTTCCAGAATAATTCAGCGGATTTTCTGCTTGTTGGTACCATGTAGCG
>JAZLDM010000031.1:0-41763 GCA_045614705.1 Akkermansia sp.
TCCAAGTTGCCTTACAGCCGTCGGCAACTTTGCCTGCGATGCGGCATGGGTACCATGGCATTCTTACTGCAACAGGTCAGGGAGAAGTGCCATATACCAGAACGTAAAACAGCCTAATCCGTTGAGGCTTAGATTGTTTTACGTTCTGGAACTAACGAGCCATCAGCTTGGAAAAATTGAGCCCGGAATTCGCTTTTTTCGTTTTTCCTACGTTCAGCTCAGGCAAATATGGAATCACATTATAATATATTGGATAGAAGAGTTTTATGAAATCTACTTCTCAATTTAGGAGACTGTCATATCGCTTGTAAGAAACCAGGCAAAATGAAATACAGCTAATTTTCCGGCGGTATCTACTCATGAATCTTCAGGGGTATCTGCATATTCTGAGAGCCAGACTGCAAATGCTTCACGACGCGCCAGAACATTCCCGCAGAATTTCTCAAAATGCTTCTTTTGAGATGCCGGGGTAATCGTGACTTGCCCTTGCTGGCAAATAGCAAGCCCGGCAGGGGCCATGCCAAGCAGACCGGGGGAGCAGGAGAGCTTTGCCTTTCCGCAGGCTTGTTTTATCTCGCTGTCTCGAAGCTCGCTCGGTGATGGCGAGTAAAAAATTGAGACCCAGCTATCAGCCTCGGGCTGCAAATGTACTTGGATTATATATCCCTGGCCATCATTCCATGACAGGAAATGGTTTGCCGGCTCATAACAAGCAAGCTCATCTTTTTCGGCCAGCTCCTCAAAGTTAGCCAACAGCTCGTCGCGCTTCAACGCAAAGGGCATTGTGGCGCTCTTCAACTTGCGGGCCGGAAGAGTTGCCCATTTTTTGCGCTTTCTCATTTCACACCACCCCTCTACATCATTTAGGAAGCACGCCGCCATGAAGATGCTCAGCTCCAACCCCATGAAGAAGGCGATGAAGTACTCCAGCCACCAGCACACCGGCATCATCACTGCACCCAGGCAGAACAGCAAAATCGTTATAAAAAAGCGTCGCTCCCCTAACTTCTTAAATATAAAGAAGCGATATAGAATGCAAACAATAAAGAGAATAAGAATGAGTAACATAAGTGCGGGAGGTGGTTCTGCCCGGAAATGTATCATTTTCTCACCCCTTTGGCAAGTGCAAATGCTCTTATATGGAGAGCCGGTTGTACGTTGGTGAGGGGGCATACAGCGACTCGGTGCATGTGCTATCCACCGCCTGTGTCGGCAAACCGGCAGCCGGTACCCGAAACCTCCACAGCTACACTTTCTCTGCAGGCGCTGGCCGGCTTGCCCATGTGTCGCCGCCGCGAGCAAGCGTCATCGGCAACAACAATGCCGGAAACTCGCAACAAAATCTTCCTCCACGCTTGAACAGAGGGGCGGGAATGGCTATAATGCGGGCATGTCAAAAAAGGCAAAGTCAGAAAAAACGCACCATCATCCCCTCCTAGAGTGTTTCAGCCCTGATGCGTTGGCCGAGGCCGAGGATTTTCTGGCGATGATTGACGAACGCCGTCAAGCGTATGAGCCTGACAGTGTGGAGCTTTCGCCGCTTCGCCAAAGTCTTATAGCCCGTATTAAAACTGCTTTTTCCGGGGTAACCTGCTACCGAGAACCCCGAATGCTGCTTGGCGGCGAAGCAGAGGACGACTACTTGAGCCCGGACGCTCAGGCTCTGCTTACCCCGCTGGAGGAACGCGATAACTGGGAGGATATTCCCGATGACCTGCTTCATGCCTGTTCCTGCGCGCTGAGCTATGTGGGGCCCCAAGCCTATCGTTTCCTGATTCCCCGCTTCATGGTGGGAGCTTTGCATAATGTGGTGGATATTTATCCCGGTTCAAGCCCCACATCTGACCTGGAGGTCTTCGCACGATGGAAGATGTACGAGCTCAGCCCTGAACAGCAACAGTGCCTTACTGATTTCCTCAATTTGGAGTGTGTGGAAGCGGACGATCCTCGCGACCAATTTTTACCATGGGAGCACGATGAGTACCGCGCCGAATATGCCGACCACATGGATTATCTCGAATACGGAGCTCTACTTGTGCAGCGGTATGCCGAACGCGAAGGGATAAAAGCGTAATTTAATTGAAGAAAACACCTCTCAGGCAAACATGCAAGACTAGGACGCGCCCTTAGCTGGGCAAGAATGAGCACCGACTCCCTTCCTAGGCTTGCAGGTGGCTTCCCCCGCGCTCACTCTTCTTTCTTCGGAGCCGGGAGCGGCTGCATGTGCAAAAAGATGAATAAACGTTATAAGTAGCATGGAATTATCTCCAGTTAAATTAGATGTGAAAGCAGATGCCACTCCTTTGGCTGCTGAGCTTGCTAAGTTGGTGTCTGATATAAGAAAAGGTTCTCATAAAATAATTTCTTTATCATTGCCGGAGAGATTGAGACAACGTTTACAAAAAAGGGAACTTGCAGATGCTCAACATGTAAAAAATGTGCATGACGTCTGTGATGGTGTTGCTATTTATGATGATAAGGGTGAAGAGTTAAAATATATATTATCCAGAACCATCAAGGAGAGTGAAATGGGTAACCTGTTGAGAATTTTGAATTTGGCAGCAGCCCAATTGAACGATGTTGATGACTCTGAGATTGACGATAATTCGTTGTCAAATGATTTTTTTAATCGTTGGCGACGCGAAGCCGAACTTATAGAGGATTCAGAAATGCAGATTGTATGGGCGAGGCTTATGGTAGAGGAAGTAAAAAAACAGGGGACTGTTTCTTTACGTGCGATGGAGATGATTAAAACAATGACGGGAGAAGAAGCTCGCTCGTTTTCTCATATTTTGCGTTCGCATTTGAATGGCATGATAATTGCTAAGCCTACTCAGGGGAGTGTGATGCGAGAGCCTGTGATATCTGGGGTTTCTCATCAAATGCTTCTTACTCTAGAAGAGATTGGTCTTATTACCGGTGTGGCGGACATGGGGCTACATTGGAGCATGTCGGCGAACGAAAAGAAGATAAACCTTTGTCACGATTCTATGTCTGAAATTTCTATCGAAGGATCGGGAGATTTTGTGTTAAAGTGTTTTATTCGATTAACTCCGACGGGTGTCCTCATGTCTAAAATTGCAGAACCGAAGCATGATATAAATGATGTATTACAGATAGCTAAAAATATAGCTGTTGGTAATCCTCAATTTGTTTTTACCCCGACTATTTATACGCAAACCGCCAAAAACTAACTATACAAAAGCCTATACATCCCCCTCTCAAAGGGTGTTTATCTTGATAACTTAGGTATATAACTTGCTCTTATTTCACGCAATCTATTAAATATAAGGCAGCAAACACTCATAAAAAGCAAGGACTTTCGATTTCTGCGCGTTAAGGGGGTAAAATTAAAGGTGCTTTGTAACGGTCACAATATCTTTCAGTTACAAAGTGCCGTACCCTTCTCAAAGGCTAGCCAAATACGTAACCCTCTAACGCCAATGCGTTGGAGGGGGGGTAGCGATTATTCTTAAATATCAGTGACTTAACTATAAAATTACAAGTCTTTGATATACAAATAATACCACTCATAAAAAGCTTGTACACGCCCAAAAACGGCCTTTTGCACTTCGCAGGGACTCGAAAGGACTAGGGTGCTGGCATACAGGTTGTATTGATGTTGATGGTGCGTTTTGCCCATTTTTTTCTGGAAAGTAGAGCAAGAAATTGCTAAAATGTCGCTGACGCTATAAGACTATAACTAATTTGATGGTAATTGATTTGCTGAGTTTGAAGAACGGGCTCCTCGAACATGTCGCTTCGAGGACGGATGCTTATATATCTGCTATGCCTAAAGAAATTCGCAAAGCTTATGGCCAATTTTTTACCAGCAAAGAGGCTGCTTCGTTTATGGCTTCATTGTTTGTTGTACCCGAGCAGGAGAGAATTACCGTTTTGGACGCGGGTGCTGGTTCAGGTATTCTTACAGCGGCGTTGGTTCAGCGATTATCCTTTGAAAATGCGGTAAAGAGCATAGAAATTACATGCTATGATACTGACGAAAATGTGTTACCTCACCTGCGAGAAAACTTAGAATGGTTGAGAACCCATTGCGGTAAGGATTTAACTTATCGTATTATTGAGGAGAATTATATATTGAGCCAAAGTTTAGAGTACAATGATAGGCTTTGCCAATTTGCGCCCCAGAAGTATGATTTGGTAATAGGAAATCCTCCATACATGAAGATTCCGAAAGAGGCTCCGGAAGCGAAGGCTATGTCCGATGTTTGTTATGGTGCACCCAATTTATATTTCCTTTTTGCTTCTATGGGGATGTTTAATCTCCGTGATGATGGTGAACTCGTATACATTATT
Organism: Akkermansia sp.; assembly: GCA_045614705.1. Lineage (GTDB taxonomy): Bacteria > Verrucomicrobiota > Verrucomicrobiia > Verrucomicrobiales > Akkermansiaceae > Akkermansia. The sequence goes on from JAZLDM010000031.1 coordinate 4,318, forward strand.
CCTAGATCTTGGGTATCCGGTGCATATTTTGCTAAGTTCAGGGAGAAACTTTTGACTGCCGGAGTGTTGACACATATTCATCTCTTTGTCAGCAGAGATAAAGTCTTTGATTCTGAAAATGTTCTTCAGGAGACGATGATTGTAAAAGTAAAAAAATCAAAAAAGACTCCTGCTAGTATACGTGTTACTACCTCAATTTCAAACAAGGATTTCTCCTCGATGACATCTTTTGAAGCACCATACTACGTTGTTGTGAGTGGCGCGGAAAGATATGTATACTTGGTTACCGATGAACAGGATATCGAGATTTTGAGAACCCTGAATGCATTGCCCTGTACCTTACCGGAATTGGGATTGAGAATGAAGACAGGCTTAACAGTTGATTTCAGAGCAAGAGATGCTCTAAGGGATGAATACAGCCCGGATGCTGTGCCTCTTTTGTATTCTCAGCATTTACGTCATGGCCGTGTGAAGTTCCCTGTTGGAAAGCCTGGTGAGTATTTGGTTTCCAATCAGAATTCTTTAAAACAGAAGAATTGTAATTACCTCTTTGTTAAGAGGTTTACCTCCAAAGAGGAAAAGAGAAGATTGCAATGTGCTGTTTACTTGGCCTCGACACTGCCGGACTATACTCATATCAGCACGCAGAATAAAATTAATTTCATAGGATGTAGTCACAAGACTCTCTCTGAGGACATGGTATATGGCCTGTACGTACTGTTTAATAGTACTGTGTATGATCAGTATTATAGGATTCTTAATGGGTCGACTCAGGTAAATTCAACAGAGATGAATCAAATACCTGTTCCTCCTATTGAAGAAATAGAAAGAATGGGGAGAATGTTGAGGTCAGAGTCTGACTGGGAGTCCGTTAACGTATGTGATAAAATTATCAACTCTTGTATTTTGAATGCATCATGACTAAAAACAATAATCTAGAACAGGCTTCTTCCTTATTAGAATCGATGAAGGTGCCTGAGAAGCAGCGCAATCAAATGTGCTGTCTGGTTCTTTTGGCGATGGCTGATTTGAAGCCGGACTCAAAATGGTCGTGTGCTCAGAATAATTGGAAGAGAATCCACGATATCATCACGTTTGTAGATGAACATTATGGAGTGAAATATGCGGAGAACTCTCGTGAAACGATACGCAAACAAGCTATGCATCATTTTAGGAATGCTGCATTCATAGAGGACAATGGGATGGCTACCAATAGCCCCAATTATCGTTATCGTTTGACTGATGAAATGTTGGAACTTGTGCGTTCGTATGGCAAACGCCAATGGAACTCTAATCGAAAAGCTTTCCTAGAGCTTCATCAAGGATTGATGGATTTATACGATACGAAGCGAAAGTTCACCAAAACTCCCGTTGTTATTAATGGTTCGTCTTTTTCGTTTAGTCCCGGTAAGCACAATGAACTTCAAAAAGCCATCATTGAAGAGTTTGCTCCAAGATTTGCTCCGGGAGCCGAGTGTCTGTATGTTGGTGATACGATTGAAAAAGACCTTGTGTTTGATGCTGCTCGTCTTTCGCAATTAGAGGTGGAAATGACGATTCACGACAAATTGCCTGATGTTATGCTCTATTCCCCTGACAAGAATTGGTTGTATTTTGTCGAGGCTGTTACATCTGTTGGCCCCATGACGCCTGCGCGAGTAAAACAAATTCAAGAAATGACAGAGGGTAGTCAAGCCGGGCGCATATATGTCACCGCTTTCTTAGATTTGAAAACGTACAAGAAATTTGCAGACCAGCTCGCATGGGATACTGAAGTTTGGATTGCAGAAATGCCCGACCATATGATTCATCTTAACGGCGATCGATTTTTGGGGCCGAGATAAAAAAGATGACTTTTTTATTAGTTGTAAGTGAGAACTTTCTCGTGACGTTCTAGTTTATCGCGTTCATGTAACCGAAGAGTTTTACTAAAAATTGCAAATGATAAGCCAAATATCAATTCAGAATGTAAAGGGATATGGAATTCCTGGCAAAACACTAGATATTGCATTATTTCCAACTAAGGTTAATTTGTGTGTCGCTTCTAATGGCTTTGGTAAATCCTCACTTGCTACAGCATTTAAAGGTTTGAAAGCTAGACATCTGGAAGTTAAGCAAAATGATAAGCATGTGCATCACTCGACGGATGAGAGCTCAATATCAATGTGCATGGATTCAAAAATGTATCATGCTGATAGTAAGTGTAATGAGATAAGTAAAGTGCTCGAAACTTATGTGATTAACAATCGCATCTACGCTGATAGTAAGAAGAAGAAGACGCCTTATACTACTCATGTTGAATCATATATAAATATCTCTGATGTTCATGTTTGTGAGAAGAAGACACGACCATCTCATAATAAATATAAAATTTCGGATATACAAAGTGATTTTGGAAAAAATGGAAGACTGCTTTGTGAAATAACTCCTTTATTGGAATACATCGCAAAGAACAAATGCTTTGCTGAAATTTTACATATGTTGAATAAGTTTGCGACTACGCAAAAACGTGAAAATATTGTTAAAAATGTGCTGGTTGAAATAAATTCTATTGATTCGAAAATAACAGACTTAATAACACTTGTTCCCGATTCCTTGTTTGATTCGCTGGAGGGAGACAAATATTATGCACAATTTCATAAAACGGTAGCTCCATATTATTCAAATAAAAGAAAATTAAATGTATTTTGCGATTTCTTTCAGCTCTTGTATCTGTATAAGAATCGTAGGACGTATTTAGAAGAGCAAATAGATTACTTATCTTATGTTGCACTTAAGAACTGTTTAGATGAAAATTTAAGGCACTTGAACACTTCTTTTATGGGATTACGCACAAGTGTCGAGAACGGTTCTCTAGTAATAAAGTTTCCGAAGGCTGAGTTGATATCGAATGGTCAACGGGATGTAATGACTTTTGCTGCAGAACTAATAATATTCCAAGCATTTATCAATCCGAGAAAGAAATATCTGCTCATCATTGATGAGGTTTTTGATTACCTAGACGATGCCAACGTCATGGCAGCACAATATTTTTTGTCGGATATTCTTTCCAAGTACAAAGGCAAAGTCTATATCATGCTATTGACGCATTTGAATCCTTATTGTTTTAGAAATTATGTTTTTTCGCCTAAAGTAATCAATCCCGTTTTCTTGGACAACTCTCAGGCGAAATCGAATGAACAAATGATGAGATTCATTTCATTCAGAGAAGGGCTAGATAAAAAGTTGCCATCTAATAAAGAGTTATATGATAGCTTATCATTAAATCTATTTCATTATACCCCCAATCCAATCAATTTAACACAAGATATAACAGAAGCTAGTGATGGAAAACAGGGAATTAAAACAAGCTGGGGAAATTGTAAAGTCTTAAAAGAATACTTAATACAAGAAATTAATAAATATTTTTCTATAGATACAGAATATGATCCCTATGCTGTAGCCTTGGCGTTGCGGCTAAGAGTAGAAAAACTAGCATATCAAAAATTGCCAACCGAAGAATTAAAGGAGGCTTTTTTAAATACTCATACAACTAAGGCAAAGTTTGAGTTCTGCGAGAATCACAACGTATTTATTCCTCCAGTTTATTACATGGTGAACGCTATACACAATGATGCTGACCATTTGAAATATGATAGCTTAAACGACAAATTCCAAGAACGAAATACGGTGTATAAGCTTCAGAATGGCGTTATAAAAAAAATAATGCAGGAAGTGTTCGAATATAAGGGGCAGGAAGTATTATTATCCTCCATTTAGGCTTTTTCTTCAAGCGGATTTATATTTATGTTTATACATGTAACATCTTGAGGCAAAAATGCCTACATGTATTTTATTCTGGATTTATTCAGAGAACCTATATGCTGAATAGTTCGCAGGACTTCGTAAAGGACTTGGATTTTGGGGGTAAAAACACCGTTTTTGAGTACAAAACAGCGGGTTGCCGTACCCCTCTCAAAGGGTGTTCGTCTCGTAAACTAGGAGGAATAACTTGCCATATAATTTGTAACTAATTAAATATAAGGAAACAAGGTTTTGTAAAAAGAAAGGACTTGTTCAGCCTGCGCTTTGAGGGTGTAAAATTAAAGCCGCTTTGTAACTAGCGTAATATCATTTAGTTACGAAATGTCGCACCCTTCTCAAAGGCTAGCACAAAAAAAGCGCACCATTCGGTGCGCTTTTTTTGTGCTTACGCTCCCGGCAGATAATGGCTCGAACCCGCGGGCAGGCTGCGTCACCGAGACTCTTCTCGGAGGGAACCTCGAAAGGGGCGGGGGAGCGCTTGTCGGCTGCTTTGGCGAAAAAGCGTGCCAAAATGGGATTGACATCTGAGGGTATAGAATGATATAAGGGACACATGCGCTGCATACTCACAAGAGAGTGGCTTAAATTAGCTTTCTAAGTGTTGAAAGAATGGCGCCGGTTTAACCCCTTTACGATACGCTTTATTTGCTTAATTCCTAATTATGCCAACGCTCAGAATGTTTTCGTATTCACTTTTAAGTGTATCCTTGTGGGTAGTTTTATTGTATCTTCCTTTTGTGTATTTCTCTCCTAGGGGACATCATCTTGGCGAATGGATAATATGGCCATTGATTTGTTTCGTCGTTCTTGTTTTGTCTTTTTTGATGACATTGGTTTACAAACTGTTTTCTCTCATAAAAAAGATATATCCTTTGAAGAGAGATATCATATTTATTCTTTGTGTTTCATTTTTATATCTTCCGATTTCGATATTTACAATGTATAAAGAAGAGGTGGTTCCTTCGATGTTTTCGATGGAAATGATGAACATTTTGTTTAATCTCAAACTTTATCTTCCGGGCGTTATCGTGCTTCCTGCACCTTTTCTTTTCGTTTATCTGCTGCGCCGCGCCAAAAGAAAAACATCTCTGCCTAAGGCATAATGTTTACTCCGGCCTCAGGAGCTTTCTCCAATATACTAATAAGCGCAGTCAGTCACGACTGATTGCGCTTGTTGCGTCGAGGTGGATTATTTCTTAGTTAATCGATTCAGCGCCTCTATGGCGTCATCGTATTCGTTGTCGAATTTTACGGCTTTTCTGTAGCAGTTGATGGCTTTTCTCCTGTTGCATTCGAGTCCCCAGCCGTTTTCGTAGCATTCTCCCAAATGATAGAGAGCATGGGGTTCATTCAACTTTGCAGCTTTTTGTAAATATTCCACGGCTTTGGGAATATCTTTTTTTACCCCATAGCCGTTAAGCAACATGCAGCCTATGTGAGCAATGGCAAACTCACAGGTGGCTTTTTGGAAGTAGTAAAATGCCTTCTTGTAATTCACACGTGTTCCGTCGCCACGCCGATACATAGCTCCAAGATTGCAGTATGCATCTTCGCAATTATTATCTGCCGCCAATTTCAAATATTTAAAGGCTTTTTTCAGGTCTACAGCTGTATGCAGACCATCTCGATATTCGATGCCGAGATTAAATTGAGCCAGCAGAACAGGGAATGCTCCATCTGCTGCAGCTGTCAGCCATTTGATGACCAGTTCGTCATTGCGTTCCAGCAAGTCGGAACCTTCGTAAAGCGCAGATAATTCAAACTGAGCTTCATGAATATCGTTCTCTGCCGCTTTTCGGAGGTAATACAGATATTGCTGCCGGTCAGGCTCTAGTATCCCCTGTATTCCATCTTTGAAGAATTGAGCTGTCGGGTATTGGGCGTCTGCGTAATTATTGTCAGCAGCTTGTTTATAATATTGGAAAGCCAGTTTTGCATTCTTACGCACGCAAATACCGTCTTCGTACATGCCGGCGAGTTCAAATTGTGCGCCGGGGAATTCTCCGTGGGCAGCTTTTTTAATCCAATAAACAGCGTTTTTGTGTGAGCCATCTTCTTCTTTGTAATATGTGCCTAATTCACACATGGCGGGCATATATCCATTTTTGGCAGAGGCTGATAAGCATTCTTCATAATCACCGTATTGGCAATCAGGATAGTAATCATACCCGAACCACTCAAACCCGATGTCGTACCCGCGTGCCATATCGTGCTGAGCTACGCAATCGCCATTGTTTGCTGCTTTTGCGAGCAAATCGATGTGGATTTTGCAGCTTTCTTCGCTCTCGTGTTCCGTGTAGTAACCCTGAGTGAGTTCATAGAGGGCGAATGCGCTGCCTGCATCAGCCGCTTTTTGCAACCACTCGGCATATAAGGCAATTTGTTTGCGAACGCCTTTGCCCAGTTTATAGTGCAGGGCAAGGCAAATCATCGCGCGCTCATGGCCGGCGTGAGCCGCTGATTTCAGAAAACGAATAGCCTTTGCTGTATGGTTTTCCCTATGATATCGGTACAGTTCAAATGCGGTTGCGGGATTGTTTTTGTAATCGCTTTGTTCAGCTTGAATGGCTTGCTCCGCCGCATAGGTGCCGGGTAACATCAACTCCAGGCATGTTTGGGCGTGAATATGGCCATACGCTGCTGCTCTTTGGTAGTAATATGCCGCTTTTTTATTATCTTTATTTACACCGAGCCCATGTTCATAGCACTGCCCAAGCTCATAAGTGGCCCCAACGAAACCGCAAGCGTGCAACCACATCAGCGTGCCGTCTTTTGCTTTTTCGGCAAGGATTTTTAAATTGGTGTATTTCATAAGCTTGTTGCCGTAAGATGCAATGCCGGCAATTTAGAATTTGAACGCTTTTTCAGGTGCTTTTTTTCTTCTTACAAGTATCCAGCTCCCATTTATACCGTCATTGCATAAAATGCCGACATAGTCCCAGTCCTTGTATGTTCCTATCTGAAGTTTATGCGGAGGTTCTATCGGGTCGGAAATGTGCCTCGGATGATTTTCTTTGTGTTTTTTTTCAGCATAGGCCATGTCTTCTCTGTCGATGTGGACAGCGCCATATTCGTAGTCCTTTTCACTATGCATGAGAGAAACGGGTACAGTTGTTGATGATTGGATTTTAACGGGTACTAATGTGGTGTCGCCCGTACTTCCTTTATGGGTGATTGTCGGCACCGGCGAGTTGGAGTTGCTTATAATCAGTTGGCATATCAAAAGAACGACGATAATTGTCAAAAGTACAGTGTTAATAATGTTGAATTTGTCGCTTTTAGATTTGTATTCAACCTTTTCTGTTGTGGGAATCGTAGTTGCCTCTTTCTTTACAGTCTCTTGTTCTTTCTTCTTGGGTTGCTCTATTCTTTTTTTGTGAGCATGAGCTTTCAGAACGTTTTCAAGCGGGCTCCATTTAGTTTCTCCTTTTTTGCAAACCAACATATCATCAGTGATATTTCCTTGCTTGCGCAATTGAATGATTTGCGAATACGACAGTGGGCCAACGACTTTATTGTTTTTGTCCGTATAATAGTATTCTGCTGAGACTTCTGCCATAGGTTCAATCTTATTAAAAATGTTTTGTAAGTCAAGCAAGAAAAGCACAGAAATGGGGAAATCTGTTGCTGTTATGGGGTAGGGGAGTTATCTTTCTGTATCCGGTATTTCCGAAAAACGGATTCGTTAGACTGTATTCGCAAGCTTTTCTCTTGCGCTCCCACTGCTATCCGGTGAGTGACAGTCTACGTTTGGATTCTCGCAAGTTTGTTTCAGGTAACATTGGAGTGAGTGTTCAAATTGGGTAGGCGTGAAACATGAGGAGAGAGCTAGAGTGAACTCCTGTTTTATGTTGCGCGCAGCAGTTTTTTTGATTGCAGTATTCCTAATGTTGAACTCTTTTATTATTCTGCATATCAATGTGTTAAATGTTTTATTGTTTTGTGAAAAAGAAGGGTGTGCCCCAATGAATATATCGTTTGTGTTATAGCCTATATTGTTGGTGCACAGACGGAAGCCTGATAAAAGTAAGACAGTAAGCCGTTTTATGTTGACATCAGCATTGCTGATGCTGTATTATATAGAGCGAGGATAGGTGCGGAGTATGCTTATGAACAAGTTTTTCAGACCTTTTATTGCAACAGCCGTGTGCATCATTTCTGTTGCTGAAGCTGCCAGTGTGAAAGAGCTTGAGCAGGCGATATTGCGTCGTGAACCGCTCGATAAGATTGAGCAGTTCATAAAGGACGGCGTGGATGTGAATGCAAAGGTGGAGATTCAGGCCGGGTATCATGTTCCTTTGCTGTGCGCCTTATTGCAGGATTCCGTATATCAGGAGGAGTTTGAGACTAAACCGCTGGGGTTACCGTATGATGCCGCACAAGCTGCTCAGATGCTGCTGAGGAATGGCGCCAACCCTAATATCCGAGATCATATTGGGCGTACGCCGTTGCACTACACCTCGCATGCCATGGCTCAGCATTACTTGTTGCAGGCCGGTGCTGACCCCAAGTTGGCGGATGAGGACGGCAATCTGCCCGAGGTGCCGGAAGCTGCCGGTATTGCAATCGAGGGGGCGCCCACCTACGAAGAAACGGATGGAATGACCCCGGCTCAAATTCGAGAGCTGGGAGTGTGCTATGCCGAGGGTAAAGGTGGCAAGAGTGTAGACACGGCCATGGCCATAGATTTGTATGAAATGGCAGCCAAGGCAGGGGATGCTACTGCGGCTCGGTGGATGGGGTGGCGCTACCGCCAAGGGCGCGGGGTGGACAAAGACCGAGCTCTCTCCAATTACTTCTTTTCGCTGGCGGCTGCAGCGGGAGATACTGCCGCCATGGATGCACTGGATAATTTGGCACCCGAACAGGTGGGCGGAAAAACGCTCACATTCCATTGTGAGAAAGAAGAGACCGTGAATCCGCATGCCTACCGCGATGAAAACACTTACGCTTTCTTAAAGCCGGATGAAGATGCCGGTTACGTTGTCGTTTGGAATCAGCGCAACAACGAAGAGAATTGTACTTCCGACGGAGATAGCAGGACTGAAATCAGCGTCGCATACAAGCGCACCGGCAAGAATAGCGCAACCGTCACATACTCTTTTAACTTTTTACATGGGGGCGGCAATGTTTCCCATTGGTACACCCGCTCGTATGAACTCCTCTTCACCTCTCCAACCGGAGGGAAGGCTACCTGTATAGTTACAGGTAAACCCACAACAATCTGGGCTGATAAACTCATTTACACCGGCTCTTTCAGTCTGGAATAAAAAACCTCGCTGCTCGCAGCAACTTACTAACACCAACAACAATCACACAAAACTATGGCAGTTACTGAAACAACAACGGAAAGCTGGGGCAGTCGCCTCGGTGGTTCCATTAAAGGGATAGCCATCGGTGGTGCTCTTTTTATTGCGGGCATCCCCTTGCTTTTCTGGAATGAAGGTCGCGCAGTCAAGACCGCAAAGGCTCTTGAGGAAGGTGCTTCCGTATGCGTGAAGCTCCCCAACGCAGACTCGATTGACGCCACAATGGACGGCAAGCTGGTGCATGTTACCGGAACCGCCGTGACAGATGAACAGCTGAGCGATGACCTTTTCACCGGGTTGAACCCCAAGGCTATCCGCCTTACCCGTAAGGTTGAATTCTACCAGTGGGTAGAGAATGAGAAGAAAGAAAAGAAGAAGAACGTAGGCGGTTCCGAGACAACCGTTACCACATACACCTACTCCAAGAAGTGGGTCAGCAAGCCTGTGGATTCTTCCTCTTTCCGCGAAGCCGGGCATGACAACCAGGTTTTCTATCCCGAAGCTACGGATCGTAGCCTTGTTGCCCAGTCTGCCCGCTATGGTGCATTTGAGCTGACACAAGACCAGATTAATCGTATTTCCGGTGCCAAGCCCGTGGAGCTGAAGCCCGAGTATATTCCGGACTCCCTGAAGGGGCGCGTTACCATTTCCGGCAACTATGCTTATGTGGGGTACCCCATGGGTGGCATGATGCCCGGTATGATGCCCGGCATGATGAACCGCATGACCCCCGCCCCCGGCATGACACCCGGCGTAACGCCTCCCGGCATGGTGCAGACCGTTGCTACGCAGCCGGTGCCTGCTCAAAATATCGGTGCCGTACCTCAAATCACCATGGGTGGTTTCGTAACGGTACCCACCATTCAGCCCAATCGTATCTCTGTCACAAATGTTGACGGTGTGCCCTTTGTCATCACCCCCGATGGTACCGCCACTCCGGTGATGCCCAACGGCATTTTCTATGCCAACAACCTGCATGGTATCACAGAAACTGTTCCCGGTAACGGTTTTGTCTATCCTGCACCTTCCGTTGTGCAGTACGCCGACATCCCCGGTTATGGTTCACTGCCTCTCTTCACCATTGAGAACAAGAGCTTCGTTCGCTTGGCTACAGGTGCTTTGGCTCCCTATGTGCGCCAGACTCCCACTGCCGGCCAAATTATCGTGAACGGCACACCCATTGCTGTGACTGTTGGCACAACGGCTACAACTCCCGCTCCGGCATACAACACTGCTCCCGCAGTACAGCCCGGTGTAGTTCAGCCCACTATGGTGCAGCCCGCCACTACCGTTGCTACCGGCACGGTGCAGGGGACTGCTAACCCCGGTAACCCGCAGGTAGGCGATGTCCGCATTACCTGGACCATGATTCCTGCCGAAATGCCTGTGAGCATTGTTGCCGTGCAGACCGGCACTACCTTTGCTCCCTATGTGGCTAAGGACTCTGCCGCTGACGGTTACACTGTAGACCTGCTCGAAACCGGCACCAAGACCAAGGAAGAGATGTTCCAGAATGCTGAGAATGCCAACACAATGATGACTTGGATTCTCCGCTTTGTGGGTTGGCTCATGATGTTCATGGGTTGCAAGATGATTCTTCGCCCGCTGGAAGTGCTGGCTGATGTGCTGCCCATCTTGGGTGATCTCGTTGGCATTGGTACCGGCATTCTTGCCTTCCTCATTGCCACCCCCGTGGCTCTCATCACCATCGGCATTGCTTGGCTGTTCTACCGTCCGGTTCTGGGCATTATCCTGCTGGCTGCTGCCGTTGGTCTGATAGTTCTTCTCATTAAGAAGAAAGCTGCTGCCAAGGCTGCAAAGGCCGCTGCTCCTGCCGAAGTAACGGAGTAAACACCTTTGTAATTATTCCTCAGCGGGGAGCTCCGGCTCCCCGCACTTTCCTTTTATTCGTTTATACATTTTCAACGTCATGTCCGTTTGTCCTACACCCTTCCGTTTGCTGCTTGTCGCTGCTGCAATATGTTGCTCGGCGTGTTCTTCCGTAAAGCCGAACAAGGCGGAAATGACGCTACCTGCTACTCTTGAATACTGCAATATCAGCCTTACCTGTGTCAAGGCCGGCGAAAGCAGCTCCACAACGTATACCATGGGCGAACAAGCCCCCATGCCGAAACTTAAAATCTTTTCCTACAATGCCGCGGGGCAGACTGCTGAAATTTCCTTTGATGGCGTTGGTGACGGCAAAGCCGTGCATTTTAACGGACAACTGCAGTTGATTTCCCAATCCGGCAACTCTTTTACCTTCAAACCGACCGGGGAGGTTGCAGGTTTTGAAGGCGATGCTTCGGCGAAATTTGAAGCCACCCCGATTTCTCTTACCATTAACCTCATACCGGAACCTGCAATATGATTGTTTATGTAGATGACATCACTGTTCGCATCTTCATGGGCGCTACTGCTATTGATGCAGTTCGCCGCTATTGCACGGATGCCGGCATTCCGCTTTGCGAAGGACCGTTTTACGATGCTTGGGGCAATGTGATTGCCGCCGATAGCCCCATGTGCGACGGTCGCCACATCTTCACCCAATCCCCTCGCTGATTTTCACACATTACACCACTCGTCGCAAACTTATGAAAAAAACAAGCTTTTTCTCTCTTTTAGCAATGCTTGGCACGGCTTTTGCTGAGCAGGTCACCATTCTGGGCGTCAACGACATGCACGCCAACATCGACGGCATGCCTCAGCTGGCCACCTTCGTGAAGCAGGAGCGCCAGAACACCCCCGGTCTACTGCTCATGGCTGCGGGCGATAGCCGCACCGGCAACCCTTATGTAGACAACGGCAACCGACCGGGTATCCCGATGGTCACGCTCATGAACCATGTGGGCTTCGACCTTTCCACCTTTGGTAACCACGAGTTTGACTCCGGCTCCGCTGCCCTTCGCGACTATATCAACTCCGCCGAGTTCGATTTCGTTTGCGCCAATATCTTCACCACAGACACGCAGGGAATCGAAGTGAAGCCCTACAAGATTTTTGAGCGCAACGGTGTCCGCATCGGTGTGCTGGGCCTGGTGCAGGTAGGCGAAACCGGTATACCCGATGCCCACCCGGACAAGTGCAAAGGCCTGCAATTTGCCTCCCCGTTTGACACCGCCGCTTGCTACAAGCACCTTCGCGCTTTCTGCGATGTGCTCATTGTACTTACCCACCTGGGGTTTGAGGACGATGTGAAGCTCGCTCAAATGTTCCCCGAGGCAGATGCCATCATCGGCGGGCACAGCCATACGCGCGTAGAAAAGGAGCATATCATCAACGGCGTGCTCATCACCCAGGCGGAGAATAAGCTCAAGTTTGTAACCCGCCTCACCTTCGATGTAGAAAACGGCAAGGTTGTCAGCAAGAAGTCAGAGCTTCTTCCGCTCGCCGATTTGCCGGCAGATGCGGCCACTGCTGAATTGGTGGAAAAGACCAAATCTCTGCCCTTCTTCAAGCGCCAGCTTACCACCGTTAAGCGTAAGATTACCAGCCGCGAGAGCTTGGGCTGCATGATGGCAGATGCCATCAGCGTCCGCGCTGTTACCGACATTGCAATTGTGAACCTCGGTGGGGTACGCTTGGAGGAATTCCCGGCTGGCCCGCTTACTGTTGCGGATGTCTACCGTCTGGATCCCTTCGGCAATGCTATCATTCGCGCGACCCTGACCGGCAAGGAACTCATCGCCCTGATTGAGAGCCTTCCGCAGGCAGACCACTACGGTGCCCCCTGTGTCGCCGGTATGACCTATAAGTGCGAGAAACCCGCAGCAGAGCTTAAGCCCATGCGTGTGACGGAGGCAAAACTGGCCGATGGCTCACCCATTGACCCCGAGGCTCGCTACACCGTGGCCTACAATTCCTACATTGCCTCCGTAGTTCCTGCCAAGCCGGCGGACTCCGGTATTGCTATCGACAGCGATGGTGCCGAATGCCTCATCCGATTCCTCGAAAAGAAGGCAGAGGTGGATTACGAGGGCGTTTCCCGAGTCGATGTAACTATTAAAGACTAATTGAATTCATCGTATTATTATGAAAAAAAAGCTTTTTCTCTCGCTCCTCAGCCTGCTGAGCTCAGCCTTTGCGGAGCAGATTACCATACTGGGCATAAACGATATGCACGCCAATGTGGATAATCTGCCGCATCTGGCCACCTGTGTGCAGCAGGAGCGCGCCAAGGCTCCGCAGTTACTCCTGCTCTCTGCCGGCGATAACCGCACCGGTAATCCCTATGTAGATTGCGGCGACCATCCCGGCGCTTCCATGATTCAGCTCATGAACCACATCGGTTTTGATTTGTCTGCTCTTGGCAATCATGAGTTCGATGCCGGAGCGGCGGCCATGGCCTACTGTATCAATTCCGCTGACTTCGAGTTCGTGAGTGCCAATGTGTTCCCCACGGACAAACTGGGTGTAAACTTGAAACCCTACAAGATTTTTGAGCGCGATGGCGTGCGTATTGGCGTGCTGGGGCTGCTGCAGGTGGATGCCTCCGGCCGGCCGGATGCTCACCCTGACCAGTGCAAGGGCTTCGGTTTCATTCACCCGCTGGAGCTTGCCCCGCACTACCGCTACCTGCGCAGTCAGTGCGATATCCTCATCCTGCTCACCCACATTGGGTTTGAAAACGATGTGAAACTGGCACAGATTTTCCCCGAGGCCGATGCTATCATTGGCGGTCACAGTCATACCCGAGTGGAAAATGGGCATGTGGAGAACGGTGTGTTGGTTACGCAAACGCAGAATAAGCTCAAGTACATTACCCGCCTTACTTTTGAGGTGGAGGACGGAAAAGTGCTTGCCAAGAAGGCGGAGCTGCTGCCGCTGAAGGGATACGAGGCGGACTCAAAAACCGCAGTCATGGTGGAGCAGCTCAAGGCTCAGCCCTTCTTTAAGCGCCAACTTACCACGGTGAAGCGCAATATCACCCGCCGCGAAAGCATGGGCTGCATGATGGCCGATGCTATCCGCAGTTGTGTGAAGACTGATATTGCCGTTGTCAACATGGGCAACGTGCGCTTGGATTCTTTTGCAGCCGGACCGCTTACTGTGGCCGATGTTTACAGCCTTGATCCCTTCGGCAACGATACCATTTGCATGACCGTGACCGGCGCAGAACTCATCCGTGTGCTGGAGAACATCACACAGAATGACGACCACGGCGCTCCCTGTGTGTCCGGCATGAGCTACAAGGCCGTATGGCCCGCCGGTGCCGACCGCATGCGCGTGATTTCTGCCAGCCTGGCGGACGGTACCCCGATTAACCCGGAGGTACGCTATACACTGGCCATCAATTCTTACCTTTGCGCTACCACGGAGAATATGCCCGCAGACCCCGGCGTGTCTGCCCAAACGGACGGCGCTTCCTGCATGTTGAAATACCTCGAAACCAAGACCGAAATCGACTACGAGGGTGTATCTCGCGTAGAGGCAACAAAGGAATAAGCTCACGCCCCCATCCAACCTTCCAAATGAAGCAAACCTTATTCACTCTCGCTTTGGTGGCGTCCCCTGTTCTCTTCGCTCAGGGGCCGTCAGACATAGCAAACCACACCGTGCGCATTCAAATGACGGGTGCGCAGGTGGCTCGCTCCGGCATGTACCAGCCGGCGGCTCTTCCTTGGCATACATGGAGAGAAATCACGGATTTCGTTATCGACTTTCCGGGAAACAGTTCTTTTTCCACTACTACGGAGTACAGTGTCAACCTCAGTAAAAAGCTGAACGTCAGCTATTATCCGAAGACGAGTGAAAGCAAGGCTTATGTGAAGTTGGAAGGTGCAGATTTAAGCGTGCTTGTCACCCTTACCTATACGGACAATACCTCCGGTACCGCAGAAATTGCATGGCATGAGGCCGGAGATACCCGCCACATTCGCGATATATCCTTCTCAATTCAACAGGATACCGACGCTGAATCCTGCGTTAAACTGCCGGATGAAATCATTTCTAGCGACCCGGATATGTGGAATGACGGATTGGCTGATATTCTGCGGGAAATAGAAACAACTCACTACAAGAGTACCACGGAAAAATTGTACCAAAAGCGGCTGTCGACTCTGTTGCCGCTGGTGATGATAAACTATGACGCCTCGTACACTAACCCTGACTATAAAGGAAATACAGCATTGCACTATGCCTGCGGGCTCAGTCATGTAAAACTGGTTCGGTGGTTGGTTGAGCATGGGGCGGATTTGCAGATGTCTACAGAAAAAGGCGCCAGTATAGATGCCTGTATCGGTGGTAAAAATGCGACAGAAATCAAAGCCATTCTGCAAGAAGCCCGCGCATGGCGAGACGCTCCCTATCAAGGTCCGAAAGTGGATGAGGCACTGGCACGTGAAGCGGCGGATTATTATGATGTAGCCTTTGCCGGTGTTGAGCTGGGTAAACCGGAGTACGCCTTCTCTATCAAAGATGAGAAAGCGGAACGTTTGGCTCGCATACTTTACCGCTACATCAAAGACGACAACGGTATATATAGTCTTGGCTTGTGCCCCACGGATGTTACCGCGCTTCATCTTGCCCGTGCGTTGAATGCCAAATTAACTGAAAATCAATTTGTGGAGAACATTCTGCGTGATTTGACACTGCGTCGTTATTACATGCAACACGTGTACCGCAGAGATAGTTTTATCCTGTCGCACCTTCCGCACATGATTTTAACCCGCGAAAACGAGGGGATGGACTACGATGCTACGAGTTCTGTATATCGCGCAGCACGCGAGGGTAATGTTGAGCTGGTGCGCTGGCTCATCAGCAATGGGGCAGATAGACGTCTGATGAATGAAAATGGCAATACCGTAAAACTGCCGGCCAATACCCCCAATTATGCTGAGGTTCAAAAAGCCCTGCTCATGAAAGATTAATCGCTCACTCAATTTTTATAATCATGGCAAAGAAGAAAACAAAAGAGCCGGAGATGACCACGCTGCAATGTATTTGGTATTACATTATAGAAATTTCCAGCGCTCTGGCTTTGATTGCTTTTGGTTGTGTGCTTTATTATTATGCTGACGACATTGGCGCGTGGTTCGGTGATATGGTGCAAGCCGGGTTCAACGAGCTTTTGCGTATGTTCGGTGTGGAATAAGTGTGAAAAGTGTGTATGAAAAAGAGTTTGTATATATTCCTGCTGTTATGCTCCCTTGGTGTGTCAAGTGTCTCGGCCCAAAACGAAGACGCCATAAAGCGGACAGACATCGTGCTCAATCATAGAGGAATGCCGACAGATTTGGTTGGCAAAACTCTTCATTTCAGTTACTCCCCGTCCTGGAAGTTGACTCCCTTGCTGCTGTCGTTTTCCAAGGCTGAATCAGGCAATACCTATACATTAAAAGGGGAAAATGGTAACTATGAAGTATTTTACACCCCGGATACCACAGCGAATACTGCCCTCATCACCATTGCTGGTAAACAAGACGAGGCCACCATTCACATGTCCTTTGTCTCAGCTACTTGTGGTACAGCTCGGATGAAATGGAACAAAGTAGATTACTACTCCCTTACGTTCCGAATGACAGAAAACGCGCGAGGCTGCAATTCCCTCAGTCGTATGGGAGACCCGGTAGGTGACGTTGTTCCGGTTTCCCTTGCCGGTAAGGGGCTGGAGATTAATTTTAACGGAGCCATAGAGCAAAAAGCTGAAAATAAACAGGAAAGCCAAGCCGGCTCTATGGTGCTGCAATTTCCGGCAACGTCCGATAGCTTCACAACAGATGACGGCGTAAACGTAACTTATGAACCCCGTAGTTGCGGAGCTGTGGTTACTTTGCGTGGAGAAAAGCTTAACGCCGAGGTGTGCCTGGATTTTGCCGACTCGGAATCCGGTCTGGCTCATGTAGAATGCTACGAGGAAAATACGACCACTCAAAGAAAAGGTGCAACATTCCGCATTCGCAAGAGCGATGGAAATAACGGCTACCTGCAATGTTCTGCTACAAGGGATACTGTCGCAGCGCCTATTACGCTTGCGGGTAAATTATTGGTGTTAAACTTTAATAAGGCTCAGGACACAAGCACCGAAAGAGGGGAGCAACCGAAGGCATGGAAAAAATGCACTTCCACCCCCATGATGTTGCAGTTCCCTGCCGGTGGGAGCAATACCTACAGCTACCAGCTGTATGAGCAGACACCTGATAACCCCTGGCCGCCGGTTCAGGTGACATACGTCCCCGAAGAGGGCAGCATCCACATCACCGGCAATGACATGCATGTGCTGGTACAGCTCAGCTTCGACTCAGCAGAGAAAGGTACTGCCAATATCGAATGGCACGATGAGGGCGGTACATGGTATGTGCGCGGTGCCGACCTCTCCGTAAGCCCCTCGAAATCTACTGCCGGGCTCGTTACAGAGCCTAAGCCGGAGGAACAAGACGGGGCCATTCAAACCGTAGACGATGGCTTGGGTTCCCTTGTGCGCGAGCTCGAACTCCGCACCTACAAGACGGCAGTGGAGCGCCTGTACCAAAAGCGCTTGCTCATCATCCTGCCCCAAATTATGGAGGGAGCTCCTATCGATACCACCATCTCCAATGCCAACGGTACCACAGCCTTGCACAATGCCTGCGGGCTCAGCCATGTGGGAATCGTTCGCTGGCTCGTTGACCATGGTGCCGACTTGAACGCCAAAACAGCCAAAGGCGCCAGCGTAGATGACTGTGTGGGCGGACCGAATGCCAAAGCCATACGCGCCATACTCAAAGAAGCCCGTAAATCAAAGTAACTTTCAACATGAAAATCAAAACATTAGCAATCGCACTTGCCACGTCCACAGCTTTGCTCTTCTCCTCCTGCGAGTTGATGCTTGATGCCTTGATTGCCTGGGATTGGGATGACGACCACCACCATCATCATCACCACACACCGCCGCCTTCTCACCATCACCATCATCCTGCGCCTAAGCCGGCTCCTCACCACCACCACGGCAAGCCTAAGCCCAAGCCTCACCATGGTAAAGCTGCGGCCAAGCCTAAACCTCACCATGGCAAATCTGTGCACAAATCTAAGCACAGACCGCATCATTCTCATTAACTAATCACTTATTTCACTAAAACATAGCTTATTTTATGATGAAAAAATCCATTCTGACCATCCTTCCCATGCTGGTGTTCTGCTCCGGCATATCAGCCGCTGCAGAAAAAGCCCCCCAGCGCGATTTGGGCTATACTGAATATTACCTCAAAGAATTTGAAGCCGAAGTAAAGCGTGCCGGTGGCAATGCCAATACCTTGTTCCGCAACAAGAACGAGGCTCTCAGCCGCATTCAGGCACTCATGAAAGCCTACCCCGAAGACCCGGCGGTGCTGGCGCTCTATGAGCGTGCCCGCGCGGCTCTCATGATGAGTAAGGGCGACTACCAGCAGATTACCCCTGCCATGGTGGCCTACCTCAACAATGAAAAAGAGCTGCGTGAAAAATATGCTAAACTCAGTGCCGAAAAGTGGCAGCAGCTGCAGCAGGGGCGAGAGCTTGTCTCTAAGGTGTTCCCCACCGTGGATCCGCTCAAAAACACCATCGAGAGCGACCCGACCAACAAAACCATCGTGCTACCGGATGTCAAATACCCTGACAACCAGTTTGTAGGTGCCTCCGGTGAATATATTGTGGTTGGTAAACCCTCCACCGGTTTCTATTTCGTGAACATTGGTGGTCGCGAATGGCTCGGGCCGTACGAGGCTATCAAGCGCTTCCGCCGCGAGGTCGACGGTTCGCTGGGGGAGAGCCTTAATATCACGGTTCTGGGTAAGATTACCGGCCCGGCAATGGAGATTCCCGGCAATCGCCGCATGAATCTGGCATGGGGCTGGGTAGTGGAGCCGGAGGCTCTCTACATCGATGGCCGCATTGTTGCCACTTTCGACCCGAACCACGAAAAGAGCGGCTCCTTCATCGAAGAAGAGAAGGTGGCCGGTATCAAAGAAGGTTGGTACACGGAAAAGGATGTACCGCAGAACGCCACCCCCGAGCGCGTGATGGAAATCTTCCTTGCCTCCATCAAGGAGAAGAACTACGACCTGTACCTCAAGTGCATCAACCCCGAGCGCTATGCTACCGAAACAGCCGAATCCCTGCTGCGCTACCACTGGGATTTGCACCAGCAGCGTCTGCACGGGGAATATGTGCACGCCACCTTCAGCAATACCAAAATTACTGTGGCTAAGGGGCATGATGATAAGAACGACCTCGAAAACTTCTTCTTGGATGACAACCAGCGTGATCATCTGATTAAGATGCAAGGCGAAAAGGTGGAGCACGCCACCGTGCAAAGTCAGGCCTTCGACGCCAACGGCAAGCAGGTCGGCAGCAAGAATACCCACAAGCTCATCCGCAAGGGCGGTGATAAGGGTCGCTGGTATGTGGACGACTACGAAATCCGCTTCTGATGCAACCGTATAACCTTTCATCGTCATGAAACGTTTTATTTTAAAGCAACTGGTGTTTTCGATTGCGGGCGTGGGAGTGTTGGGCGCCCCCTATCTGCTAGCTCAGGAGGAAGGTTTTGTCTTCACTGAAGAAGAAGTCGCAGCCGCAGATGAAGCAGCAGCAAAACTGCAAGCCCTCATATCCAATGGCTCTGAATATTCTCGCGCATGTGCTCAGGCATATAGCGATATTCATCTCATTGTCGGTAACTGCTACCGCGCTATCAGTAAAGAGCTGGATTATACGGAATGCGCTGATCAGAAACCGGTAGCAGATATTTACAAAGAAGCGGCTTCTCGCCTGATTGGCAAATACTCAGTGGACCCGGCCTCCGGCAAAATCGTGGATGGTGTCATGTGTCGCGCTAATCTTGTGAAAGCCAAGCCGAACCTTACGCCGAAGTCCTACGAAACCATTGAACAGAATATAGACCAGCTGGAAGCTATGCTCAAGTGGTTCATGGGACCCTTTGCCAAGACCTGTGCCTACTTCAACAGCGATTATTACAAGGAGCTGCAAAAAGTAGCCCGCTTCAAGGAACTTACGCAAAGCTCTGAGTATCGCCGCATGGAGCAGAATTACATGGCGTTATTCCGTGACCTTGCTCGTGGCAAAGCCCATGACCGTATCCACAATTCCAGAACAAACTTCCGCCGATATCCGGAAACCTTCTTTGCTCGTTTCGGCGAAATCATCACCCGTCAAAAGGTGGAGAGCTGGTATAATGAAGTTGTGTTGGATGCCGAGGGTGGCAAACCCTACCAATACCTGCGCGTCAGGGACGACATCATCATCTGGGCTCCCACGTCACAGGGTGCTGAGCTGGCCAACTATGAGGCTCGCTTCGATTACTGGACAGAGGAACGAATAAAGGCCGTGGTGGAAACCGGAAAAAATGGCATCAATCTGAGCCTTGACAACGGGAGTGAGTTAAGCAATTACCATGCTGTAGCGGAGCAATATCCCTACAGTCTTATGGCGCAAACTCTGACCTACTACTCCGACAAGGCTAAGAGACAATTATTTGACCTGGCTAACGAGCTTTACACCTTCCAGGATTTCCTCAAGGGCGAAACTCTGTACGCGACAGCATTGCAAGAGAGAGAGGGTAAGACCTTGCTTTACTGGGCAAATAGAAAACTCGATATGGCTAAAAAAGAGTGGAAAGCTATCCAAAAGCAAGCCGAGGAGGATAAGCAAAAACTCAAAAATCGCAGATAATTTTACCAAAAAACACAGATGAAACATAAATTGCTTTTCTGTATTTTATCGCTCAGTGGGCTATTGCTCAGCCCGCAGCTCATGGCACAGGGAAATTCTGCCGGCTTCGACTTCACGGAGGAGGAAGCAAGCGAAGATGCCGCGCTCAGTGCTGTTCTCATCAACGGCACCAAATATGAACAGGCCTGCATCAACGCATACGATGAAATCGTGTTCATTTTGCAAGATTGCTACAGGGAAATCTTAAGGGTTAACGACCCTGTGGAATGCACCAAGCATCCGGATCCGGCCAGCGTATGTATCTCCCACTACAACCGGTTGATGGAGCAATATAACTTCGACTATGGTAACCGCAAATTCCTCAGCGGTGTGCTGAGTCGCAGCAATCTGCAGAAGGCCCGCCCGGCCATGACATCCAAAGAGTACGCCACCTGTGAGGCCATTATCTCGCGTTGTGAACTGGTGATGAAATGGTTTACCGGACCTTTCAGGAACGCCTGCTTGGGTTATAATTATGAGTTCATGAAGAAACTGCAGCAGATGGCTCGTTTGCAAGAGTATCTCAAAGATAAACGTACCCAGAGAGCCAGTGATGCGCTGTATCACCTGTACAGCAGCTTCGATGATGAGCTTCTCGAACAGCGTCTGCACACCCTCGTGTCCACATTCCGCATTAATGAAGACGCCAACTCCAGAGCTTTCTTCAATTATTTCCACAACACCATCAGCTCAGATGAACGAGACAACTGGCTTTGCTACATGGTACTTGGTGGTCGCTCACATTCAGGATACAGAGGCCCGGAATACGGGGTCAAAACCATCACCATCACTGAAGCACCTTGGAAATATCTGGATATCCGTGGCGGCAGGGTTCTCTTTGCGTCTACCCACTACACCGCAGAGCTGTCCAGCTACATGAGCACGCTGGAACGCTGGTCTCTCAGTACCCTTGATACGCTCAAAAGCCTAGCTATTGCCACCCGGACAGAGACAGTGGACGCAGCTCGGTCGATGGAGCAGATGATTAAGGAAACAGAAAAATATGAAATTCGAGTAGATAACCATTTCAAGGAAGTCGTACATAACATGGGTTCATTGACCATTTCCTGGATGGATGCCATGGTTGAGCCTATGGCTGGTATAGAGGATTTCCTGAAAAAAGAAACCGACTTCCACCGCAATAAGCTACTGCATGGAGGGCGCAAGAAGTTATTAGAAGCGTACCAGCGCCGTGTGGAAACAGCCAACAAAAAGTTGGATGCCATGTACCAGTTCGCCGCAGATAGAATCCCCGCGACGGATCCGCTTCGTCGCTCGAACTAATAGCGTTTCTGTTTACTGTCAATTCAATGTAAACATGTTTTACCCACTTTAATTTCAATCACCAATTCTTATGAAAATAAACAAGTTCATCAAAGCAACAGTCATTGCCGGAGCTGCCTTATTAGTCGCCTCCTGCGAGATTTACCCGAACGGCTACAGTTCGTTTACCTACAGCACCAATGGTTACAGCTCATCTGTAGCATGGACCGCCGCCAGCTACGATGCCAATGGCTTCCCCATTTACGGTTATGCTTATGGGCGTCCCGTGTATGGTTATACCGTATCGGGTTCTCCCATTTACTCCATCAGTCTGCTGTATTCCGGTTGTTATGTGCCGGATTGGAAACCTGCACCTTGGTGTACCAACCACCATCATTACCCGAGTGGCTGCCACCATGCACCCAAGCCGCCTAAGTATGACCACGGCCACAAGCCCCATGTGCGCCCGGATATGCACGCGCCCATTCACAAGAATCCGCAGAGCGTATTGGGTAAGCCGCGTCCAGCCGACAAGCCCCATCATGCCAACAAGCCTGTAACTCGCCCGAGCACGGTGCAGCGTCCTTCGGTTCATCAGCCGAATAAGCCCATCACCCGCCCGAGCACAGTGCAGCGTCCTTCGGTTCATCAGCCGAGCAAACCCATCACCCGCCCGAGCACGGTGCAGCGCCCCTCGACTCAGCAGCCGAGCAAGCCTGTAACTCGCCCGAGCACGGTGCAGCGCCCCTCGACTCAGCAGCCGAGCAAGCCTGTGACTCGCCCGAGCACGGTGCAGCGCCCCTCCGCTCAGCAGCCGAGCAAGCCCGTGACTCGCCCGAGCACGGTGCAGCGCCCCTCCGCCCAGCAGCCGAGCAAGCCCGTAACTCGCCCGAGCACGGTGCAGCGCCCCTCGACTCAGCAGCCGAGCAAACCCGTAACTCGCCCGAGCACGGTGCGGCGCCCCCGTTAATTTGCCTTGTGAGGGGCGTGTGAGTGCATACGCCCCTCATGTTAATGAAAATCATCCATCTGAGATTATATGAAACAAAAACTCACATGCCTCTTTCTGGCAACGTCTTGCGCTATGGTATTCAGCTCCTGTGAAGTGATGCTGAATGATTTCCTCAGCACCGGCTTCTACACACCGGGCACAAATGTACAAACTGGCACCAACGCCGCCCAGACCAGCTTTACGCAGGGAATTCAATGGCAGCCGGCAAATTATGATAACAACGGCATTCCGATTTACGGCTATGCAGACGGCCGCCCCGTATACGGCTATACCAAGCAGGGGTCGCTGATTTATCAGGTAAATCACCTGTACTCCGGCTGCTATGTACCCAGTTGGGGGGCATCTGCCTATCACCCGCATGGTGTAATTCCCACTCGTAAATCCCCGCTGTAAAGGCCCACTGTAGCTATGGGACGATGGGAAGGGAAGTTACTATAAACAACGCAACATTCTATTTCAAATCCAATGAAGAAGTTTATATATATCAGTGCATTTGCCGCTGTGATGGCGGCATGCACTCCGGTGCCTTCGCAACCCGCGGCTGCTCCTGCTATTCCTTCGACCGCAGAGCCGAAAACCATTGGTTACGATGCCTATAACGCCACAGCTACGGAACACCTGAGAGGGATGCTGGGTAAGACTGCCAAGGTGACGGCATGCCTGAACGACAAAGAGCACACCCTCACCTCAGCAGAGACTGCCGAGCTGCTTGCTCTGTTGAACGGCGCCAAATCCGCCGGGCAGAGTTGTGCACCGGAAGATTGCTTTTACCTGAATATGTATGCGGCTGATGGCCAGTGGCTGATGTCGCAACCGGTTCAGAAAACGCCGGAGGGCATCGTGCCGCTGTACCTGAAGTTGCAGGGCAATAATGCCGCCGCCCCTTTGCAGAACTGGTGGCAGGGGATAACCAATCGTTTGAGTCTCTGATATAATACGCCCAAATGTCAAAGGCAGCAGAAAAGGACGGATGTGCCATGAAAGCCGGCAAAGGCTGCCTGGGATTTTTCCTGGGGCCGGCCATGCTGATAATGGCAGTATACCTCTTGTTCAACAATGAGGGGGATTACCTCAATACGGCGCAAGCTCTGGATGAGTTGCAGCCCCTCGTGCAACATGTGGAAAATACCGCAACTCCCGATGCTGCCCTGGAGGGCAAACCCGTGCACCTGAGCGGTACGGCCACTACCGAAGATGTGCTGACAGATGAGGCCTACGGGGTTCAGGCTCAGGGTATCATGCTTCGTCGCAATGTGCAGTACCTGCAATGGGTAGAGAAGAAAAAACAGCGCCCTGGGGGGGATAAAAAGCCTACCTTCCAGTCGGAGCGCGAATACCGCCACAGCCGCGATGATGAGTGGGTCTACAGTTACCACCTCACTTGGGTTAATAAACCGGTCAATTCTGCTACCTTTTACAATACAGACTACAGAAACGCAAACTATACCCATTACAAAGCCGACAATCTGGAGAACTTGGCTAAGAACGTGTTTCTTGGCAGCTATATGCTGACAGACGCCCAGATTAACCGAATTTCCAGCGACGGCGTAAGGGTGACACCGAAACAGGTGCCGGAAAGCTTGAAAAAACACGCCTTGCTCCATGGTGAGTACCTGTTTATCGGCCGCGCCCCGGAGGGTAGTTCCTATTATCCGCTGAACCCGCAGTCTCCGAGTGTAGGCGATGTGCGCATCTCATGGCGGCAAACGAGTCCGCAACGACCTGTCAGTCTGGTCGCTGTTCAAAGGGGGAATAGCTTTGAGCCTTACACCGCGGCCAACGGCGCTGTTATCGATTTGTTCTATACCGACACGCTGGGGGTAACGCAGTGTTTCGATGAAGCTCGCACCACCAACACCATAAACTTGTGGATGGTGCGTATGGGTGGCTGGTTGATGTTCTGGGGGGCCTTTGCCTGTATGCTGCGACCACTGGCCGGCATGGTTCCCGTGTGTCGCAAGCTGGCTGAAGCCGGGGCCGATGTAATATCCCTGTTATTGGGCACCATCGGCTGTTTGCTGACCATCTCGGTATCTTGGTTATTCTGTCGTCCTGTTCTTGCCGTGGTGATGTTGCTGGTGATTATCGCCCTCATTTGGCTGCTCGTGCGGAAACAAAGGAAATCGGCAAAAGTTGTTGTGCCGACCAAAGCAAAACACATTCGTCGCTGATACCATGAAATCGTTTCCTCTCGCTCTCATCTTCTGCATTGCACCGTATGTGCAAGCCGCGGCAACGCCTCCGCCATCAGCGGCAGGCTGCACCATCAGCGTTGATTTGTATCAGGCTCAGCAATGCAGCTCGGAAATGTACCAAGAGCCCACGGGCTATTGGTTCGACATGCCGCGCACTCCGCTCCGGCTGGAGTTTCCGCTAAGCGGGGGCAATGCGTACACCGCCCCGCACCCGCACAATAACACCGACAACAAATGGCCTGATATTAAGGTGAGCTACAGCCCGAATGCCGATAGTGGTGAGGCTTACGTTAAGGTGGAAAACCCGTCATTCAGCGCGCTGCTGGTGCTGAAGTTTACCGAGTCCGCTGCAGGTACAGCTCAGGTATATCTGCATGAAGACGGATTAACCCACCACATGCGCCATGTGACTTTCACCATGGAGAAAACTGCGCACTCCATCGAGCCGGTTACTCTACCGACGCTAGATGAATGCGAGGGTGACCCGCAGATGCTCGATGACGGTATGTTCAACCTCATTGCCGAACTGGAAGAGCGTAACTGCAAATCGGCCTCGGAAAAGCTCTATCGCAAGCGCTTGCTGGCGCTCTTGCCACTTATTCAAATGGGAGGCGACCCGAATTTGACGCTGCCGGAAACCAAGGGCAATACGGCTCTTCACTATGCTTGCAGCATGGGGCATGTGGAGCTGGTACAGTGGCTCGTGAACCACGGCGCAAATACCCAAGCTGTGACCGATAAGGGAGCCACTGTGGATGCCTGTATAGGCGGTAAAAATGAAAAAGCTCTCAGGGCAATCTTGCAACAAGCTCGCACGAACCCTGCAAAAGAAACCCCGGAACAGGTTGCCGCCGCTGCCGGTAAATGGCTGGAAAAGGCATTTGCCTGCAAAGACATAAGCGCAGCAAGCAATATTCCCTCTCCGGACACAGAAGCCAAGCAAGCGGCAGAAACATTGTTCCGCTTCGTGGAAAAACAGAAGAAGCATCCCTTCGGAGTGCATGTGCTCAGCCGCATGGGGCGCATGCTGACTTGGGCATGCTATGCCAAGCTCTCAGAAAAAGAGTTTGTAGATACGGTGCTGTCCGAGTTGTATGAGGCTCGGATATATTGGAAAAAACAGAAAACAAAAAAACATTGATACATTATGAAAATTAAACCTGTGAAAAAGTATTCAGGTATTCTGCCGGCAGCAGCTGCTCTGCTGGGTAGCATGGTGACCGGTTGTGACAGGCAGAATGTTGTGGGGAGTGTGCCGAATCCCAATCCCCAAGATACTCCAAGCAGTCTTCCCGCTGCTTCCCCGGAGCTTCCCGATTCATCGACCGGGGTAGGGATCGTGGTAGATGACCCAATCGACTGGGTGAAGCCGGAATTACCGCAAAGACTGGGTGGTGTAATTCGGCTTGATATGGGCAGTATCGAGACCGGTGTTGTGGGGAGCGTGCCGAATCCTAATCCCAAGGATACGCCGAGCCAACTTCCCGGAGAGCCGCCGGAGCCGGAAACTCCTTCTTGCCCCGAGCCGATAGAGTTGCCACAAGTACTGGGTGGTGATATCCCTGTGGAAAATCTGAATCTCGATAGAGATAATTGAGCCCGTTTTCCGCCATGCTCAGGCCGTGTGTACTGAGCATGGCGTGGGTATCTTGAATTAACCTGCGGTCTGCTGCAGTACTAAGCACTGCTCCTTTTCCAACTTTACGAATGATGAAAAATACAGCAATCTTATTAATAGTCGGCTTGTTGAGTGTTGCACAGGCCGCAGAATGGGGAGAAACTCTGTTGCGAGATTACGTTGATACTCCTCACTACGGCTTCATGCAGACCTGCTTGAAAGAAAATCCCGCTGCCACGGATAAAAAAGGCCGCACCCTGTTGCTCTACTGCTTGCAGGAAGTGCATGAAAAACACTTTGCCGAGCATGCTCAATTGCTTTTGCTGGCCGGTCAGAATCCGAATGCCGTGATTCCATCCACAGGGCAGACGGCGCTGCACTTGGCCGCATTGCGCAATGATTACCGCCTGGCACTTCGCTTGTTGGCATTCGGGGCTGATTATCGTTTGCGTGATAAGAAGGGGCGTACTGCTGCTGCCGTGGCTACGGTGCCGCAATTGCGCGCTTTGCTGCGCTCGGGGACTCCGGTTGAGTTGAAGAGCGATTTCGCATGCGAGACTTACGCCGCAGCTTGCGCGGGAGATGCTGCTGCACAGTATGAAATGTCGACCATATACAGTGACGGTACAGGTGAGCACGCCGATTCCATGAGTGATTGGGTGCAGAACCCCGCCAATCCTGACCCCGATGCCGCGGAAAGTCGCGCTTGGCTGGAGCAGGCGGCCGCCGCCGATGAACCCCGGGCGCTTGCCGAGCTGGGCATGCGCTTGCTTTGGGGGCGTGATGGCCGACAGGATGAAGTGCAGGGGCGCCGTTACCTGCAACGTGCTGCCGAACTGGGGCATGCCGGCGCCGCAGAAATTCTCAGCGGTCTTTAATACAATCGGAATCCTTCCTTTGTTATGCTGGTGTACGTCAACAACGCGGAGGTAAGTATTTTTACCGGAGCAACAGCACTGGATGCCGTGCGCCGTTACTGCACGGATGCCGGCATAGCTATGCCCCATGGGGAGCTTTACGATGTTTATGGTAACGTGATAGCCATTGATAGCCCTATGGCGGAGGGACGCTGCATTTTTACATATTATCCTTCCTGAATGGGTATAGCAAGCGGAAAAGCCTGCTTACGTTGCTACCGCAGTTTCGATTGCGATAATGAAGACTTGTTTTCCGTTATGCTCAGGCCTTAGCCGAAAAATCAAAAAAAGCCATTGCTCACCGGGAGCAATGGCTTTTTTTGAAATGAATTGGTGCTGTGCTTTACTTGCGACGGCGGCGAGCAGCCAAGCCGGCAAGAGCCAGAAGGCTCAGCGTAGCAGTGGTGGGCTCGGGCACAAGTGCTGCGGTAGCAGCAGCCTGACCGAGAGCCTTAGCCTCCTCAGCTGTTACAACTTGATTGAGGACATAGCCTTCGGTCACGATGCTGCTGTCGAATACAATGGAGCTGTAGGAAAGGCTGGCGCCTTTAAGGTCTGTAGCAAAGGTGCCACCAAGGGACTTGAGTACGTTGCCCTCGGCATCCAGCAAGGTGAAGGTGCCGGAAGTGCCCTTGCTGTATTCATAGGTCAGGGTAATGGCCGCTGTTACACCACCTGCCCAGAAGTCGGTGCTTTCGAAACCGGTTCCGGTGTTCATGCCGACGCCGTAAGCGCCGCCATTGTTCCAGCAGCCGTACAAACCGGAGGTGTTGATTACGCCAGCCGTGTTATCATCAGCATCGTGATTGTAGCTGCTGTAGTTGGTCTGAATGCCGATGTCGCTACCTGCATCGAAGTTAATGATTGTGTATTTGTTAGTCGCAGCATTCTTGGCCATCACAGCCTGCAGCTGAGTTACATCGATAACGGCCACGGCGGTGATAGCACCTGTGGCTTCATCCAAGGTCAGAGTGCCGGTGCCGGTGGCAACAGCGTCCTCCAGAGTCACACCCATGGCAGCGGTGCCGAGGGCGAAAAGAGCAACGAGTGTTTTCTTCATATTGATTTCTGCGATTGATTATCGATTTAAATGCAGCTCGTGTTGATGTGCCAATTCCATGTGCTGTGGGTGGCCGCAACATTCGCTGGTTTGTTCTACTATATATGATTCGGTTTGGCAAGCCTGAAAGTTAGATATGTCATCAAAATAGCTGAAAAATTGACGAGGAGGGGTATGCCGAGATGGCTTTTTATAATGTCGTTGCTTTTCAAACAGCTTGGTTGAGCAGTCTGAGCGAGCGTACCAACGAGAAGTTCCTTGTCTGCGAGAAGTCCGATGGCGGCGGGTAGTCATGCAAGCCGGAGTATTTGATTGCATTGGCTGTTTTGCTATTGCTATCGCGAATTGTTATATCAATATCATTTTTTCTAAGCCGGGTAGAGCGGTGGATGTTAGGAGGTTATGCTGACATGGTGTCGTGGTCGCATGTTGGTTTTGAGGAACGTGGGAGCCTTTTGAAAAATTATTCGGGCGTCGGTGATTTCTACGAATCGATTGGCTCGTGATATGTGCCGGTTCGGTGCCCTGATTTTTGAGGCAATGTATGTCATTTTTTTATTTTATTGCCTATTTTTTTTCTTGCTATAGCATTCGCAATATTGTATGCTGCCTGCAGCAGGATGTGGCGCTGAGTTTTGTTCTGCTAAGGACAGTATTCTCGGCGGGTTCTGTATAAAACTACAAACTAATATATGACAATTATGAAAAAGACTCTTATTGCTCTTTTGGCTGTAAGCAGCGTGGCGATGGCTGTGTCTCTTGACGATGCTCTTATAGCTCAGGCCGGTAACGTCGGTTACGATACTCAGAGTGGCGACTTTACCGTAGCTCTTACGCTTGATGTCGCTAAGCTTAAAACGTTGTTGGAGCAGGGGCAGACTCCGGCTTGGGGTACAGATATCGTGAAGTATAACTGCAACGGTACCGCCACTGGTGTTACTGTGAACGGTGGCTCGAATAGTGGTGCGATTGCCACTTCTGGTCTGTATGCTCGCTGGGGTGATGGTGCAGCTTGGAATAATGTACAGTGGCAGGGTAATACAAATCTTTCCGACCTGAATGGTGATGCTGAGGGTACCGGTTGGGATGCTGTTGCTTCTGCCGGCCTTGTCTATTCCTTCGGTAAAGGTAGCGGTACAGCTGTGGCCTTCACTCTTATTGGCAATGACGGGAGCGTTCTTGTCGATAGCTATGTGTTTGCCGGTGGTCTTAAGTCCGGTAGTGCCGGTGCTGCTGCATTGACCTTTGATGAGTCTGTAGCTGCCAGCTACTACTTGGACGTGTACACGGGTGGTAATGAAGCCGATATGAAGGCTCTTGCCGGCGCTGTGGCTACTGCTTCCATTCCCGAGCCCACCACTGCTACACTTTCTCTGCTTGCTCTGGCCGGCCTTGCCGCCCGCCGTCGTCGCAAGTAAAGCAAAGTTCAGCTTCTTTTTTCAAAAACCGCAGCTCATTGCTGAGCTGCTGTTTTTTGCCATTCCTCAGAAATACGCATTTTTTTAGATTTTGTGTATTTTTCTGCTTGCTATGGCGTCGTTAATGTTGTAAAATGAGGGCATCAGGATTTTGTGTTGGGTTCTATTCGACTAAAGAAGGTAGGCTCGACTGGTTCTGTACAAAGCTACAAACTAATATATGACAATTATGAAAAAGACTCTTATTGCTCTTTTGGCAGCAAGCAGCGTGGCGATGGCTACGTCTCTTGACCAGGCTGCCATTAAGCTGGGTAACGGCGGTTACGATACTCAGAGTGGCGACTTTACTGTCGCTCTTAAGCTTGATGTTGAGGAGCTTGGAAAGTTGTTGGAGCAGGGACAGACTCCGGCTTGGGGTACAGATATCGTGAAGTATATCTGCAACGGTACCGCCACTGGTGTTACTGTGAACGGTGGCTCGAGTAATGGTGTGATTAACACTTCTGGTCTGTATGCTCGCTGGGGTGATGGTACAGCTTGGAATAATGTACAGTGGCAGGGTAATACAAATCTTGCCGACCTGAATGGTGAGGCTGAGGGTACCGGTTGGGATGCTGTTGCTTCTGCCGGCCTTGTCTATTCTTTCGGTAAAACTAGCGGTACGGCTGTGGCCTTCACTCTTATTGGCAATGACGGTAGCGTTCTTGTCGATAGCTATGTGCTTGCCGGTGGTCTTAAGTCCCAAAATGCCGGTGCTGCAGCATTGACCTTTGGTGACTCTGTAGCTGCCAGCTACTACTTCAACGAGTACATGGGTGGTGATGCAGCCGATATGAAGGCTCTTGCCGGCGCTGTGGCTTCCATTCCCGAGCCCACCACTGCTACACTTTCTCTGCTTGCTCTGGCCGGCCTTGCCGCCCGCCGTCGTCGCAAGTAAAGCAAAGTTCTGCTTCTTTTTTCAAAAACCGCAGCTCATTGTTGAGTTGCTGTTTTTTTGCCATTCCTCAGAAATTCGCATATTTTAGATTTTGCGTATTTTTCTGCTTGCTGTGGCATCGTCAATGTTGTAAAATGAAGACATCGGGATTTTGTGTTGGGTTCTATTCGGCTAAAGAAGGTAGGCTCAACTGGTTCTGTACAAAGCTACAAACTAATATATGACAATTATGAAAAAGACTCTTATTGCTCTTTTGGCTGTAAGCGGCGTGGCGATGGCTGTGTCTCTTGACGAGGCTACCATTAAGCTGCTGGGTAACGAAGGTTACGATACTCGGAGTGGCGACTTTACTGTCGCTCTTAAGCTTGATGTTGAGGAGCTTGGAATGTTGTTGGAGCAGGGACAGACTCCGGCTTGGGGTACAGATATCGTGAGTTATCTTTGCAACGGTACATGGACAGGTGTTACTGTGAACGGTAGCTCGAGTAATGATGCGATTAAAAATTCTGGTCTGTATGCTCGCTGGGGTAAAACCACAAACTGGAATAGTGTACAGTGGCAGGGTAATACAAATCTTGCCGACCTGAATGGTGTTTTTGCTGGTACCGGTTGGGATGCTGTTGCTTCTGCCGGCCTTGTCTATTCCTTCGGCGCAACTGACGGTACAGCTGTGGCCTTCACTCTTATTGGCAATGACGGTAGCGTTCTAGTCGATAGCTATGTGTTTGCCGAAGATCTTAAGTCCAGTAGTGCCGGTGCAGCAGCATTGACCTTTGGTGGCTCTGTAGCTGCCAGCTACTACTTCGACGGGTACAAGGGTGGTAGTGAAACCGATATGAAGGCTCTTGCCGGCGCTGTGGCTACTGCTTCCATTCCCGAGCCCACCACTGCTACACTTTCTCTGCTTGCTCTGGCCGGCCTTGCCGCCCGCCGTCGTCGCAAGTAAAGCAAAGTTCAGCTTCTTTTTTTCAAAAACCGCGGCTCATTGCTGAGCTGCGTTTTTTTTTGACATTCCTCAGAAATACGCATATTTGGGCGCCGTTCTTTTTTTACTGCTGCGGGGGAATTTTCTTGACGCGCGGGTGTACTTTGTGGTAGTCTACCAGCAACAAAGAGGGGTGCATTGTACCCTGTAGCCTTTTAATAAAATCATGAAACCTGCAACATTCAACTGCACAGTACTCCGCGACGGTCACCAGTCGCTGGCCGCCACCCGTATGGCTACCGAGCAGATGCTCGAAATTGCCCCGATTCTTGACACGATGGGCTTCTCCGCGCTCGAAACCTGGGGCGGTGCCACGATTGACTCCGGGCTTCGTTTCCTGGGCGAGCTGCCCTTCGATCGTTTGGACACCCTGAAGAAGCTGGCTCCGAAGACCCCGCACATGATGCTGCTGCGCGGTCAGAACATGGTGGGCTACACGAACTACCCGGATGATGTGGTAGAGGCTTTCGTAAAGACCAGCGCCAAGCACGGCATGAACATCTTCCGTATCTTCGACTGTCTGAATGACCCGGAGAACATGCGCACTTCCATCCGTGCTGCTAAGGAGGCCGGTGCCACTGCTCACGGCACCATCTGCTACACCACTTCCCCCGTGCACAATCTCGAGTACTTCGCCAACTTGGGTAAGAAGATTGCTGACATGGGCGCCGATGGTATCGTGATTAAGGATATGGCCGGCCTTATTCCCCCGAGCGAGACTGCTGCTCTGGTGGAGGCTATTAAGAAGAGCACCAACCTGCCGGTTTGGATTCACACGCACGACACAGCCGGTCTGGGTGCCGGTGCCTATGTGGCCGGTATCAACGCCGGTGCAGACGCCGTGGACTGCTCCATTTCTCCCTTTGCTAACGGTACGGCTCAGCCGGACTGCATGCGCATGCTGGCTCTGCTGAAGGGCTATGACCGCTGCCCGGAGGTGGCCGACGACTTCACCGAGAAGCTCACGAAGATTTCCGGCATGCTGCAGCCCATCTATGAGAGCTTGGGTCGTTTCACCAGCCACAAGAATGAGGTTGTGGACAGCGCCACGCTGCTTTACCAGGTGCCGGGCGGTATGCTCTCCAACTTCCGCAACCAGCTCAAGGAGCTCAACATCATGGACAAGTTCGACGAAGTGATGGCTGAAATTCCCGTGGTTCGTAAGGCGCTCGGCTGGATTCCGCTTGTAACCCCCACCTCTCAGATTGTGGGTTCTCAGGCTGCATTCAACGTGAAGTTCGGTCGCTGGAAGCAGATTACCCCGCAGACCATGGACGTGGCTCTCGGCTACTATGGCCACACCCCCGCTCCCGTGGACCCCGAGCTGCAGGCTGAGTGTGCCAAGCGCTCCGGCAAGCCCGTTATCACCTGCCGCCCCGCCGACCTTAAGGAGCCCGGTATGCAGGAGCTGCGCGACAAGCTCACCGCTAAGAATATCCCCGCTACAGATGAGAACTGCGTGATTTACGCAATGTTCCCCCAGCAGCTTGAGGACTACTATGCAGGTAAGCGCCCCGAGCCCGTAACGGTGAAGAAGGAGGAGAACTACGGCGCCCCCGTATCTCTGTCCACCGTTGGCGTATCCGCCGCTATCTCCGGTCGCGACATGAAGCTCAACATCATGGGTCGCGTGTACGACGTACACATCGAGGAGAAGTAAAACTTCGCTGACTCCGTTTTTCTCCCCCCGGTTTTGCCATGATGGCAGAACCGGGGGATTTCGTACTTGCCAAGAGGATATTTTGTGTGCTAAAGTACACATATAAGTTAACTATGAGGTATATACTCTGTATCATTTTAGCATGCCTGAGTGTGTGGGCAATAGAGCCGACTGAGGTGGCCGTGGTGTACAATGCGGAATCGCCGATAAGCCAGGCGGCGGCATTGCGCTACTGTGAGGCGCGGCGCATACCGAAGGAGCAGCTTATACCGCTTTCGGGGATAGCGCGCGGGGATATTGAGCGAGAGCAATTTGAGGCTCTGATAGTTCAACCGCTGTTGCAGTTGGGGTATAAGCGCGGGATGATGTGGCCGTGCGGCCCCCGCAATGGGCGCCGACTGATGCGCGCCATGGTGCTGATGCCCGATATCCCCCTGCGTGTGAAAGAGGAGGTGATAAATGGAAAGCCCATGGGAACCGGTACCGCGCGCACGGAGGCAGCCGTGGATTCTGAGCTTATGTTGCTGGGGGCGGAGTATCCCAAAAAGGGCATGGGTAAAAATCCTCATTTCAAGCAAAAGATACCGGGTAAAAAGGAACAACCGCGCGTATTGATGGTTTGCCGAATAGATGGCCCGGACGAAGCCGCTATTTTCCGCATGATAAATGAACCGGTCGAGGTTGAAAAGAGCGGTTTATGGGGCTGGGTTGTGGCAGATAATGGTGGCCCGTATAAAGACGGAGATAGTATGATAAGACAAGCCGCTGAGCTTGCCCGTAAACGTGGGCAGCCGCTCTTTTACGAAAGCTCCAAATCAACGTTGGCCAATGGATTCCCGCTGATGAAGCAGGTGGCCGTTTATTTCGGTTGGTATACCCGCAATGCCAATGGCCCGTTTGGGGCGAGTGCACCGGCACAGTGGCGCTTGGGACGGGGGGCGATTGCGTTCCACTTGCATTCCTACAGCGCAATCAATCTATACGATGGCATATCGTGGGTGAGTGCATTGCTTAAGCGCGGCGCTTGTGTGACGGCTGGCAATGTGGCGGAACCTTACTTGGGTTCCTGTTTGAATTACGGTATATTTTACGAAAAATTGCTGGCAGGTGCACAAGTGGGGGAGGCGGCGTTGGTGGCCTCTCCATCGGTGAGTTGGCAGGGAATCGTGCTGGGGGATCCGCTCTATCGACCGTTCCCGGCAAATTTGCGTCCGTCTCGAGATAACCCTTACGCCGGGTGGCAGGATATATTCCGTAGGTCAAACGGCGATTTTCGAGCCATGCAAAATGCTGTCGAGCAAAAATTATCTACGCCCAATGCCGGACTTTATGCCGAGATGTTTGCATGGTACTGCACATGGGAAAAGCGTTTTCCCATGGCCGCTGAATATTTTGCCCTTGCGGCAAGGAGGCACTATGCGGAGGCGGATAAAGTGCGCGCCTCGCTTATGCAGGCTTCGGTCACAGCGGCTACCGGGGCGGTGGAGCGGGCACTGAGCTTGTTCGACGCTCTCGAACTGCGCTGTGCCGCTACGCCTTGGCACAACGCGGTGAAGAAGAGTTCGGCACCTTTCCGACCCAAGCCGAAGCCCGCAGAAGATAAGAATAATCAAAAGGCTCCTTGATACCAAGGAGCCAATTTTTTTGATTGAGATTAAGTGCGGAGAGAGAACGAGGTCGTATCAATCTTCTGCTTTCTGTTGAGTTAATTCGCGAGCGGCAGCAAAT
Organism: Akkermansia sp.; assembly: GCA_045614705.1. GTDB lineage: Bacteria > Verrucomicrobiota > Verrucomicrobiia > Verrucomicrobiales > Akkermansiaceae > Akkermansia. Next base: position 39,909 of record JAZLDM010000031.1, read on the forward strand.
ACAACTGCCGGATCGGCTCCTTTTTTCAACTCTTGCAAAATGGCATTGCGAAGCGCCACTGCTGCTTTGAAAGCTGCTGTGCTGTCTTCGTATTGACGGTCAGCAAAGTATTTCACAAACTGATGCCCCTGTCTCCTCAAAGCCAAACGCCATCCTTGAAACGCCGTTTTCTTGTACGTATATCTTGAGATGTTTTTCGCCCTCATATTGAAATCGTTAGATACGACAAATTATCCGAGGGAATTTTAGCAGATTTTTTTGTTTTTGCAAGCTTTATGTTGAAAAAATAACAAAAAATTATGAGCCCTCACCCAGCATGCCGCGTACTTTTTGCCAACATTGGGCAAATGACGAAGCAAAGTCTTGCGGGCGCCGCTCCAACCAAGCATCAATTAAGCGAGCCGGGAAGGGAATGACGCCCTCGATTTCCGCTGCGGGGAAACTGATTTTACCTTCTTTGATAGCGGCATAAATGCAGACGTGCTCGAACCCGGTTTGAGGGGAGGGGGGAAGGTTGCCGACATGAACCAAGCGTGCGTCTGCGATGCCGAGTTCCTCCTGCAGTTCTCGGCGGGCGGCAGTTTCGTAATCTTCACCGGCATCGAGGTGCCCGGCAGCGGAGGAATCCCACACGCCGGGGTGCTTGTCTTTGAGCCTGGAGCGCTTTTGCAGCAGGCAGTCGTGATTTTTGTTGAAAACCAGAATATGAACAGCACGGTGCAATAAGTTCTGCTCGTGTACCTCACGGCGGGTGGCCTGTCGGAGCACGCAATCCTGCTCGTCCACTACATCAAAAATTTCGTCGTCTTTCTGGGCAACGGTGGCCAGCGGGTGCGGGTCGTAGGCGTTGGTCAGCTCAACCCATTTGGCCAGTCCCAGCTCTTCGGGTCTGGCGGTTGGGGAGATGCCCACTTTCGCGGCGACTTCTGCCCAAGGGGGGGAAGCCGGCAGTTGTTTGTGCATCTGTTTACGGCGCTGGGCAAAGCAACGGCGCATCAGTTCGTCCATCAGCCGGTGGTCGTAGGGCGGCAGCTCGTGCGCGGGGCGCGGGGTGAGCAGCATGACGGTGGAATCAATCTTCGGGCGTGGGGAGAAGGCCTCGGGCGGTACGGTCTTGAGCGCTTTCGGTACCCAGTCCATTTGTATACGCAGTGAGAGCAACCCGTAGGCCTCGTCCCCGGGCTGTGCCAATATGCGGTCGATAAACTCTTTCTGCAACATGACAACCGCGCGCTCGCATGCGCAGGGGGAGGTCAGGAAATTGGCCAGAATAGCCCCGCCGGCAGAGTACGGCAGATTGCCCATGAACTTTACGGGTTTCTCCGCAAACAAACAACGGGGGTCCCAAGTAGCGCCATCGGCATGGTGTACTTCTACATGCGGACAGTCTGCCCAGCGCTCGCGTTGGTAGGCTGCCAGCCGAGCGTCGAACTCCACTAAAATCAATTTGCGGCACAGCGGCACCATGTGCTCGGTAAGAGCCCCGGTGCCGGGACCGACTTCAACCACGCAATCTTCGGGTTGTATGTCGAGCTGGTTTACAATCCAGCGGGCTATGTTTTCGTCCGTCAGGAAATTTTGCCCCATCGACTTGGAGGGCGTCACATTAAAATTACTCAGCACTTCGTGGATTTGCGCAGCTTTCATCTGCGGTCTATTGTAACGCTCCCGGCGGGCAAATGCAAGAGCTAATATCGGGCAATGCACAGAAGATGCATAGCTGTCCAAAAAGCGATCTAAAGAAAGAGGGGGTTATGAGGAGAAAAATATCAACGAAATAAAAGAAAACAAAAATGGAGATTGAGTTCTGGGGTGCCAGCTGTTAAACTGGCGGTGCAAAAAAAATGAACCAATC
>JAZLDM010000032.1:0-23271 GCA_045614705.1 Akkermansia sp.
CATCACCTCCGATGCCGAGGGGTTAACCTCCGGCACCCTCTTCCTTGCCGGCAGAGATATTACCTCCCTACTGAGCAACGCCGGGTATAGCTATGAAGGTAACACCCTCGTGTTCAAGGGCACCGTCACCAACGACGGCTCTCTGAGCATCCCCGAGCCCACTACGGCCACGCTGAGCCTACTGGCACTGGCAGCCCTTGCTGCTCGCCGCCGCCGCAAGTAAGATTCATGTAACAACAATTACATGTGTGGTAAAGCCCCCATGGCCGTTTGGCTGTGGGGGTTTTTCATAGGCTGTTAAAAAAACTACCCCCTCGGTGCAGAGCCAAGGGGATAGTAAAAAACGGGGTTTCAGAAGGGAGAACTTATCAGTCAACCTTCTTATCCTTATTCTTATCCTTCAGCTGGGGGAAGAGGATAATGTCGCGGATGGAGCAAGCGCCGGTGAGCAGCATGCAAAGGCGATCGATACCGATGCCGATACCGCCTGCACTGGGCATACCGCTCTCGAGAGTCTCCACGAAATCGTAGTCAATCTTCTGGGTTTCTTCACCGGCCTGGTGCTGCAAGCGCTCAAGCTGCTCTACGGGGTCGTTCTGCTCGGAATAACCGGGGCAAAGTTCCTGACCGTTCATGACGAGCTCGAAGACGTCCACCACCTCGGGGTTCTCGGGGTTAGCCTTGGCGAGGGGTACGAGGTCGCGGGCAACGTGGGTGACGAAGAGGGGGTTAGCCTGCTTTTCCTCGACGAGCTTTTCGTAGACCTGCTGAGTGACGCCTGTGTCGTCCAAATCCTCACCGATAATGAGTTTGAACTGATTTTCGGCGCGGTCGCGGCGCTGCTCGGGAGTGAGGTCGAACCAGTCATCACCGGCAACTTCCTTCACCAAATCGTTGTAAGCGGCGCGGCGCCAGGGACGAGTCAAATCGACAGTCCAACGCAGGTTGCCGTTGTCATCGTACTGGTCAAACTTCAGGGTACCGAACACCTTCTCAGCGACGGTGCAAATCATTTCCTCCATCATCGCGGCCATGGTTTCGTAGTCACCACCGGCTTCGTACACCTCAAGAACGGTGAACTCGGGGTTGTGGCGGCGGTCCACGCCCTCGTTACGGAAATTGCGGTTCAGCTCGAACACCTTGGGGAAACCACCCACCAGCAGGCGCTTGAGGTAAAGCTCGGGGGCGATACGCAGGGTCACGGGCTTGCTGAGAGCATTGTAGTAGCTCTCGAAGGGCTTAGCGGCGGCACCACCTGCAATATCTTGCAGCATGGGGGTCTCCACCTCCAGGAAACCACGCTGTACGAGGTAGCTGCGAATCTCCTGAACGATAAGGGAACGCTTCACGAAACGGTCAGCGCTCTCGGGGTTGCCCATCAGGTCAAGGTGGCGGCGGCGATAGCGCATATCGGTGTCTACCAAGCCGTGGAACTTGTCGGGCATGGGGCGCAGAGCCTTGGAGAGAACCTTGAAGGACTCCACACGCACGGAAGGTTCACCGGTGCGGGTAATGAAGGTCTCACCCTCAATACCTACCCAGTCACCGCGCTCAAGCAACTTCCAAAGAGCCCAAGTTTCGTCCGTGCAGGCCTTCTTGGTGAGCATGCACTGAATACTGCCCTGAACATCGGCAACGGTAAAGAACTGCGTGCGGCCCATATCGCGCAGAGCATTGATACGGCCAAGCAGTTTGACCTGTTTCCCCTCCTCGAAGTTCGCCTTGATTTCAGCCGGATTGGTAGTGACATCGAAACGGCCACCGTAGGGGTTGACCCCCAGGGCGCGAATCTTGCCCACCTTCTCGCGGCGCACGGCAATCAGTTCCTCCTCGGAGGAACCCGGAGCGGTATTAGCAACTGGTTGTGTATTTTCTGACATAGCGCGGGTATTATATGCATATCGGGCAGAATTTCCAGCCTAAAATGCCGATTTTGCTAATTTTTTATCCGCCGAGGGTAAATGGGGGAACAAATTCTGTGTTAATATGGGGGTATTTGTTTTTTAACTTGTCAATCTGTTGGAAAGTGGCTAATATACGGAGTGATGAAAATACATTTTTGCGGAGCAGCAGAGACAACTACCGGCTCACAGCATTTGCTGGAGGTGAATGGGAGGCGTATACTCCTGGATTGCGGTATGTACCAGGGGCATCGAGAAGACCAACTGAAGATTAACCGAGAGTTTCCATATTTTAAACCGGAATCGATAGATTGTGTGGTATTGTCGCATGCGCACATTGACCACTCCGGCAACCTGCCAAACTTAGTTAAGAAAGGCTTTAAGGGATTTGTGTATACCACTTACGGCACACGTGATTTGTGCTCCATCATGCTGGCGGATGCCGCCCGAATACAGGAAAGCGATTGCAAGTTCCTCAATAAGATGGACAAGCGCAAAGGCGGAGACGGCTGTGTGGCTCAACCCATATACAGCGAGCAAGATGCCGAAGCAGCCATGCGGCGATTCCTGACCTTGGGCTACCACATGCCCATACCCATTGCAGATGGAGTCACGCTCACCTTTTACGATGCCGGGCATATTCTCGGCGCGGCGCAGGTCGTGCTTGATATAGATGACCGCGATGACGGAAAACACAAGCGATTGCTCTTCTCGGGCGACGTTGGTCGAGGGGACAATGAGCTGCTGCGCGACCCGGAGGAGGTACCCGATGTCGATATCATGCTGATGGAGAGCACCTACGGCGGGCGCTACCACGAAGCCCCGGCGCAGGATGCCGACTTGTTTATCAACACCATACGCAAAGCCATGAAGCGCGGGGGCAATGTCTACATACCCGCCTTTGCCGTGGAGCGCACCCAACAGCTACTCTACCTGCTCAACCGGGCTTACAGGGAGGGAAAGCTACCCAATTACCCGGTATATGTCGACAGTCCCATGGCCGTGAGCGCCACGGAGATTTTCCGCATTCACCCCGAATGCTTCAATCAAGACGTATATAACTTCCTCTTCAACGAGCGCGACCCCTTCGGTTTCGAGCAACTGCACATGGTACGCACGGTAACGGAATCCCAACGCCTCAACAACCTGAGAGAGCAAGCCATCATCATCTCCGCCTCGGGCATGTGCGAAGCCGGGCGAATACTCCACCACCTCAAGAATGGAATCAGCCGCGACAAAAACACCGTGTTGTTTGTGGGCTACTGCGCGGCCAACACGCTGGGACGCCGAATTATGGACGGAGCTCTGCAAGTGAGAATACTGGGAGACGAATACCCTGTACGCGCCAAGATACAGGCACTCGACTCCTTCTCCGGGCATGCTGACCACGATGAGCTGCTGAATTATTTCCGCCGCACCGGCGGCAAGAAGGGGCAAGTATACCTGGTGCACGGCGAAAAAGAATGCACAGCGGCTCTGAAAAACGCGCTGAAACAGTTCCACGACGGCGAAATCCACGTTGCGCACCTCAATACAAGCGTCACTTGCTAGGCTGTGCGCAATTTACGGCTTGAGAAGTCAGAGAGATTGTGGTAATATAGGGGCATGAGGAGAGCATGCTGTAAGATTGCATTGGTACTGACCGCAGGAATACTGCTGAGCGACTGCGACGGCGGGAACATGAAAGGTAGTGCCACACCCGAGGCAGCCGGGCAGTTCATGGAATTGCGTGGCGAGCTGGATGAGCTCGCCACCGTTGACTGGATGGCGGAGTATGACCCGGAAGAACTGCAAGAGGTTGTGCAGCACTTTATTCAGCATGCGGACCCCACCTATACCTCAGCCACGCACAAGTACAGCATACTGCATGTGGCATGTATGCTCAAGAAGACCGAGCTGGCGCGCTGCCTTATTCAGGATGGAGCGGACCCGAACGCAGCTACGCTGGTAGAAGACAGCCCGGCGGAAACGCCCCTACTCTTTGCCTTGGCAACGGACTACGCCCCTGAAGTTGCGGCGGATGAAATCAATCGCCTGATAGACGTATTGGTAGCAGCCGGTGCTGATTTGCGCACCCCCGGAACAGCTGAGACAAGCATAGCCTACAACGCATGCCTGACCTGTGCTCATGAAGGAGTATATGCCCACCTGCTCGACATAGGTGCCCCCCGTACCGGCAATGAACTGCAAGAGGCAGCCTACCGAGGCTGGCTCAATACCCTCACCCGCCTGTTGGAAGAAAAGGGCGGCTTAACCGCCGAAGACCACCCGCTGCTGACCATCGTGGCGCGCATGAGCGGCGGTTACTTTAACGGTGAGCATGCAGCATGTGCCCGCTACCTGCTGCAATCAGGAGTACCGGTAGATGCTACGGACGAATGCGGTCGCACGGCGCTCTTCTGCTTGGCCTCCGGCATGAGCAGCCTACAGGAAAGCGGCATGGAAGCCGCAGCCGTTGAGCTCATGGCCTACCTGCTGCAACAAGGTGCCAGTCCCTATGCTCGGGCAGACAAAGACCCGGACTACCCCGGTTTCTGCGCCTATGACTTGCTGTCCATGAACAGCTCGCTACTGAAAACATTGCAGGAGAAAGGTTTTGAGTTTACCACGCCGGGTATCGAAATTCGGGATGGTGAAAATCTTGCGGCAGATATCTGCCGTGCAGCCATGCTGGCACCCGCGGCGGAGGCCATAGCGCCGCATTACAACACAATCGCCGCTCTGCTCAACACCCCCACGGCACAGCAAGAACAGCAGGAATTCTACGCAGATGCTCTGCGCTGCGCAATCGTACTACTGGCGCAGGTGGATTCCGCTCGCACTACTGAGCTGGTGGCAAACATGCACCTGTGGAAAAATGCGGAGGCAATGAAGCCGCACAACCACACCACAACCGCCCTGCTCTATGCCTTGCAAGACGTTCCGACCATTATCCTGCCGAAAGAACAGCTACTGCAAGCCGCGCGCAGTTGCAATGCCAATGGGGCTCACGAAAATGCGGCTATTCTAGTTGAATTGCTGGGGCGTTGCCCCGACAGTGATGAGCTGATAGACACACTCTGCAATGACCCGTCACTCACCATACAAGCCGGTGCATGGGGGGCTCGTCTTTACAAAGAAAAACTTCCGGATGCAAGCAACGGAGGCGTAGCAGCTTGGCTGGCAGCGCAGGGCCGCAGTGCTGATACACCGGTTCTGCAAAAAGCCCTGCTGCTCACCTCGATTGAGGAGCTCTGGTACGGTGAGATGCCGCAAGAAACGATAGAATCGTTCATCTCCGCCGTGCAAGAACTGGGCCTGCCGGAAGTTGCAAGCGTCTATCGCCAAATTGCAGACAATCTCAGTAACCCGGAGGCGCTCGATGAAATTATGGCCACACGCAATATCTGGGCCTATCAGCTCGAAATAGCCATTGCACGCTATATGCTGAACAACAAAGCAGAATTTCAAATTTCCGACGTCAATAAATCCTGACCTCTTCCATGCGTAACTTAATAACAGCTCTGCTGCTAAGCACGGCCGGTCTATGCGCGCAAGACACCGCAACAGCCACCCAACAAACGGAATCGGTACCGCAGCCGGATTCCCTGCTGTCGAAGGCTGCCGAATTTAACGGAAACAGTACACTGCACGACATGCAGCAACTCATCAATTCCGGGGCCGATGTGCATGTGCGAGACAGCGAGGGAAACACCCCATTACTTTACCTCTGCCGCCCGCTCGAAATGGACTATCGCTATACCACCGATCCCCATTTTGCACAGGCATTGGATACCGCCATCGCACTCATGCTCAAGCACGGGGCAAGTTTGGTCATGGAAAATGACAAAGGCTGCAACGCGGCGTTCTACCTCCAAAGTAAGCCGGCACTCATTAACAAGCTTAAAGAACAGGGACTTATCGGCAAAGAGCTCTCGGTGAAAATTCCCTACGATTCCATTTCCTTTTACCGCTACATGCGCAAGCGCACGGAGCAAGCCAGGCTCACCAAGCACGAAGCATGCCGCCGCTACCTCATACGCAAATACTGTGCCCCCGCTTATGAGCGAGCCGAAAAGCGGCTCAGCGAAATGATATCCATCGACAGCACACGGAGCTTCTCCTACAGCGATGTATGTGACCTGCTTGCATTCATGCGCTTGGCAGATGAAGAAAAAGCTCGCCATTTTGTCCATAACCTGCACTACTGGAACCACGGAGAACATCTGTTGGAAGAGCGACCGGCACAGGTATTGGAAGCCCTCAACCTGCTTCACTGGGATGTTGACCCCACCTATATGCAACAGGCTCTGGAAAAACTGGATACCATGTTGCCCACGTCCCCGGATGAAATGATTGACTGTTTCGCGGCAGCGCCTATGGGGATATTGCTCGAAATGCTTGAGCGGCGCGAAGGTGACAATATACTGCCGCTCATTCACAAATACGCCAATGGCCACGAGGCAGAATTAGCCTACCGCGCTTACAAACTCCTGCTCAAGCGCGAAGGTCTACCCACTCCCACGCCGCAGGAACTCATGGAGCGTTTTACAGCCAACGGAGCTGCGAGCCCGGAAAGTCTGCCCCCGGAGCAACGCCACATCTACGAATGTGCACTGACGGATGCCGCACTGAGTAGCGGCAACATTTCAAACCTGACCACAGAGATAGCTCAACGCGCCATTCAGGCATTCAACGACATGCAGCTGCAACCGTATGCCGACATCGTTGCTACGCTCATTGTGGATGGTGAGCTGACCGCCGATCCATATCTTATTCAGGCGGCATATCATAAATATATTGAACAGCCCCCGCCCTCACCGCGTATAGCCATGGCGCGCTACATACTTGCAAACCCGGCTATCTTTGCCGCCAGAAATACAGAGGATAGATGAGCAAACGCCTCAACATCGGTAAGCTGGGAGCAGTGTGTGTGGTGTGGCATATACTCTGTGCTCTGGTTGTTTTACTTGCTTGTGAACCCATACTATGGCTAAAGCCTGAGCAGCAGCTCATGCCGCCCATCGTCGCAGCGCATGCCGGGCAAATTATAGCCATTGCGGTTGTATGCTCCGTTTTCATGCTGCTGGCGAGCTGCACTTACTTGCTGCTCAAGCTGCGTAATCTACATGCGCTGCTCACATTCTTCAACTGGTTTATTATCTGGCTGATAAGCGGATATATTTTTACTGAAATGGCCATCGAAGCAGATCCCCCCTCGCCCTACGAGAATAATGCTGAGCGCCCGATTCAGCCGACCGACACACTACACCTGCCAAACGAAAACCTGACGAGCCCCTCCGCACTGGTCATAGCCATTGACCCCGAACCCTTCAACGGTAGCAAGTTGGAGTCGATTCCCAATTTACAGCTGCTGGAAGGTCAACACGAAGAACTGTTAGCACGCTATCTGGAACAAGCTCCCCGTTGGGCATACGCCGACAAAAGCGACACCTTTTATACAAAGCCCGGTCATGTTGTGCTGGTGCCACCGGCGCGCGGCGGTATACCCGGCACCGTGCATGCAACCTTCCGTACTATAACCGAGGGCGAAGCCATGCCAAGCGGATTCATTCCGGTGAAACCGGGAGATGATTTCCCGGACCCACCAACAGATAAAGAAGAGCAGCCGGATATCGCGCTGGAACTCTCCGGCAAACACTACCTACTTCTTGCCTGGCGTGGTACCAAACACCGGGAAACCGCACGCAAAGCCATCAACGCTGCAATAGCTGCAATCGATGGACGTATGCAAAAATTGGCAGAAAGTCCGACAAACGAAACCTTGGAGCGCATGTGCAAAGGGAAAGGTAAGCGCTTGGGCTCCATACCGGAATTACACCTGATAGAACCGAATAACCAATATGGAGTATACCAAGCGGAGGTCTATGCCAACACCGGTCGAGCCGGTACCATGCTGTTGGCAATTCGAGATTCCGAGGAGAACATGCTCAGACTATTCTCCTTCCCCGCTCGCTATTCCTCGAATCCCAATGAAGTATTCCGCCACGATATCCCGGGCGACGTCAGCAACTGGCTCATCGAAAATTTCCAATCAGCGCCCGTCGGCAATTTTCCGCACGGAGCCCCCTTCTTTGCCATCAAAGCCGGCAGTTCGCACCAGTACTTCAATGTGAGCTTTGAATTGCAGTTCTCCCCCAATGGAACCGACGGTGCAGAAACAGAAACACTACTTCGTCGCCATTATAAAGTGCAAGCCTACGAAAATCCGGCCACGGAATGACAGCCGACATCACTATTTAGCCAAACTGGCAAAAAAAGTGCTTTACAATTGCGTAATAATCGGGCATTCTTGCCCGCGTCTATGTCTTTCTCAGAACTCGGAATTTGCCCGGAAATATTAGAAGCCATCGAAGTGCTCGGCTTCGAGACCCCCTCCCCCATTCAAGCACAGGCCATCCCCGCTGCACTCGAGGGGGATGATATTGTGGGCTTGTCGCACACCGGTTCGGGCAAAACGCTCGCCTTTTCAATCCCCGCGCTGGAAAACATAGATCCGAACCTGCGTAGCGTGCAGGTGCTGTGCTTGGCTCCCACTCGCGAGCTGGCAGTTCAAATTTGCCGTGAAGTGGACAAGCTGGCGCTGTTCCTTGATGGAGTATCGGCCGTACCGATTTACGGTGGTGCCTCCTTTGCGCCCCAACTGTCTGCGCTGCGCCGTGGGGTCCAGTTTGTAGTCGGCACCCCCGGCCGAGTGATTGACTTGATGGAGCAAGGCGAGCTGCCCACGGAAAATATCAGCACCCTCATACTCGATGAAGCCGATGAAATGCTCGATATGGGCTTTATGGAAGACATCGACCGCGTTGTGGCCCTGCTTCCCAAAGAGCGCCAGACCCTCTTCTTCTCGGCCACCATGTCACCGGCTATCCGTGACCTTATCAATCGACTTTCTGAAAACCCGAAAGAAATCACCATCGAGCGCCCGGTGCTCACGGTACCGACTTGCGAACAAAGTGTATACGAAGTGGTATTCAGTTCCCGAATCGAGGTACTCAGCCGCCTGATTGAAATGGGACGCATGAAACGCGGGCTGGTCTTTGCCAACACAAAACGTGTTGTGGATGACGTGGTAGACGGCCTGCTGGCTCGTGGGTATTCGGTAGACCGATTGCACGGAGATATGCCCCAAAACCTGCGCGAACGCGTAATGGATTCTTTCCGCCGTGGTAACCTCAATGTGCTGGTTGCTACAGATATTGCAGCCCGAGGGCTTGATATAGACGATGTAGACATTGTGGTAAACTTTGAACTGCCCCGCGACCCGGAGGATTATGTACACCGCATCGGCCGTACGGCACGAGCAGGCCGCAAGGGCAAAGCCGTCACCTTTATAGGGCGCCGCGATTTCTCGCTCCTTGCCCGAATTGAGCGCTTTATCGGCACACGCATGCAGCGGGAGAAAGTCATGACTGCCGTTCAGGTGGAAGAAGCACGTCGAGAAGCACTGGTGGATGACATATTGGAACAGGCAGCCAAAGCCACTGAACTGCCGGAGGAGTTGCGCGATATCGATATGCCCCTCGAACAACTGATGGCCGGCATGTTCAATCTACTGATATCCAAAGGCAGCTGCGAATTGCAGGCTATACCGGAAGATCGCCCGAGCCGCTACAGCAAACGCGATAACAATGATGCCAACCAGCAGCCGGCTGCCGAAAAAGGCAATGACTGGAGCAGCCTGCAACAAAGCACTACATTGTTCATGAACGGAGGCAAGCTCATAGGCCTGCGCCCCAAAGATATCGCCGGGCTCTTCTACAATGAAGGCGGCGCCCCCAAAGGCAGTGTAGGTGATATTCGCATTTTCCAGAAACACACCCTCGTTGATGTATCTCCCGAAATGGTGCCACAGCTGCTGGAACGTCTCGGCACCTGCTCCATTTGCGGCTACGAAGTCAACGTGCGTGAGGACAAAAAGTCCGAGTTCGATGGACGTGGCAACTACAACGTCCGCGACCGCCGCTCCGGCGGCTCCTCCTACCCCGGCAAACAAGACCGCGGTAGCAGGTTTGAACGCGCGGAACGACACGGCTCTAATAAAAACGAACGCCGCGAACGCAACAGTCGCCGCGACAAAGACAACGATAGCAAGCCGTTTTTCTCACGCTTTTCCAAAAAGCCCCGCCGCCACTAAGCCATGAACACCCCCACGGCTCAGCAAGCTGCTGACAGAGCATTGGGCTACTTCCACAGTGGTTACAATTGTGCGCAGTCCGTTTTTACCGCGTTTGCGGATACGATGGGCTTGCCCGAAGAGCTGGCGCTGCGCCTCTCCGCAGGCTTCGGTGCCGGTGTGGGGCGCATGCGCGGCATGTGCGGAGCCTTCAGCGGGCTGACAATGGTTGCCGGATATTGCCAAGGCAACCTAACCGGAGACAGAGACTCAAAAGAGGCAATTTTCAGTTTGGTGCGCCAACAAGCCGCCGCCTTTACTAATGAATTCGGCACCCTGACCTGCCGAGAGTTGCTGAAGTTGGATGCCGATACCGTAGAATCGGCTCGCCCGGGCGAACGCACGCAAGCCTACTACGACTCGCGCCCCTGCGAACGCTGTGTCGCTTTTTGCGCCGAGCAAGCAGCTAAATTGCTTGCCGAGCAAAACTGATACTTACTTTTTAAGTTCCGATATCGAGAGCAACGGAAAACGGCCCCAGGATTTCTCCTGAGACCGCCTCTCCTCTTGTCTCTTATGAACGATTTTCTGTAATGTCGCGTTACTTGTCTGCAAGATAACCCGACACGCCCTCATGTGTAGCTTGCATGGCCGTATCGCCCTTGTGCCACCCCATGGGGCAGACCTCGCCGAACTGCTCAAAGTGCTGCAAGGCGTCAACTATACGTATAGCTTCATCTATTGAGCGCCCCAGCGGCATATCGTTAATCAGCATGTGGCGCACTACACCTTCCTTGTCAATCAAGAACAGTCCTCGATATGCCACGCGGTCACCCTCGTCTGCAAGCACGTCAAACTTAGCGGCAACTTCTTTATTGATGTCTGCCACAAGCGGATAGCTCACACCCTGAATACCGCCCTGGTTGCGCGGGGTATTCGTCCATGCCCAGTGGCAAAACTCACTATCCGTAGAGCAACCTACAACTACTGTATTACGTTTCTCAAACTCCGGCAGGGCATTTTGGAACCCGATTAACTCTGTCGGGCATACAAATGTGAAATCTTTCGGGTAAAAGAACAGTAGCACATACTTGCTGCCCATGTACTGTTCCAGACTGAAATCTGCCACAATTTCTCCGTTTACCACTGCGCTCGCGCTGAACTCCGGGGCTTTCTTTCCTACTAACATAGTTCTTTGTTTTCTATTGTTTGATTCTTTTAACCGGGACCCTGCCCGCTCTTGCTGCGCTCTTTTTACCACAATTCCTATCGCAATGCAAGACTTTTTCTTAGATTTTTTCTAATTTAGTTAGTTTTTTCTAATTCGTTTTTTTAACAAGGAGCACAAAATTATTCACAAATCGTTTACATTTTGGCAGTTACGTCAGAAATACACAAATACAGCAAATAAGGAGGTAGGGAGCTAAAAAAGCGAAACTTTGCAGAGAAGCAATCAATTTTGCTCATTTCTCTTGCGCCGAACCCTGCGAATAGCATCTATAAGGGTACGGCGCCGTGTATTAAGGCGCACAGTTATATACAGGGTAAAGAAGCTGAGGAGCAGGAAAATACAGGCAGCCCCCAGCGGCGGGACTCCCAACCTGAAAACGGTGCCGAAAACAGCGATATAGAAAACTAAACACCCGGCAAGCAAGATACGATTCGCCTTATACACTGCTCCATAATACACGAGTGCTAAAGCTGCGAGCAAAGAAAGCGGTGCGGTAAGAAACGGCAAGCTAACAGCAACGGCAGTGGGAACGGTAACCAAAGCGCAGAGCCACAAAGCGAAGAATGCCGGAGAAGCTGCACTTCTATTCTGCCGACGGGCATAACGCACATGAAGAGGTACGGCAACCACCATTGTTATCATCCAAATAAACAAGGCACCATTGAAAGAAAAATCCCCCTCGGAAGGCAAGAGATAGTGAGGAAAAATTATCAGCGCATAGTAAATCAGCAAGATAAGCGTAAAAGAAAGCGGCGCAGCTATTCGGTATTTGTGATACACGGTACGCGGGGTCAGGTAACACCAACAACCGGCAAGCAACCACAGCATAAGCATGGCCATCAATCCCAACCATCCGGAAGAAAATGCAACCTGCCCGGATACGCAAGATAAACCCAACATGCCCAACTCACCCACACTTCCGACCAACAAAGCAACGACAGCAGAACGCCATGGGTAAATGCAGGGCACAACAGCCAACCCGGCCAGAAAAATCAAACCACAAACCCAAAGCGGCATGCTGTATACGCAAGTTTGCACCGCCACTACAACAACCGCCCAGCTCAGACAAGAAAGGAATGCAACAACCTCAGCCGATTGCCCCCCTCGACGATACTGCAAATAATACCCACCCCACAACATAATCGGAATGGTGAGCAGGCACATCGCCTTGTGACCGGTTCCCAGAGCATCCCAAAAATTATATATAACCAACCCAACTGCGGAGAGGAACATGAGCACTGCCATGCAAGCAAGAGAGCAAACCAAAACTCCCGGAATTCCCTGCACATCGGGTTGGTCTGCGACTGATTTCCCCTTTCCCTGTGGCTTTTTAGCTAATTCTAAAGGAGCGACCGGAGACAAATCTGGCTTTTCAGGCATACCAATAACTATAGCGATTATCGATTCGGCAATTTACCTGCGGCGCTTACCACGACGAGCAGCGGGTTTCTTCTTCGGAGCCGCTTTTTTACGAGCAGCAGACGATTTTTTGCCGGTAGCAGCCTTTTTCTTTTTGCCGGCAGATACCGATTTACCACGGGAAACGTTCTTACCGCGAGACACTACCCTACCACGACTACGGGCAGTTTTTTTGCGCGGAGCAGCTTTGGCCGGGCGATAAGCGGACTCGCGAACGGGCGTTTTTGCTGTTTGACGAGCTTGTGAGAAAGCTTTTCTCTGATCACTGAGCGAGTAGCTTGCCCCGTGTTGCTGAGCAAAATAGGGTCTGTACGCAGGGTCAACCTGATTAATATGAACGACAGCATCAGGGTAATCACGCAAGCCCAGACTTCCACCGCTCACAAACTGCTGCTGACATGCTACAAGTAAGCAACTCAGTAGCATGGAAACCAGCAGGAAAGGTTTACAGAAAGTATTCATCATTAACCGGGTAATACGTAATCAATAATCCGGAAAGGAATAGAAATCAACGACCCCAAGAGGTTGGATATCATACTGCAAGATGTCAACAAACAGGAACAGGCACACAGGAGCACAATACGCCCCGCATTCACTAAAACCCGGGTATTAACTATTTTATGCATGGCGAAGTATTTTTACAGTTTAAAAGCGACGCGCGAGTTTATAGCATAAAATACTCTCTTTGCCAATCATAAATCGTGACAGAAAAAATATCATTTACCGCGTGAACCGATTTTAAGCGGTTTGGCAGGCCAAATCATACTATCTTCATCGTATGGCGGATCAGTAGCAAGCTCCATGTCCTTGTACTTAATCATATCGTAAACTTCAGCCGCCTTGGGAGCAATGAAGCTCGTACGGAACAATTGGAATACGGGTTTACCATCTTCGGAAACCTTTCCGCCTTCTTCATCCATATCGTCAATCAACAGACAGAAGCCGAAATTACCACCACCGATTTCCGATACCAGAACCTGCATCTCATACCATTCGCCGGATTTCACATCAAACGGCTCACCGGCAACGAAACCACCTACCTGTTCGTTCCAGAAATCGCAGGACTGATAATCAATCACATCTTTCCCCTGCAGGGCATTCGGATTCGAGACGACGTGCAGACCGTTCCACTCGGCAGTCTTCAGGTCATGGAAACCACAGGCCAACACATTTTTGCCATCGAAGCGCACAGCCATCACGGAGTCACCCACACCGACAAAGCGGAAACGCCCACTCTTGGGAGCCTGCACGCGAGCGCGGTACAGAGCAACCCAGCGGCTGGGTTTAAGCCCCATCTTCCCATTCGGGTCATAGGCGTTGGAGGCCTCTTGGTCCATACAGTTGGGCAAATAGAAGCAAGAAGAGAACAGGCGAGTCTTAGCCTCACAGTAGGGAGAAAAGGCTGTTGTATTCCACCCACTGTTGTAGAAACGGCTCATGATGCTAAGCACCTCACGATTGCCCTTCACATCCTTCAGCTTGGAAGGTGCACCAGCGGGGGTTTTCTTGAAATCCCAGAAACGACCTTCAAAGGCATTCTCCGTTTTAACAGACGAGCCAAGACCGGAACCGCCGCCCTCACCAAATCCCTCACCAATGCCATCACCACCACCGGCAAGGCCTTCCGCAAGGGTATCGCTTGTCATTTCAAGAGCCGCCGTATCAATCTCAACATCAGTCATGAACTCAACATCAGATGCTGAGTCCGCCACTATGACATCCAGCTTGGGCTGTACCGGTTTCACCTTACTGGACATCTCTCTCTTCGGAGCGGGAGTATCATTAGGTGCTTCCTCCGGCTGATAAACAAGGAAAGTGGCCTCCTGCTCCTGTTCGATAAAGATATTAACCATCCAGAACAAAAGTCCCAAGAAAACAACTAAACCACCGGCCAGCGAACAGGCAAAAATGCGCCTGCGCCGATTCTGGGCGTTTATTAATACGAAGATATCCTTGCGAGTTCTGAATCTGACGGCCATGGTAACTTCCTAGTATTATAGAGAGGCGGCTCGTCATGTCAAGCTTCGACTTCTACATGGTGGCATTTTTTTGCTTATATGCTTGCAAATATCAAATTCGGCGGTTAGAATGAAGCCATGGAGCTTCCTACGGACAATCGACGCGACATCTGCCTACAACTGCTCGACTACATAGCCCGCACCCCGGAACGCGCGCAGATTGCCGAAAAACTGCTCGACTTCGTGCTGCAAACACCGGATTGTTTTGAACGCAGCCACGCAGCCGGGCATATCACCGGCTCAGCGTGGTTATTAAACCCCACAGGGCAAAAAGCATTGCTAACCCTGCACCGCAAGCTTAAACTATGGGTACAACCGGGTGGCCACGCCGATGGCGACCCAAACGTACTGCGCGTAGCTTTGCGAGAAGCTCAGGAAGAAAGCGGCATATCCGGCCTCATTCCCCTGAGAACGGATATATACGATATAGACATACACACCATACCCGCGCGGCCTCAATGCGGTGAACCCGAACACCTGCACTACGATATTCGTTACCTGGTGCAAGCCCCGCACGAAAATTACGAAATATCCGATGAATCAGACGAACTGGGCTGGTTCACCGCTGAGCAATTACACACGCTAACCCCGGAGGCAGATCAGGCAGTACTACGCTTGGCCGCACTGTGGGCACCTCTCGATTGAGCCATCTGAACCAGTTTGACGCAAAACAAGCTTGACGCCGCAAGCTCAATATCGCATGATAGAGAGCGTGAAATCTTCCATCATTATCCCCACGCTCCTCACCATGGCGCTGTGCATGGCTGTAACAGGCTGCAAACCACAGGCTCCTGATTTGGAGCGTCAGCGTACTATAAATACCCATAATCAGCAGCTCAGCAAAGAAATTGATGATATGCAAAAGCGTATCCGCGAGGCCGGAGAAATAACCCCCGGGCTGCAAGAGGCAATCAATGCCCGCCGAGCTGAGATTAACACCGCACTCTCTCATAAAGCAGATTTACGCCGCACGGAAACCTCACACAAGTTACGCTGCATTGAGCTGGATAGTCGTCTGAACACTTTCCGAGATACGTTCAAGAGCATGCAGAGCAACGCCGCAGCCAACCGTAACTGATAAATATAACCAGCCATGAGCATTTCCGCAAAAAACACTGCACCGGCCGATGAAGAGTTTGCAGACATTGAGTTCTGCCCCCAAACAAGCACCGGCACTGAAGAACAGCCGGCAGAAAATATGCCCGAGGATGCACCGATAGTGGTAGAGGAAGAAGCTAGTACAGAAACGGCTACCCCCGAAACCGAACAGGCAACTGAGCCTGCCCCGAAGGCAAAAAACGATGAGAAAAAAGAGAAATCACGCGGTTTCTTCTCAATCTTGTTTGATATTCTGCTGGTAATTCTGCTACTTGGCATACTGGCCGGCGGCGGGTACTACATCAAGTTGAAGATGAATCTCTACAGTGTTCCTTCTGCGCTGGACATAGCACTGCGGGATAACGCACGACTGCAACGCCAACGCGATGAACTGGTAGAAAAATATTATAAGGCAGACGAAAACATACTCATGAGAGAAAGCCTGACTCGCTTGGACAGTGAGTTAGCAAAAATCAAAGACGAGTGTGCCACCATCGAAAATTCTATCGAAGAACAGAAAAACAAGATTCTGGCACTTCAACACGAAATCCGCACAACCGATAAAGAGTACCGTCAAATTGCCCTCAGTTTGCTGCCCGGCATGTCAATCGGGGATGCCGTCACCTCTCGTGGGCAAACACTCAGGCAAGCCTACATCTACCGATTGGAGGGTAAGCTCATTACCCTGCGTTCCCCGGAGGGACAGATTCGCGTACCGACACGCGAACTCATTAAGAAAAACATGCCTGATTTGGCACGCTACGCTTTCGGTGAGCTCGACTTGGTTGATATGAGCGATTTTGACAATGGAGGTAATGCCCCGGCAAGCGATAACAACGCGCAGACAAAAACAGAGGTTAAGAAACCGGTTCCGTCGCGAGTAACAGTTCGAACAGACTACGAACCGGCAAGCGGTGCCCCCACCGTCGATACGTCCGCCGGGGCAACCATCTCGGCGCCCGCATCGGCCACTCAACACAATATCGAGGAATGGATTCCCACGGAAGGCGAACTTCCCTTCTGATGCGATATTAAAGAGATTTCACATCATGTTATAAAAAAACGCAGGTTGTTGAAAACCTGCGTTTTTTTAATATGTTCGG
Organism: Akkermansia sp.; assembly: GCA_045614705.1. Lineage (GTDB taxonomy): Bacteria > Verrucomicrobiota > Verrucomicrobiia > Verrucomicrobiales > Akkermansiaceae > Akkermansia. Next base: position 16,887 of record JAZLDM010000032.1, read on the forward strand.
AAGGATTGGGCTTAATCAGCCACCACACCATCCCGAATAATAAGCGTTCTATCACCTCGAGCTGCTATCTGAGCATCATGCGTGACGATAACCATGGTCTTATTGCCCTCATCAGCCAGCTCGAACAACAAATCAAGAATTTGCTTACCATTGCGGGAGTCAAGGTTACCGGTGGGTTCATCGGCAAAGATGAGTTCCGGATTGTGAGCCAAAGCGCGAGCAATCGCCACGCGTTGCTGCTCACCGCCGGAAAGCTCATTCGGCAGGTGGTCCATTCGGTCAGCAAGACCAACGCGCTCAAGCAGAGACTTCACTCGCTCAGTAGCTTCCCGACCGGCAACAGCCGTAGCCAGCGAGGCATTCTCCAAAGCTGTAAGCTCGGGCATAAGCATATAATTCTGAAAAATGAATCCCATTGTCTTATTGCGGAAAAGAGCGCGCTTGCGCAGATTCAGCGCATAGATATCCTCCCCGGCAACAATAACTTTGCCGTGCTGAGGTTGCTCCAGCCCTGCCAGGGTGTACATCAGAGTTGTCTTACCGGCACCACTGGGGCCGCATAAAAAAACTTTCTCGCCCCTCTTAATGTTCAGGCTCAGGCCATGCAAGACCTCCACAGTCTTATGCCCTATGGTATAGCTACGGTGCAGATTTTCAGCAATTATCATACGTTACGACTCAGTTCAATGTTATCAATCAGGCGCACCTCGCCGAAGAAAGCAGCAACGGCCAACAGTGCCGGACGTGCAGCATCCGTTACCGCGTGCAGATTCTCGGCGTCTACCAACTCAACATAGTCTATATTCACTCCCTCAATCGAGGAAAGCTCACTGCGCACAGCTGCACATACATCCGCTATGGCTGCACCGGCGGCATAAGCAGCAGCCGCCTTCACAAGGGAACGATGTATGCTCGGAGCCGCCGCACGATGAGCAGGCGTCAGGCGCACATTTCGGCTGGAAAGAGCCAAGCCGTCTTCCCCGCGTACAATCTCAGCGCCATGAATATTGATAGGGATATCAAGATCTCGCACCATACGGCGCAGGATAGCAAGCTGCTGGTAATCCTTTTTGCCGAAAATAGCATCCGTAGGCTGCACGAGATTGAAAAGCTTATTCACCACCAAACACACACCGGCAAAGTGCCCGGGACGACTTGCACCGCAAAGTACGGTAGAAAGGTGGGTTTCTTCAAGAGTAATAGAGCGGTCTGCACAATACATGATGTCAGGAGTAGGCATGAAAACAACATCCACACCACACTCGCGGCAGATTTGCAGGTCAGCCTCCGGCGTTTGGGGGTAGGCAGCCAAATCTCCGGCATTGTCAAACTGAACCGGATTGAGGAACACACTGGCAACGACACAACCGCCTTCACCGGCCAATTCACGAGCTTGTCGCAACAGGGTGGCGTGCCCTTCATGCAAAGCACCCATGGTCGGCACCAGCACCAGCTTATTACCACGCACGGGTGCCAATAGTGCGCGTAGTTCATCCTTCGTACATGCAGTCTGCATGCGGTTAATATAGCACCACGGATGTGCTATTTCAAGTGCAACCTATGTCCTAACGGCCATTAAGACTTGCAAACACACACGGCCTGTGGTTAAATGAGAACAGCCCCATGCAACACGCAGGGGCCACCCCGAGGAGGCGGTTACGAAGCCGCAGGAAATAGATGGGAAAGGCAGTGAAAATCTGCCGCTGTGCCGCAACCGTGATACAACATGCCTGATGTCAGGCGAGTTGTTCAGTCGGAATGCCAGCCCGGGGGCAAGTCTGAACACGGTGGCGATGCACCACCCAACTGACAACATAAAGAATGATACAGCAAATAAAGGCCCTGCGATACAGGGTCACAGTGGTAGTACCTGCCATCATCATGACAGGTGGAAGTGTTGGCGCCCAAACGACAACGCCTGAAGTGGAGCTCCCGACCGTAACGGTAAGTGCCCACGAGGGGTTAAACATACCGCGCAATCAAACAGGCGTCAGCGTTGAAGTACTGGATTTACCGCAACTTCGCGAGGAAGGAATATATACACTACCGGAGGCGCTGACTACACTGGCAGGAGTAAGTGTACAATCCGGCGGCGGAGCAAACCAACAAGGTAACACAGCGAATGTGGTCATTCGAGGTATCAGCAATGACACGGCAGTACTGACTATGCTCGATGGCATGCGCCTGTTCAATACCGGCGGCAGCGGATTACTGACCGGTAATGTACTGGCGCGCACAGACCTCTTTTCAATAGGTCAAGCAGAAGTGCTCAAAGGCAGTCAGGGAGCTGTTTACGGTAGCGGTGCAATGGGTGGTGTTGTATGCATGCAAACCGCTAAGGGAAAAGGCGAGCCACATATACGCCTATTCAACGAGGCAGGTAGCCACGATAGTTACACGGGCAACTTCACAGCTCAAGGAGAAGACGGACAACTCGCCTATTTTTTGAGCTCCACATACACGCGAACAGATAACGATATTCTTTTTGCCAATGGCTACCGCCCTACAGACCGCAACGCCGGAGAATCCGATAGCTACCGGCAAGCACTGCGTCTGGATTGGCAGGTAAACAACGACCATGCCCTTACCCTGACTTACCGAAGAGAAGACTCTGAGTATGGCATGTGCGGCATATACGGCAGCGAGCTTGCACCTATAGAATATTTCAATCGCTACACATTCCGCTCCAACTTGGTAACGGCAAAATGGGGAGGTCAACTCACTGAGCGCTGGTACAGCAGCTTAATGGCGGGGTATTTCGGCTACGATTCCACGCTGGGTACAGGCTATTGCCAAAACCTGCGCAATGTTCAAGTAGAATGGAGCAACGCCTACCGCTGGTGTCCGCACCAAACTACTACAGGCGGGTTCAGCTGGAATCGGAGTGACTTTTCCGTCAAATCCGGCAGCGAAAAACAAAAGGCCGACCATAATTTAGAAAACACCTACTCCCTGTTTGCGGAGCATATATACAGCCCGACGCAGCAATGGAGCAGCTCACTGGCCGCTGCAATGGAATTGAGCAATCTGTATGACTCTCAAACTACAGTGCGAGCAGCCACCAGCTATCGCTTCAACAATGAGCAAAGCCGAGTTTTCGCTTCAGTCGCAACCGGATACAGAGCCCCCGGTTCATTCCAACGTAGCAACAGCAACTTCTATTCATGGGGAACAACCTACCACGGCAACCCCCATCTTCGCCCCGAAACAAGCCTGAGTTTCGATATGGGAATCGAACACGAAATATCGGAGGCTCTTCATTTCAATGCCACGGCATTTACACAGCGCCGAGAAGATGCTATCACCACCCTCTACACCGACGCAACCAACGCCACCTATACCAACGACGGCGGGCATTGGACCTCGTACGGTGTCGAGCTTACCCTGAGCGGCACTCTTGAGCAAGCATGGAATACCGGCTACAAAATAGCTTGGACTTGCACCCGCCCGAAAACATCATCCGGCCAACAAATACCATGGAGCGCACGCCAGACATGGAGCGCGGAACTGCACACGTCCCCGGTAGAAGGCTTCACCACAGGTATCGGCCTGGTCGCGGCAATCGGTCGCAGTAATTACGAGGGCTACTCCCCGGCTCAAATAGACAACTATTACAGTCTCCGCTGGTTTGCCCGCTATCAGCTCAATGAGCATGTCACACTTCATCTGCGCATAGAAAACCTCACCAATCAGCGCTTTGTAACCGAGAGCAACTATACCCCCGGCTTTTCCATGCTCTCCCCGGGTATAGGAGTGTATGGTGGTTGCACCATTGAATTCTGAATATGAAGTGGCTACGTTACAGCCTATGGATAACAGCCACAGCAGTACTGCTGCTGTGGCTGGCTCGGCAGGCGACACCCACCGCCCAAGTAATCGCCCCCCCCGATATGGAGCAATTACAGCCCCCTGCCCCTTACCCGGCCAATTTTGAACAGCAGTTGGCAGCGGAGAAACGCGTGAAGATTTCTTTGCACTCAGCACATGACCGGCTCGCGGCTTTACCTTGGCACAGCGCAACGGAGGCTCCCCCCATCGGAGACTCCCGGGCACGCAAAGGGGGGACTCTTCGGCAAAGCAATACCGGACCATTTCCGGCTCATTTTCTTCGTTTCGGAAATACGTCGCCGCAATTTTTCCATTACAATCTGTTTGAGCGAATAGAAATACCACTGGTGTGGGCTCATCCTGAAACGGGGCAAGAGATGGCGGGGGTAGCCGAAGCATGGTGCAGACAAGGTCGCAGCCTGTATTTCAAGTTGAATCCGCAAGCTCGTTACACCAATGGGCGCCCGGTTCGAGCGAGAGATTACGCCCTGGGGGCGCTGCTGAGTGTACGCTGCGGTACCCCACCCCCATGTGAGGAAATTCGTTGCTACGGAGACAGCGTGGTAGAGGTCATCGTTCCGGAGAGTTATGCAGATATACTCACAATCAGCAGCAAACTCATTCCTGCGGAGCCCGGCTTCTACAGTGAATTCGGCAGCGATTATACCGAGCGCTACGCACGGCGAATCCCACCAAGCACCGGTGCCTACACCATCACGGAAATAGAGCGCGGGCGGAGAATCGTCTTGCAACGCTGCCCCAACTGGTGGGCACAAAACCTGGCGGGATTCACCAATACTCATAACATCGACCGAATTGAGTACCACTTCTTTACAGATGAAGCTCAAACATGGCAAGCCTTCATCAACGGCAGACTCGACATCCTCCAAACCCGCAATATTGCAGCGTGGCAAACAAAACTTGACGGCGTGAGAGCGGCCGAGGATGGCCGCATATCATTGCACAGCCTTCGAATAGTTCACCCCATGGCACCATACGGCATTGCACTCAACACCCGCACCCTGCCCGATTTACAACTGCGCAAAGGGCTCCTGCAGGCCTTGGACATGAAAACCGCCATTGAAGTTCTCTTTCGCGGCTATGCAGAACAACTGCCTCACTTCACAACCGGCTATCGCAATCTACAGCACGACTGCCCGCAGTACCGCTACAATCCCTTGGCTGCTCGTGAGTGTTTTGCGTTGGCGGGATTCACCGAATGCGGTCCGGATGGAATTCTGCGCCGCCCTAACGGCGAGAGATTAAGTGTAAGATTCTCGTTCACGCCGTCAGAAAAACTCAATACCCTAGCAACTATTTTAACTCAAAGCGCAGCTGCCTGCGGTGCCGAACTGGTACCGGAGCCACTTCCTTGGCAAAACATCAGCCGACAACTCAAAGACAGCAGTCACGAGCTCACCTTCTGGGCAACAATGCCAAGCCTCCCGATTCCCGCATACGAACGCTTTTTCCACAGCAAAGCAACCGGTCACGATGCACCTTTCGGGCTTGTTGACAACGAAATTGATAACGCCATACTAAGAGCACAACAGGCAAAAACTCAGCAACAGGCCTCAGCCGCCGCCAAAGAAATAGATGAACTGATATACCAACGCGCTGTATGGTTGCCGGGGTGGATGGAAAACAGGGCAAATATAGCCGCATGGGAGCATGTCAAACTCCCGCCCCACTACCACGGCCCATACGATGTGGCAGAGTCGCACCAACTTTGGATTGCTCCCTGACATGCGGCAAGAGCGAAATTCAGCCACGGCAAAAGCACTCGGTGTCACACTGGCACTGCTGGGTGTACTGGCAGCAATCGGATTATATTCCACAGATTGGCAAAATACCGACAAAGGGTTGGCGATACAAAGCTTCTTCTTTTACCCCACCCCCAAATCCCCTCCATTCATAGAATCACCACTCATCAGTCCGCCCGAACCAACGGTACAATTTGCACATCAACCTATTCTGCACCTCGAAAGCGATTTTGCACCGGAACTGGAGTTCGAGCGTACCGAACTATCTGAACAATCGCTACCTTTAATAATTGAAACAGATATTGCCCACAAGCAAGAGGTAAAAAAGCTCTCTCCGCCCCCTTCACCCGAGACGGAATCAGCAATTACTCCCCCACTCCAGCTGAAAGCACCGACTCCCGACTACCCACCAACATTGAAATATAGTCGCCGCAGCGGTAGTGTAAAGCTCCGAATTCACATAGATACAAGCGGCAGCCCTACACAAGTGGAAATCATATCCAGTACCCACCCGGCGTTTGCTCAAGCTGCGCGCGAATGCATACTTTCACGTTGGCGCTTTTCACCCGCGCTGAGAAACAGTACCGCTATTCCTTCCACTGCGGTGCAAACCATTAATTTTAATCTTTGACGTTTTAACATTCAAAACATGCCCACACGTGTCCCAAAGATTTGGGACACGTGTAAAAACGAACCCACCAGCCAAATCATCAACACTTTTTCCTTGCAGCAGGAACAGAGTATGCTAGAATGCAGAACATGTACAAGAACGCATTGAAAATCTGTGTATTGGC
>JAZLDM010000033.1:0-17022 GCA_045614705.1 Akkermansia sp.
ATCCCTCCAGAGCTGTGTATCATCGTATCCACGGTCGGCTACAATGATGCTGCGCCCCGGCGGCATCAGGTGGTAGGCGCCTATGTTATCCGACATCTTACCATCTGAAACGTGTACGTCGATGGGAAGAAAATCATTCAGAGAATTTTGCTGTTTTGCTATCCTTTCAGAAAATCTTTGGGACACATGTGAGAGAAAAGGTTACTGCGGGCTAACCGTGACGATGGTGCGGACGGCGGACGGTGCCAGTAACTTAGCGATGAATTGCTGCATTTGTTCGTGAGTGATGCTTTGCAGCAGTTCGGGGAGCCGCTCGGCGTAGTCCGGGGGCAGGCCGAGCAGGGTATTTATGGCCATGGAGCTGCAGAGTTTATCCGCCGACTGCTCCGCCAGCAGGCGGGAGCTGAGCACGGTGGCGCGGGAGCGGTCGAGTGCCTCGGGCGGCATGCCCTGAGTAGCCAGGCTGTCGAGCAGGTTGAGCAGGGCGGTTCGGGCCTCGGGCATGGCTTGCGGGGAGGTGCCGAGGTAGAAGTACATGCAGCCGGCATCCGTACCCTGTAGGGCGGCTGAGGCGGCATAGTAGGCGAGCCCGCGCTTTTCGCGGATTTCGGAGAAGATGGGGCCGGCCATATCGCGGCACCATTCATCGAAAATCAGTTGCAGGTGGTTATTTGCTGCGGTGGCGGTGCAGGCGGGCACTGCCATGGCGAGCACGGCCTGCTCTTTGTCGCAAGTGATGGCGAGGTCAGCCGACTGCTGTCGGGGGGTGGGGGCGAGCTCGACCGGGGCACCGGTGGGCATGGCGGCGAAGAGTTCCTCCACCGCGCGGCAGATGTGCTCGGGGTCGAAATCGCCGCTGATAGCCAGTACGGCGTTGCGCGTGCACATCAGGCGGGCGTGGTGCTGCAGCAGGGTATCGCGGGTGAGCGATTGCACACTTTCGGGGGTGCCATCGGGGTGGTTGCCGTAGGAATATGGGCCGAAACAGGCGCGGCGCAGCTGCACGAAGGCAACGGAAGCCGGGTCTTCGCGGCTGTCGAGGATATCGGCCACCATGTCTTCTTGCGCGGTGGTAATAGCCTCCTGCGGCAAGATGGGGGTCAGCGCGGCGTCTGCCAGTAGTTCGAGCATGGCGGTGGCGTCCTCTGCCAGTGCGCGGGTTTTGAGCATCAGGGAATTGTTGCCGGCGGAGCAGGTGATGGTGCCGCCGAGTTCTTCAACGGTATCTGCCAGCTGTGCAGCGGTGCGGGTGGGTGTGCCTTTGAGCATGCACTCCGCCAGCAGGTTGTTGATACCGGCTGTTTGCTCGGTTTCGGTGCGGCAACCGGCGCCTATGCAAAGTACTGTGCTTACCAGCGGCACGCGGTGGTCTTCGCGCAGTACTAAGCGCAAGCCGTTGGAAAGCTCGCGCAGCACGGGAACGGGGCGGGTGGCTGTGGTGGCTGTGCCGGTATCTGCACTGTTGGTGCCGGTGGGGTCTACGCTGACAATGGTCAGTCGCTCGGGGGTAAGGTAAGTAGCTGCTACCCGGGCTAAGTCGGCGGGGGTGACGCGGTTCAGGGCTTCTGCCCATTCATCGCCGGCGTTGTAGTTGCGGCTATGGTGCCAGCTGATGCCGAGGATGGAGGCGCAGCCCTGCACAGTCGAGAGAGCTTTCACTCGCTGTGCGCGCAGTTGGCGCTGTGCGCGCAGTACACCGCGGGAGAAGTCGGCCCGGGGCAGGGTGGCGATGTAGTCGAGCAGGGCAGCCTGCAATTCATCGCGGCGCTCGCGCTCTACGTCGGCCTCTATCACGAAGGCGCCTTCCCCTTGCTTGGCGGGGATGATGGATGTGTTGGTATCGTGAGCAATGGCGCGCTCGTCGTGGAAGAGTTTGTAGAGCCAGGCGGCGCGGCCATCTCCCAGCACGGACGACAGCACCGAGAGGGCGGCGGAATCCGGGTGGGCGGTGTGGGGAATGCGCCATGCCAGCATCAGTGAGCTGGTGGGTTGGGCAAACTCGCAGCGGTACAGGCGGCGCCCCCACTGGCGGGGCTCGGTAACGGGAGCAATCGGTGCTGTGGGGGTGGCGGGGATATCTGCCGTGGCAGCTTCGAGCGCGGTGAATACGGCGGCGGGGTCGACATCGCCCACAATGCACACGAACATGTTGCCCGGTGTGTAGCGTTTGCTGTGGTAGCGGCACATGTCCTCATGGGTCAGGCTGTCGAAGAGTTTTTGAGTGCCGATAACCGGCAGGCGGCGCGGGTGAACTTTGTAGAGGGTGCCGATGAGGGCACGGTAGGCGGTATCGCGCGGGTCATCGTTATACATGGCCATCTCGCGGCGAATAACTTCGCGCTCTTTTTCGAATTCGTCTGCCGGGAAAGTGGGGTGGTAGACCAGTTGCAGCAAGATATGCAGGAACTTTTGCCATTCTGCGGAGGGGCCATCGATGTGGAATACCGTGCGGTCGGTGGTGGTGTAGGCATTCCACAGGCCACCGAGGGCGGCTACTTCTTCGTTGAGCTGCTGGGCGCTGTATTCACCGGTACCTTTGAAAACCATGTGTTCGAGCAGGTGTGAAATTCCTGCTCCGGCGTGTTCGCCCTCGTGCTCGGAGCCGGTTCCTACCCATATCTGCACACTCACTACAGGGAAGGCCGGTTGGCGGTTTACGATGGCGGTCAGGCCGTTTTTGCATGTAAAAACCTCTGTTTGCATGGCCGATATCATACCTGTTTCGATAGGGGCGTTCAAGAAAAATTACCGACTGCGGAAGAGGGGGCTGCGCAGTAGTGCCACATAAACGGCGGAGAAAAGCCCTGCTCGGGCGGCAAAGCTGCCCCAGCCGCTGCCGGGTATCAGTTCACCTATGCTGAATGCCAACAGTCCAAGCCCCGGAGCCCACAGATGCCACCCGCTGAAGGTGCGGGCATAAAAGCGAGCCGGTGAGAGCCCGAGCCCGCGGTAGTGAATGAGGTTGAGCATGAGCAGTTGCAGGGTAATGGAGCAGGCCGCCCAAATGGCTTGTGCGGCAATCCCCCACCATTTGCACACAAAATAGCTCACCACGATGAAGAGCAGGCTGTTGAAGGCGGTAATGGCTACGCGCTGCCGCAGGGCATTGCGCGCCTGACTGATTTGCCAGCCGAGCGCTTGCACCAGACTGAAGGTCTGCGGCACTACCAGCGACATGGCTATGAGCCAGCTGAGCTCGGCTTGCTCGCCCAACTTGTGCCCTACCCACAGTTCGAAGAATTGACGACCGTAGAAAAGCAGAATGACCGCCACCGGCAGCAATATGAGTAGCTGCACTCGCCCCAGGCGAGCCATGGTTTCGGTTTGCGCTCTGCCGCCCGCTCCGCGCACCACCAGCCCCACCACGCGCGGCAGGAATAGCTGGGCCAGGCAGCCGCCCAGCAGAAAGTAATTGGCGTATATTTGCAAGCCGCAAGTGTAGACTGTGGCGGCCTCGGCACCTCGGGTAATGGCTACCAAGTAGTTGCCGGTGCCGGCATTGAGCAGGTTGATGAGCTGGTTGAGCAACAGCCACCACGAGAAGGCAAAGAGCCCGCGGCAAAGCGAGTGGTCCCACCCGCCGCGAAAGCTCAGGCGCGCGCGCAGTCCGACAAAGCAGTAGAGCATGTTGAGCCCCAGCGCCAGTACCCCGGTGGCTATGTTGAATGCTACCAGTCCCACACTGCGCCACCCGTAGCTCAGCAGTAACCATGTGCCGAGGGCATTCAGCACACTGGTGCCAACGGCTATAAGGCCCGGTATGGCAAAGCGTTGACGGCTGTCGGCTATGCCTGTCAGGCTGCGCGCCGGGAACATGAGGGCGGCGTTCACCAGCGTCATGAGGTACAGCACGCGATAGAGCGACAGCTCGCTCGCCGTAAATTCCGGAAAGATGTTCCCCAGAAAAGGATATACGCCCAACCCCAGCGCCAGTAGGACGGCACCGGCCAAGGAGTACAGCACCGTGAGCATGCCCAGAAATCGGGCTGCGCCGTCACTGTCACCTGCCGCCTGATATTCGCTGAGGTATTTTGTGCCGGTGGTGCGCCCTAAATCGCTCAGGTATAGCCGCACCAGCAGGGTGCTGGCCAGCATATAAATGCCATACTCAGCCGGCCCCAGTATCTCGAGAATATACGGAGTGAGAACCAAGGGTACGCCTATGCGCAACCCCAGATTGATGTAATTCAGTACGGCTCCGGCTCGTATTTCGTTCATCCCTTACATATTTTCGCGATATTCGCGGCGGGCTCGGGCGATTTGTTCTTCAGTGGCTCCCAGTGAGCGCAGCAGCAAGCCGGAGAGGGTGAGTGCGGCCTCGAACTCGCCGGCGACTACGGTTTGAGCCCCTTCATTGCGCATGGCTTGTGCTTGCTGCATGTAGGTGGTGTGAGCCATGACCTCTATTTTGGGGTTGAGCTCGCGGGCTGTTGTAGCGATTTCGCGGGCGGGGGCACCCACGGGTGTCACGATGATGGCACGGGAGTGCTGCACCCCGGCAAGCTGTTGAATGGTGCGCAGGCGGGCATCTCCGTGCATGGCGTGGTAGCCCTGTGTATTCAGCTTGGTAACGGTGTCGATGTTCATTTCCAGCACGACAACCTCGATGGCGTACTCTTGCAGAATTCGGGTAATCATGGCACCGCAGGGACCGTGCCCTACCACGATGACTCGGTCGCGGTCTTCGCTCGGTAGCGGCAGCGCACCGGCGTTTGCCGCCGGCTGACCTATGCCGCGCTCTTCCATTTTGCGGATGAGGGTGGGCACATGGCGGAAGAGCAGTACATTGGCGGTGATGGTGATGATGGCAACACCGGTGATGATGTTGACCGCGCTTGCCGGCAGAAGCCCGAAGCGCTCACCGGCTACCATGGCGGCTAAGATGAACGAAAACTCACCGATTTGCGACAGCGATGTGCCGACCACTACCCCCAGACTGCCCGGGCGGCGCAGTAGTCGAATGACCGCGTAGGCACTCAGCGGTTTCCATATAAGGGTGAGCAGCAGGGTGCCCAGCGCCAGTTGCCAATGGTTCACCAGCCCCATGAAGTCGAAGCCCATGCCGACGGATACGAAGAAGAGCACGGCAAAGGCGTCGCGCATGGGGAGAGCATCCGCCGCAGCGCGCCCGGCAAACTTGCTCTGCCCGACTACCATGCCGGAGAGGAAGGCGCCGAATACCATGCTGGCGTTGAATACCTCGGCTGATAGTACGGCTACGCCCAGGGCAATGGTGAGTACGGCTAAGGTAAAGAGCTCGTTGGAGTTGTTGCGTGCCACAAAGGTGAGTACTTTTTCGATGACGTAACGACCGACAAAGGCAACGCAGAATACCATGAGCACCAGCTTCCACAGCATTCCCCACAGCGCAGAGCCTAAATCATCTGCGCAGAATATGGCCTTCCCGCCACCCTCGGGAACGATGAATACGGCGGGCAGCAGTACCAGTAGCACGATGGTGAAGATATCTTCCATCACCAGCCAACCTACGGCAGTGTGGCCGCTGGGGGTGTGCAGTAGCTTGTTGTCCTCCAGCACTCGGGTAAGCACAACGGTACTGCTCACGCACACGCACATGCCGAAGAGCAGGGCGGCTACCCAATCTGCCCCGGGTACCAACCAGTGGTACACCACTGCACCGCTACCGGTCCACAGGGTCATGCACATCAGCGAGCCGGGTACCGCTACCTTGCGGACGGCTAACAAATCTTTGAAATGAAAGTGTAGGCCTACGCCAAACAGCAGCAATACCTCGCCGATGTGGGCAAACTCCTGCATGACTTCGTGTGGCGACTCGGTAAGTCCCCACCACGGCTGCCCTGCCAGCATGCCTGCCACCAGGTATCCCACCAGCGGCGATAACTTAACGCGCTGCGCCAGCATGCCTAATACCAGCGCCAGTACCAAACCTAATGCAAGAGTTCCTATCATAATAGTATGCTATCAATATACAGAATAACGAATGCTGAATGTAGGGGCGGTATTACTCCATGACTCTGGCCCAAAGCACCTTGAGGTAGCGACCCTCGGGGTAGGTGGAGAGGAAGGGGTGGTCCCAGCCCGGGCCGGTCATATCAAGGATTTGCAGTCGGCGGCCGAGACGTTGAGCGGCCTTAATGACGGTTTTCTCGAATTCGGAGGGGCTGAGCAGACCGGAGCAGGAGCAGGTGACGAACAGGCCGCCGCGGCGCACGCACTGCAGGCCGAGCATGTTGAGGTCGTTGTACTTCTTCAGGCCTTCTTCTTTTTCTTCATCGCGGCCGAGCACGAACTTGGGCGGGTCGAGCAGCACGACATCGAATTGCTTGCCGTTGCGCACCATTTGGCGAGCGTAAACGAAAGCGTCCGCATGTACGAAATCGATACGGAGCGGGCCGCCGGAGCTGTTGATGTTGGCGTTACGCTTAGCCATGAGGATGGCTTTTTCGTCGAGGTCAACGGCTGTGACTTCCTTTGCCCCGCCGTGCAGTTTGGCGTGTATGGAGAAACCGCCGGAGTAGCAGCAGAGGTCGAGCATGGTTTTGCCTGCCACGAGCTGCGAAAGCTTGCGGCGGTTGTCGCGCTGGTCGCAGAAGAAGCCGGTCTTGTGACCCTGCGCGAAGTCTACTTCGAAATTGACTCCGTTTTCGACAATTTTTACACGGTGTACGGGTTCGCTTTCGGGGGCAGTGGCGGGGTTGATACCCTCCATGCGGGCGATGCTTTCATCCACCGAGATAACGTGGCGCTTAGTGCCGCAGAGCTTGTGCAGCAGGGGCAGCCAGCGGGGCAGGCGTTGCCATACACCCAGCGTGGTGACCTCCAGGCTCAGCACGTCGGCATAGCGGTCGGCAATCAGGCCGCCGATGCCATCGGAGTCGCCGTGAATAATGCGGTAGGCAGAGGTGGTGGCATCGAGGTTGCAGTCATCGCGGCGCCAGCTGACGGCGCGGCGCAGGCTTTCCTCCAGTTTTTGTTCGGTGAGCTGCTCGGGTCCATGGTAGAGCATGCGCAGCGGGGTGCGGCTTTGCGGGTTCCAGAATCCGCCGCCGAAGGGCTCGCCGTTTTTGTCGTATACGTTGATAAGTCCGCCGGCCACGGCATCGGGGCTGACGGCGCCGAGCATGCGTGGGAATACGGCGGGATTGTAGGTAAAGTATTTGAGCTGCACCCAGGGGCGTACCCAGTTTTCGCTGCCTTCGGGAGCCTCGGCAGATTTGAATGCGCGGGGCTTGGCGGCGGGGCGTGCGGTTTTGTCGCTGTAGCGGGGCTTGCGGTTGTTATTTCTGTCGTTCTGCCTGGTGTGCTGCATGGTAGCAGTTTACACGCTCGCGCGCGAGATGTCAACCGCACAATGTGACAGAAAATGTAAGTTTGGGAGAATGGAGCGGTGGTTCTGTGTGAAAAATGTATGTAGATATGTGCTCATGGCAGGCAATGACATTTATTTAACTTCACAGCAAGGATGAAAACGGCTATAAATAGCGCATGCCGATATGTCCGAAATGTAATTCTACTATTCACCCCGGGGCCGAACAACAGTGCCCGTTGTGCGGGTATAGTATGCACAGAGCGGATAAAATGTTTGGTAGCAACGATGTGGAGTTTACTCGCGTGGTCGATGAAGCCGGTGCATTGACGCACCGCGAGCGCATGGAGCTGTTGAGCTATCTTGCACATTTGGAGCGCCGTGTATCCCCTGTGGTACTTTGTATTTACATAACCGATCGCGGTAAATTGCAGGATTTCCGCCCGCAAGCCCACTGGGTACTCAATCATGCCCGCATTCACCACCCTTCGTTCGGGCGCCGAGAACACCAGCGCACCATTGAAGAGGTTGAAATGAGCGAGCGGCGCCCGGGTGAGGCACGCCCCGTGGTCGAATATGAAGAACCCAATTGGTTGTTGCGCTGCTGGCAGGGATTTTGCGGTTGGGTGCGCGACCTTTGTCTGCCTACGCCGCCGCCTGTTCGTCAGGAGTGGATGTTGACTCTTGTGTTGGATGTACAGTTGGAGGTTGCCTGTTTTTCGTGGGGCTATATGCTCGACCATTACATCAATCCGGACCGCATATCCTCGTGCATCGTCGGGGCGCGTTTGCAGTTCCGTGAGCGCGAGATGGTAACGGCTCTGCGCCGGGTAATGAATGCAGCTGCCGGCCAACTGGCACAGGCCTCGCGACGGGTGAATAAGACCTTGCGTGCCAATATGATACGCCGTAGGGCTACCGTGTGGCCGTGGCTGTTGGGTGGTAGCTTGGCCTTGGCCGCTGCTCCTCAGCTTGCAGCGGAGCCTCAGGCTGCCGAACCGCCGCCTGCACCGCCCGCTGAGCCTGCACCGGTGGTGCCCGGGAAACCCGCTGCGTACAATACTGAGCCGCTCTGGTCATCGGTGGACTATACGAACCTGATGTCGGGGCGCTTGCCTGAGTGCTACAACAGGCTGATGCCCGGTGGAGTGCAGCGGACGCTTGCCCCGCAGGCGGAAAAACGCCCCGCCACGCGCCGTAATGAACCAGTGGATGTCGCTGAGAGCGATACCCGTGTACCCGGCCGCTACTGCAAGTATTATCTCGACCCTCGTGGAACTGCCCTGCGCGACCCTCAGCAGTTGCTCAGTGAAGTAGAGCGTGCCGATCTCATGCACGTACTGCGCGAGTTGAATGCTCACTCCCGTTTCCATATATATGTCTCCGTTTTCAAAAATGGGCAGGAGATACCGCGGGAGGTGGATGCTGCCAACTTGGTCAGCCAGATTTCCCAGCCCGGTCAATATACTGTTTTGCTGCAATATGCCGTTGGTGAGCCGCCCTCAATCGATATTGGGTACAAGGAGGTTAACCCGACGGATGCTCAGGTGCGCGAGTGGCTGGATGCCGTGCGCCGCCGGGTGGTTGCTGTCGGTGGTGGTAATCAGGGGCTACTGGCTGCGGTGCGTTGCATTCACTCCTTGCTGGAGCCGATTTCCGCGAATTTTGCGCCCATCAGTGTGGAATCTGCCACCGGTGTGCGCCGTATGGACTTACCGCTTCAACCCAAGCCTAAGGTTAAGACGACTTCGTGGCGAGATGAAGCTAAGGTTTGGTTGGCAGCCGGCGGGGCAAATGCTTACTTGATAGGAGCGGGTATCATCGGTACTGTGTTGGGGCTTATCTCGTGGTTGGTGTACTGGAACCGCTGCTGTGGGCGATTGCTGGACTCCGAGCCGGATTATCGTTTGGCCTCCCGCTACGGTGCCGGGGTTTCGCGATATGTGAAGTACCTCGAAGGTAAGGAGTCTGAAAAAGAAAAAACACCGTTCTGATAAAGATGAAAAAATGTTTTGCCTTTAGTGTGCTGTGGCTGGGAGCTGCTATCAGCTCTGTTGCGGTTCCTGCTCCTGCCGACATGTCGGGGGCTACTGTGGTGCTGGATTACAGCGAAGCTGAGTTTTATGTGGAAAACCCGAATGTTTTGCGCTCGGAGTGGGTTTCTATGCAAAAGCTTAAAGAGAATGATGAGCTGAAAGCTGTATTCACTGCTGCCGGGGTGCCGCCTAAGTCTATGCGCCGCATATTACCGATATCGGCTCCCGGTGAGGGCGGTATTTACACATACCGCAGCAAGGAGGCTGAAGTCGGTGAGATTGAAGTTGATATGTGGCAGTCTAAGCAGCTGGGGGTGCTGAGGTTTATTACCCTGAACTTCACCTCGCCTGCTACAGCTGTGGCTACTGAAAAGCTTTACCACGACTACAGTGTGGCAACGGCTCGCAATGTGGCAGTCAAGATATATTTGTCCGGGGAGCAAGATGATTCGTTGGCTGAGGAGGCCGGGGTGTGGCGCCGCAATTTGGAGAAAAAACGCTACACTAGCCCCATGCTGCGCTTGTATCGCCAGCGCTTGTGGGAATTGCTGCGGCGTATGGAGGCCGGTGAGGGCGTGAACATAAGCCACTCCGATAGCAAGGGGGCGACTGCTCTGCACCTTGCTTGTGAGCTCAGCTATGTGGAGCTGGTGAAGTGGCTTTTGCTCCACGGAGCCGATGTGAATGCCCGCACGGAGCGAGGTGTAACCCCGGCTGATTGTGTGGACGGCCCCCATGCTGCCGAAATCCGCAAACTGCTTAACCAAGCAGCCAAAGCGGAGTAAGCTCCTGATTAACAGGTAGATATTTAGATTGATTTTTTGCTCGGGTAGGGGCAAAAAAGGGGCGTGATATGTAAAACCGTAGCAGATGAAATAGCGTCCATGTTGGTTGCGGCCGGGCTGCAACGTGCCTATTGCGGAGGCAGTGGCGCACTGAGTCACATGCACGAGGTATTGCGGCGTGTGAAGGGGATGCGCTGCATTGGTATGCAGCACGAGGAGAGCGCGGCTTTTGCCGCTTTGGGCGAGGCGATGCTGACCGGCTTGCCCGCTGCGTGCTGTGGTAGCAGTGGCGGTGGGAATATGCAGATGGTGAATGCTCTCTATGAAGCCGGGCACAGTTCGGTGCCGCTGTTGGCGCTTGCGCCGCAGGTTCCTGTATCGGCCATGGGGAGCGGGGGAGTTCGGAGCTGCCACCCTGAGTATGCGCTGAGGGATGCCGCTGCTTATTGTGAGGCTGTTTATTCGCCGCAGCAGGCACCTCGCGTGTTGGGTGAGGCATTGCGTTGGGCGCGAGCGGTGCCTGCTGCGGCCGCTGTCATGCTGCCGGCGGATGTGGCCGCTATGCCGGCCGGCGCTGACCGCCAAACGGTGGCCGCTCCCACGGGGGCAACTCCTGCTGTGGCTGAACCGGCACAGGTGGATGTAGCCCGCTTAGCCGAGCTTATCAACAGCAGCGATAAAGTGGTGTTTTTATGTGGGCGAGGTTGTGCCGGGGCGCGTGATTTGCTGGTGGAGTTGGCTCGTCGCATAGGGGCTCCTATTGCTTACACTCTGCGTGGTAAAGAGTTTATGGAGCGCGATAACCCCTGCGCTGTGGGTATGATTGGCTTGTTGGGCTGGGGGGATGCTCCCGCCGCCGTGCAGGTGGCTGATTTGCTGGTGATGTGGGGTACGGATTTTCCCTACAGTTGCTTTTTGCCGCAGCATGGGCGGGTTGTGCAGGTGGATTCATCGGCGGCTGCGCTGGGGCGCCGCGTGGCATTGGTTCATGCCGTGCATGGGGATGTAGCGCGCACGGCGGCTCTGCTGTTGCCGTTGGTAAAGGGTGGCAGGGGGGATGAGTTTCTGACTCGTTCGCTCATGCGCCATGGTCGCGCGGTGGGTGCTATTGAGGGCGCACTGCGCACGGTCAACGAGCGTGCGCCTATTCGCCCGGAATATCTGACGCGGTTGCTCAGTTCCTATGCTGAGCCGGATGCTGTTTTTGCCGTTGATGTCGGCTTGCCCATTATTTGGGTTGCTCGCTATTTGCAGGCATTCGGACAGCGGCGAATTGTCGGTTCTTTTAATTTCGGCACCTCCGGTTGTGCGCTGCCCATAGCTATAGGGGCCAAGGCGGCGGCTCCCTCGCGGCAGGTTATTGCCCTGTGTCAGGGCAGCTCACCCGGCTGTCGAGCTGCCGAGTTGTTGACCCTGCTGCGGGAGCGGCTCAGTGTGAAAGTACTGGTGTATAATCGGGCTGCAACGGCTGCTCAGTCGATGCAAAGCGGGGGTGAGTCACCACCGCCCGCTATTGATTTTTTGGCTTGTGCAGCGGCGCTCGGTTTGCAGGTGCAGCGCTTGGTGCAAGTGGCGGATGCTCCTGCTGCCGTGCGCCGCTGGTTGGCTGCTCGCGGTCCGGCTGTGCTGGATGTCGTGCTCGATGCCGATGCACTTCCGGAGCCGCCGCAGTCTGACTTGCAGCGTACTTTGGAGCACATGGGCAGTCCCATGTCGGAACATACCCGCAGAGAATTAGCCCATATTCGCTGTATGTTGTACGGCGGCAGCTATCCGGGGTGATATTCGTTACTGCTTCTTGGTGTAATAGCGCACGTAATCGATTTCAAACTTGACGGGGTAATCCTTTGGGTCTGCCGTTTCGGGCCAGGTGCCCTGACCGCCAATGGCTGTGTTCATGATGATGTAGCAGGGCGTGCGCAGTGGGTTGTCGCCGTTGGGGTAGTTCGCATCACTTATTTTCACGCGCCCCAGCTCTTCATCATCGATGAGTATGCGCATAATATCGTCGTCCCACTCCAGTACATAGGTGTGGAACTTTTTACTGTAATCTTTGAATTGGCGTGTGCGGATTACTTTGTGCTCCTCATTGCCGCCATTGCGCCCCCAGCGGAAGATGGAGTAACAGGTTTCGGGCTCCTGCGAGATGTGCTCCAATATGTCAATTTCGCCGTTGGCGGGCCAGCCGTAGTTGTTGACGTGCATGGTCCAGATGGCCGGCCACACGCCCTTGCCCTTCGGTATGCGGGCACGGAACTCCAAGCGCCCGGGTGCCTCGAAATGTTTAACCCCGCGCGTGGTGACGGAACCACTGGCAAAGGGTTGCGTCTTTATTTTTTCATTCCAATGCTGAGAGCCTTCTTTATAGGTGGCGTTCGGGGTTGTTTTCGCTCTCGAAATCAGCTGCAGTTTGCCGTTCTTTACTTTTACGCAGTCCTTTGTATAGGCTTGAGATGAGCCGTGATTGCGCACTACTCCCAGTTCGTAGGCCCATTTCTTCGTGTTGAGTTTGTTTCCGTTGAACTCATCACCCCACTCATACACCCAACCTCCTTCCAGTTCGCGGGGGGCTTTATCAGGTGCGGCCACCAGCGGCAGGGCGGCCAATGTCATTACGCTGAGGAGTTTCTTCATCATATTCGCTATTGTACCTTGTTTGCCGTGTTCAGTCGAGCTGAAAATCGACTTTTCTTCTTTCTTTGATAAGCAAAACGCCTGCCACTGGGGTGTGGCAGGCGTTTAAATGGGACTTTCGACTCAGGCTTAACGGCTGTAGTTGCCGGGGTCCTGAGTGATGGTGACGTCGTGCGGGTGGCTTTCCTGCAGACCACCGGCGGTGATGCGTACGAAGCGGGCGTGGTCGCGCAGCTCCTGCAGGCTCTTGGCACCAAGGTAACCCATGCCGGAGCGCAGGCCGCCAACGAGCTGGAAGATAACGTCTGCCAGCATACCCTTGTAGGGCACGCGAGCCTCCACACCTTCGGCCACGAGCTTGCCGCTGCCGTTCTGACCGTAGCGGTCACCGGAGCCGGCACGCATGGCGCCCAGCGAGCCCATGCCGCGGTAGGTCTTGAAGTTACGACCCTGATAGTGTACAACTGCACCGGGGCTTTCCTCGCAACCGGCGAGCATGCCACCCATCATGATGAGGTCGGCACCGGCGGCAAGAGCCTTCACAGCGTCGCCGGAGTAGCGAATACCGCCGTCGGCAATCACGGTTACACCGGCCGGGCGTGCTACGGTTGCTACCTCCTGAATTGCGGTGAACTGGGGCATGCCTACGCCGGAGATGATTCGGGTGGTGCAGATGGAGCCGGGGCCCACACCTACCTTGATGGCACTGGCACCGGCGGAGATGAGGTCGCGGGCACCATCCTGAGTGACCACGTTGCCGGCGACTACGGGCTTGCCGAGTTCGCGCAGTTTTTCAATCACATGCAGCACGCGGCTGGTGTGGCCGGTGGCGGCATCGATAAACAGAGCATCGGCGCCGGCATCGATAACGGCCTGTGCGCGTGCCATGAACTCCGGACCCGGACCTACGGCTGCACCGCAGCGCAGACGCCCGAGCTCGTCCTTGGTGGATTCTTGGAATGCCTCGCGCTTGCGGATGTCGGTATCGGTAATCAGACCGACCAAGCAGCCGGATTCATCAACAAGCGGGAGCTTTTCGATTCGGTTTGAGTAGAGAATCTTGCGTGCCTCCTCCTGAGTGGTAGCGGGGGTGCCGGTGATGAGGCGGCTCATGGGGGTCATCACATCAGCCACGGTGAGTTTCTCGAGGTCGTGACCATCGACAACTCGCATGTCGCGACCGGTGATGATACCTACCAGCAGATTGCCCTCAGCCACAACGGGCAGGCCGGAGAAACCGTGCTCGAGCATGATGCCCTTCACGCGGCTCAGGCTCATATCGCTGGTAACGGTGAGCGGCTTGGTGATAACCGCATTTTCAAAGCGCTTAACCTTAGCCACCATGGCGGCCTGGTCATCGATGCGGTTGTTGCGGTGGATAACACCCAAACCACCCTCACGAGCCATGGCTATGGCCATGTCGACCTCCGTCACCGTATCCATGGGGGCGGAAAGAATGGGCAGGCGGAGCGGGAAACCCGCGCAAAGTTGAGAAGAGGGGTCGGCCTCGCCGGGAAGAATGGTGCTCAGGCAAGGAAGCAGGAGCACGTCGTCAAATGTAAGTCCAAGCTGAATTTCTGCCATAGCGGAGGATATAACGCCGCGCATCCTTTTGCAAGCCTAATCTGACAAATTTGAGCATTTTTTTTAATTTTTCTGCATTGCGGGGGCAATCTGTACGTCATTTTGAGGGTGAGGTGGGCTGGTGAAGGTTGACGTGGCGGGGGAATTCGTGTAGACTAGGCGCATGAGCAAGGGTAAAACGACGACCTATCAGGCACCCGCTAAGGTTAATCTTTCATTGCGGGTAATGGGCAAGCGCGAGGATGGATACCACAGTGTGGATATCCTGATGGCGAAGCTCGACCTGACGGACAGTATCGATTTTTACACCTCACGCACCACTACCCTGCTGTGCGATACACCGGGCGTGCCGACCGATGAGAGCAACTTGGTCATGAAGGCCGTGCGCGAGTTCGAGAAGGCCTACGGCCGCAAGGCTAAGCAGAAAATCACGCTTACCAAGAATATACCCCACGGTGCGGGGTTGGGGGGTGGCTCGGCAGATGCCGCCATTACCCTGCGCGCCTGCAATGAAATCATCGGTACCAACTACAGCGATGAGGAGCTTTGCACCATGGCTGCGGCTCTCGGTAGTGATGTGCCGTTTTTCATCAATCCGGTAGTCAGTCGCTGTACCGGTCGTGGGGAGATTGTGACCCCCGTGCCTGAACTGGCGGAGTGGAGCAGCCCTATTGTGCTGATTAAGCCGCAGTTTGCGGTTTCCACCCCCAGCGCATACAAATTGCTGCGTGGTGCTCACCGCATAAAGGGTGTGAACTACAATGCTCAGGTGGTGGATGGTATTAAACTGGTTAATGAGCTTGAGCGCGCGGTATTCACCAAGTTCCCTGTGTTGGGTTTCAGCAAGATGTGGTTGCTCTCGCAGCCGGGGGTGCGTGCGGCACTTATGTGCGGCAGTGGTTCCACGCTCTTTGCGCTGACGGAGACCCTTGAGCAGGCACAAGCCGTGGCTGAGGCTGCCCGTGCTGAGTTGGACCCCACGCTTTGGAGCTATTGTGGCCACGTTAACCCGCAGTAACTCCTGTGCTGATTGGGGCGCCGTGCAGGGAACCCCGGTCGCCGTCGGCAGGGCAGGGTGAATGAATTGTTTCCCTGACATATTATATGCTTGCTATAGCTTAGGAATGTGCTAAGATTGAACTCCATGAAGCACTACTTGTATATGGTGGTTCTGGTGATGTGCCAGCTGGCCTGGGGGCAGATATATGACCCCCCACCCATCAACCCGGATCCCTTTGCAACCGGCGGGCATAGCTATACCCCCCGCAGGTCGGTGCGCCCTGCAACAAAATTGGCGGATGACGATGTGGCTGAGGAGCTTTCGACCACGACTGTTCCTGTGGTGAAAGACCGAATCAGCAAGCCCCTTGTTCCCCGCGAGAAAACTCGCGTGGCGATTCTCGGGTATCACAATTTCAGCACAACCCGCCCTGTGAGCGAAATGTTGATGCGCACGAGTGAGTTGCGTGAGCAGATGGAGTTTATTCGCCGCGCAGGATTGACCGTCATCAGTATGCCGGAATTTTTGGAGTGGTTACATGGTGACCGCCGTCTGCCCGAGGAGTGTGTGCTTATCACGCTCGATGACGGCTGGCGAAGTGTGTATACAGATGCTTACCCCATTTTCCGTGAGTATGGCTACCCCTTCCACCTTTTCCTCTATACCCGTTACCTGACCGGGCGGGGCGACAGCATGTCGCCTGCCATGATTCGCGAGATGATGGACAACGGCGCCACGATTGGCAGCCACTCGGCCACTCACCCGTACCCCAGTACTTGGAAAAAACATGAGAAGGAGGGCGAGGAGGCCTACGCCGCTTTCATTGACAAAGAAATCGGGGCTTCCCGTATAGGGCTCGAGAAGCTCTTTGGCGCGGTGAATACATATTGCTACCCCGGTGGGTACAATGACGAAGCCATGGTGAGCCGCATGAGTGGCTACGGGTATGTTGCCGCGTTCACCGTTATTCCTCACAAAGTCACTTGCAAGACTGACCCCATGCGCCTGGACCGCTACATGGTGTTTGGTACGGACCCCTCCATATTCCGCCGCGCCATGGATTTCAGCACGACCGTCGGCGGCCGCAGAAGTGCAGGTGCTAAGCCCGGTAACCTGGCACCGGGAACCCCGCCGCCCCCGTTCCCTGTATCCCCGCGCTCCGGAGATACCGTTCCTTGCCAGCTGCCCACCATCAGTGCGCAGCTCAGCAATATAGCTGATTTAGACCTTTCCTCCGTTCACATGAGTGTGAGCGGTTTTGGCAGAGTGCCCGCGAAAATGGACATTAATTCGCGTATTATTCAGTGGACATCACCCTGCCGCATTTACATGCCAGCCATCTCCGTTCACATCTCATGGAAAACCCTAGACGGCGCCAGCCACAGCGCGGCGTGGTCTTTTAATGTAGACCGGGCTGTGACCGTTGAACAATGACCATATTCTACATTCCGCATATCATGGACGCAGAAGAAAAGACAACCCCCACCCCTGAGGTGAAGCCCGCAGCCAAGCAGCGCGCCGCTCGCAAACCCCGCGCCAATAAGGCCGAACGCCCCGCCGCCGCTAAGAATGCTGCCGCCACCCCCGAGCAGAAGCCCGCTCGCAAGCCCCGCGCTAAAAAGGCCGACAAGCCCGCCGGTTCTGATGCCGCGGCTCAGGCCACCGAGCAGAAAAACGCTCGCAAGCCCCGCGCCA
>JAZLDM010000034.1:0-25128 GCA_045614705.1 Akkermansia sp.
TGGCGAAACTCCCCTCTACAGGGCGGCAGACAATGGCCACACCGAATACGTGAAGCTACTCATCGCCGCCGGGGCAGATGTCAACAAGGCCGATAAGGATGGCAAAACTCCCCTCTACAGGGCGGAAAAAAGAGGCCACACCCAATGCGTGAAGCTACTACTCGCCGCAGGAGCGGATGTCAACAAGGAGGATGAAGATATCGCCTGTGATACCCCCGCCATCGCCTGTGAGGTCCCCGACATCGCCTGTGAGACCCCCGCCATCGCCTGTGAGGTCCCCGCCATCGCCTGTGAGGTCCCCGACATCGCCTGTGAGGCTATCGACCCTCTCCCCGACATCCCCTACATGGGGCAAGATGGGGCCACACCGAATGCGTGAAGCTACTCATCGACGCCGGAGCGGATGTGAACAAGGCGGATGAGTTGGGCAAAACTCCCCTCTACTGGGCGACACTCAACGGCCACACCGAATGCGCCAAGTTATTACGCGCTGCGGGTGCTAACTAAAGCAGGATAGCGGATTTTTTCAATCGACTTTTCAGTTAATCGCGCGCCACAGTCGGCGCTATCTTCCCCCATGTGCGGACTCTTTTCCAAGCGCATGGGGGATTTTTCTGCTTTATTTTCGCAACATATTTGGTAGAATAAGCGCCTACAATAACGAGCACCTCACTATTTCCTCAATCATGACCTCTCCGACCCAAGCAATACCTGCCGCACCTTTCACCCCCACCCTGCCGAAGGGGTACATACTGGGTGAGTACAAGATTGAGAGCGTGCGCGGTCAAGGGAGTTTCGGTATTACCTACAGAGCCACGGAGCTTATGACCAACTACCCCGTGGTGATTAAGGAAAATTACCCCTCCGATTTCGCCTATCGCGACCCTACTACCGGAGAGCTGCGTCCCAAGCACGATAAAGATGCCGACTATCAATGGGCATTGAAAAGTTTCGAGAAGGAGGCTCGCACCCTGCGCAAACTGCCCATCCACCCCAACATCGTGCACGTCACAGGCGTCATCCGCGCGCTCAATACCGCCTACATCGTCATGGAGCCCGTCAGCGGGCAAAACCTCCACAAACTCTACACCGGAACATCGGGCACCACCGGGCGGCAAATGGAAGCGCAACTGCTGGAAAGCATACTGCGCAAGCTGCTCAACGCATTGATTTCCATGCACAGCCGGGAAATCATACACCGCGACATCAAGCCGGCCAACATCATGCTTACCCCGGCGGGCGAACCCGTGCTCATCGACTTCGGCGCCGCACGCCCCATACAGGGCACCCACCACGCCACCCAAATCGGCACCCGGGGCTATGCCCCGCCCGAACAAATGGAAGTTTTCGAGGATGAGGAGGACGGCGAAAAACACCCGCCACAGCCGCAACCCCACTGGGACCTCTATGCGCTGGGCTGCACCTGCCACCAACTCATTACCGGGCGAGCCCCCATTCACGGCTCGCGCAAGCTCACGGAGCGCACCGAGCTGGCAGGCAAGTACCCTGCCCGCCTGCTGAGCAGTATCGACAAAGCCCGCGAAGTTGACCCGGCTAACCGCTGGCAGTCCGCACAGGATTGGCTCGATGAACTCACTGCCGACGAACGCGCCGCTCAGGAAGAAGCACGCCGCCGACAAGCCGAAGCAGAAGCCAATACCCGGAACGAACTCGCACAACTGCGCACCGCTCTTGCCGATGCTCTGGAGCATGGGCAACAGACGGAATCCAAACTCAAATCAGCCGAAAAAGCGCTCCAAAATGCCGAAACTACAGCCGCGAACCTGCTGCGGCAGCTCAAGAATGCTGCGCAAGGCAACACCGGCAAGCGCCGCAGCTACGGCGGCTGCCTCATCATCTCCTTACTGTTGCTCGCCGCCTCCGGCGCCCTCAGCTACCACCAGTACCAATACGCCGAATCTCTGAGCACTCAGACAGAAAACGTAAAAAATGAGCTAATGAAAGCTGAAGAAAAGGTGCGAAAGGCCGAAGAAGCACAGCAATTAGCTGAAAAGAAAGCGGCTGAATCTGAAAAAGCGAGGCAATTAGCCGAAAACGATAAAATTCAACCTCTCCTCCTAAAATTGCCCGAACAAGAAGCCCGGGAGCAACTGCAAAAACAGAATATCTCGCAAGATCAATACAATAATAAGCTGCTGCAAGCCGCAGATGAGGGGAAAACCGAGCTACTCGAATTGCTTATCACCGCAGGGGCAGATGTCAATACAACTCGCGCAAACGGGCAAACCCCGCTCTTTATGGCAGCGTGGAAGGGGCACGCTGACTGTGTGCGTGCCCTGCTCTCGGTAAAAGGAATCAACGTCAATACGACAACCCAGGACAGCAAAACCCCGCTACACATGGCTGCGTGGAAGGGGCACGCTGACTGTGTGCGTGCCCTGCTCTCGGTGAAAGGCATTAAAATCAACACCACCGACCAGTACGGCCAAACCCCATTATTCATGGCTGCGTGGAAGGGCCACGCTGACTGTGTGCTAGCCTTGCTTTCGGTAAATGACATTCTAGTCAACACCGCCGACGAGGACAATCTAACCCCGCTTTTCATGGCAGCTCAAGAAGGCCACGCTGACTGTGTGCGTGCCCTGCTCTCGGTAAAAAACATAGATGTCAATTTAACATCTAAAAAAAGCAATCTAACCCCGCTTTCCATAGCTGCGAAGAAGGGGCATACCGACTGTGTGCGTGCCCTGCTCTCGATAAAAGGCATAGACCTCGAGAAGAAAAATAATCATGGCTGGACGGCACGCAGCATTGCTGAGAAAGAAGGCAAAACCGAGTGTGTCAAACTTCTGAAGGCGGCCGGAGCAAAATAAACGGGGGACGTCCTACGCCCCCCAAAGCGGCTGATGCCCTCTTAATCGCCGGGCATTTCAGCTTCGCCGGCGGCAGTAGTTGGCGGCAGATTATCGGCATTGATACGCCCACGGGGGTGAAAATGCCTGTGAAGGCTGACAAGGCGTTTTTTCTCGACGTGGGTATAGATTTGCGTAGTAGCGAGGTCGGCGTGGCCTAGCATATCTTGGATAACGCGCAGGTCTGCACCGTTCTCGAGCAAATGGGTTGCGAAAGAATGGCGCATGATATGGGGGTAAACATTCTCCGGCAGGCCTACGGCAGCGGCGCGGGTCTTAATAATCTGGCGTATGCGCTCACGAGTAAGAGCCCCGCCCCGCCGGGAAAGGAATAGCACAGCGGTGCGGCTACCGGGGCGCAGCAGTTTACCGCGTGCGTGCTGCATGTAGTGGCGCAGAGCCGTGGCGGCCATCCCACCAAGGGGCACATAGCGAGTTTTTCGGCCCTTACCCAACACGCGCAAAAACATATCATCCCAATCAATTTGCTCCGGGCGCAGGGCAGTAAGCTCGCTGACTCGCAGCCCACTGCTGTAAAGGAGCTCGAGTATAGCACGGTCGCGCGCGCCGAGGGGAATATCGCTCGGGTCTACACTTTCGAGCAGGCGGCTCACATGCTCGGCGGTCAGGGTCTCGGGCACCTTCATGCCCGGTCGCCCCCCTTGCAGCAACTCAGCCGGGTTGGTAGCTATGGTGCCGTGGCTGTGCAGGTAACGAAAAAAGCGCCGCAAGTGCACCATGGCAATGCGGCAGCTGGAAGGGCGCAAACCGGCAGCATGCAGTAGCGCGCGGTACTCCGCCAGCAGCGGCTCGGTAATATCCCCCGGCTGCAGGGCGAGCTCGTCGCACCACTGTGCAAAGCGGGTCAGACTACGCCGCACCCCCTCGCGGTAATTGGTGCTCAAGCCGCGCTCAGCGGCCAAGTAGAGCAGAAATTGCTCGATGAGGGTGGTGTACTTCATAGCGCGGCGTAGCGAGCCGCCATGCCCGGGCACGGCGGGCGTTTTTACTGATTGGCAGAGCCGGTCGGTTCAGGCAGAGCGGCATTCGGGTCCTCCTCCGCAGCGGGGGCAGTCCCTTCAGCCTCCATCTGGCGCTTCAAATCCTCGAGTTGGCGGGATTTTTCGGACTTCTTACCGACGATAACGACGGTGCGCCCCTCATCATTCATGCGCAGCTGGGGAGAGGTGGTATCCTGCAAAGGAGCCTGTTCAAAAGGCAGCAGGCCATCCACCCCCGGAACAGCGGCCCCACCGGGAATGGGTACAAGTTCGGATGTAGCAACCAGCGTGACGGGATTCACCATGTCGGTTTCGCGCAAGAAACCACGCTCACCGCTCTCGGCCTCAACGAAGTAATAAGAACCCTCACAGGAGAGGATTTTCACCGTGGAGCACTCGACCATGCGACCGGAGGGATTCTGAGAATAGTCAGGGTTGCGGTCAAGGAGGTAGGCGCGCCCCTGCTGCACCTCAGGAGTAGCACCTACAGCAAAAATACCTTCCTTCACTCGCTCAGCGCGCATCTTAGCGCGAGCTTCATCCGTACCGGGAGGGTCAAGCGGCGAGGGTTCCTGCAAATACAGCGGGGTGTAATCCCCCTTCTCAAACATGCTGCAAGAACTCAGCAACACTGCGGCAAACATGAGATAAGATGCGACTTTCATACGCGAGCGATTGTATATGATATTAGAACAGTTGGCAAGGGTTAACGGCGTCATGAGGCCATGAGAGCCTCCCGATTAACAAAAAAGACAGCACCAAGCACACAGAGGAAAGCCCACAGGTAGTCCCATTTCCAATTCTCCCCCATGAAAAAGAGCATGAAAGGCACAAAGACAGAAAGGGTAATAACCTCTTGCATGATTTTGAGCTGAGCAAGGCTAAGCCCGGCCGAGCGCCCGATGTGATTACCGGGTATCATGAAGCAGTACTCAAAAAAAGCCACTCCCCAGCTGATAAGAATCAATTTCCACCACTCGGTATGCTCGACTTCCTCCCCCGGTTTACGGAGTGTGCCGTACCAGGCATAGGTCATCACCACATTACTGATAATGAGCAGTATAATTGTGAGGGTAATTCGCATGTGCCGGATATAATAAGAAAAATCAGTGAGCAGTGAAGAAAGAACCGTAGGGGTCGGAAATCCCGGGCAGGTGAATGAGTACCGCACCCTTCAGGGCATCCATACCCAGCATGGAGCGGTCATTGCGCGGGCAGAAGATGGGGGCCACGCCGGGCAATACCACACCGGGAGCCAGTTCCATATCCGCCGGTTTACCGGCCATTACCTGAGCACGAGCGGCTTTATCCACATCACCCAAGTGGGCAGCAATCTTCTTTGCCTTGCCGGGCACCCATTCATCCTCATACACACGGGTAATGCTGCTACCTGTATCGAGCAACAGCTCCAGCGGCTTACCGCAGCACTGCACCTGCACGAACATGCGGCCATTGTCATCCCGGCGCCCATACAGCGGCACCAGCTTGGCACCAGCCGGTACACCCCAGTAGCACTCCTCGCTGCGCAAGTCAAAAGTAAAGGGCAGCGAACCCAGCACATCCATACCAAGTATACCGTCTATCGGCTCGGCCAACATACTGCGCACAGCAGCCAAGCTGATGACCATGATGGGGTGCTGAGGCGACTCCGCCGGACCGGCCTGAAGCGGGGCAATCAATATCTTGGGGCGTTGGGTTGAATTACCCCTGAATTTCATGCCGGAGGTATCGAGCCAGCGGGGGTTCGACAAGCGGGCAACGCTCTCCTCGTGCAGCACGGTATGCGTAGCCCCGGTATCGAGCATCATGCGCATGGGCTGACCACCTATCAGGCAAGTTACCAGCACCTGCCCGCAGCGGGAATCCCGCTTCATCGTCATGATATCCACCCCATTCACCATCGGCAAGTGAGCCTCCGCTACGGCTTCCGTAGCTGCTGCAGCGGGTACCTGTTCAGCGGCCGGAGCTACTGTGGCAGCCAACAAACCGGCAACTGTGTATATAGTTTTCTTCATGGCGCTATTGTACCTGTTCGAGGCGATAGCGTCAACGCATTTTAGCAAAAAATCTGCTACCACCCCCTGACCTGCACTTAATTCCATGCTCACCAAACTATTGAAACAACACAGAATATCTCAATATTACAATATTTTCGCTTGCCTTTTTGCTACGGAAAGCTAAAATATGTGCGTATGATGAAACGCACCATTCTCGCCCTTTGCAGCACCCTGCCGGCGATTGCCTCCGAATTGCCGCCTGCCATACCTAACGGCCCCGTCACCTACGATGCCGTCAGCTATCAAGATTCAGCCGCTTACAATGACCCCTTCCTGCCGGAACACACCGCTTACACCGCTCCGGTAACGCCCTCCGTTACCGCCGGCGACATCGGCCACATCACCCTCAATGCCTACACCAGCAACTACAACGTGCGCGGTATGGGCTTTACCAACGACCTGACCAACTACGGTTACTCCTCCATCTCCGGCAGTGCCACCCTGCCCAACCGCAACCTCTTCGGTCGCGGTATCTACCAGCGCATCAGCGGCTCCTACGGCATCATCTGGGGTGCCGGCGA
Source organism: Akkermansia sp. (assembly GCA_045614705.1). Classification (GTDB taxonomy): domain Bacteria; phylum Verrucomicrobiota; class Verrucomicrobiia; order Verrucomicrobiales; family Akkermansiaceae; genus Akkermansia. The sequence goes on from JAZLDM010000034.1 coordinate 6,453, forward strand.
ATACTTGGGCGACACCAACGTGGCTGAAGCCAGCTATGCTATCGGCAAAGAGATTTTCCCCAATCTGACCGCTGAAATCGGTTACTCCCTGCGCTACGGCGGTTTCGAAGGTTTCATGGCCAAGTACTATGACGATGCCGCGCACACCATGTCGCAAGACCTGAACTTCGCCCTGCGCTTCAATGACCGTCAGCGCGGTTTCTTCGGCAGCATGACATGGGGCTGGGCATTCAAAGGCCTCAACGGCGTATACGGCGATATTGAGCTGGGTTACCGCTTTACCGACGTCATCAACGCCGCCAACCTCGGTGCAGACCTCGAGCTTTCCGCCGGTATTGCTCCCTCCTTCGACTACTGGGCAGGTGGTGCCGATGGTATAGACGCCTACCGCATTCGCGCAGCGCTGCCCCTCTTCACCCACAGCGGTACCATGGGGCGTGATGCCCGACTGCAGCTTACCCCCTGGGCTCAGTTCTCATGGTCGGGTAGCAATGCCGCCAAAATCGATCGCAGAACGTACGGCGGTCCCATCGACCATTTCCTCTTCACCTTCGGTTGTGACCTCGGTTGGAGATTCTAATCCCACCCCAAAATCGCAATCCTTTGCAAAAAAATTAACTTTTCTGCAAAAAAAGCTTGCCAGCGGGCATTTTATCATGTAAAATGCCCGCACCTCGCCGGATTAGCTCAGTGGTAGAGCACCCGATTTGTAATCGGACGGTCGTCAGTTCGACCCTGACATCCGGCTCTGAAATCAAAAGCCGCTTAACGCCTGATAAATAAAGCGTTGAGCGGCTTTATTTTTACCCCCTTTTAAACACCGGCGAGTCTAAAAAAAAATCCGTTGAGATAGCTCTGCTTCTCAAAAAACTTGTAACAAGTGGTATATATGCTATACTTGCGGCCGCCCCGGCGCGAAAGTATGAATGATAGGATGGAACAGCAAGAAAAGAATTATAATAAAACATTGATTGCCTGTTACCTGGGATTTGTTACCCAGGCAATTACTGCAAACTTTGCGCCGCTTTTGTTTTTAACATTTAAGGGCGTGTACAATGTTTCTCTTGAACAAATTGCACTGATTCCTTTTACCTTTTACCTAACGCAGCTTTTTGTTGATTTAGTCGCCACGAAATATGCGGATAAACTCGGTTACCGAGCCTGTGTCGCGGTGTCGCAGGTTGTATCAGCCCTGGGGCTTGTGCTGATGGTTGTATTGCCGGATGTGTTGGGGACACCGTTTGCAGGTATTATCATTGCCGTGGTGCTTTATGCTATTGGCAGTGGGCTTATCGAGGTGCTGGTAAGCCCGGTTGTGGAGGCTTGTCCCTTTAAAAATAAGGATGGGATGATGAGTCTGCTGCACTCCTTTTATTGCTGGGGCGCGGTGGCAGTGATTTTGGGTTCTACCATTTTCTTTGCCGTATTCGGAGTGGAAAACTGGAAAATACTTGCATTGGTTTGGGCAGCCATTCCGCTGTACAATACCTTTAATTTTTTGACATGTCCCATTGAGCGCCTGCCCGAAAGTGCGGATGGCAACTCTACACGCAAACTGTTGAGGCTGCCGCTTTTCTGGCTGCTTATCGTACTCATGGTTTGCTCCGGCGCGTCGGAGGCCACTATGGCTCAGTGGTCATCTGCCTTCACTGAATCAGCCTTAGGAGTATCCAAATCCATTGGTGACTTAGCCGGCCCGTGTATGTTTGCTGCGTTTATGGGAGTGTCTCGCCTGCTTTACGGCAAGATGAGTACTCGTCTCAATTTGGTGAACACCATGTTAACCTCAGGCGTTGTATGTAGCATTTGTTATTTTGTTGCTTCGCTGGCTGCGCTTCCCTTTGTCGGCTTAGCAGGGTGCGCCCTGTGCGGGCTCGCCGTCGGTATCATGTGGCCGGGCTCTATCAGTATTTCTGCCCAGAAATGCAGTTTCGGCGGTACGGCCTTGTTTGCATTCTTGGCTTTGGCGGGAGATTTGGGCGCCACTGTGAGCCCTGCGCTGGTGGGCTATATCTCGGGCCTGGCTGACGGCAATCTGAAAACAGGGCTCCTTGTTGCTTCCGCTTTCCCGATTTTGCTTGTTATATGCCTGCTGATTATTAAAAGCATTAAACATAACAGCGCGGATGAGGTCAACACTTCCGCCGCCGCATAAATGTCCGAATTCGCTGTTGCTCCGCAGGCCGGAGTATGATGCAACCGAACGGAGGTACACTCAGAAAAGCTGCCTTTGCGGGGGATTGCTTATAGTGTTTTTACGCCCCGAGGCGGGCGCGGATATCGTTCAGCCACTCCCCCTTGTATTTAAAGTAATTAGTCACTGAACTCCAAAACAAAAACAGAGTAAAGTTTATCAGAGTTATTAAGATTCTCCGCTTTCGTCGTTATTAACCGGAGCATTTTGCCTACGTGCCCGAAGGAGCTCACGGCGTTCCTTGCGTATTAACTCAAGCTCTTCCCGCTCTTGCCGCTCACGCTCGGCGCATTCCTTCATGGAGAAGCCAAGCAAATCCATCAACTCCTGACTTTTCAGAGCATAGGCAAACTTGCTGTGATGAGCAAAATCTCCGTGAGTATCAGCCACGGCTCCATACTGCAGCAAAAGCGTTACCAGTTGCAGTACGGTTTCAATGGGATGGTTGCGAGTCATGGCATACTGCAACGCAGTGTGCCCCATCATACTGCGGGCATTAGGGTTTGCTCCGGATTTCAGCAAGGCTTCCAATGTAACGGGGTTGCCACAAATAGCAGCTGCATGTATTGGGAAAATATGATCTCGATAATTCGGTTCTATTCCCAGAGCTAATAGGTTCAATACACTCTGAGTGTCGTTATCGCGAGAAGCCTGTAATAATTTTGCCTGATTAGTTTTCATGGAAGCATTGAGGTGTGGAATCATCTGTTTTTCACAACAAACGGTATAAGATAGAGCCTTTCTTTCGACATTCAGGAAGCCAACTCAAGCCCCCTCACCTGTGTGCATGTGGCGTATGGGCACTTATATCATTTTATATCCTCTGATGTCAATCCATTTTTGTCGTGATTCCAGAGCGGTAAAAAATCGCCGGTATGTGTCTGGCGTGGTTTTCCTATACATCAGGAGACTAGAATTCTTTAGCAATGAATGTGGCCTTTCCTGATGATAATATTTCATCCGCTTGGCTGTCATTTCCAGTACCGGCAGATTTGAAACAGCCCCAAATTTTCAGATAATATCAATTGAAAGCTTGATACCGGGTACAGCTGTGTTATACTATGGGGGTATGCAAACAAGAACTGTTCTACCTGTTCGCTCGGCCATGGCGATATTGGCAATGGCCGGCTGCGCTGTTTCAGCTGCGCAAAATAGCGACTTCAGTGCATTGAAGGCGCACTGGAGCTTTGATGAAGGGCGCGATTGGCACAACATGCCGACACCTTTCAAGAGCGATGCCATCAGCGCTACGGAATTAACCGGCAAGAGTGATGACCTGATGCTGAACGCCAACATGCAGGCGGATAACGCCGCGTGGATTTCCGGGCGCCAGTACTCCGGTATTGCCCCCGGTCGTGTGCTCAGTACCACTAAGGAGCTGCCCTGCCTCAACGGCTCAGTAACTTTCTCGTATTGGACTCGCCTGAATGGTGAACCGAATAAACGCGGTGTTGTAGGTTCCAACTATACGGCGCTGTGGGGTATAATGAATGATAAAGGGCAGGTAGGCCTGCGTGTTAAGGGGCGTAATATCGTATTTTCCCCGGTTGCGATTACGGATAAGGATTGGCACCATGTTGTCTTCACCCGCGATGCCGAAACGGGTAAGGTGGTGCTTTACTTGGATGGCAAGGAAGTAGCCACAGGTATGACCCACAAGGGGAAATTGGAGGGCAAGTTTGATGCCATAGCAAGCAATAACGCTGCACTGGACCAAATTCATATTTTTGACAAGCCTGTATCTGCCGCTACTGTGGCCATGCTGTACGACAATCATGCGCCGCAGGTATTCGACCAAACACATTTGGTAGAGGCCGACAAGCCCTCGGTAACAGGTAGTATTCTGCACCGCTTTACTTATGATGTGGATCAGGATTCGATGAGCGTGGCTTACTTCACCCAACCGGAAAATGGTTCGGTAAGCAGCAACGGCGATGGCACATTCACCTTTACCCCGGCTCCCGAATTCGCCAAAACCGGCAAAACATCGTTCGATGTGGTGGTAACAGATGGTCGCGGCGGTTATGCAAAGGCTACCATGCACCTGCACGACAGCCGCTACGAGGTAAGTTCACCGGTGCGCGAGTTCAATTACTTCGGTGCGCTGCCTGAGCCCACTACCGGAGCCGGCAAGAAGCAGAGCCACCGCAACCCAATGGCTATCTATACGAAGGGGCAGCGCCCGGACCTGCTCATTCACGCCGATTCCCGCCTGTGGTACAGCATCAATGAATCCAAGCGCGGCAAGCTTCTCTTCTCCGAGCCCCAAGTGCTGCGCACTACGGCTCAGGCTGATTTCGAGACCGATGGTGCCGCTGTGCTGGAGGACAACAAACTCATCGTCCGCAAGCCCGACGGCACGCTGATTCAGGCCTATGTGGTGGGTGAAGATGTCCCCGCCCTTGAAATTGGTGTAACGGTGAAGGATACAACCGGAGCAGACATGAAGCTGCCCGCCCGCCACTTTACACTGGTAGACTATGACCACGATGGCACCCCTGACCTTGTAGCCGGTATCAGCGGCGGTTTGCACTACTATAAGGGCACTGCTACCTACTACACCATTGAGGATGATGTGAGAAAGATTCGCCACATTCGCTTTTCTCCGGAAAAGCAAGTGGTTATACTTCGCTCATACAATGTTGCCCCCGGTGTGGGCGACTTGAATGGCGATGGCAGCACGGATTTGTTGCACGGTGTTAACTGGGGCACCTTGCATGCTTGGATAAACCAAGCTACCAAACCCACCATAGGCGACGGCGAATATATACAACTGGCACTTAACAATCAGCCCGGGGAGCGATTCATGCGCAACCTCAACGGTGCTCACTTAGCCGTGGCAGACTTCGATGGCGATGGTGCTGCCGACATGGTGATGGGCGGCGATGCCGGTCGTGAGCTGGTGAGTGCCATCGGCGTAAACCCCGACAGCTGGGCAGACAACCTTTCCATCATCGAAAAAGAACTTTACAACGGTCATGAGAATGACTTGGGTAAGGTGCTCGAAGGCGATAATCAGAAGGGGCTCAAACGTTACCGCGAGTTGATGGCGAACTGGATTCGCTGGGCCGTGTCGCAAAATACACCTGCTAAGCGACAGGCTGCCTGGTACATGCTGGCCGCCCATGTGAAGAAATACCCCTTCCTGCAACGTGGTGTATTGAAGGAGGCATGGGTAAAGCGCGAGAAAAATCAGGTAGTGAGCTACGGTGACATGCACCATGTACCCGGTATCTTCACCATGAACTGGGTCGTGCTGCACCGCTTGCTGCCGGACTCCGCGCAACACCGCGTGGCCGTTGCCAATGCTCTGGGCATGACCGGGCTCGACCGCGAGGCCTACTTGGCCAAGGGCATGCCCCTGGCAGATAACAACCGCTGCTCCGAAGGGCAGCTGCGCGCCACTTGGGATTTGCTCAATTACCATGCGAACATCCTGTTCCCGGATGACCACATCTCCATCGGCCAGCACTTCGACGACGGTCGAGAGGCTATGTGCTACGTCTTCGAGTCCAACAAAAACACCTTCAGCGTGGAAGTAGGCGGCAATGTTGCTGAAATGCACGGCGATATGGTGAAGTTGACGGAGGAATGCTTCGGTACCAAGGGAGCTGCCAGTGGCGACTACTACACCTTCGTACTGGCTCACGAAGTGTGCCACTCGCTGGATGCCTATGTGAGAAACCGCCCCAACAAGGACCTGAACCGCCGCTGGGGTGACCAAAACTTCTATGCCGCTACCAATGCCGGTACCAACAGCGATATCGTGGCCAACGAATCCGGCTGGTGGGACCACAACCTGACCCGCGAGCGCTTTAAGCAGCGCGGGCTCTGGGACGGCAAGAATGAAACCTGGGGCGATGCTTGGAAGTCCTATTGGCAGAAGTGCCCCTACCGAAATAAGGTGTTCATGCGCGGCGACATTGATTGGTTCCTCGGCTCTCAGCAGGAATCTCTGGCCACGCAGGCCAATCACCACTGGGCTCGCTCGGAATCTCGCCTCATCGGTGCTATTCTGCGCTACCTGCAGGGCTACAAGTCCAACATCAACGAGGTGGTATTCTATCTCGATGTGCTCTCTGCCGGGCAGAATAAATTGCCGATGCTCCACCCCTGGGGCTCCGGAAAACCCGCACTGGTGGACTTTAACGTAGAATACGCATGGCTGACACGCAATGACAACGGCTACATTACCGATGTGCGTATCGGCAATCGCCACTACGGCTTTGAAGTCGATGAAAAGGGCCGCGTCGTAGGCCTGCGCACTTATCCCTTCGCAGATAAGATTCAGGCTGCCGCCAAGAAGTAACAACTCATCCCCGGCAACAAAATTATCAAAGCCGCAGTCTGTTTAAGACTGCGGCTTTTAGCATTCAAAAAAAACGGGGCAAGGATTAAGCCGTGGGTACTTGTTCACCGCCGGCCCAGGCCAAGAACTGCTGCAGGGCATCCGCCCGGTGCGAAATAGTGTTTTTCTGCTCCGCACTCAGCTGGGCCATGGTGCAATCATAACCGGCGGGCACAAAGAGTGGGTCGTAGCCAAAACCATGCTCGCCGGCCGGTGTGAGGGTGATGTGCCCCTCTACCTTACCGGTAAACTCAGCCAGCACGCGCCCCCCCTCAGCCACGCACATGCAGCACATGAAGCGCGCCGCATGCGGCTGCGATACCTCGGCCAGCTCGCGCAACAAGCGCGCGTTGTTGGCGGCGTCATCCCCATGCTCCCCGGCATACCGGGCAGACATCACACCGGGTGCTCCGCCCAAGGCATCCACACACAGGCCGGAATCGTCCGCCAGCACCATACCCGGCAACAGGGATGATATGCCGCAAGCCTTCAGCGCAGCATTCCCGGCAAAAGTATCCGCACTCTCTTCCACCTCGGGGGCACTCGGAAAATCAGCCAGACTATGCACCTCATACCCGGCCGGCAGCATGGCCGCTATCTCCTGCACCTTGTGCGCATTGCGCGTTGCTACTATAAGAACCTTTTTCATATATTAAATTACCCTTTACTATTTAATTTATCTCAGTGGGCAGGCAAACGTCCTTTTTGAAATAGCGCTTCATGAAGAGCACAATCACAGTAAAGCCCAAGATAACGGCGAAGGCGTCGCTGACCACCTGTGAATACCATATACCGGGTTCCCCCATATAGCGCGGCAAAATAGCCAAACAAGGCAGCAGGAAGATAAGCTGGCGAGTGAGAGTCAGGAATATACTCATGACCGGCTTACCGATGGATTGGAAGAAGTTACTGATAACCATCTGAGAGCCCACGAAGGGGAACATAAGGCTGATGACCGTGATACCGTAGGTGGCGATTTCGATAATCTGCGTAGCGTTGGCATCTTTCTCTTTCACGAACATGCTCACAATTTCGCGGGGGAAAATCTGCATGCAAATTGTGCCGAAAAGTGTCACGGCACTGGCGAAGAGCATGGCATATAACAGCACTCGCCGCACACGGCAGAACATACCCAAGCCCAGGTTATACCCGGCGATGGGCTGCATGCCCTGTGTGATGCCGGCCACTATCATCACAAAGAAGAAAATCACTCGGTTCACTACGCCGTATGCCCCTACGCCCATCTGGCCATCGTAGTGCAAAAACAGTTTATTAAACACCAGCACCACCACACAACCCACAATGTTCAGCAGGCAGGGCGGCAGCCCAATGGTGCAAATACGCCGCGTGAGGGGCCAGTTGATAGCATATATACCCCGGCAAAAACGCAGCACACTGGAGCGCTTGCAGAAGTGCGCCAGCACCCACACCAAGCCCACGGTCTGAGCCACAGCCGTTGCCAGGCCGGCGCCGGCTATCCCCCAATCCAGCACATAGATAAAGATGGGAGCAACCGCCACATTCACCACCATCGAGATAAGCAGGCTCACCATGGCTTTTTTCGGGTAACCGCTCGCGCGCATCAGGTGGTTTAACCCCAAAAACACGGAGTTGAAGGGGAACCACAACATCAGCACAGTCAAATAGTCCACCGAGGGCTGCAGCGTGTGCTCATTCGCCCCGAATGCGAGCATGATTTCCTTCAACCACGGCAGGGGGAGCCACCCCGCCAGCACACTGCTGGCAAAACTCAATATCAGGCAGTGCCCCAATATGCGCTCAGCCCGCCGGTATTTCCCCTGCCCCAGTGCTATACTTGCACATGCGGCGCAACCCAAACCCACCAAGGTGCCTACGGCTACCATCAGGTTCATCACCGGGAATACCAGGGCCATCGCTGTCACGGCGTAGGCATCGCACCACTGCCCCACATACATGGCGCCGACTATATTATATATCGACATCGCCGCCATGCCGACAATCGCCGGCAGCGAATAGCTCACCAGCAGCGGCCACACAGGTCGCTGCTCTAACTCCAGCAGCTTAGCATCCTTCGCCATACTGCCCTTAATTTACTCCCTTTCCCGCCGATTGTCAAGAAATACAAACGCAGGGCGAATGGGGGATATTAATGCTCATCCAACAACGAACACATGACAGCCACACAAATACCGGCAACCGCCAAACAGATAATACCAACGAGCGTGCCGAATGCTACACCATCCCACCCTTGGTCATAATAACCCAGTGTTGCACCGATGGCGGCACCGCTCACGGCACCGTAACTGCCCATTTTGCATACCTCGTTCAAGAGTTTTGCCCACGCCGACAGTTCCCTTTCGCTCTTGCCATTTTCGCCACCCTTGCGTTTAATTCCCTTACCTTTGTTGTCATCATCGTCGCTGCCTATAGCCTTGAGCCAGCTTTCAGTAGACTGCCAGCGATCGCCGGGAGCCAGTTTCATCGCCTTTTCTATACTGTCGAGCAACTTGCGAGAGTAACGCTTTTTCAGCTCCGGTTTAGAACTGAGATTGGTACAAAGCTCAGGGTTCGTTATACGTTTTTGGTAAGAGGGCGGATTCGTGCCGGTAATGAGGGCATAACAGGTAGCACCCAACGAGTAAATATCGGCGCTGCAAGTAGCCTCACTCGAGCCCTGCTCCGGAGGGGAAAATCCGAGAGTTCCGTACTGCAACGAAGTCGTGGGGCCCTTATATACCTCGCGAGCTATACCGAAATCAATGAGGACGGGCTTATTATCGGAATCCAAGAGTATGTTGCTGGTCTTGATATCTCGGTGCAGCAGCTTGTGCTTGTGAATGTGCCCCACCCCCTGCAAGAGCGGGCACAATACTCCCAACAACCACTTCTCGGTCATTTTTGTAGTGGGTGGAGCCGCCTTCCACAGTTCCTTAGCCCCCTCAAGGTACGGCATGCAATAATAAGCTGTACCCAGCGCATCGAACACGGTGTCCACCTTCACGATATTATCATGTGACAGGTGGTGCAGAATCTGAGCCTCGCGCTTAAACTTGTCGAGCGTGGAATCAAAAAAGCCCTTCGATCGTGGGTAAGGTTTGATTTGGTACGACTGCGCCAAACGCTCTGCCGAATTCTTCGGATAATTTTCCTTCAGCACCACCTGTTTTTTGTTACCGAAATAATGTTTTGTGGCCAAATAGGTAATACCAAAACCGCCACTTATACTCAGTACGCGATCAATTACATAGGTAATCCCTCCGGGCTCCACAAGCTTAAACTTCTTGGGCAGGGGTATTCGGTCATCATTCATATTACGGACGGCACACATAACTGTTTTTACTCTTGAGTTCTACACAAGGAAGGACGAGTTCCTGCGTATGATTGTTTCAAAAAAATTACATTATTTTTATTTTGAGACAATAATTGTATTTTCCGAAAGGCCGTAAGTCTGCGGCTCATAGAGCAACTGAGCCTGAGCCGGCGGAGCCACGGAAGTACCGGCGCGCTTCACTCGGGCATAGTAGCTCATATTGAGCAAATCGCGGCCACCCCACCGTGTGCAGAAACCACGCACGCGGTAGGCCAGGAACTCACGGTGGTCAAACCAGTGGCTCCATGGGCGCCACTCCACACCGGCCGACTGCGAGCGGATAGCAGGGTCAATTGCCTCCATACATGAGGGCAAGTAATCCTCGAGCACGAAGTAGTTGAGCTCGCGCTCTCCCTTGGCACAGGTGAGGGTCACGCGCACGACATCGCCCACGTTGAACTCGCGGGCCTCGCGCCACACGCCGTCGGCATCCTTCTTCTCGTAAATGCGGGTAATCTGCAAGCCTTTCTCCGTCACACCGGGATATTCCGTGCGCTCGGGCAGAGCGCGGAAGTTCACGGTCATGTAGGCGGTACCTGCTACAGTCTGCAAGGTGATGGGCTGCTCAGCCGGGGGAACATTTGAGGCCAGGTGTATGGTGGTCATTCCCTGACCGAGGGTGAACCGGCGACCATCCTGCATGGCGAGAGTAGCCGTAGCATCTACTGCCGGGGTATGGCGCAGGTACTCGTGCAGGGCAATGAGCATCCACCCGCCATCCCAAGTGGTAGCATGGCGGTAATCATGCCCAACGGCTCGCATCCAGCGCAAGAAATCACCGTGAATGTCGCTCTTCCCCTTATCCATTTCAGCAAGGAAACGGAGACTGGCTACGGCATACCCCGAGCGCCACCAGCAGTTGGCAAAGGCCGACCCGAAGATGGCGGCCTGCTCGCTCCCCTGCTCTTCGCGTCCGAGAGCGGTAGCCAAAGCCGACGACACCGTGGCGGCATCGCCAATGGTACGGCCGATGGCATAGAGGTCGAAGGGCGAGAATGTAACCTGCGGCTCAGGCTTGCGGGAAAGCTCGAGTTGAGTGCGCAGGTAGTTCTGCAGGGCGGCGAACTTATCCGCAGGTACGGCAAAGCCATGCTGCTGCGCCAAGGTAAGCACCAGACCGGCATAGGCCGATGCCCAAGGGCTGCTATCGCGAGCGCCATACCAGTAGGAGATTCCGCCGTCCTCCTTCTGCCCCTTCAGCAGTTCTTCAATACCACGGGTAACATACCGGCGAGCCTCGGCGGCGGGAGTCTCAGCCATCAGCGGGCTGAACGGAGCCAGGCGCTCGTGGAGCATCCACGTCAGCATAGCGGTTGCCCCATAGTGCGAGCAGGGGTAGGCGGTGCCATGCACCAGCTCCATGCAGCCGTAAAGATGCAGCAAGGGATTGGCCGAGAGCAATACCTCCGCCTTGCTGCGGGTGGAGTTGGCCAGCTCAGGGGCGGGCAACTCACCCAACTTCAGCGCGGGTTGCCCCTCTGCCAACACGAGGTGATGTGCCTCCTTAAGCAAGGGTGCGGGGAAGCGCACGTTGAAGCTGCCCTCCACCGCATCGCTGCCGCCGGCGGCCACAGCCTGCCAATGCAGCTTGTGCTCACCCTCCGTTGCAGCGGTGTAGTCGAAATACAGTGTAGCGGTAGACTTTGCCTGTAATGTGACCTGCTGGGGAGCGGCACCATCGAGCGTAACAGTCCATGTGCCCTCGGAGTCCGTGGCATTGGTCACGGTGAGCGGCAGGCGCAACACGTCCCCCATGCTCATGAAGAGCGGAGTACCGGGGGTAAGCATCACGGGCTGATTCACGGAGAAACGCCCCTCGCCGTTGCCGAAAGAACTGCCGTTCGAGCCCAAGGCAATGGCAAAGACCTTGTAAGTTGTAAACGTATCCGGCAGGGTGAACTCCGTTGTAAAGTTACCATTAGCATCTGTTGTCAGAGCAGGAGCCCAAACCGCCACCGGCACGAAGTTTGTACGCAGGCGCGGCTTGGGGGCGGTATCATACCCCCTATTGCTGCTATCCACCCCCAAAGCCATGCTCTGCGCACCGCTCTCCATAGCCATAGGCTCGGCACATTCATCCGCAATAGCGCCATTGGTCGGCACAGCCGCTACCGCGCGGGATTTCATCATAAGCCCGCCGACCTTCTTGTAGTAAACAGCAGAATCTCCATCCTCCATGTCGATATCTATATCGAAAAGCCTAGACAGGGGCGGTGAAATCGCTCCATCGCGCCCTATGCGCTCACCTAGCCACAGCCCGTCCAACAGCCGCTTGCCCGGTCGTTGCGGCTGAGCCAGCCGTTGAATATGGGGTGAGAATGAATCCACCCACACGTGATTGAACTCCATCTGAAGATTCGGCACGCGGTGATTATCCACCGAGAGCATACCCTCATCTACCGCGAAAAGAGTGACTTGTGCGGCGGCCGGTTTGCCATCCGCCCCCTGCACCTTGCCCCCCAGCGATATACGCTCCCCGGGACGGGGGTTTTGCTTGGGTAGCTCCAACTGTACCTGTAGTGCGCTCTCCGTCTGCGGCACGGTCGTATTGCAAACCAAGCGCTGCAGGGAATCATAGTACAGCGCCCCATCAGATTTGGTGGGCTGCATAAAACACAGGTTCACCTGCCCGAACTCACCGGGTAACAGCTGAAGGGTAATTTCATTTTCGCCCTCTTTCAGAACCTGTATCGGCAGGGCGCGAGTACCCAGCACGGAGCGCAGCACCGCTACCATCTGCCCGCCCTGCGGCACGGTGGCTTTCACCTTCAATGCCCCGTTCTCATATTGAGCACGGCAAGTAGCACCGGCAGAGGGTCTGTGAATACGCGGGTGATAATTCGTTAAACTCTGCACTATGCTTCTACCGGCGGCATCCTTTGCCGAAATCTCAACCTGCATGGGCTGGCGGGCATACTCGGGTGATTTGCTCAAACTATCAACAAACTTTTGCCAGCGCTGCATAAGCCCGGTCGGCACACCGAACTGAGAATCGGCGGGCACGGTAATATCGCCCTCCCACAGGGTCAGGGGAATGGTATCCGTAATAGTCACTCCGTTGGGCAACTTATTCATGCGCGGAAGTCTCCCACGCAATCGCAGGTGTACCGTCTGCTCCCGGTTGAGTACCTGACTTCCGTAGCCTTCCGTATTGACGGCCATCAAGCGCAATTTCTCGCCCTCTGTCAGCTCTGCCACAAAATCAGCCGGATATATGGCGCGGACAATCGACGGTAGGCGCAGCACCTCCTGTCGGTCATTTGTAACCTCTCCGCTCACACTCAAACTGCTGCCCACAGAATTATCCGGCAGCTCAGGCAACTTCACCGTAAGAGTAGCTGTACCGTCTGCCCCCAAGGTAAGTTCGTGCGACTGACTTTGAATACCGGGTACTTTATCCCCGGCGGAATCTTCGTCATCGTTGTTCACAACTTTCATACCGCCAATACACAACACGGTCTCCAGCTTAGCCTTACCACCGCTCAGCGGGGTTCCGTTCAAATCCGTAGCGCTCACGGTCACACTATATTCCCCGGGACGAATAGGCTGCATGTTCAACTCCGCGTTCAGTTCGAACGAATCGCGCCGGAATATGCGGCAGGGAACGTAGGTATAGGCTCGGTAATCACCGCTCTCTGCCAATATACGGTAGTTACCTGTCACGTCTTCCTCGCCATCAGGCAGTGTCAGTTCGTAGTCGAACGCACCCCAGGGATTCACCGTTACTTTTTTCTGCTGCAACACCTGTCCATTCGGTCGACGCACAGTGATAGATACATACGACACGCCCTTGGGCAAAGCTGCCACTCCCCTGGGGCTGACACTTCGCAGCACACCACGCAGACGCACCACTTCACCGGGGCGGTAGGTACCGCGGTCGCGCACAATTTCGAGGCGGCTATCGGTACTCATGCGGGGGTAATTCTCATACCAAAGCACGGGGCGGTAATCATCCCCGGACTGCAACACCAGCCAATATCCATCGCGCTCGCGGGTGCTGCGGTTTGCCACCACCGGGGGAACCGGTGCCACAGCATTCTGCACTTCGACGGGAGCCTTCCCCTGCTGCAAAAGTTGCCCCTGCAGCACCGGGCTACCATCGCTCAGTCGGGTCACGACCAGAGCATCCGTACCGGATATGAGGTTCAAATCCGTTATCTGCACGGCAAACCATTGCTCGGCACTGTACAATGCAGGGTTAGCCCCGACAGCACGTAGCTGCTGCACCACCTCAGCCGTGGGGTTCCGCCGAACTGCCACCAAATAATAACCGGGCTTAGCCTGCCCACCCATCAGCACGTCAAAATCAATCTCCACATCCGTCGCACACAAACCAAGCTCCCCGGCGGATTCCGCAGCCACCGTATGAACCGGGCTGAAACTCACCCCGCTCAATCGACGGCGCAGGGCTTCGGTATCCGGCGCTCTCTCAATCATGTAGCGCAAGCGGCGCTCTGTGGCCTTAATTTCATTCACCCCGACCATTACATTGCTGATTCGCCGGCGAGTAAGAGAGCGAGCAAGCGAATATTGCAACTCAGCGATTTGATTCAGTTCGCTGAAATCAACCTGCTGCAGCACATCCATGTACTCCAGACACTGCTCCGGGCTCAAGCGCGCGGCACTCACCTGTAAATTGCTCAGGCTATTGCCATGCAGGCGCAATTTATGCGGCTGCGCCGCAGGCAACAACAACGGTGTCGTAAAATCGCTGTATTCCAATGCCGGCTCGGCCGGTGTGAGCGATACTCGGCAGGTGCAGTCCTCCCGGCTCTCCGCCCCCAGCATGGCACGAGTTCCGGCCGGCAGCGTAACATCTACCACCTGCGGAAGCACAGCCGTACCGCTCACTCGCATACTCAAACCTCTGGTGATGGGCGGATTGTAGGAAATCTCCCTATTGCCATTTTGCGGCAGTTCGATGCTGAAGTCGTTGTTTTCCGCCTCTTGCAGTGTAAACACCAAGGTTTTCCCGCCCGGCAATATCAAGATTTTGCTTTTGCCATCTTCACTATTGACAGCAGCATGCCCGGCGACGGATAACCTGATACTGCGGAAAATCTCTGCCAGTGCAGACGTCTGTACCGGGGTACCAATATCGACCTGCAACAGCATAGCAGGCACCTGCGGCTCTGCCCCCTTATCCACCTTCCCCAGCGAACAAGCAACCACCAGCGAGGGCACCTGTACCCGAGTAACATAGGCGTTCATCTCCGTCATATCGCTACCCTCATCCGGGTCTACCAACAGCTCCCACTCGGCGCCACCAAGCAGCGGTTCCTGCGGTTGCACCAACACATGGCCGGGTATAGGTGTATCGAGAGACAGTGAGGCCAGCGCCGGCTGTGCCTTATCGTCCCCCTTCTTATCTTTGAAAAGCAAACGGAAAGCATAGCGCGGGTCCATGTGCCTGAGCAGGGCCTGCTCGGGCACGCCTTTCACCGTGCGCCCGTAGCGCTTGCTATCGTGCTGCGGCTTGTGCTCATCCACCACCTCACGGAAAACGTAATTCACCGCACTCTGCGGCGAAAAATCCAGCTGAGCACGCGTCAACGGATTGGGCACATACACACAGGCCGCCGCCTGCGGCAACCCGGGCGTGACATCCATATAACTCGCCGGCTTTCCGCAATAGCTGAACTCAAAATTCGGCTGCGGCATTTCCTTACCGCTCAGGTACTTCGCCGAGCCTGGGCGGAATGACAAGCGATAAACGGTACTGCCATTGAACCCCTTGCGATAGCGAATCTCCAAGCGGTCCTGGTCTACCCAGCTGGCTGTTGGCGTGAACTGAGCATCCCCGGTGATATCAAAAAGATTCAGACCTCGGTCCTGCTCCGAGCCGCGTTCATACGCGCAGTTTTCCACCACACTCAGCGGCACCACGGGTTCGTCAAACTTCACCACCACCCGCCCATCAGAGCGGGTATTATGATGAATGGAATCTGCCACCAGCACACCGGGCAGCGCACCCACCATCAACAAAACTTTCTTCATCATTTCCATAACTCTTTCTATGATTGCTATTACACACAAGCTCCGCCTACACGGAATCAAATGACCGAATCACGACTACATCTTAACATACAACCCCTATTTGGCAAGCAAAAAGAGCATTTACGACTACCGGGCCACTTTCGAGACAAATGCACAACACCTCATTTATTTTCCATCATGCCTTTATTTGGGCTTGCCAGCGGCGGGGCGAACAGGTAAGCTCAATAGTGATATGAGTAAAGAAATTTCCCCCGAACAGGAGAAGCTGCAAGCACAGCGCCAGCGCGCGCTCGATGCCGCTATGCTCCAGATTCAGAAAGACTTCGGCGAGAACGCCATCATGCGCTTGGGCGACAAGAAAACCATGGAGGTGGAGGTAATCCCCACCGGCAACCTGCTCATCGACCGCGCACTGGGTGCCGGCGGTGTGCCGCGCGGCCGAATTGTGGAAGTCTTCGGGCCTGAATCCTCCGGTAAGACCACGCTGACACTCACGGTAATTGCACAGGCTCAGCGAGCAGGCGGTCTGGCTGCCTTCATTGATGTAGAGCACGCGCTCGACCCCGCCTACGCCGCCAAGCTGGGCGTGAATCTCGATGACCTGCTGGTATCTCAACCCAACAGCGGTGAGGAAGCCCTGCAGATTTGCGAGGCGCTCGTGCGCTCGAATGCCATCGACGTCATCGTTGTGGACTCCGTAGCCGCCCTTGTCACCCGCCAAGAACTCGAAGGCGAAATCGGCGACAGCACGGTGGGTGCCCAGGCTCGCCTGATGAGTGCCGCCCTGCGTAAGCTCACCTCACTCATAGCCAAAGCCCGCACCGTCTGCATCTTCACCAACCAGATTCGTGAGAAGATTGGCGTGATGTTCGGCAACCCCGAGTCCACCCCCGGCGGCCGCGCACTCAAATTCTACGCCTCCGTGCGCTGCGATATCCGCCGCGTTGGCCAGATTAAGGGTGCAGACGGCACTGTAGCCGGCAACCGCACCAAGCTCAAGGTGGTCAAGAACAAGGTTGCCCCGCCCTTCACTGAGTGCGAGTTCGATATCATGTACAACGAGGGTATATCCTCCGTTGGCTCACTCATTGACTTAGCCATGGAGTACGACGTCATCCAGAAGCGCGGCTCCTGGTTCAGCTACAATGGCAGCCAGCTTGCCCAGGGGCGCGACGCCGCAAAGGAAGCTCTGCGCGCCAACGCTGACCTCTACGCTGAAATCGAAGAGAAGGTGAAAGCCAAGCTCGAAGAGAAAGGCAAATAACTTCATTTGGTAACAGAAAAAACGCCCTGCCCGAGAAATCGAGCGGGGCGTTTTTCGTGGCAGGAAAAGCATCAGGCCGTAAGGCTCACCACCAATTTATGGAGGATATCACGGTCATCCAACTGGGTGGAAACAAGCTGACGGTCAGCCAAGGCGCACGCCTGCAAATCGCGGCGGGCTTTTTTGAGCGTGAGCTTGCCGCAGGTACGCGCCGCATTGAACAGGGAGTAGGCATTCGGCGTGCCGTCCTTTTTGAGGGGTAAAATCTTGCGGTCCGAGGGCAGCAGCTTGTTGAGAGCCCCTTCAAAAGCGCGATAGTTAGCGGTATCGATATTGAAAGAATCCATCAGCAGGCGAGCGCAGAAACGATTGCGCACGGTGGGTACTATAGCCGCACGCATAATGGTAACAGCCGCCTCTCCATGCTCGAGCTGTTCATTTATAAGCCGCACGGCCAATCGACAGTCGCTCTGCTCAATGGCACGCGAAATTTCAAATATCACCCCATTGCGAGACACCGCCACCATCAAATCCACATCATGCACACTCACACGCCGGCGCTCCGGGCCGAGGTACACGTCTATCTTGGCCAGTTCGTTAGCAATCTGGCGCGTGCTCTCATTCACACGGTGCACAAAAAGATCCAGGGCATCGTTGTCGAACGTAAGCTCCAGGGGCTTTGCCATGCGCACGGTAAGAGCCGCCACCTCGCTTTCCCAACCGGGTTTGGAGATATCAATCTTGCTGAACTCTTTGACCTGCGCCACCGTGCCAAGCTTTTTGAAGAAGGAGCGGCGCTTGTCCACTTCTGCACAACTGAGCACGAAAAAGGTTTCCGGCGGCATGCTGCCCAGAACCTCCAAGAGCTCATCCATGGCCTCCTGCACGGCCTCGCTGCGAGCACCGGAGGGCGTATCGGCCAAGAAATTGACACCCTTCAGCCATATCACCTTGCGCCCGCCAAACATATTCATCATCTGCAGGCCGGAAATCGCACGGCGTATGAGCTCCACGGCCTCGTCCGCCGTTGCGGCTGCACCGTCAATCGTTTCGTCTCCCCAGCCATCGCCACCGGCAGAGAGCTCCGCTGCGCACTTAGTTGCGGCGGCACTTGCCGCACCCTCGTCGCTACCGAAAAACACATAACTGCTCACCTCTGCCATATCTGCCCGCATTATGCCAGAACCAACGCACCAAGTCAAACAGTATGCGCGTGCATCGTATGTAAAAAAGCTTTATGTAAATCGAACTTCCCGCCACATGTGTCCCAAAGATTTTCTGATAGCATAATAGGCATCACGAAATACTTTCCAGCTGCGATGGTGATTCTGATAAGCAATGGTGGACTTCGAGGGTGCCTGCTGCCCGCCTAAGTGATTGATGCTTCCTTGTAAGCTGCTCATAAGCCCGGCGATATCTCGAATACCTCTGCAACCGGCAATATGACTGAGAGTCATCCATACAAGGTGATTCCGGGAGTTGAACTTTTTGGTATTTCTGTCAGAATTGTAAGTCTTGACA
>JAZLDM010000035.1:0-24696 GCA_045614705.1 Akkermansia sp.
AAGGAGATTCAGGGTGGTTACCTTGATTTCGACAGCGCAATCGCCACCCCGGACGCCATGGCCCAGGTGCGTAAGATTGCTCGCGTGCTCGGCCCGCGTGGTCTGATGCCCAACCCCAAGACCGGCACTGTGACGGATGACACCGCCAAGGCTGTTCGTGAGGTGAAGGCCGGCCGTGTGGACTTCAAGGTTGACAAGAACGCCAACATCTCCGCTGCTGTTGGTAAGCTCTCCTTCGACAACGAGAAGCTTGTAGAGAACGCCCGCGCTTTCATCTCCGCTGTGGTGAAGGCTCGCCCCTCCGGCGCCAAGGGTGCATACATCGCAGGTGCTACGATGTCGAGCTCCATGAACCCGGGTCTCGCTCTCAGCCAGGTTGAATTCTCCAAGCTGTAACACTGAAACACAGATACGAATATGAGTACTGAAAAGAAAGTGAACGCTGATAAGACCATCATCATCGACGATTTGAAGGCTAAGGTGAATGCCAGCCCCTTCTTGCTCGTTATCGATTATGCGGGTGTGACTGTGCCCGAGTTCACCAAGCTTCGTGCCGCTTTGGCAGAGGCCGGTGCCTCCTGCGTGGTTGCAAAGAACACCTTCATGGCCAAGGCTGTTAAAGAGGCCGGTCTTCCCGACATTACCGCCGCCCTTAAGGGTCAGACGGCTTATGTGATGGGCGAGAGCGACGTCTGCGCAGCTGCTAAGGCTATCAACACCTTCGCTAAGACCAGCAAGAAGGCCGCCTACAAGACGGGTATTCTTGATGGTGCTGAGCTCACCCCCGAGAAAATCAAGGCTCTCGGTGACCTCCCCAGCCGCGAGGTTCTGCTTGCCACCCTTCTTGGCACTATCAATGGTGCCGGTTCCGCACTCGCACGCGTCATCCAGGCGTATGTCGACAAGGAAAATGGTGGTGCAGAGCAGGAAAATGCGTCTGCTGAGTAAAAAAAGACTTGACTTGAGGGCGGCGGTGTGGTACACCCTCTCCGCCGCCTGAAAAAATAGGTTCTCTGTCGGCTCTACGGCCGGTAAGAACTTAAATGGACGGGGAGCCCCCGTCCGCGACTTAGAACCAATTAAAACACATAGATACTACAATGGCTGATCTGAACAAAATCGCTGAGGAACTTGGCACCCTTACCATCCTTGAGGCTGCTGAACTTGTAAAAATGCTCGAAGAGAAGTGGGGCGTATCCGCCGCTGCTCCCGTGGCTGCTGCCGGCCCCGTTGCCGCTGCTGAGCCCGTGGAAGAGAAGACTGACTTCGACGTAGAACTGACCGACGCCGGCAGCAACAAGATTGCTGTTATTAAGGCTGTTCGCACCGTTAAGACCGGTCTGGGTCTGGCTGACGCTAAGAAGCTCGTTGAAGGCGCTCCCGCCATCGTGCTGGAGGGTGCTTCCAAGGAGGACGCTGAGAAGGCCAAGGCCGAGCTCGAGAAGGCTGGTGCCA
This sequence comes from Akkermansia sp., assembly GCA_045614705.1. Classification (GTDB taxonomy): domain Bacteria; phylum Verrucomicrobiota; class Verrucomicrobiia; order Verrucomicrobiales; family Akkermansiaceae; genus Akkermansia. The sequence goes on from JAZLDM010000035.1 coordinate 1,456, forward strand.
AGGTCACTATCAAGTAACCTTTCCAATCCCGCGAGCGCAGGGGGGGATAGTAGTCCCCCCCTGCATTCACGTCAAGTTATACCCGGGAGTAAGTGGCTCTGTGCTCCTAGTGTTTAAAAATAAATGGCTTATATGACACGGAAAGCCATCTGAGCCGTATAATATATTGTAAAATCGACCCGGGAGGGCGCATTGTCTTCACACGAGCGCGTGCGCGCGCCAGCCCGGGTCGGTTTTACCAGACGTAAACCGATCCGCACCCGGACATGGGTGCAAAACATTATCTCAGCCAACTCCATGTCAAAGCCCAAGCAAGAGCGAATCAGTTTCGGCAAGATCAAAGAGGTTATCGAACCACCGAACCTCATCGAGATCCAGACAAAGTCCTACGAGGAATTCCTGCAACGTTTCAGTGACCCGGATAAAAGGTTACGAGTCGGTTTGCAGGCTGTTCTTTCCGAGCATTTTCCAATAGAGAGCTACGACGGGCAAATTCGTCTGGAGTACGATTCGTACGAAATATCTCCGCCCAAGATGTCGGATTTCACCGCCATCCGTTCCGGGGATACGTACAGTGCCTCTCTGTATGTTAAGTTCCGCCTGAAGGTAGGTGACTACACGGCTGAGGAGAACGTGTATATGGGTGAGATTCCCATGATTACCGACCGTGGCACCTTTGTAATCAATGGTGCCGAGCGTGTGATTGTTGCGCAGCTGCACCGTTCCCCCGGCATCTGTTTCGAGAAGGCACGTCATGCCAACGGCAAAGACATCTTCTCCTTCCGTATTATTCCCGACCGCGGTTCCTGGCTTGAGGTTCAGTTCGACACGAGCGACCTCATGTATGTGTTCCTTGACCGCCGCCGCCGCCGTCGTAAGTTCCTGGCCACCACTTTCCTGCGCTATCTCGGCTATGAGAGCGACCGCTCCATCGTTGAGCAGTTCTATACCATACAGAAGCTGCACTTGGCAGATGCCACCGGTGAAGAGCTGGAGTACCTCATTCCCTTCGAGGACGTGAAGCATGGTGATGATAACGGTGGGCGCCGTTCCGCCATTATCGCCAAGGCTTACGAGCCGCTCAGCCTTGCCACCATTCGCAAGATGCTCGAGCTGGGCATAACCGATATTGAGGTAATCGACCAGCGTGAGGAAGAAACGCTGGTGAAGACCCTTAAGAAGGATTTGGCTCACGACCGCGAGAGTGCTCTTAAGGAAATTTTCCGCAAGTTCCGTCCGGGTGATCCTTCATCCGTTCAGCAGGCTGCAACGGCTTTGGATCGTCTGTTTAAGGAGGAGAAGAAGTATGACCTCACCCGCGTAGGTCGTTACAAGATTAACCAGAAGCTCGGTCTTGATGTTTCTGAAGACGTACGCCTTATTCAGCCCATTGACTTCCTGAGTGCCATTAAGTACCTGCTTCGTCTTAAGAATGGTGAAGGTGCTGTTGATGATATCGACCACTTGGGCAATCGCCGTGTGCGTGCCGTTGGCGAACTTATTGCCAACCAGTGCCGCGTAGGTCTGGCTCGTACCGAGCGCCTTGTTAAGGAGCGCATGACACTGTGCGATACAACTCGCACGGACATCACCCCCAGCAACCTCATCAACCCGAAGGCTCTCAGCGCAGTTGTTCGCGATTTCTTCGGTCGCAGCCAGCTTTCCCAGTTCATGGATCAGATTAACCCCTTGGCAGAGCTCACACACAAGCGCCGCTTGTCTGCTCTCGGTCCGGGTGGTCTGAATCGTGACCGTGCCGGTTTCGAGGTGCGAGACGTGCACCCCTCCCACTATGGCCGAATCTGCCCGATTGAGACCCCTGAAGGTCCCAATATCGGTCTTATTAACTCGCTTTGCACCTATGCGCGAATTGATGAATACGGTTTCATTGAGACTCCGTTCCGCCGCGTGAAGAAGGTAGAGAAGAAAGATGCCGAGGGTAACGTCATTGATACCGAGGTTATCGTAACAAACGAAATCGAGTATCTTACTGCCAACAAGGAGGAGTATCACCTCATCGCTCAGGCCAATAATCCCATCGATAACGATAACGGTCAGGGGCACTTTGTGCGCAATCGTGTAACTGCTCGTGAGCACGGTGAATTCATTGAGGTTGATCCTCGCCGTGTGGAGTACATGGACGTATCTCCCAAGCAGATTATCTCCATTGCTGCCGGTCTTATTCCCTTCCTTGAGCACGACGACGCTAACCGTGCACTCATGGGTGCTAACATGCAGCGCCAGGGTGTGCCGCTTATGGTGAACCAAGCTCCGCTCGTTGGTACCGGTATCGAGGCTAAGTGCGCTCGCGACAGTTGCGCTGTGATTGTGGCTCAGGCTCCCGGTATTGTAGCCTCCGCTACGGCTGAGTACATTGTAACCACGCACGACGGTCAGCTTCCGGTTACTGCCCAGCGCTGGCTGAGCGACCCCGAGAGCGTACGCACCGACGCGGAGAAGGGTATCTATGTATACCAGCTGCGCAAGTTCATGCGCTCCAATGCCTCTACCTGCATTAATCAGCGCCCCATCGTTTCCCGTGGTGACGTGGTGAATGCCGGTGACGTGCTGGCCGATGGTCCTTGTACCGATGGCGGCGAACTCGCCTTGGGTCGCAACGTGCTGGTGGCATACATGTCCTGGTACGGTTATAACTTCGAAGACGCCATCATCATCTCCGAGCGCCTTGTGCAGGAGGACGCATACACCTCCATTCACATCGAGGAGTTCGAGGAGAAGGCCCGTGAAACAAAGCTCGGCGCAGAAGAAATTACTCGCGATATTCCCAACGTGGGCGACGAGGCACTCAAGAATCTCGGCAGCGATGGTGTGATTCGCATCGGTGCAGAGGTTAAGCCCGGCGATATTCTCGTGGGTAAGATTACCCCGAAGAGCGAGACTGACTTGGCTCCCGAGGAACGCCTGCTGCGCGCTATCTTCGGTGAGAAGGCTGCCGACGTTAAGGACACCTCTCTGCGCGTGCCCCCGGGTACCGTTGGTACGGTGATGGATGTGCGCATTGTACGTTCCTCCGCCCCCGGCGCTCCCACTGTGGATGTTGAGAAGGAAAGCCAGAAGCAGCGTAAGAAGGTAGACGCTGAGTACGACCGCGACAGGGATGCACTCATCGACCAACTTACCAGCAAACTTTCCGACCGTCTGTTGGGTGAGAAGATTCCGCTCGAGGTGACCCGCTCCGGCTCCAACGAGATTGTGATTCCGGCCAACCGTAAGATTACGAAGACCCTGCTGCGCAAGCTCGCCGTATATCACGACCAAATCGAGATGAGCGACAGCCCGGTCAAGAACCAGATTTTCGAAATCATCAATGCCTATACACCTCGTTTCGAGGAACTCGATGAAGAGCGTGACCGCAAGCTCGACCAGATTGAGGCCGGTGCTGAGATGGACCCGGGTGTTGTGACTGAGGTGAAGGTCTACATTGCCGCCAAGCGCAAACTTGGTGTGGGTGATAAGATGGCCGGTCGTCACGGTAACAAGGGTGTGTGCTCTCGCGTGCTTCCCATCGAGGATATGCCCTATCTGGAAGACGGTACCCCGGTTGACATCATCCTCAACCCGCTGGGCGTGCCTTCTCGAATGAACGTGGGTCAGGTGCTCGAGGCTCACTTGGGCGTGGCTGCTAAGGCTCTCGGCTTTAAGGTCGCAACCCCCGTGTTCGACGGTATCGAAGAATCCAAGATTTGGGACTACATGAGCCAAGCCAAGCAGGTGCCCGGTTTCACATGGGTAGGCGATGGTAAGGATGGTTCCGTGGCCGGTAAGAGCCGCCTGATTGACGGTTTGACGGGTGAGTATTTCCACTACCCTGTGGTGGTAGGCTACACCTACATGCTTAAGCTCAATCACCTTGTGGCCGATAAAGTGCACGCTCGTGCCGTGGGTACCTACTCGCTGGTTACCCAGCAGCCCTTGGGCGGTAAGGCTCAGCACGGTGGCCAGCGTTTCGGTGAAATGGAAGTGTGGGCAATGGAGGCCTATGGCGCCGCTTACACCCTGCAGGAGCTCCTCACTGTTAAGTCTGACGATGTTCAGGGCCGTACCCGCATTTACGAAAATATCGTGAAGGGTGACAATTCGCTCGCAGCAGGTACGCCGGAGTCCTTCAACGTGCTCATTAAGGAAATGCAGGCACTCTGCCTCAACGTACAGCCGCTTGAGAAGAAGGACCGCGAGAATGCTCCGCAGACGACCGACGAACTCTTCGACTTGCTGGCTGACGGCGGGGACGATGAGGAACTCTTCGGTGACGAGATGGAATTCGACGGCGATTCTGACTTCGAGGATGATGATGAACTCGATGATGAAGACGAGGTTGATGACATCACCGAGGACGCGGAGGATGACGATGAAGACGACTCCGACATGTAAACCTGTAACCGCCACCCGCTCACAGGCGGGTGGCACCCCAAACTTTTACTCACTAACTTCTTTATATGTCTTACATTGACCTTAACAACGAGAAGCCTAAAAACTTCGACCAGGTTTGCATCACCGTTGCCAGCCCGGATAACATCCTGAGCTGGTCCAGCGGCGAGGTCAAGAACCCTGAGACCATCAACTACCGTACCTTCAAGCCTGAAAAGGGCGGTCTGTTTTGCGAGCGAATCTTCGGCCCCACGCGTGACATGGAATGTTCTTGCGGTCGTTACAAGCGCTCCAAGAACAAAGGTATGGTGTGCGATCGTTGCGGTGTAGAGGTGACTTCCGCCCGCGTACGTCGTGAGCGTATGGGCCATATTGAGCTGGCTGAGCCGGTTACTCACATTTGGTTCTATAAGTGCATGCCCAGCCGCATCGGTCTGATGCTTAACCTCACTGCCCGCGACCTCGAGCGTGTCATTTACTACGAAGACTACATCGTAACCGATTCCAAGGGCGTGAATGGCATTGAGCGCGGCATGATTTTGTCGGAAGAGGATTACGAGACTCTTCAGGATGACTATGGTGATGACGCACCTGAGGCCGGCATGGGTGCCGCTGCTATTCAGCGCCTGCTTGCTTCCATCGATTTGGATGCTCTTATCGATGAGCTGCGTCAGGAGATGGAGAAGACCAACTCCAAGCAGAACAAGCGTAAGATTGCTAAGCGCCTGCAGCTTGCTCAGGGCTTTAAGAACAGCGGTTGCCACCCCGAGTGGATGGTGCTCAATGTTCTGCCTGTAATTCCCCCGGATTTGCGCCCCCTTGTGCCGCTGCCCGGTGGCCGTTTCGCAACCTCCGACCTTAACGACCTCTATCGTCGTGTCATTAACCGTAATAATCGTCTTAAGGAGCTCGCTGCTCTGCAGACTCCCGAGGTGATTAAGCGCAATGAGATGCGCATGCTGCAAGAGGCTGTTGACGCTCTCTTCGACAACGGTCGCCACGGTCGTCACGTTGCCGGTGCCGGTAATCGCCCGCTTAAGTCCCTTTCCGATATGCTGAAGGGTAAGAGTGGCCGTTTCCGTCAGAACCTGCTCGGTAAGCGTGTGGACTACTCGGGTCGTTCCGTGATTGTGATTGGTCCGAACCTGCGCATGAACCAGTGCGGTCTGCCCAAGAAGATGGCACTTGCTCTCTTCGAGCCGTTCATCATTCACCGCCTTAAGGAACTTGGCTATGTGCATACCGTGCGCTCTGCCAAGAAGATGATTGACCGCAAGGAGCCCATCGTGTGGGATATCTTAGAGGAGGTAACTAAGGGTCACCCTGTGTTCCTGAACCGTGCTCCTACGCTGCACCGTCTGTCCATTCAGGCTTTCGAGCCTGTGCTGATTGAGGGTAGCGCTATTCGTCTGCACCCGCTCGTATGTACCGGTTACAACGCTGACTTCGACGGTGACCAGATGGCTGTGCACGTGCCCCTGAGTGTTGAAGCCCAGCTTGAGGCTCGACTGCTCATGCTTGCACCGAACAACATCTTCTCCCCGGCCTCGGGTAAGCCCATCAGCACTCCTTCTCAGGATATCATTCTGGGTTCTTACTACCTCACTCACACACGTGCCAAGGAGGTTAAGGAGAACCAGGATAACCAGAACCTGCTGCCGCTCTTCGAGTCTATCTCCGAAGTTGAGTTCGCAATCGCTGCACGCAAGATTGGTTACCACGAGTGGATTCGCCTGAAGAACCCCGATTACGGTAAGACAGGTCGCGAGTTCGACCGCCTTTCCTTCAACCAGGAGAACGTGGGGCGCAAGACTATCGTGACGACTGCCGGTCGTGTGCGTTTCAACGAAATCTGGCCGAATGAGATTGGTTACATCAACCGCAATGTTGGTAAGAAGCAGCTGGGTGAAATCATCTGGCGCTGCTACCAGACCTGCGGTCAGGCTCGCACGGTGGAGACTCTCGACGCCCTTAAGTCCTTGGGTTATAAGGAGGCTACCCGTTCCGGTTGCTCCATCGGTATCGTCGACATGGTGGTGCCCGAGCACAAGAACGAGCTTATCGCCGCTGCTTATGACGAGGTAACAAAGGTTACTGAGCAGTACGAGGAAGGCCTTATCACCAACGGTGAGCGCTATGAAAAGGTGGTTAACATCTGGTCTTCTACGACGGATGCTATCCAGAAGGAGCTCTACACCAAGCTGGAGTACAATGATGGTTCTGCTGTCGCCAACCCGCTCTTCATGATGGTTGACTCCGGTGCTCGTGGTAACAAGGCTCAGATTAAGCAGCTCTCCGGTATGCGTGGTCTTATGGCTAAGCCCAGTGGTGAAATTATCGAACGCCCCATTACCTCCAACTTCCGCGAAGGTTTGAGCGTGCTCGAGTACTTCATTTCCACTCACGGTGCTCGTAAGGGTCTGGCCGATACCGCTCTTAAGACCGCTGACTCCGGTTACATGACCCGTAAGCTCGTTGACGTTGCTCAGGATGTAATCGTGCGCGATGAAGATTGCGGCACCGACAACGGTATCACCATGACTGCCATTTACGATGGCGATGATGAGATTGCCAGCCTCTCCATGCGTATCTACGGTCGCGTAACATGTGACGATATCTACGATCCCACCACGCGTGAAATCATCGTGGCTAAGAACGAGATTATCACCGATGAAGCTGCCAAGCGCATCGAGAACGTGGGTATCGAGAAGGTTAAGGTTCGCTCCGTACTTACCTGCGAACTGACCAAGGGTTGCTGCGCCAAGTGTTACGGTCTGAACCTTGCCACCGGTAAGAGTGTGAAGGTTGGTGAGGCTGTTGGTATCATTGCTGCACAGTCCATCGGTGAGCCCGGTACTCAGCTGACGATGCGTACGTTCCACGTTGGTGGTACGGCTTCCGCCTCTGCCAGCCGCCCCGAGTATGTGGCTAAGACTGACGGTCGACTCATCTACGACGAAAACCTGCGTGATCGCTGCGTAGAGGACGAGAACGGTAACAACGTCGTGCTTTGCAAGAACGGTAGCGTGAAGGTATATGATGCCGAGGGTAAGGAGCAGGAATCTTACCAGCTCACCATGGGTGCTGTTCTTCATGTGAAGGATGGTGACCAGATTGCAGCCGGTACCGTTATCGCTGAATGGGATCCCTTCGCCATTCCTGTGATTGCCGAAGTAGGCGGTCAGGTGGAATACGCCGACATGATTGAGGGTATTACCTGCCGCACGGAAGCCGGTCACAGCGATACAGGTCGTGGTACAACCATCATCATCGACCACCGTCAGGACCTCGCTCCGCGTATTATCGTGCACACGGCTAAGCCCGGTAGCGCCAAGGATCAGCCCCGCGCTTACTCCATCCCCACCGGCGCTTACCTTGCAGTGAGCAACAAGCAGAAGATTTCTGCCGGTACTCCCATTGCCAAGACTCCCCGTAAGGTGCAGAAGACCAACGATATTACCGGTGGTCTGCCCCGCGTGGCAGAGCTCTTCGAAGCTCGTCGTCCCAAGGATACTTGCACCCTGGCAGAGATGGATGGTATCGTCTCTATCGATGACGCCATGATTCGTGGTAAGAAGGTAGTGACTATTTATCGCGATGCCGATGCCAAGGAGGCTGCCGGTAAGACTCGCCGCCGCTCCTCTAAGCTGGAGGCTCACGATGAGAATGAAGGCGCTATCTCCATTAAGCACCTTGTGCCCATGGATCGCCACATCATCGTGCACGATGGCGACTTCGTGCGTGCCGGTGAGCCGCTCTCCGACGGTTCCGAGGCCTCCGACGAAATCCTCCGTATCTGCGGTAAGGAAGCCTTGCAGGAGCACCTCGTTAACAAGGTGCAGCAGGTTTACCGTGTGCAGGGTGTGGAAATTAACGACAAGCACGTTGAAATCATCGTTTCCCAGATGCTCCGCAAGGTGCGCGTGAAGGACCCCGGTGATACCGGCCTGCTTTGGGGCGATGAAATCGATCGCACCACGCTCGCTCGCATTAACCGCGATACCATGAGCATGAATGGTCGTCCCGCTGACAGCGAGCCCATCCTGCTCGGTATTACGAAGGCTTCCCTTAAGACGGACTCCTTCATCTCCGCTGCTTCCTTCCAGGACACCACTCGCGTGCTTACCGAGGCTGCTACTCTTGGCAAGGTCGATATGCTCGAGGGCTTCAAGGAGAACGTTATCCTTGGTCACCTCATTCCGGCAGGTACCGGTTTCGACAAGTACCGCAACATCGTGGTTGAGCCCGCACCCGGTGCTACTCCCATTCCCCGCGCACGCTGGGAGGACGATGAGGATTTCTCCTCCGCCGAAGAGACCATCTCTGTCGGTATTGACGAGTAAAACCGCCTGATAGCGACTTTGATTAATTTATCCGACCCGGTTGCGTAAATCTGCGCAACCGGGTCGATTGTTTGTTGATTGAATTAATTGGTATTTTTTCGCTTGCAAAAAAGATTCAGAAAAGGTAGAATTAACAATGATGAAAATGAATCTCCTGCAAATATGGATGATAGGAGCGCTGGCAATTCCGGCTGCTGCGGCTGATGAGCTGCTGCCGTGGATGGAGCGCAGTAATGCTGTATTTTCGGTGCATGAGGCTGCCGCAGCTGCCGATATGAATGCTTTGAGAATAGCTGCCGTAGATAAGTCCATGCTCAATATGGCTGATGAAATGGGTAATACTGCGCTGGATATCGCCGCCGCTGCCGGTCATGTGGTGGCGGTACAGTATCTGATAGGAGCCGGAGCTGCAGCAACGGAGCACACTCTTTCAGTCGCTGCTACTCCTGCAATCAGAGAGTTGGTGATGGGCTCGGTGATGAAGCGCCGATTGGAATTGCAACTTTGTGAAGGTGTGGCAAGCCGAAATATGTCGGAAGTGCGTAAATTGTTGGCCATGGGCGTGAGCCCCAATGCACTTACATACGATCATCAGATGTCGGTGCTCATGATGGCTGCCGGTGATGCTAAGATTGATATGGTGAATATATTGCTCGAAAGTGGTGCTGATCCCAACTATGTGAACACACAGAGCAAGTCAGTGCTGCATATCGCTGCTGCAACCGGAACCGCCGATGTTGTTACTCGACTGCTGGCTGCCGGGGCAGACCCCATGGTGCAGGGGAGCAATGGCGCAACTCCCTTGCATGATGCTGTGTGGAGTCACAATGCTGAAACGGTGAAGGCTTTGCTGCCCGCTTATCGTGCTCAGAATTTTAACCCGGATGGCCAGCGCAATGGTTTCCCTATAGTCATGGCTGTGCGAGACGGCAACCTGGCTATTGTGCAGTTATTTCTTGCGGCCGGAACCAACTTGCAACATGAGCAGTTTACTCGACAATCTCCCTTGATAGAAGCCGTGCTCTATAGTCGAGAGGATATTGCCCGATTATTAATTGCTGCCGGTGCTGACCCCGATGCCCGAAATGAAAAGGGGAAGTCTGCCCGAGATTATGCCGTGTTCAAAAAGTTGAATCTTTTTAAATAATAAATTAAGTTTTACTAAAATGAAGAAAATAATATGCCTGATGGCGATGCTGTTTTTGGGTGTAATGCCTTTGAAAGCGGAGGTGCCTGTCGGTACCGACTACAGCGCTTTGAACAGCGGGGCTGATATGGATAGCTCTTACCGCAATCGCATGTATTGCGCTTACCGCCCTATTTCGCAGCTTCGTGAGCAATTACATTGCAGCAACTACTCGCATTTCGAGAATCCGATGGGAATTTATTTCCGACGAGGCGAGCAGGTAACTGTTGTGGTGGAGGGGGAAGCCCCGAAAGACCTCGCTCTTATTATTCATGATTTTGACCGCGACGCAGACCATGCTGTAGTGAAGCTGCAGAGCGGGGTGAACCGTTTTTCCGCACCGGCTCATGGGCTTGGCTATTTGGACTACCGTGCGGAGACCCCTGCACAGGCACCTGCGCTGCGTGTGCGCGTAGAGGGTGGTTTAGTGAATGGTGTATTCACTCGGTACGATGATGCTGCAACTTGGAAAAAACTGCTTGCCGGTGCTAAGTGCAATATACTTGATATCATTGGCGAGCGAGTGCAGCTGGCATACAATGTAGATGGTCTGCGTGAGCATTGCCCGGAGAGGGGGCCTGAACTTCTGGCGATATATGATGGTGTTATCCGCATGGAGCAGGAGATGCTTGGGTGGGATAAGTACGGTGTGCACCCCGGCAATCATATACATGGTCGTGTACAGTGGGGCGGGTTCATGCATGCGGACGGTATTGGAACCGCCTACGTATATAGTGCGATGAACGAGGTTGCCAACCCTGATTCCCTGCATCAATCCGTTTGGGCGATTGCTCACGAGTTCGGCCACATTAACCAGTGCCGCCCCGGTATGATGTGGGCCGGTTCTCAGGAGGTTACTAATAACATATTTTCGGCGTGGTGTTGCTATAGCATCAACCCCAATAATTGCCGATTGGAGCACGAAGTTACACCTGTTATCGGTTCGCGAACTCCTATGCGCGGCGGGCGCATGGATTGTTATGTGAACAACGCCATTGTAAATCGCCAGCTTTGGCAGTTCCAGTCCGGCCCGGATAATGGTTTGCGCAATGTACCCGGCGCACGAACAGGCGACCATTTTGTGAGCCTTTCTCCCTTGTGGCAGCTGCAGCTTTTTATGGCTGTAGCTCGCGATAAAAAAGATTTTTACGCGGATATTCACCACTTGGCACGCACTGATGCGGTGGATTCACCACATGGTAAACTGCGCTTACAGTTTTTCACTCGGGCATGTGATGTGACAGGTTGGGACCTATCGGATTTTTTCGTAAAGGTCGGCATTGTGGCGCCCATGAATCGCTATGTTGAGGACTACCAGTCGCACATGGTTACCATTACTCCCGAAATGTGTAAAAAGGCTATCGAGTATGCCAGAAAATACCCCAAACCGGACAGCTCGGTTATTTATTACATCAACGCGAACAATGTGCACATATATCGGGAGCGTTTGGCCGTGCAACCCTCGCCCGATTATGTGCCGGTATTCCGCAAGGGGCGCGTGACTATTCCTGCAACCGTGTGGCAAAATGCTGTTGCATTCGAGGCGTATGATGAGGAGGGGACTTTGTTGCGCGTTGCTCTGCGTGGCCTTAATCACAAGGATAACGCCACAACCGATCTCATTTGTCCCGCCGGTACTGTTGCTATAAAAGCTGTGCAGTGGGACGGCTCTCGCTATGATATGTGGTCTATGTAAAGTAGATTAAGCTCTCAAAGCTAAAACCCCCGTCGGCTTGTGTGCCGTGCGGGGGTTTTTAGTGGTTTGAACAAAGAAATTACCTACTGTAGGTATCGATGAAGTGGTTGACCCCATCTTCGAAGGCCATGGTTTTGACCATGTGCTCGATGGCAGGGTGTTTAAATCCAACAACCTCGGGGTAGGACATGTAGTCCCCATAAAAAATTTGCAAGTGTTCCCGAGTTTTATTCGGGGCGTAGAGTTCATGCCCTTCAAACGATATCTTGCGGAGCGGGAAGATGTGGTCGTATGCAAAAGCTGTATTCGGCGCAAAGGTAACAGCCGGCGAGAAAAATATGCCCGGGGTTTCTTTTTCCGTTCCGGCATCGTTGCCCTTCCGAATTTCTGTTTGTATTTTTTGCTGAATTTGCTCGTCCGTGTAGTTGATATAGGGAGGTTGAAGAACTACAGACTTCTTGAATTGAGCAATGCGGTGAGTTATCTCCTCTTGATTTTCCTTAGAAATGGGGGCTGAGTGGAAGTGGTAGGGATAGATATCCAGATTCAATGGTGTGCCTTTGAATCCAATTTGGAGGAAAGCGTGCGTCACCCATGTGAACCCTTCTTCTTTAGGAAAGAGAGCAGGGAGCATTTTAAGCAATTTCTCGTAATCTGCTCGCATCATGCTCACGTCTAAATCATCATCCCAAGGAATAAAGCCCTTGTGGCGCACGGCCCCCAGCAGCGTGCCGTACTCCATCCAGTAGCTCAATCCGTTTTCCTCGCACTTTCGCGCAAAAAGCGCCAACAGCACTGTATTGCCATCTTGCAGCAAACGCAGTTTGCCGGTTGTCGGAGGAAGTTGTGAAATCGGTGTGCAATATGTCAGCAGTGTACGGATTTCGTTTAATTTTGCCTCAATGCCGGAATTTTTTCTTTTCCGTTGGGCTGCCAGATACCGTCTTGCTACCTGCCTTAAGCAGTTCGGTAGTAAGCAGGTTATCTTAAATCGAAGATGCGAAAATACGCTCATGGGATAATTGTTAGCAAGGCGGATGCTTGTCGCTACTGTGTAATTTGTATGATGAGCCCTTGATTTTGAGTTATTTCATATAAACCTGCTCTTCCGGCAAGGCTGTGAGTTGCTGTAGGGCGCGACCGAGGTAGCGAATGACGAGGAAGAGGGTGGCGAGCAGCGGTACGCCGATAATGAGGTAGCCCATCCAAGTCATTTTGCTGACGGCATAGTTGTACTGCACTGCTTGCTCGGCTGCTGGCATATCGGGCACGGGAAGCAGGAAGTAGAGAGCCAAACCAAAGTTCATTGCTGCGGAGAAGAGCAGCGAGCCGGCTGTCATAAGCGCTGCGCGGTTAAGTACACCGTTGTAGGCCGTTTGCAGACTTTTCTCACGCACTGTGCCTTCGATTCGGCGAATGTCGAAGAGGGCATCCGAGTACACGCAGGCGCGCAACAGGGAGCCTTCTTTACCGCCGCCTACCAGCATGGCTCCTGCAAGCAGCAGGGCGATGATGGCTTCTTTCGCAGCATACCACCACGGCGTGTCCGGGCGTATGGCGAGGGCTTCTCCTGTGTTGGCGTAGATGGTGACCACGCCGGTCAAAATGGTACCCAGCAGGCCGAATGCTGTCATGGCTTCAATTTTACGCTCCGTCACCAGGCTGTAAATGCCGCAGCCTATGGGCAGAGCCAGTGCTACTACCATGGCCCAAGTTGTGCCCAAGTGCCATAACTTGTCGCCATTGGCGGAGCAGTTGTCCAGTATGAGCACGGGCGCCAGAACGCTAAGCAGTATGTTCAGCAGGCTTTTTGTTGTTTTGTCCATGGGATTATTTCATGCTTGCAATAGCTGCAGCCATATCAGCCGCACGGAAGGTGCTGCTACCGGCGACCAAGCAGTCGGCCCCGGCCTCGGCACAGAGCGGTGCTTGTGCAGTACCGATGCCACCATCCATCTGAATGAGGAATTTCAGCCCCTGTTCTTTGCGGGCGGTATCAAGTACTCGAACTTTTTCCAGCACTTCACCCATGAAGCTTTGACCGCCGAACCCGGGAACCACGCTCATCACCAGCACCATATCGAGCTCACTGAGGTAGGGCAGTACCTTCTCTACCGGTGTAGCGGGGTTGATTGCCAGGCCGGCATGGGCACCGCCTTCACGAATGGCCGCCAGTGTGGCGTGTAGGTCGACATGCCCCTCGCGCTCTACATGAATGGTAATCATATTCATGCCGGCTTTCAGGAATCGGGGCAGGTAGTGATCGGGAGCGTCAATCATGAGGTGGGCGTCCAGATAGGCATCCGCCGGCACGCTGTTACGGATGGCCGCGCAGATATCCGGCCCGAAGGAAATGTTGTCCACAAAGGAACCGTCCATGACATCGAGGTGCAGCCAGTCGGCCCCGGCAGTCAGGGCACGGGCTGCCTCCGCTCCGATGCTACGGAAATCACAGGCAAGCATGGAAGGGGCAATGAGCATATTCCGAAAGTAATAGTTATATTTGCTGACAACAGCATACCTGCAAAACAGCCGTTTTGCAAGATAAAAGAGCTCCCTACTCGGTGTTTATATGCGTATTGCTTTAAATCAGGCAAAGAATACGTGTTGAAGTTGAGTGGTAGTCAGCTTTAGCGGGTTATTAGCTAAGCGGTCTGTATTGACTGCTTTTGCAATTGGTTCGGCCGAGGGAATATGAAGTTGGCTCAGGCTATAAGTCAGACCGATATTGCGGTATAATTCCGCAAACCAATTTCTGAAATCTCCGTTATGGATGCCGAGGATGTCAGCCAACAGTTCCATCTTTTTACGGAGAGCGGAGCTTTTTTCTGAGTTGAAGTAGTGGAGCTCAGCAAGCCCCGGCAGACTGAGAGCAACTGCGTGACCGTGCGGTATGCCGTACTGCTGGGTGATTTTGTACGAAAGAGCGTGTGCTGCTGTGGTGCGGGTGATGCTGATACATTTCCCGGCCAGGTACGAGGCTTTTGCCATGGCTGTGGCCGGTTCGATATTTTGGGTGTTGACGAAGTCGGTGAGCGAATCGCGGCAGAGGCGGATGGCTTGAAGCGCGTAAATGTCGCTTTCCGGGGTGGCTCCGCATGCCCAGAATCCCTCGATGGCCTGACAGAGTGCATCCATGCCGCAGGAGGCTTTCAGGTATGCCGGCGCGGCAGTCATGAGCTCGCTGTCCACCAGCGCATAATCGGGCATGACCGCCGCGGCATCCAGCGAATACTTCTCTTGGCCGATATAGACAACGGCGAATCGTGTGGATTCACTGCCGGTTCCGGCTGTGGTGGGAACAGCTATAAGCGGAGTGCGGCGGATGAGTGGCGTTTGTTTTTCGAAATATCGTGTAATGTCGATATTGTTATCAATCGCAGCTCGGTAGAGTTTGGCAAAATCGATAACAGAGCCACCACCAATGGCAATGATGGCATCTGCCTGCTCCTGCAAGTTTTCTACGGCAATGGCAACCTGCTCAACTGTTGGGTTGGGGGTTATGGCTGAGTAATAGGCCACAGAGCAGCTCTTCAGCTGTTCTGCTAATTGTTTGCTGAGTTGTTTTTGGCAGCGCTCGGTGCAGAAAAGTAAAATCTTTTTCCAGCCATGCCGGCCGATTAGCTCACCAAGTTCTGAAAAGGCGCCGGGGTATATGCGCCCGTTGCCTTCCTCGACAAATCGCATGAAGATTTCTTTATTTTCGGCCGGTTTTTCTTTGGGGCGTCCCAAATCGCTGCGGGAACCGCATGAAACGCTGATTTCCAAAAATGCGGGACCGGGGGTAGCAAGGAATTCAGGAAGACACTGTTCGAGCTCTTCGTTTGTGGTGGCTTGGTAACAGGCTGTGTACCCGCAGGCTGAGGCTATGGCTCCGAGTTTGATTTTGCCGGCGACTGTCGGTTGCCCGCCAACGGAGTCGTGAGCTGCATTGTTGAATACAATGTGGTGCAGGTTTGTAAGCCCTGAATTGCCGATGATGCTCACCGCTCCCATGTGCATGAGCATGGCTCCATCGCCATCCATGCAAATGACTCGTCTTTCCGGTTTATTCAGCGCAACTCCCATGGCAATGGAGGAGGCGTGTCCCATGGCACCCACCGTCAGGAAATCTGCTTGGTGATTGCCGCCGCAGCGTTCGCGGTATTCGTACAGCTCTCTGGAAATCTGCCCGGTCGTGGAGATGATAATATCGTCTTCCGCCAGTTTGGTAGCTACAGTACAGATGGCGTGCTCTCGGCTTATTTCTGCCGCTGTGGTGCTTTTTTTCTGTAGAGTGTAGGGCGCGAAGGTGTTTTTTTCTGCAATCAGGGCGTAGGGTTTCTTGTGCTGTTGCATGTAAGCACAAGCCTCAATTATTTGGTTCTTGGCAACCTCTTCATCGGCGGCGAGCACCGCATATTCAATGCCCATGGTTTCGAGCAGTTGCAGGGTTAACTTGCCCTGTTTGACGTGCTGGGGTTCATCTTTTACCCCGGGTTCACCACGCCAGCCAATGAGCAGTAGCACCGGAATGCCGTACACTTCCTCATCCATGAGCGAGAGCAGGGGATTCACGCAGTTGCCCTGCCCGGAATTCTGCATATAAACCAGTGCCGGTCGAGCAGTCGCAAGGTAGTGACCACAGGCTAAGCCGATGGCGTTGCCTTCATTGGCTGCTATGATGTGGTGCGCGGGGGACGTGTAGTCCGTTACATAGGCACACAGGCTTTTGAGCAGGCTATCGGGTACACCGTAAAATGAATCGATGCCTTGGCGGCGAAGAGTGTCGACGAAAGATGACGCTTCCATGGGGAGGTAGGTTGACTCAACAGGAGCCGGGGATGAGTGTGATGATATCTTTCAATTTCATGCAGAAATCGTCCGATGCTTCCTTGGCTCGGTGGTGTTGGAGAATGCTGGTTGCGGCATTCATCATAGCCGGGTAGGCTGCTCGCAGCAATTGGTTTGCATAGATGACGATATTGGCGCCCAGCTCTGCCAGTTCGGATTCATATATGTGATTGTACGCTGAAGGAACTACAACCAAAGGTTTACGGTTAGGTAATTGATTATACAGGCGGCAGAATTCCTTAATTTCTTCACCATCTGTTTTGCGGGAGTGAATCATGATGCCGTCTGCACCTGCCTCCAAGTAGGCTTTTGCTCGCGTGATGGCATCCTCCATCCCGGCGTTCAGAATCAGGCTTTCGATTCTGGCAATAATCATGAAGGTGTCTGTCACTCTCGCGGCATGACCGGCCTTAATTTTTTGGCAGAAATGAGGTATGTTGTCTTGCGCCTGTTCTACCTCCGTACCGAAGAGAGAGTTTCTTTTCAACCCGATTTTGTCTTCGATGATAACTGCTGATACCCCTAAGCGTTCCAGTGAACGAACGGTAAAGACGAAGTGCTCCGTCGGACCGCCGCTGTCGGCATCGTAAATGATGGGTTTTGTCGTTACCTCCAGTATATCATTAAGTACATCGGTGCGGCTTGTGGTGTCTAAATAGCCGATGTCCGGCTTTGCTTTGGCCGCAGATTGTGTGAGCGAGGAAAGCCAAATGCCGTCAAATTCAAGTTTTTTGCCATTTTCTTTGACTGAGGCATTTTCTACAATGAGGGCGCTCAGGCCGTTGTGAGCTTCGCAGATAGTGACAATTTCCTTATTTTCGATGAGGCGCTTGAGTCGCATGGCACGAATGGCCGGGGTTGTGCCAATGCTTTTGAGTGCTTGATTGAGCGCGCTGGATGATATGCCCTCGGTGTAGGGAATATCAATGACCTGCCCCCCCCATTGTTTCATAACTTCGATGACGCGCTGGCGGGTTTCTTGCTGAGGTCCGGTTTTCCAGTCGTCCCCGTGCAGTACGTAATCCGGCTTCAATCTCAGCAGGTTGGGAACGTAATCCAAGGTTTCTTGGGGAACGACTTTGGTTACACCCTTAACATTTTCAACAACTATTTTTCGTTGCTCCCAGCTCATGTAGGGCAATCTTTTGTAGCTGGCTATAGCTTTGTCGGTCAAAAGCCCAACGATAATCTCGTCACCAATTTCGCGAGCTTTTTCTATGATGTTCAGATGCCCCGGGTGGAGCAAATCTGCGCTCATGCCGATGTATACCGTTTTCATTCAATAAATTGTCTGTATGTTTCCGCATGTCGGCGCGGAGAATGTGCCGAGCTGAAAGCTATTATGAGTGAATATATGACGTTGATACCACAGTTCCCTGTGGGTGTCAAGTCTCATGTAGAACAGCCTGAGCGCTAACTTCGTCATGAATGAACCGAAAAAACGGGTAAATGCCGATAGCCGCTTCTGATTTGGCTTGCAAAGATTGAGAAATACTGTAAAATATCCCGCGTTATGGCAGACCGTACCTATACAGATCCCGTTCGAATGGAAAAAATCGTCAGCCTTTGCAAGCGCAAGGGTTTTATCTTCCAGGCAGCTGAGATTTATGGCGGCCTCAACGGTTGCTGGGACTACGGTCCCTTGGGTGTAGAGCTCAAGCGCAACCTGAAGGATTATTGGTGGCGTGTTCATGTACAGGAGCGCCCCGACATTCTCGGCATGGATGGTTCGATTCTCACTCACAACTCCGTGCTGGTGGCCTCCGGTCACGTGGGTGGGTTCTCCGACCCGCTGTGTGATTGCCTGCTGAGCAAGGAACGCCTTCGCGCCGACCAGATTCCCGCCCAGAGTGGTGTGGCTCTCTGGTGGAAGGGTGCTACCACGAAGGAGGGTTCTTGGAGCTCCAAGAAGGAGTTCTCCATGCTGACCGCAGAGGGTAGCGAGAAGGAGGTGAAGGCCGCTCGCCGCAGTGCCCAGCAGTACTACAGCCAGATTTCCGGCAAGAACCTTCCTGTGGCTGAGCTTGAGCTGCTGGAGGAAAGCACCGAGACTGTGACCGACAGCGTGCGCTACAACCCCGCCAATGGCTCTCTGGTGACCGAAGCTCGCTCTTTCAACCTCATGTTCAAGACCACCATCGGTGCTACTTCCGATGAGAATGACCCCTCCAGCATTGGCTGGCTGCGCCCGGAGACCGCTCAGAGCATCTTCTGCCAGTACAAGAATATCCTTGATTCTTCCCGTACCAAGATTCCCTTCGGTATCGCTCAGATTGGTAAGTCCTTCCGCAATGAGATTAACCCCCGTAACTTCACCTTCCGCTCCCGTGAGTTCGAGCAGATGGAGGTGGAATACTTCTGCCGCGCTGAGGATGGTTTCCGCCTGACCGATGAGTGGCTGGAGAAGAGCCTGCAGTTCTACGAGAACATCGGTATCTCCCGCGATAAGATTCACATCCTCGACGTGCCGGAGGACGAGCGCGCCTTCTACTCCAAGAAGACCTACGACCTCGAGTATGAGTTCCCCTTCGGTATTCAGGAGCTCATGGGTATCGCCTATCGTACAGATTATGACTTGGGCCGCCACCAAGAGGGCTCCGGCAAGCCGATGGAGTACTTCGACGAGACGACCCGCGAGAAGTTTATCCCCCACGTGGTAGAGCCTTCTGCCGGTTGCGACCGCTCCGTGCTGGCTGTCATCTGCGAGGCCTTCGACGAAGAAGAGCTGGGCAAGGACGGCAAGAGCGATATCCGCACCGTCATGCGCTTCCACCCCCGCATGGCTCCCATCAAGGCTGCTATCTTCCCGCTGCTTAAGAAGAACGCCGAGCAGGTGCGCATCGCCCGCGAGATTGAGGCTGAGCTGCGTCCGTTCATGAATGTATTCTACGATGAGAGCGGTGCCGTAGGCCGTCGCTATCGTCGTCAGGACGAAGTGGGTACTCCCTTCTGTATCACCGTGGACTTCGAGACACTGGGTGAGGAGGGTGATCCCGCTCTGAAGGACACCGTGACCATCCGTCACCGTGACTCCATGGAACAGGAGCGTGTGGCCATTAAGGACTTGCTGCCCTGGCTGCTGAAGAAGATTCACTGATAACCCCTTTACAGCCCGCGGGTGCTCTGTGCGCCTGCGGGCTTTTTTGCAATAAGCCGTCATGATATCCGTTGCTTCACTACCCGAAGAACTGCATGAGCAGGTTGTGCGCGCCATGCAGCCCGGCGAGGAACCTGTGTGGGCTGCTCAGCCTGTTCCTACGCTGGTTAATCAGCTGTCCTCCCCTTACATCTTTTTCGGCTGTTTAGGCTTGTTTTTCTTTGTTTTGGTGTCTGTGTTAATCGGGCCGATTAACCCCTATGCCTTCATTATTCTTTTGCTGACCGGGATGGCCGTGGGGATGGTTTTTCTGACCCGCCGACGCATGGGGCGTACCATCTATCTCATTACCGAAAAGCGCGCCATTGTGTTGCGCCCGTCCGGATTGAGCAAAAAAAGCGGCTGGCAGGTGATTGACTGGCCTCTCAGCCCCGGGCTGGTAAAGGAGCGCGTGCTGCGGAGTAATGGCAGTGGCGACCTCATTTTCGGCTATGAGCCCAAGAAGAGCTCTGAGGACACAACGGTGCCCATGGGCTTTTTCAACCTGCCGGAGCTCCGCCGTGTGGAGCAGTTGTTGATGTCAATAGCACCTCCTTCCCGAAATTGACATGACCCTTGATGAACTGCCATTCCGTGAGCGTGAGGCGCTTCAGCAAACATTGCTGGAGGGGGAGCAGGTGGTGTGGCTCGGGCGTCCGCAGCCCTATCTGTTCTCCTTCGTGAGCCGGAGCTTGGCTCTGGTGACGGTGTTTTTGGTGCTGTTCTTCGGGTGGTTTGCCTACGGTATGTACGATATCGGGCAATTCCGGGTGGCCAGTGTTTTCGGCGTTGTGGCGGTAGTGTGTCTGGGCATTGCAGTGGCATCTCCTTGGCTGGGGCGCCATATCCAGCAGCGCAAACTGTATGTGCTGACTGACCGTCGTGCCATTGTCATGCGCCGGAACAGGAGCTACCTGTTCCCCCGCAGCGCCGACATGCTCCGGAACATCACCCGCCACAAGAATGGTACGGTGAGTTTGGAGCTGGGGCTCAGCCCCTATTTCAGTTACAATTCAAAGTCATATCCCATCGGCTTTCTGCATTTACCTGCAGGTGAGTGGGAGAAAGTGTATGAATTGATGAAAGCCCCGGCTTATGAGCGCAAGGAAATGGATTGAGCAAGAGCTGTTGCCCGGGGAGCAGATTCTCTGGTCGCATAGCAGCAATCAGTTATTCTCCGCCCGAGCCGGTAAGCAGTTTTTCGGGGCGTTGTGTTGGGGAATGTTCTGCTTTTTCTGTGTGTTTTGTTCATTTGCCACGATGGTGTCAGGGGTAATGGCTCCCGGGTTGACTCCATACGTCTTTTGCATGCTTGTGGTGGTATTGTTGTGGCACGCCATACGCTATGTTTATGGCATGGTGGCGGATTCCCTGTGGCAATGCGATGTGTTGACCAACTACCGCGTGATAAGAGCCGAGCGCGACCGGGGCGAGCAGTGCCTGTGGTCTTTGCCCCTTGGCGCCGTTACGGCCGAGGCGGTGCAGGGGAAGGCCGTGCTTCACTTGGCCGCTCCGTATACGTACATGTGGAAGGATAAAATGGTCATTGCCACAGGCACGGCTGCAACGCACTTTCAGGATTTATTTCAGGCCGCACGCGCCGATAGACCGCAGCTACCTGTACCGGAACAACTGGCTCAGCCGCATGACTTGCTGCCGGAGGGCGAGCTGCTCTACGGAGCAGGGGCGCAACTGCCACCGGGCGAGCTGAAGGAGTCGGGATATCGCCGTTGGTTGCTGTTCTGGGCTATCTGGAGCGGCTCGGTGCTGGTGGTGGGGTGGCAGAATCCGCCTGCCGATTGCACTTGGGTACCGTGGTGCGTATGTGGCGTGGTTTTTGCTCTTTCACTCACTCTCTTGGTGCTGGTTCACCGAGCTCATTGTCAATATAGGGAAGTGTGGTTGCCCTTCGTTATCGGGGCAGAAAATGTGTATGGAAAAGAGTTTTCACCGCACCCCATAGCACAGTGTTATCCGCTCGAGAAAGTCCTGCATACGGACGGAACGGCCTCGTTCTTTTTTACCGAGCCGACCGATTACCGGGATTGTGGCTACTTGACATGTGTGCAGAATCACACAGAAATCGGTCACCTGTTGTATAGGTTGGGGCTTGCTAAGGCCTTACAGCAAGCTCTCGATACCCAGACCGACAAGTAGCAGACCTGCGGTGGTTTCGAGCCAACGGGTGGGCAGGTGGTGCAGCAGGCGGGCAGAGTGGAATGCGGTCAGCGAGCAAATAAAAGTAACAACGCCAATCACGCTGACATTGGCAAACAATTGCGGCATGGTGAGGTTGGTGCCGCCGATGTCGCCCAACGCCATGGCCACACCGACAGCAAGCGCATCGATGGCTGTCGCAATACCTACCAAGAGCAGGGCAATCAGCCCTAAGGGGTTGCAGTCTTTACTGCAACAATCGCCCTCATCTTCGTCGCCCTTCCATGCTTCGTAGATAACGTATGCGCCAAGTCCGCAAAAAACAGTAGCCACTATTCCGCTTTGCCACTGTGCTACGCTGTCGCGCACACTTTCACCCCCCAAATACCCCAGTAGCGGCATGCCGGCCTGAAATATACCCACTGTGAGAGCCAGCCACAGTGAGTTGCGCATGCGGCAACAGCGCAACACCAGACCGTATGAGAATGAGTATACGGTCGCATCTACTGCCAGTACAAGGGCGATAATGAGGAGTTCTATCATGTGTTGTTTGTTAAGGCAAAGCACCCCGGCAATTTTGCCGGGGTGTTGCATTGTTTCTGTACCTTTGAGGTACAGTTGTTTAATTAATAGTGACCGCCACGGGGACCGTTGTGCCACTTCCAAGCGGTTTCCACAATCTGCGTGACGTCTTGGTATTTGGGAATCCAGCCCAGAATCTCAGCAGCCTTGCGGGAGTCTGCAATGAGGCGGGGCGGGTCACCCTCGCGGCGCGGACCGTACTCTACCGGTACCTTCAGGCCGGTCACTTTTTCAGCCGCATCGATAATTTCCTTCACGGAGAAACCATTGCCGGTACCCAGGTTGAACCAGTTGGTGTCGCCACCCTTCATCAGGTAATCGAGGGCGCGCAGGTGAGCATCTGCCAAGTCGTCCACATGGATGTAGTCGCGAATGCAGGTGCCATCGGGGGTGTCGTAGTCGGTGCCGAATACTGTGATGGCCGGGCGCTCGCCCTTAATTGCTTGCAGAATCACCGGGATAAGGTGGCTCTCCGGCTCGTGGTCTTCGCCGATAAGGCCGTCCACCGAGGCGCCGGAAGCGTTGAAGTAACGCAGGAATACGCTCTTGAGGCCGTAGGCGCGCTCGCAGTCCTTGCATACCTTCTCGAGCATGAACTTGGAACCGCCGTAAGGATTGATGGGGTCCTGCTTCTCGGTCTCGGGAATCGGAATCTGAGTGGGCTCACCGTAGGTGGCGCAGGTGGAGGAGAATACGAAGCGCTTGCATCCGGCCAGAATCATGGCGCGCAGCAGCACCAGGGGCTTGGCGATGTTGTTCTCATAGTACTTGAGCGGGTCGGTCACCGATTCGCCCACCTGGATGAAGGCGGCAAAGTGCACCACGGCATCAAACTTGCCGTTCACCAGCAGGGGGTATACAACGGAGGGGTCACCCAGGTCGCCCTTGACGAGTGTTACTTCCTTGTCCACGATAGCGG
>JAZLDM010000036.1:0-4952 GCA_045614705.1 Akkermansia sp.
AGCCACCACTGCATTGCCCCTATCGTGTATCCACCAATGTTGGCATTAACGCTGCTCTTGAGCGTGGTCCAGATATCTTCTCCCGTGGGGGTATTGTCCGGAACCACATACCGGCGCTGCCAGTAATCAATCACATTGCTGGCTGCGGCAGCCCAGCAAAGGTTATCATCATTCGGATCCTCCAAACTCTTGTTATAATCCACCCACCCGTCATGCTCGCTGACACCGGGAAGAAAAATCGTATCATTTGCCAGAACATTACTCAGCCCCAGCAACAGGATAAAAAAGGAGTTCTTCATATAAACACACTAGTGCGTTTCTCTCCACACGAATGAGGGAGTCCTCAACACTCATTTTGTGTTCTGACGCAGGAAAGAGGTTCAGCGTTGTTTATATCAGAATCACAAACCTTAATCAAGCGCGAACGCGTAAGTTGGAGGAAAGAGACAGATAAAGAAGAGCCATGCTAATGCACAACAAAAAGCCCCGCACCTTGTCAGGTACGGGGCTTATTTGTTGTTCAAGGGTCCTCAAATGTAATCGAACTCAAATAGACTCTGCCATCGTTTTTTTTGCTGAACTAAAAACAAAAGTATTGATATATCAATGTTTTTGTTTTGCCGTTTCTGCCAAAAATGGCATTTTGGGCAGTTTAATGCTCCGTTCGGCTCACAACTCAGACAAATTGCGTTTTAATGCTTCATTTTCACTACAACCCAGATAAATTACATTTTCAGGCTCGGTGTCGTCTTTTGTATTAGATTTTTCAGGTTCTGCGAATAAGTCATCCAGCCTAAATAGGCCACCTTCGTAACACATAAAATTGAGTTCTTCTTGAGTTGGAATATGGTGGAAATAGCGGCTCACAATAGCTTCATCTATGGGAGTACGAGGATGCCATACGTATTCACGAGTTGCAGCATCAAATACGCCAATATATTCAACGCCAACTCCTCCGTATTCCTCAATAACTGGACCATTCTCTGCACCAAGCCACATCATACAAGTCTCACCATCTACCGCTCGATGGTAATTCGAACACTCATAATTACAGCGCAGTTCTACCACCTTGTCCTCTGGAGCTATAGGTTGTTCAGCTTCAATTATACGCCTGATAACATCAGAGGTATAGGAGGGTTGACTGCCAAAGATAGACCATTCGTTAATAGCTTCATCTTCAGCATTTGCAACAGCGTGTTCAGGATGCACATACCAACGCTCTTTATCTTTGGCATACGGATGTTGATATAACCCATGCCATTCTAAAAGCTTGCATGTCCAATCTATTTGCTTTGGCTCCTCCTTCATAATGTGCTTAACTAACTTATATTCTTATCACTTTTGATTTGAGAAGTCTAGTCTTTTCTCCAACGAAAAAGCCCCGGTCATGAACCGAGGTCTACTGACAGATAACACGGCGCACGTGCCCAGTTTACTTGCAGAGGATTTGGGTTCCACCCCAGCAAGGTGCTGTCAGGACATTCATGGTAAATCAATCACTAGGAGAAGTCAATCTTTTCAGCTTCTTCTGATCCAGCTTTTCCCAAGGCAGGTCGGCTTTGCCGAAATGGCCATAATTCGTAGTAGCCGAGAATATTGGGTTCTTCAGCCCCAGGGCTTCGATAATATCAGCGGTTTTGAACGAGAATGCTTCCTTTACTCGCCTTGCCAATTCATCAGAGGTCAGGAAGCTGCAATCGCTCAGCACCTCCACGGAAACTGGCTCAGCTTTACCTATCGCATAACTCACCTGAACCTCGCAATGCTTGGCCAGCCCAGAAGCCACGATGTGCTTGGCAACCCATCTGCACATGTAAGCTGCGCTGCTGTCAACCTTGCTGGCGTCTTTTCCCGAGAAAGCGCCCCCGCCATGTCGCCCTACGCCGCCGTAGGTGTCGGCGATAATCTTACGGCCTGTCAGACCGCAATCGGCCTGTGGGCCACCTGTGACGAAGCGTCCGGCGGGGTTGATAAGGAATTGAGTGGAGGGTGATAAAAGTGATGCCGGGAGAACTGATGTGATGACTTCGAGACATAGCTTCTCAATCTCTTCCCTTGTTGCGTCTGGGGTATGCTGTGTGCTGAGCACGACCGCGCACACATGACTAGGCTTCCCGGCATAATCATACTCAACTGTCACTTGGCATTTCGCATCGGGACGAAGCCAAGAAATCTTGCCGCTCTTCCTGACCTCCTCCAGTTTTCTCATGATGCGGTGAGCAAACATGATGGGGGCTGGCATCAGCTCCGGCGTTTCGTTGCAAGCGTAGCCGAACATCATACCTTGGTCACCAGCTCCTTGATCTTTCCCCTCTCCCTTGTTTTCATCAACGCCGAGCGCGATATCAGGGCTTTGCTCGCAGATTAGGCTCGTCACGTTGAGGGATTCGGAATTGAATACTGGGTCATCCTGAGCTGTGCGGTAGCCAATGCGGTGAACTGTATCGCGGACAATCCGCTCGTAGTCCAGCTTTGCCTTGGTCGTGATTTCTCCGGCAAGGATAACCTGATTTGCCCTTTACCAGAGTCTCGCAGCCAACACGGCTTTCTGGATCCTGCGCAAGACAGGCATCGAGAATGGCGTCAGAGATAGCGTCTGCAACTTTGTCCGGGTGGCCGCAGCCCATTGACTCGGACGTGATGGATTTGAAGAAAGAAGAAAAATAAGTGTCCATACTTGAGGACACTTGTCAAAATGCAAAGAAAAAAAGTCCCGCCCTTCGGTATAGAAACCTAGGGCGGGTGCGCAATGCGGGACTTGGTTACCCCACTCGAACTTGTTGTTTCTTACTTGCGGCCTGTCTGGGCGTATCAGCGAGAAGCCCGGCGGCGGCGGGCAGCCAGACCGGCCAGAGCCAGCAGGCTCAGCGTAGCCGTGGCGGGCTCGGGAACAACGGGAGACGGTTCGGTAAGCATGCCGACACCGATAGCCTTTGCGTCATCTGCTGTGATGTAGCTGTTGTACATAGCCACAGAGGTGATAGCTTGGGTATCAAGAGTAAGTCCGGAAGGCACCCAGGTGCTGGACTTAACGCTACCTGCGTAGCCAGACGTCTGGAATACGGTGCCATCAGTGTAGTTCATGGTGAATACCACACGTGCGCCTGTTCCACGGTCGGCAGAGAAAACAAGCGTAGCGCTGTTTGCATCTGTCCACAGGGATTCACGGCCCATGTCGGTGTCAATCCCCGAGGGCGTGTAGTCAATGGTCTGGTTCCATGCACCGGAGAAGTACTCGTTTGTATCGTTCTTGACAAGAGTACCTACGCCGATGCTGTTGTTGCCGTTCACTTGCACCAGCATGTGGCTTGTGCCAACGCTTTCTGCAAAATAGCTCTTGATGACATCAATATTCAGCGTTACGGCCACTGTCACTGCATTTGTGGAGTAATCAAAGCCTGTTGTATTCACGCTTTCAGCCACAGCGTACTGGGTAAAATCGCTGTAGCTGGCGCCCATAGCGCAGCTGGCCACGGTTATCAAGGCAATAAGTGTCTTTCTCATGTTTAGTATGTGTAGTTTATGTTAAAATAAGCAGCTAGAGTAGTAATCTCTGTTCCTCACGCGTTAGAATGCGGAACCCCCTACCACTCCACTTGAGGCAGAGTATACAGCATTGCCGATGCTGATGCAAGCATAAAGTCGCCAAAACTCTTCAAGATCTGAACTTTTGCCCATTTTAGTGGCTCAAAAGTAACGAATATTCCGGTGGTTAATATTTCTCAATTATTGAGAATAAACAACAATCTATGGTGTCTGCTTTGACAATGCTGGAGGCTGGTAAAGCAAAAGCGGCCTTGTGGGGCGGCGGCGCAGGTTGCTCTGTTCTCATGTTTAGTCCTCAGCTTCTCGTGTGAAGAGGAAGTTCAGAGAATCAAGTTTTCCGTATCGAGCGGTCAGGAACTTGTGCACGCCGAATGGAATCAGGTCTTCGTCAATCTTGACTTCGACAGTCTTATATTCGCCTGTGCTCTCCAGCTTGAAGTTAGCTTCGATGTATACGTTCATAATGTGTTGTTGTTTGTTGTGGGAAGATAGCTTGCCAAGGAAAGGTAGTATTCGACATCGTCCTTTTCAATATAGGCAGAGCCGTAATGGGGCGTATCTGTGTTTTCAGGATTGAGCCAATCAGCCGCTTCCTTTAGCTCCTCCATGGTATCGGAGAGCTGTCCTTCCATTTGGCTGATGATAGCAACAAGTCTTTCGTGGAGGCTTTGCAGTTCCTTGTGCTTTATCACAATTTCCTGATAGTTCTTATTTCTCCTCGTTGCTCGTATATGTTTCTTGGCTATAATGAAGAAGCACTCCTTCACGTCGTAGTGCAGCTTTATCAGCAGCGCAACTTGTTGGAGTGCTTTTTCGGAAAGCTTGAACTTGTGCTTGTTCAGAAAGTCATTATCCATTGTGGCTAAATGTTTACGTTTATCTTTCAGTATAGCACAATGGGGACAGAAGTCCAGCTTTTTCTCAATTTAATTTCAATATGTTATGAGGATTTAGCGAGGGCGGTTGAACACTCCTGAAAGTTCGATTACCATTAACACCCCCTGATTGCAAGCAATCTTCGTAACTTGGGGCTTCGAGTCTCACATCCGTTCGCATTCTACGCCCTCACAAGGAGGAGCAGGGTAGCACTTATGACTTTTTACGGACTTTTTTCCGGCGATTTCAGCTCTTCTGGTCGCTGGTATTGCCTGAGCAGCGGATTGCTAAATGCTGGTTCTTAGAGGATAACAATGGTTCGATTACATCCGAGGGGGCTTGAACGTAGTCAAACCTACACGAGTCCCGGGGAGTCCCAAGGGGTTAAAAATGGGGTAAAAAGAGCCCGATTTCAGTTCAATTCGGGGCTCAATCAGCGCTTGTTCCATTTTCATAACTGAATGATATTGCGTGGATTGAGACAAAAAGAAAAGGCGACGCTTTCGATATGAAAGCGCCGCCTAGAGGGG
>JAZLDM010000037.1:0-2697 GCA_045614705.1 Akkermansia sp.
TTTTATTTCATCGCTTCCACAAGGGGGAAGGACTCATTGCCGTCCTTCCCCCTATCCCCCCATCTTGCTAGGGCAGTTTGGGCTCCTTTGGAGACTTTTTTGAGGCCTTCTCAGGTGTCGCATTTGTTTTTACACTTTCCAGGTGAAAAATATTTTCCTTTTTTGCCGGGAAAGTGCTTGACCTCATCCGAATGAGGGGATAGTATGATGTTGGACCCTATCAACTTTTTACTATGACTACTCAAGAGATTAAAGCAGAGCCATCTGCAGAATATATCGCGGAGAGCCTCTACCAAGCAGGTGAGGAATTTCTTAAGAACAATGCGGAGGCGAAGGGGGTGGAGTATATATGGCGAGCCGCTGATTTGGGAAATGCCGAGGCGCAGTACAAAATGGGTAATTTCTTTACGGACGGAAAATATGTGCCGCAGAATCTCGAAGAGGCCGCCTGTTGGTATATTCTGGCTGCTACGGCAGGGCATACGGATGCTCAGCTCATGGCCGGGCAGATTTTCCGAGATGGTACAGGGGTGGTCCGGGATGACGAAATGGCGTTGTTTTGGTGGATGCGAGCTGCTGAGAGCGGCAGGTCGGAGGCCTGTTTGTTGCTGGCCGTTGCTTATAGCACTGGCTGTAACGGTGTGACAGATGCTCAAGAGGCTGCCAATTGGTATCGTGAGGGTGCTGAGCAGGGAGATGCAGTCTGCCAATACTACTATGCGCAGGCGTTGGCGCATGGTGATGGAACTTACCAAAATACGGAAAAGGCCGCTAAATGGTATACGCGCGCCGCGGAAAACGGGCACGAGCGGGCTCAGTACAATCTGGCTAACATGTACTACAATGGTGAAGGGGTAGCGAAAGATTACGAAATGGCCGTCAAATGGTTCCGTGCGGCGGCAGAACAGAAATTCCCTGAGGCTCTTCATAACCTGGGGCTCTGCTATATCAACGGCAATGGTGTGGAGCAAAATTGGCAAAAGGCACTCGAATATTTGGAGCAAGCCGCCGAGACCGGCTATGAGCCGGCGCAGCGAACCTTGGTCGGATTGTATTGGGATGGTGAGTTCGTGGCGAAAGATATCGAAAAGGTGCGCCATTGGTTGCGGTTGGACGCGCTGCGCGGGAATGAGGAGGCGATGGTGGTATTGGCCGCCTGCTACCGCAGCGAGGAAGAATATGACTATGGCGCAGCGGCTTATTGGTACTCCCGTGCTGCGGCGCTGGGCAATGCCATGGCTCAATATAATATCGCCATTGCCTACCAAAACGGTTTCGGGGTAACGAAAGATGAAGCTGCTGCGGTGCGCTATTTCCGCTTGGCGACTAAGCAAGGATACACCGAGGCTATGTACGAACTGGCGATTTGCTGTCACTATGGTTATGGTACGGAGGTGGATATGGACGAGGCGTTGAAGTTGTACCAAGCTTCAGCCGACCGAGGGTATGCCCCGGCTCAGTTTAACTTGGCCGTTTGCTATTCGGAGAGCATAGGCACTGAAAAAGATATGGAAAAAGCACTGCATTGGTTCAAAGCCGCCGCAGGGCAGGGGTATGTTAAAGCACAAACTAATTTAGGTAATATATACGAGCAAGGCGAGGACGTGCCGCAAGATATCAACCTCGCCATCCATTGGTACAAAAAGGCCGCAGAGCAGGGCGATGAATTCGCCGTAAAAGCTCTCGAACGACTTTCAACATCTGAAAAATAAACTATCCTATTATGAGCAAAACTACTTCATCACCGAATAAGAAGTTGCATGTCGCCTGCATTGATGGCAGCTTGAAAGGCGTGCAAAAAGCCATTAAAGCCGGGGCGGATATCAATGCAGTAGAGCCGGAGGAGGGCTCGGCTCTGTTTGTGGCATGCCGCGAGGGGCATTCGCACATTGTCAGCTATCTTCTCGAACAACCGGGGATTGATATAATGCAAGGTGGGTATGATACATCCTCTCAGATTTTAGACGGAACGCCCCCAGTTCTCGGAGGTGTTTCATGTGAGCCGATAGTTGATTTAAGCTGGGTTCCATTGACCCCGCTTGGTATTGCGGTAAGTCGTGGTTACCGCGATATCGTTGCCATGCTGCTGGAGCATAACGACAGCTGTAAATACCTGGAGCCGGGGCTGGAGTGGGAGGGCGTCATAGCCCAAGCCTGTGAGTCTGACAGTGGTATTCACTGCTTGGACTTACTGATAGATGCCGCAGACTATGACCGCGAGCTCTTGGTGTTCACTTTTCAGCATATTTTCAAACATTTCAGGTATTACAACAAATCGAGTGTTCAAAAATTGGCGGCTGTTTTCAAACAGTTCTCGGCAGAAGTGCAGGTGCTGGTATTGGGAAGTTTTGCAACTAATATCCTCAGATGTGTGAAGGAGGAGGACCATTGGGGCTTAGCATATAGTTTGGAAACGTCGGATTATTTTTGCTCCCGGGAGCGCTTGCGCCCCTATCTCCTCAGCGCCTTGAAGCTCGCTCGCCAACTCCGCCGCGAAAATTGCGAAGAAATACTCCGCCTAGCCTTGGAAAATCCGAAGGGGGGGGGAAGTGTTTCGGCGCGCCACTCACATGGGTAACACTTTAGTTCAACTACATAGGTTACACTTTTGCGCGTAAGTTTTGTATCATTATATTTGCTATGATTCAAGTCTAATGTGCCGCGCGTCGGCTTTGTGCCGTAGCACGAGCCCGTAGG
>JAZLDM010000038.1:0-9120 GCA_045614705.1 Akkermansia sp.
GGCGAAAGCCCGATGAGATATGGAATTGCGGAAAAACGACGCAGACTTTATGTTCACGACGTATCCTTCCATTTTATTTTTTGTGACTTCCTTATTGTCGATATATCTTTGTCCCCTTCTGACAAACTTTGGGACACATGTGACAAAAAATCAATTAAATCAGCCTTGGGCTCGCCCGGCTACTGCCTACAAAATGACCGCAGTCCGGTGAAAGACTGCGGTCGAAAATCATAGACTGTGCCCTGAGTTCAGGCCTCCTTGGGCTTCACCACGGCTATCTTGCCGGAGCGCGTGAGCATCGTTACATCGTAATCGTGCATCAGGTTCAGGAATCGCTCGATGCGGAACTGACCACCGCAGAACTCAATCGTCAGCAGTTCGCGGGTGGCGTCCAGAATTCGAGCTCCGAAGATGTTGCAAAGCTCCAGAATCTCCTGCTTCTTCTCACCGAAGCGCACTCGCATCAGCACTACCTCGCGTGTTACCGTCGGTTCGTCGCGGAAGTCGATGACCTCTACCACGTTGACCAGCTTGCTGAGCTGCTTTATCACCTGGTCGAGCTTCTCGCTGCCCTCGTTTACATCAATCGTCATGCGGGAGAAATTGGGATCCTCGCACGGCGCCACATTCAGGGAGTGGATGTTGTAACCGCGGCCCGAGAACAGACCGGCCACGCGCGAAAGCACGCCAAACTTGTTTTCTACAAGAACGGATATCGTGTGGGAATGTTGATTGCTCGGTGTCATGTCAATGCGCATACTATCTTATTTCATTCGCCGCGTCAAGCTATTTCAATAGCATGCACACTATTTCTGTCGAATAGTTTTATTTTAACCTCCCTGTCTATACAGCAAAAGACCGCAGTCGCGTGACTGCGGTCTTTCTACTATCGCGTTTGATAGCAGGATATATTTTACTTGCGGCGACGACGAGCAGCAAGACCGGCCAAAGCCAGAAGGCTGAGAGTAGCGGTGGTCGGCTCGGGGACGAGGGGGGTGGCGTAGCTGTCGTTGGTGGTCAGGTACAGGGTCAGATCGCCGTTGGAGTTCGGAGCACCGTTCAGGTTGTGGCTGCCTTCGGTGAAAGAAGCAACCAGCTCTTCACCAAGGTACAGATTGGCAGCGGCCTCACCGTTGGTACCACCGAGGTACTCCAAGGTGTAGGAACCGGCACCCAGGGTGTAAGCCTCCCCGTCGGCTGCGAAGGTGGAGGTGTTGTGGGTTGTTTCAAGTATGGTCTCGTTGTCCAGAGGGTCGGAGGAAAGTGATTTACCACGCTCCAAGGTCAGGGTGCCATTGCTGTAGAGCTTGAAAGCATTAACGGTGTAAGCGCCGCCGTTATTTACCTGATAGTATGCGGCAAGGATATCATAGTCGCCACTTACTACAGCGCCTTCTTCGATGGTGAATGTCAAATCGAACTCGCCGGCATAGAGGTTGTCGGCAGCGGTAATTTCGTACTGTGCAGCGGCGGCGATGCCGGCCAGTGCCATCAGGGCGATGAGTGTCTTTTTCATAACAGTATGTATATGTTTATCTGGTTGAGATGTAGAGATTGCGGTCGCCGTGCCGTAATGTTCGCTTCCTCACGTGAGGGAAGACTGAACAAACAGCCCCTAACCGCTTCTCTTATTCTATCTGTTTTTTGATGAGAGGGCAAGGATAAAATGGGATTTGAAGTAAAAAAGTACAAAAAAGAATTTCCGGGGATTGTTTTACGGGGGGGTAAACACCATTATTTATTTAGCCGAAAAATAAATAAAAATCGGCCGCGGTCGGATGACTGCGTCCTTGTGATTAGTTGCTACTGTTAGGATAAACAGTAGAAAGGGGTGCTAAACCTATTACTTGCGGCGACGACGAGCGGCGAGACCGGCAAGAGCCAGAAGGCTGAGAGTAGCGGGGGTCGGCTCGGGAACTGCGGGGGCCTCGGGGACGAGGACGGCGCCGTAGCTGTCGTTGGTGGTCAGGGTCAGAGCCAGACCGCCGCCCTGAGCACCGTTCATGTTGTGTTTGCCACCGGTGAAAGAAGCAACCAGCTCCTCATCAAGGTACAGTTTGGCAGCGGCATCACCGTTGGTACCACCGAGGTACTCCAGGGTGTAGGAACCGGCACCCAGGGTGTAAGCCTCACCATTGGCGGCTGTGAAGGTGGAGGCGTCGTTGGTTGTGCCAAGCGTGGTCTCGTTGTCCAGAGTGGTGGAGGAAAGTGATCCGCCGCGCTGCATGGTCAGGGAGCCATTGCTGTTCAGCTTGATAGCATTAACGCTGTAAGCGCCGCCATTTACCTGATAGTAAGCAGCGATGATGTCGTAATCGCCGGAAACAACCAAGCCCTCAGCAACGGTGAATTCCAGAGTGAACTCGCCGGCATAGAGGTTGTCGGCAGCGGTCATATCGTACTGTGCAGCGGCGGCGACACCGGCGAGAGCCATAAGAGCGATGATAGTCTTCTTCATTGTAGTGATAATGTGTTAGTTGTTGTTTTTTTGAGTTCAGCAGCTACCGTGCAGGGGTATCCGTTTCCTCGCGCGTAGGAAGGATGGAAAACCTGCTCCGTGCTGCGTGAGCATAATATATCTTTTTTTGTGTAGAGTGGCAAGGATAAAATAGAATCTGAAATGAAAAAAATACAAAAAAATACCCAATCGTCTTTTTTCGGGGAGGTAATAAAACGGCCGCAGTCGGGTGACTGCGGCCTTGTGATTAGTTGCTACTGTTAGGATAAACAGTAGAAAGCGGTGCTAAACCTATTACTTGCGGCGACGACGAGCGGCGAGACCGGCGAGAGCCAGAAGGCTCAGAGTAGCAGTGGTCGGCTCGGGTACAATCTCAGTAACTTTGGTGCCGGGGTTTACAACAGAGGTAAGAGCGGCGTTGCCGTTCATGTTGCCACTGTAGGAAGAAAGAGTCTCTTGTCCATCAACCCAAGTCAGGGTGGGAGTCATGGCCTGATCGCCACCGGTTACAGTCAGAGTGTATGTAACACCCTTCTCAATGGCCGTGGTGAAGGTTACTTTGTCAGTAGCACCGCCGGCGAATGTGAAAGTGGTCCCAGCGGAGATGCCTGTAGCGTTATCTACGGTGTTGTAAGCACGACCACGACCAACGGTCAGGGTCAGAGCATCGTCGGACCCGCTCAATACGATGGCGTTGTAGCCGTATGTGTCGTTGACGGCGCTGCCACGGTAGAAGGCAAGTACGGTGCCGAAATCGGCCATCGTGTAGTCATCGGTCAGGGTGAAGGTGAATTCGTAGTCACCGGACCAGCAGTTGCCGGCCACCACGGGATCGCTTACGAAAGTGGCGGTAAGACCGGTTGTGGTAACAGTCTCAGCGGCAGCGATGCCGGCGAGAGCCATAAGAGCAATGATTGTCTTCTTCATTGTAGTGATAATGTGTTAGTTGTTTTTGAGTTCAGCAGCTACCGTGCAGGGGTATCCGTTTCCTCGCGCGTAGGAAGGATGGAAAACCTGCTCCGTGCTGCGTGAACGTAATATATCTTTTTTTGTGTAGAGTGGCAAGCAAAAAAACGTGTTTTCTGTATTTTTATCATTTTTTTCTCTCTTTTGTCCAAAAAAGTCCAATATGGGCTTGTTTTTTTATTAGTTTTTGTGGAAGGAATAATGTATGCGCTTTTTTTGTCGCGAATGCGTGATATTTTTCTTAATAATACATACACAGTAGGTAAGGAGGTTTGCGTGGGGGAATCGCTGTTGAGTGCAAAAAAATGACAAAAACAAAACACTGATAAAATAAAACCTAAAAATATAGTAGGAAATTACGGCATGCTGTTGCGCATTTTCTTTACCGGACTCATTTCGATAGTGATGAGGTGGTGGAGTGCAGCGAGGGTGATGGAGCGGTCGTTTTTTTCTAGTCGGTGGAGTTGGGGTGTTTCTCTTTTAAGTTAATGTCTTCTTTAATTTAAGTTAATGTCTTCTTTAATATACGTCGCGCGCGCACGCGAATGCGAAAAAAATGATGGGGGCTTAAATGCTGCTGCGCTCACTATACGCATGGAAAAAAAGGAATAAAGCCGAAAAATGCCTATTTTTTCTATAAAATGATAAATAAGAACAAAAAAATGAGAAAAATATAAGAAAAAATATATTTTTAGGCTTGCGTTGTCGAAAAAAATACGCTAAACTCCCGCCTGACAGCTATCGGGTGGGCGAATCAGCCTTCCATCGCGCGAGGAAATAGATGCTCCTGCACGGCGGCTGTCATCTGATCCAAACAACTAAAATATTATCACTGTAATGAAGAAGACAATCATTGCTCTTATGGCTCTCGCCGGCATCGCTGCCGCTGAATCCGTGACTGTGAACACTATCGACGCTGTATTCACCAAAGCTCCCGAGGTGGCCGGTAACTGCTGGTCCGGTGACTACGAATTCACCTTCACTCTGGACGATGCTTACACAATGGAGAATAGCGGTACTGTGCTTGCTTTCTACCGCGGTAGCGCTGTTAACGACACCTACGGCTACAATGCTATCGTTCTGGGTGGTTCTGAGGACGCTCTGACCCTGACTGTTGGTCGTGGTCGTGCTAACGCCACCGTAGATAACGCTACAGGCATCAATGCTGACACCACTTTCACATTTGCCGGCGCTGCTGATGACAAAGTAACCTTCACCACCACCATCCAGAAGGGTGTTACCTACACTCTGACTGTGACAGGTGGCGATCAGTCCATGACTCCCACCCTTACATGGGCTGATGGTTCCGAGACTCTGGCTTCCTACAAGGGCAACATGAACGGTAACGCTGCTCTTACCTCTGTTGTAAACCCCGGCGTTTCCTACACTGTAGAACTGCCCGCAGTACCCGAGCCGACCACCGCTACTCTGAGCCTTCTGGCTCTTGCCGGTCTTGCTGCTCGTCGTCGCCGCAAGTAAAAATTGTGCACATGATTGCTACTCGTTCCGGGTTTTCCGGCGGGAAGTAATCGCGGTAAACATCCGCAAAGAATGGTCGCAGTCATTATTGACTGCGACCTTTTGCTGTATAGGCGTAGGGGGGAGGGCGAAAAATGGAACGGAAAAAACGAAAAAGCTTGCAGAAGGTCGGAATGGTGTGGTAGAGTATTGAAAGATACAATTCTGATTTGTTATGCTCAGGAATTTATTTATTATTTCAGTAATGGCGGCTGCGGTTGGCGTGAGTGCTGCGGCTGTGGAATATCCCGGCGCTGCCCCCGGTGTGGCAACAGCGGCAGAGAAGGGCGGTAGTTATGTGATAGGCAACGAGCTGCTGAGCGCAGAGTTCAAATGCAAGGATGGCGGAGTGGTGTTCGGCGGGTTGAAAGCTGCGAATGGCACTGTGCTGGTAGCGGGTGGTGGCCCTGTGTTCTCCATTACTTTGGCAGATAAGAGCAAGCTGAGCTCGACAACGATGGTGGCGGATGCCCCGCAGGTCATTGACCTGGCCGGGGAAGCCGGGAGCTACACGGTATCCAAAAAGCTGCCGGGTAAGGCGATAAGTGCCACCTTTACGGCGCCGGATGGTCGTTTCTCCGTAGAGTGGCGCGCGGTGCTGCGCGATGGCTCGCACTACCTGCGCCAAGAATATACGATAAAGGCAGGCGAGAAACCGGTGTATTTCGACACAATTACACCGCTGCAGGTGGTGCCCACTGCTGAGGGCGGGATTCCCTCAATCTCCGGCAACACGACAAATGGCACGGTTGTGGTGACGGATAAGCTCTTCATGGGACTCGAAACGCCGATGTCGGTGATGAGTGTGGGGAAGCACGGTGGCGGGCAAGAGGATGCCTGGAGCGCCGAGAGTTGGATTCCTGCTATGTTCGGCAGCGTGTTTGCCGTGCCGGAGAGCTTCCACCCTGTGTATGGGAATAAGTATGATGCGATGAGTGGCCCGATGGTGCGCGATTTGCTGATGGCAGAGGGTCCGGTCAACTTCTTGGAACCCGGTGATTTGGCGATTGATTTTGAGTACGAGCGCGGCAACAATCGCCTGAATATCGTAGGTGTGCAGCTGGTGACAACCTCCGGGCAGGTGTTGGCGGAGGATGTGCACCCCGGCTACACGGGGCACAAATCTGAAGGCGCTGAGTACCACATGGTCGTGCCGGTAGCCGGTACTTACCACCTGCGCTATTGGGTGGAGAAGAAGACGGAGCCGGTGACCAGCAGTGGTCGTATATCGCTGTCGCTGGCCATGGGCAACCCTGAGGAGGATGCCGCAAGTGTTGTGCCGGAAGACATGGTGCGCGGCAGCTGGGTGCGCAAGACCAAGTTGTTGCCGGAAACGCCGTGGAAAGTGAGCTCGGTGATGGGCATGTTTGCCCCCGGGCAGCATCGCCGCTCATTCCTGAGCTACTTGGAGCGCGAAAAACCGGTTCCCTACCGTACGATGGTGCACTACAACGACTGGTATGAAGTGGGGATAGTGCTGCACGACTACGCCGACCCGCGCAAGCGCACCAGCGAGAAGATTTCACTGGGAATCCTCAATACGTGGAAGAAGGAACTCTTCGAAAAACGCGGGGTGAAGATAGATGCCTTCGTGATTGACGACGGCTGGGATGACTTCAACAGCCTGTGGGATTTCCATGTAGGTTTCCCGAACGGTTTTGCTAAGGTGAACGAGGTGGCTCAAACCATGGACTGCGGGCTGGGTACTTGGCTGGGCCCGGTGGGCGGCTACGGCAGCAGCAAGCGCATGCGTATTTCCCACTGGAATAACACGCACCCGGAAAACCGAATCGCCAACTTCGAGCTGTCGAATCCCGTATATTTCAACGCCTTCGTTGACCGCTGCAAGTACATGGTGGAAAACTATGATATGCGCTATTTCAAGTTCGATGGCATATCGACCAAATTCCATGCCAAGGGACCGGGCGCACTGGAGGACGCGGAGGGAATTCTGCGCGTGCTGGCCGCCCTGCGCGAGGCACGGCCGGATATTTACATCAACACCACGGTAGGTACCTGGGCCAGCCCGTTCTGGTTCATGCACGCGGATTCCATCTGGCGACAGGAGAACGATTTCGACCAGATTGGTAATATGGGCGATGCCCGCGACCGCTGGATTACCTACCGCGACCGCTTGGTACACGAGGTATTTGTGGAGGGCGCACCGCTCTTCCCCATCAATGCGCTCATGACCCACGGCACCATCATTACCAAGAATGGCCCGCCCCGTGTGATGAGCAAGACTCCCGCCAACTGTGTGAAAGAAATGCGCACGGCCTTTACCTGCGGCTCCGGTTTGCAGGAGATTTATGTGGATGCCGACCTCATGAACCAAGAGGGTGGCAAACTGTGGGACGAGCTGGCTGGCTGCATCGCTTGGGCTCGCCGCAATGCCGATGTGCTGGCAGATACGCACTGGGTGGGCGGTAACCCATGGGATAAGAAGAAGAAGGACGGCGATATCTATGGTTGGGCATCGTGGAATAAGAGCAAGTGCACGCTCTCGCTGCGCAACTCTTCCAAGTATGAAAAAGTGCTGAAGAGTACTCTGCGCGACATACTTGATGTGCCGCCGGCGCTGAAGGGTACAGTGATACTGCGCGGCTCTTTTGCCGACCAGACCAAGCTGCCCATCATGGGTCAGGCTGTCGATGTGGATGCTCCCATCGAAATCCGCTTGGCTCCCTTTGACATTGTAGCGATGGAAGGTGAGTGCGATATGCACTAACCGGATTCGTAAACATAATAGAGAGTAGAGAGGAGGTTCGGTCAGCGATGAGCACCGAGCCTCCTCTTTGCTTGTAGAATAGATGATATGTCGAGAATAGTCAGTATAGATGCGCTGCGTGGTTTTGACATGCTGCTGTTGTGCGGCGGCGCGGCTGCGCTGAAATTGTGGTTGCAGTGGCAGTGGGGAGAGGCTGTGCCGGGGTGGTTAATGGCGCAGTTTGAGCATGCGGAATGGGGTGGTGCATTTACTTGCTGGGACTTGGTGATGCCGCTGTTTATCTTTATAACCGGGGCGAGCATGCCCTTTGCCTTTGCCAAATACCGCAAGGATGATTCCCCTTGCCGATGGGGGCGGATGGTGTGGCGCGTATTGCGCCGTGTGGTATTGCTCTTTGTACTGGGCATGCTGGTGCAGGGCAACTTGGCTTGCGCTCGCCCGGAACACATGCACTTATTTTGCAATACCTTGCAGGCTATTGCCATGGGGTATTTGGTAACAGCAGCGGTGCTGATGTGCAGTTCGCGCCTGAGCATGCAGCTGGCGGTGTGCGCTATCTGCATGGTGTGCTACTGGGCATTGCTGCGTTTTGTGCCCTACAATGGGCAGCCGGGGGGCTTGTTTGAACCGCACAATAACTTGGCTATTTATCTGGATCACTACTTACAGGGGAGATGGCAAGATGGCACTCCCTATAGCTGGATATTGACTTCTCTCTCATTCGGCGCGCTTAGTCTCATGGGCTGTATAGGCGGGCAGGTGCTGGGGCTGTACCGGGGGCGGCGCGCTGTGGGGCTGCTGGTCGGCGGTGGGGTGAGTTGCCTGTTGGTGGCTCTGTTGCTTGAGGCGGATACCCCGCTTATCAAGCACATCTTCACGACTACCTGCGTGCTGTGGGCGGGGGGCTGGTGCTTGCTGCTGTTGGCGCTTTTTCACCTGCTTTTTGACTGTTGCGGGGCGGTTATTGCCCGCTTGGCTTACCCGCTGCAAGTGGTTGGTTGTAATGCGCTGTTGGCGTATCTGCTCACGGAAATTCACGGCCCGCATGGGCATAGCCTGTGGTGGGGCGTGGCACACCCGCTGGTGTATGGGCTGGCAAATGTAGCGGCAGAGCCTGCCGGCGGCG
Source organism: Akkermansia sp. (assembly GCA_045614705.1). Lineage (GTDB taxonomy): Bacteria > Verrucomicrobiota > Verrucomicrobiia > Verrucomicrobiales > Akkermansiaceae > Akkermansia. Next base: position 8,797 of record JAZLDM010000038.1, read on the forward strand.
CTTTTGTGCATGCCCTGCTGAGCTTGTTGCTGCTGTGGTGTGTGCTGTGGTTCCTTTATCGCCATCGCGCGTTTTTGCGCGTGTGAGCCTATGCTCGGCGGACTGTAACTATTTTGTAACATACGGCGTGCTTTTTCTGCTGGATTTGTGTGGCCGAATGTGTTAAGACTTCCTCGTAAGGAAAAATTTAACCTGAATCAGACTTATGGCAATACATATACAGATGAGTGAAGAGGCCGAGGCTGAGCTGCGCAGGGAGGCGCTGAAGAATAAGCTCTCCGCCATGCTGGCTTGTGCACTTTTCATTGTGCTGGGCGGTGGTAT
>JAZLDM010000039.1:0-3254 GCA_045614705.1 Akkermansia sp.
GATTGGTTCATTTTTTTTGCACCGCCAGTTTAATAGCTGGCACCCCAGAACTCAATCTCCATTTTTGTTTTCTTTTATTTCGTTGATATTTTTCTCCTCATAACCCCCTCTTTCTTTAGATCGCTTTTTGGACAGCTATGCTTTTTCATCTTCTTTTTTTGCTTTTATGGTTGACTTTTGCGGGGTGGTGTGGTTAAAAAGTTCTAGGTTCTTACTTGGGGGGCTCTCCTGTTAACTTGTGAGAATCGGTCGGTAGAAGAAGCCTCTACGCCCGACCTTTTTTTACTGTCTTTTGTAGCGAAGCGTCCCTTTTCTCTGAATGATTTTCTTCCCATCGACGTACACGTTTCAGATGGGAAGATGGAGATAACGTTTGTTCTGCGTTTAAGCTGTCTGTTAATGCTTTCCATGATATAGGACGCCAGATGGTCGCCCTTGGTCTCGATGATGACTATCTGATTCGGCCAAGACGAAAAAAGAAGCGGAGCTTTCCCTTTACGCCGTTGGGAAAGCTCCGGAAACTTGGAAATGTCACACTGTCTGTAGTGGATTTCTGAGGAAATGATACTAAAATTAACGCTATTGTCAAGCTTTTACTAAAAGCATAAACTCAAAAAAAACTAAAAAGGAGGTGCGCAGTTGGGTGGCGAGCCCAACTGCACTGAGCCATTAGAGCTTCACGACAAATATCACTATTTGTACAATCAGCACAATGAGCTCAATCCACGATACTACAGACATTTCGTGTTAATCTCCTCCAGTCAGGTTCAACTGCTGTTCCGTACCCTTGCGGACACGTCCCTTTAGCGGACAGGACTGGTTACTCTCCGCCGATAGGTGACGTGGCCACCTACCAGCCGAACTGATAGCGGAAGAGCGGAGAGATGTTACCAGATATGGGAGTTTCTTTCAAGTGCTCTAAACGGGACGATTTTGACATGTTGCTCCATTATAAGGCAACAATACTTCCACGAATGCTGTATTTCATTTTGCCTGACCTCGTACAAGCGATATGATAGACCCCCGAATCGGCGGGGTAGTCTCCCAAGGTGTTACTGTCCAATATATTAGAATCTGCTTGCTCGCTTTTTCGAGAGTGTACGTAGGTAAAGCAAAAAACTCGAATCGCTCACAAAAAACATCCAAATTGATGGCTCGTTAGCTCCAGCCTCCGTTTTTTCGGAGAAAAAACGGAGGGTTGGCAAGCCTTTTGGTTTGCCAAGCCTGAACTTTTTATGTAGCAACGTGAAATAAAAAGGGAGGCTGTCACGCCAAAGCGGCAACGCCGCGGCGGCGGGCATATCACCGTTGCATATATCATAACCGGTAAAAAATACAGGAGTTCAACAAAGTGGCACAGAAGACGAGTAATATGACTCTCAGGGCGGGGATTCTGTGGTGCGGGTGAAGGGGCATACCCGTTGGGATAATGCTTTGTTATGTTTCCTGTGTTCCCTTTATCGCGGAGGCAAGTGCCGAAACTTTCTGACTTTATCCTCGCACCCTCGAAAAAGCCCCCCCTTCTCAAAAGGAGGGGGCAATTTCTTCTACGCCATTCAAATACACCGAGGGCTTACTTCTTTTGCGCTGCAAGCCATTTTAATCATAAGCTCCCCGCCTCCCCCATGTGCTCGGTATTTTGCCGGCACATGGGGGATTTTTTGCTTTTATTTACAGAACAAAGTTGATAGAACATACGTCCGTAATAGTAGATAATCCCCTCAAGCATTTCATTTTAACCCAGCGTTCTCAGCAACAGCATTATGACCGAACAAAGCAACGTACAAAAAGCTGCAAAAAAACAACTTCAACAGCAAAATATCGCGCCCGAAGAATACGATACTTCTCTACTCTATGCAGCAGAATACGGCAAAATCGAGCGGATGGCCCTCCTGCTTGTTGCCGGGGCGGATGTTAACACGACCACAAAGAATGGACAAACTCCCCTCCACATGGCAACCAAAGCCGGCCATACCGAATGCGTAAAATTACTGATTGCCGCTGGAGCCAACGTCGGCATGACCGATAAGTACGTCTGGACTCCCCTTCACCACGCAGCATACAACGGTCACGCTGAGTGCGTGAAATTGCTGATTGATGCGGGAGCGGATGTCAATATGGCATATAAGCATGGTGAAACTCCCGTCCATCCGTCAGCATACAACGATCTCATTGATGGTATAAAGTTTATGCTCAACTTAGGCTTTTATGAGCCCAATCCGGATGATGAGAACGAAGAGCTCCGCGAACTGGCGACAACACTTAATCGCGATGATTTTAAGGAGGCTCTCCGCCACCTAGTGGCAACACGTGACCACGATGAGTTGGTGAAGGAACTCATAAACACAGGAGCTGAAATTATCATGTCGAATGATTGGGGGGAGACTCCCCTCTATTGGGCGACAAAGTATAACCACACCGAATGTGAGAGGCTACTCATTGACGCCGGGGCAGATTGCCCACTTGACAAAGATAAAATAGCAAATCGGTATAAAGCCCATCACCAACTTCGACAGCGAAATATCGCGCCCGAAGAGTACAATACTGCTCTACTCGAGGCAGCAGAAAACGGCGACAGTGAGCAAATTACCCTCCTACTCGCTGCCGGGACGAATGTTAACACGATGGACGAGAATAGCCGGACTCCCCTACACTATGCGGTACACAAAGAGCACCCCGAATGCGTAAAGATACTCATCGACGCCGGCGCGGAGCTTAACGCTGTGAATTGTAGGGGTGAAGCTCCCCTACACTATGCAGCAGGCGATGGCAACGCCGAGTGTGTGAAGTTACTGCTCGCTGCCGGGGCGGAGGTCAACTGTGAAAGTATGTTTGGCAAAATTCCCCTCCACACGGCGGCATACAAAGGCCACAGCGAATGCGTGAAGCTACTCATTGACGCCGGGGCGGATGTCAGCATAGAGTGTATATATGGCTACACTCCCCTTTACGAGGCGGTACGTTATGGCCACAGCGAATGCGCCAAATTACTGATTGACGCTGGGTCTGATGTTAACATGATGGTTGCAAGCTCCTATACTCTCCGCCATAGGGCGATATGCAAAGGTCGCTCTGAGCTCACTTTATTAGTGCTCACCGTAGATGAGTGTGGCCACATGTGTCCCAAAGATTTTTTCTGAGAGACGCAAGTGCCGATAAATCCTAGGCTTTCCGGATAGAGGCTTTTTCGAAGCCCCCCTGTACTCAGATTTAAGCAATTTTCGGTGGAGAATGCGCCTTATCTACCTGCTGAT
>JAZLDM010000040.1:0-27835 GCA_045614705.1 Akkermansia sp.
GACTCGCTACGCTCGCTGGCTTTTTTGCTCAGAAAAATGGTAGATTTGCCTTGTTTTTGAGTCAATTATCCGCTAAAGTTTCGGTGACCGTAATTTTGAGGCATCCACTTTTCGGTGACTGTTTTTTTTGAGGCAATACGATATTGAATACTGATATGTACAAAGAAAAGCGCCCTCGCTGTGTGAGCGAGGGCGCGTAAAAGGTGGGGCGAAAATTACTTCTTGTTGGCGCGTGCGAACTGTTTGAGTCGCAGACCATTGAGGTGGATGAAGCCGCTGGCGTCATCCTGGTTGTAATCTTCATCGGTGTAGTCGCCTTCCATGGTGGCAATCTCGTAGCTGTAGAGCGAGTTCGGGCTCTTGCGACCGGCGTACATAACATTGCCCTTGTAAAGTTTCAGGCGAACCTCGCCATTCACTGTTTCCTGGGTCTTGGTTACGAGAGCCTGAATAGCCTCGCGCTCGGGAGCAAACCAGAAACCGTTGTATACCATGGCGGCGTAGTCTGCGATGAGGGAGTCGCGTACCTTCTGAGCTTCGCGATCCATGGTGATGGTTTCGATATCGCGGTGAGCAGCCAGCAGGATGGTACCACCGGGGGTCTCATAGATGCCACGGCTCTTCATGCCGACGAAACGGTTTTCGATGATATCCACGCGGCCGATGCCGTGTTTGCCGCCCAGATAGTTGAGCACAAGCATGATGCCCAGCGGGTCGAGCAGGGTATAGCCATCCTTTTCACCGATGGGCTGGGTGCCCACTTCAGCCATGATTTCTGCCAGACCTTCAGTCTGCAGACCGATGATGTTGCCCTTTTCAAACAGGCACTGCAGGTACTGCGGGGTATCCGGAGCATCCTCAGGAGCAGAGGAAAGCAGGTACATGCCGCGGTCTTCTTCCTTTGTGGCGTCGTACCAAGTGTCTTCCAGAATACCGGCTTCGTACGAGATGTGCAGCAGGTTGCGATCCATGGAGTAGGGCTTTTTCATGCTCTGGCGAATCGGAATGCCGTGGGATTCTGCGTACTGAATGAGCTCGGTACGACCGGGGAACTGATCGCGCCACTCCTTCATGCGCCAAGGAGCAATTACTTGCAGCTGGGGAGCCAGTGCATTGATGGAAAGCTCGAAACGAACCTGGTCATTGCCCTTGCCGGTTGCACCGTGTGCAATAGCATCTGCACCTTCGGCGATAGCGACATCGACCATGGCCTTGGAGATGCAGGGGCGGGCGATGGAGGTGCCCAGCAGGTAGCGACCTTCGTACACCGCATTGGCTTGGAACATGGGGAAGATGTAGTTGGCAGCAAAGTCTGCCTTCAAATCACCGATGATGCACTTGGAGGCACCCGTAGCCAGAGCTTTTTCCTCCAAGCCATCCAGCTCTTCGGCCTGACCTACATCGGCGCAGTATGCAATGATTTCTGCGTTGTACTTCTCCTTGAGCCACACCAGAAGGACGGATGTGTCAAGGCCACCGGAGTATGCAAGAACGATTTTCATTTTTACGAGGCACGCGGCGGTTTTCCGCGCACGGCGCTATTATATGCTATTTGTAGCAGTTAGAAAAGCAAAATGTGTTGCAGTATGGCAATATGTCGGGATTTTTATTGCAACGGCTGCGGGGTTGTGGTGGATGAAGACTTGGATTTTTCCCCCGGAAGGTTGGGCATTATTTCGCGCAATTGTTTAGCCGTGTCGGGCGAAACTTGCTCTATGGATTCAAGAGCTCCGGGGGTGTACAGTAGGGAATAGCCGGTTATTTGTGTCATGGCGTACATGATGATAACGGCGGCCGCTCCGTGCCCGAAATTGGTCTTGCGAACCTGTAGGGGGAGTGTAAGCGATTGGGCATCCCAAATAGTAATGCCGCGTTTCGTGAGCATGAAGTACGAAAAGGTTATGGTAATCAGGGCAACGGGGAATAACAAACAGCCCATGCCGATGACGTTTACGGAAATACTGCGGTAGAGTGCTCGTCGGAAAGTGAGTTTTTGGTTTGTTCCGATGGTTCCGATGGTGATTCCCATCAGCATTTTACCGGGGGTGGCTCCGCGTCGGCTGAGTAGTAGTGCTTCGAGTATAATCATCGGAGCCCAGAACAGGGGCATGATGATATTGTTGAAATTCAGACCGCACAATGCAACGACAGTCGCGGCAATTGCTGCATATATGCTGCAATCAACTAAGCGAGCCAACAGTCTGACCCATGGGGCAGGAAGTTTGATTTGTGCTTGTTGCTCCTTTGCAGGCGGCTGGTGGTTGATGGTGACGTCTATTGCGGGGGACTGCGGAAGCGGAGTCTGCGATGCGGGTGGGGGGAGTGGCGGCAGTTTGGCCTCATCACCACCGTTATCGTTCTTTTCTTTCAGTGCTTCTTCCAGTGCCGGCAGGGTGCTGAGCGGGCTCCACCCGGCACAGCCGGTGTGCCAACCGAGGGTGTCCGGGGATAGCTCCCCCATCTGAACCATTGAAATGACATCCGGAACGGTGGCAGGACCGCATCGTTTTTTATCCTTAATCCAGTAGATGTCCATATTCTGAGGGTGTGAATCAGTTTGAGCGCAGAGCCTTTGCCGGGTCCTGGCGTGAGACGATAAATGCCGGAACGATGGAGGCGACAACAACCATTATGAAAGCCATGAAGGCTTGCTTGCCGAAGGTGACAGGGTCATACTCAGCGGGGATGGTGATGCCGTGTGCTTCCATGGGGAATGGATCCATACCGATAGCCGCCAAGGCCGCCTGAATCTCGAATCGGTAGTAGAGTACCAGCAGTGCCAGTATGATACCTAAAATGGAGCCGGCTAAACCGATGATGACGCCTTGCCATGCAAAGATACCCATGATTTTGCCCGGGGTAGCACCCAAGGCCTGAAGAACAGCAATTTCACGCTTGCGCTGGATGGACATGGTGAACATAACTGCCATGATACAGAAGCTGGCAATCAGGTTGATGGCTGAAAGTACGAAGTTCATCATAATGCGCTCGTTTGCAATCAACTTGTGCCATTGCTCGAATGCAGATGTCCATGGTGTTATGAACCAGTGTGCACCCAGCGGCAGTTCGGCGGTGGAGGCGGTGGTATCGGGCAGCAATTTTTCCATGCGTTGCTGAACATCGCCGGGTTCGTGCGCGTTCTTCAAACGTACGCAGATACCCATTACATTGCCGGCGAGTTCGTTGGAGTAGCCGACCACCTCTTGCGCGATGCTCAGCGGCATGTAGATGTTGGGGCCATCCATGTTTTCCGGGGCCTGATAGATGCCCACTACACGCAGGTCGGCCGGCATTACCATCTCGTTAATGCTTTTAACTGCTTTACCGTCTTCTTTGTCGCGGTCCAGCGCTGCAATTTCGGCAGCTGTCGTTTGCCAAAGCTGCTTCTCTTCACTTGAGAACGGCACTCCGGCGGAATGGGCTGTTGCCAGTTTATAGAGGGTGCCGCAGGCGTCTATTTCACTTTTGCGCATCTTGTCCGGGTCAAACGCGCGGATGTGATTAATGACATTTTCCAGTTTTTCCGCAGCTACGAGCTCGCCGCCATTGGCAGGTGTGGCGTTTTCGAAAATAGCGGCGATTTCCTGCATGAATTGAGTATTGCTCTGGGTTACGAGCGGGTTTTGAATCATGGCGTAAATCGAGGCCACTTCATCTATGCTGCCCACCGGTGTTATGTGAATTTCATCCCCTAATCCCAATCCCAGCGCCGTTGCTGTCTTGCGGGAGATAACACATTCGGTATCAAACCCCTCGCCGAAGTCAAATGTACCCTCTTTAAGCATGGGGAGCAGGGGGGTGAGCTGTGCCTCGTTGTGCGGTTGCAGTGCCGCAAACTGTACCATGATGCGCCCGGCTTCACTCTGGGCAAATGCCTGTCCTTCGAGCTGTGGGTAGGCACAAGCAATGTCGGGCATGGCTTGCAGTTGTTCGACAATCTGCTCCCAGTCAGTGCGTTCCTGGCTCAAAGCAATGCGCTTCATGCCATCGGATTGAGCAATAACGTAGTGTGGAGTGAAGGCCAACACGCGCTCCTCCATTTCCGTTTGGAGTCCTCCCATTACGGAGAGAACCACAATGAGTACCATTACGCCAAGGGCTACACCCACCAAGCATATCAGGGTGATGACAGAAAAAAGGGTGCGCAACGGGTTCAGGTAGCGCAGTGCCAGCATCAGGCTCAGATTGCGTCTCAGTATTTTCATGCTCGCACGCAGTATGTCGCATATTTGCTCTACTTGCAAGCTCAAATAGTGTCCTGTGGATATGCTGACGCACTTAACCCTTGCGCGGGCATGCGCGGACGTGTAATATGGCTTCAATGGACGAAAAATTGATTATTATCGGAACCGGACCTGCTGGTTATACAGCAGCTATCTATGCCGCTCGTGCTGATTTGTCGCCGTTGGTTTTCACCGGTGAGCAGCTTGGCGGTCAGTTGACAACCACAACCGAGGTGGAAAACTTCCCCGGCTTTCCTGAGGGGATTATGGGGCCTGACCTCATGTTCAACATGAGCCAACAGGCTGAAAAGCACGGCGCACGCTATGCTTACGAAACCGTAATTTCCGTTACGAAGGAGGCTTGTAGTGGGCTTTTTGTAGTAACCACTTCGGGTGGGGCATACAAGGCCAAGGCCGTTATTGTGGCCACGGGAGCTACTGCTCGCTATTTGGGGATTGAAGGAGAAAAAGCGTTAATCGGCCACGGCTTGACGGCCTGTGCAACATGCGATGGTGCCTTCTATCGCGATGTTCCTGTATGCGTTGTCGGTGGCGGTGATAGTGCTTGTGAGGAGGCTACTTTCCTCACTCGCTTCGCTTCGAAAGTTTACCTCATTCACCGCCGCGATCAGCTTCGCGCCAGCAAGGCTATGCAACAGCGCGTGCTCTCCAATACCAAAATTGAACCGGTTTGGAACAGCACTATTGCTGCATATCAGACCGATGATGCCGGCGAGCTTTGCGGTGTAACCCTGAAAGATACGCAAACCGGTGAAGAGAAGCCGCTTGACGTAAAGTGTGTATTCATGGCTATCGGGCATAAGCCGAACAGCAAGTTCTTGGGTGACTTGGTGGATGTGGATGAGGCCGGGTTTATCATTCGCACTAACGGCGGTGCCTCAACCAAGACTCCCGGCTTGTTCGCTGCCGGTGACGTGGCAGATCCGGTATATCGCCAAGCTATTTCTGCAGCAGGTATGGGGTGCTGGGCCGCTATAGAGGCCGAGCGCTATCTGCTGGAACAGGAGTAAATTATAGAAAACTTATTATGAATAGATATATCCTGACATCTGCATTGTCGCTCTGCGGGGTGCTTCTCGTGGCATGCCAATCTCCTGAGCTTGATTACAATCAGGCCAGAGCATACGCCGATGCCGGAAAACACGCTGAGGCGTTGCCCCATTATCGCAGTGCTGCTGAGGCCGGATTGTCGGATGCTCAGCTGGCACTGGGTAAGTGCTATGATTTTGGGCGTGGTGTTTCGGCAAATCCGGAGGAAGCAGTTCGCTGGTATACCCGCGCGGCACTTGCCGGCAATGCAGATGCTCAGGATAATCTTGCTACCTGCTATGCGGAGGGGTATGGCGTGCGGAAGAACCTTTCCCTTGCTGTGCTCTGGTATAAGCGCGCTGCTGAGCAGGGAAATGCCTATGCGCTTAACAATCTCGGCCTCTGTTATAGAAACGGTGAAGGCGTGACCGCTGACCACATCATGGCCTCTCAGTGTTTTGAACAGTCTGCACTGAAGGGGAATGCCAATGGGCAATATAACCTGGGGCGCAGTTATTACCACGGTTTGGGTGTGCCGGTTGATATGGAGAAAGCTCGTCTGTGGATAAGCCGAGCCGCTGCTCAGGGGCACCAGAATGCCGCCGCATTCATGGAAGATAATGACTGGAGTAATTAATTCCTTTTATACATGGCCGATTCTCCCCCGGATAAATCACCTTGGCCCTCATTTTGGAGTCTGAGCGTCATTCAGTCCATGAACTCCCTCAACGAAAAGGGGGTTCAGTTCATGCTTATCGCATTGGGTATATGGATGGCGAAGGAATTGCAGTATCCGCTTTCTGTGCTCATTGTGCTTCCCTTTGTGCTGTTTTCCCCATTGGCCGGGTGGTTGGCAGACCGATATTGTAAGACGCGGCTGCTACAGGCAATGGTGTTGTTGCAGGTTGTCGTTTTGGGGGGCATGACGGCCGGGCTTTTCATGCATAGCTTGCCGATTTCTGTTGGTTTCTTTACCGTTTTTTGTGTGCAGGCTATGTTTTTCAGCCCTGCTAAAAAAGGCTTGGTGAAGGATATCGTTGGGTCAAAAAACATAGGCTTTGCCAGCGGAATTCTCGAAATTACCTCAATGTTGGCAATTTTGCTCGGGCAGATAGGGGCTCTTTTTATCGTATACAGTTTGCTGAAGAAGTGGGGGCCGGAGTCCGGGTGGGAGGCAGCAGCTTGGCCTTGTGCCGCATGTATGTGCGGTGCCGTAGTTGTCTTTATATTGAGTTTGTTTATCCCTCGTTTTAAGCCCGAGGGGCGGCGCCCGTTCGCATGGAGTTTGCTCTGGGAGCATTTCAGCCAGCTGCGCATGCTGTGGCGGGTGCCTGTACTGCGCCACAGTGAGATTGGTATCGGTTACTTTTGGTTTATTGCCGGTACAATGATGCTGATTGCCCTGCAGATGGCAGCCGAGGCGCATCCTGTGTCGGGCAGTGCTGACTTTATGCAAGTGCTGGGGCAGCAGAAGGATTCCGCACTTCTGATGGCGTGGATAAGTGGTGGCTCAATTCTTGGTGGCGTGCTTGCATCGCTCATGTGTTCCCGTCGCATCAGAATTGAGTTGGCGACAGTGGGCGGAGTTGGTATGACCGTGGGGTGTTTGTTGCTGGCTTTCGTACCGTACGGCACACCGATATTCTACTTATCGCTTTCTCTTACCGGTTTTATGGCGGCCGGGTATTTGGTTCCGCTGAATGCACTATTGCAGGACCGAGCAGATAATGATAAGCGAGGGGATGTAATTGCTGCCGGCAATTTGGTGGATTGTTTTTTGGGGATTATGTCCGTTGCCGTGCAGGCCGGTATGAAGGCTGCCGGCATAAGCCCGCAGATGCAGTGTGCAATTTTGGCTGTTTGTAGTGCCGTTGTAGCGCTGTTTATAGACCGTAGTATGCGTGATATTCATTAATATGTTGATAGGTAAGATTTCGGGGTGCTATCCGTTTTTGGCATTTGCTTGCGCAGTGGTGCTGACCGGTTGCAGTATTGAGCAGCGTTTGGAGAAGGTTTCCGGTGAAGTACGGGGATACTATGCTGATGCCAAGGAATGGGATCAGCTCCCAATGCGTACTATTTCGTGGCAACAGGCACTTGCAATGGTGCAGCAAAATAACATCGAGCTCAAAAAGCTTTCTTCAGCAATTGAGCGTAGCGAGCGAGCTGGGCTGAGTATTTACACGGATATGATTCCGGGCTTATCCTATTATGGCTACTTATCCAAGACTCTTTCAGATGTAAGCTCAGTTTCTGCCGGAGATATTAATTCTAACGTCAACGTGACGTTCAATCTGCCGACGATAACTAACATTCCCTATAGGGTGTATGCAGCCAGGGCAAATACATACGCTGCTATCCAATCGCGTGAGCTCAGAGAGCGCGAACTTACATCGCGCCTCTATTCTCATGTGCGCAAAAGAGAGCTGGAGCTGCGCCGCCGTAAACTGGCTGAAATGCAGCCTGAGTTGGATGAACTGAAAGCCATGCGCGCCCAGACAGCTGCTCAATTGGAGGATGCAGCTCATTGGAAAGAGGTCGCTGAAATTTTAGGGGATTATAGCGCCAGATGGCATGTTTTACCCGAATCGATGCCCCGTGTGCAGTGGGATGAATATCTGCCGCGTTTTGAGATGCTCTCTCCCATGTCTGTCTCTCGTTTTGCTATCAGGCTGGAGCAGGCTCGCTTGGCACAATACGGTATTGCTCTTCAATATCTGCCGACAATTAATGCCCATTTGTTCAGTCCGTCACTGTTCTCGTCCAGCGGTGGTACGTATGAGGGTGCCTTTTTGGATGGTGATGATATGCAGATTAATCTGAACGCCAGCTATACTTTCGATACTCAGCTGACTACATGGAATTCATATATGGATCGGAAGGAGGAGTTCGAAAATACCCGCCGCGAAATAATAGCCGCTATCATAGCGCATAAGCACAAACTTAATCAATTAAAGCGCAGTGTGCAGGATTATAGAAGCTGGTGCAGTTACATGCACAAGCGCATGGATTATCTGCGCAAGACTCCCGTTACTACGGCAGACGAACAAATCGCCCGAGATGCTACTTTGCTGGATATGCAAAATGAATTGCTTAGCCAAGAGCTCGCGGCAATTGAGAGCGAAACAGCTGTAATTATAGAGTATGGGTTGAATGCGGATTAGTCGCTGTTGCGTTTATCCGCCTTCTTGTTGTGTATAGGCTTGTATGTCTTCTTCGGCGTTTCTGCCGAAGCGGCGGGAGCATCCGACCCCAGGCGCGGGTCCAACCCGAACTCCCAGTCCAGATTATCGATATTGCCGAACACAACAATATCAATCATGAAGTCAGAGAGGAAGGTGATGGGGGAGAGAATAACCGTCGGCAGACTGGTAATGCTGGGCCACAGATTGCCTTTGATGTAGAGGGTGTCCAAATCGATGTCGAGTTTCAGCTTGATATCGAGGTTATAACCTATGGCATTCATGTCGTATATTTTCAAAAAACCATTGGCAATGGCGAATTTGCCGTAGGCGTCTTGAATGTCGTAGGCGAATATGTGGTTGTAACCCGGTATAATTTTGGCCTGATGGCCAATGGTGGAAATAGCGTCACCGGTGCCGGAAAAGGCTCTGGCTATATAGCCGGGGGAGTTCCCGTTTTTCTGACTTTTAGCGGTTGATTCAAACAAAAGGAACTTGCTCGGTAAGTCGGATACCAAGTCACCGATAGGTTTGAAGAGAGTGGCCCCCATCAAATCACCGTTGACTATACTTACCTCGCCATATCCTTGAATATCTTTCAAATCCGGTGTAGGGGAACGGAAACGCAACTGCCCACTGCACAGAGCATCGCTATACTCGGTGTCGTATGAGCTTAATATGGATCTCAGGCTCATATTGCGGGCTGTTACCAGACCATCAAAAGAGGTGCGTTCACCACTAAATCCAATTTTGACGACAGCATCCAGCGCACCTTGCCAGCAGGCCGCATTCATGCGGTCCAGTAGTACATAATCGTCCGTTATGTGGATAAAGCCGCTGAAGTCGTGAAGCGGAATCGTGGTCCCCAAGAAATCAAAACCGCAAATGGTGTTCGATTCTACCCGTATGTTACCGCTCATCGGGCGTTTGCAATCGGAGTATATGGGGAATACGCAGCTCTTGGTTTCGATGGCTGCGGGGTAGGGCAGGCGCATATCCTCCAGAAAATCGTGCAGGGGGGCATAGTACATCCCCAGAGAATACGATGGGTACACTGTGCCTTTTACGTTTACCAATTCTACAAAACTATTTTCAACATCTATGATGACGGCATCACCTTTCAGCGTGGTTGTACGGTAGAGCTTTTTGATGTTGGATAATTTTTCTCGGGAAATGCCCAGCTTTTGAAAATCTTGTCTGCTCAGCCATGGGGTGTTATCGTAATCCATCGTAATGTTGCCGATGGTGATAGCGCATTCATCCGGAAGGCGTTTTCCGTCTTTTTCTACATCATAGCGCACTTTTGACCTTACGAAGCAGGTGGCGTGTCCGGCCATTGTGTGTGTAGAGCGCTTAGGTGAGCTCACAAGCTTTTCATTGCCCTGCGCATCTTCTTCTATGACGGAAAGTTGATAGCCAACATTCTTGAGTTCTACGTTGCAGTAGGAATCAACACTTAAGCCGTTGGCGTAGTCGACTGTGACGTCAATATCGGTAATGATGTTGCGACTGTTGGCTTGGAAATAGAAATCGCGTATAATTTCGTGAGCCGTTTGAGAATCGATGAGCTTGTCAACAATATCTGCCCTGATGGTGTTGGTCCCTGTCACATGCACGCTACCGGCAGTGCTGCCGTTGATTATGGTATCGAGTATATCGACCCCGTGACTGACTCGGAGCTTGGCTTTATAGGCATAGTCCTGCGTGCTACAGGGCTGCATGGTTATATCCGCCTGCAGACCAACGGCTACTTTTTCGCCGATGAATGCCTTTACCCTGCATGGGGTTCTGACTAGCTCCGGGATATTAAGTTGCAGTTTTACATCCTCAACCTGCTTGGTTGTTATGTTGAAAGCCATCTCGCCCGAGGCTGACATCTTGGCCGGGAGCTGGATTTGCGGTATGTTGATGCCGAAGTGTTTAAGTAGGCCGGTAAAAACATTAGGGGCGGCGTCGAGTTGTATATCTTTGAGGACCGGGCGGTTGATGTCGCTCCAATTTATGTAAGCACTGAGCTTATTGTTTGCAAGGTGCCCGGGCATGCTGATGTGCAAGTCGATAGCCCCACTTTCTCCTTCTGCGGCGTTGAGATTTCCTTGCAGACTACCTAAAGGTTGCTCCTGATAGTTGATGTCAGTTGCTGTAGTTTGCAATCGGGCATGCGAGAATAGGTGCTCTCCTTTTTTGCGAGGGAATTTTACGTCCTGCAAATTATCTACCTGAAGCGTGATTTTGCCGGTGTTGAGCTCGCCGTGGGTGAGGTTTCCCACTTCTGCGGAGCCCTGTGCCGCAGCAATAGTAAACTTACCTTCGCTGTAATTTATTTTATCGATGGAGCACTGTAGTGCCGGCGTGTTAAGAGCCAATGTTCCGAGGTGAAGACTTTCCGCCAATTGGGCCCGATTGGTATTTATTGCCAGGTTAGCAATGTGGAGCTCATCATCTCGGTAGCTGATTTCATTGGCTGAAATATCCAGAGCTGGTGAGGTAATACTACCTTGCGGAGCTTTAATTTCTGCGGCCTGAAGTTGCAGTGCTATATTGGCGGCAGATGTTGGTAATTTGTTTTCTTTTTGTTTCAGGTCGCTGAGTTTCAGCGAAACATCGAGGTCGGTAAAATGGACGTCGTTCAGCCCCAGTTTATCGAGGCGCAGTTGCACGTCAATATTGTGAATGTCCGGGGTGAATTGGTGCCAAGCTGTCTGGCCTGCTTGGAAAATTGGGGTAGTAATGGCGGTTTTGAGGTCGAGCTGCAGGCGCTCACCTACTGTCAATTCTGCCGGGAGTTTGATGGGTTCGGTGGTAAGTTCATTGATGAGGGCGAGAGTTTCCTCTATGTTTATATCAGCTTGTAGCTCTGCTTGCCCTTTTCCCTTGTTTGCTGCGGCTGAGATGTTGATGTTATTCTTGCCGAAGTTCAGTTGAAGTTTATTGATATTGAAATTTCCATTTTTATAGAAGAAGGCAAGAGAGAGGTTATCAATTACCTGCTTGCCGATGAGTAGTTGCTGCTGTTCGAACTCACCGTTGACGGAAATGTGGTCAAGGGAGAAATTATCCCGGAATTTGATTGAACCGCTCAGCGAGATAGTGGGTGCATGTTCTTGGTCGTGGTTTATTTTATTCAGCACGCCGACCTGTTCCTCATCCAACATCTGCTTGAGCATGGGGATGAGCGCGGTGTTACTTTTAAACCGAAACCCAAGTTCTCGGCTTTGCTGTTCAAATGCAGCTTGTAGTGAGGCCTTCGAAGGCGGCTCTACCGTATGGAAAGCTAAATTGTTAAGGGTGATAGTCTGGTCTTTATAGGTGAGGTTCAGGCTTATATCCCGCAGGTGAAAGATGTCGAAATCGTAGTTGGGAATTTCGCCGGTTATCGTACAGGTGGGAGTGTCGGCCAAGGTGAAGTCCCCGCGCAGCTCCGGGGCTTTTCCTTGTTCCCATTTTTGCACCTCTATGATATGGTAGAGTTTGTCTGTATAATGGGCGTATTCTGCCAGCAGAGCTGCTATGTCTATCTTACTTTGCTCGGATGGACTGTCACTATCGCTCAGGTATTTGCAGTAGTCTTTGATTTCACCGCTCAGGCGCAGGGTTATTCCATGTAGGTTTATTGAACCTGCAGTTAGTTTCAGGTTGTCGTGATTGTCTGTCTCGGCTGCCAGACTTATGTCGTGCAGTCGGAGAATCTGCCCCGGGGTGTTGGTGACCGGTATGTAGGCGTTTGCCTTCTTCAGCCTGACAGAGCCTAGTTTGATTTCGCCTCGGAGCAGGCCAGTGAAGCTCAGCGCAGCTGTGGCCGAATGCAAGTCTGCAAGGGGCTCCGAGCTATCGGGGTGTGTATAAAGCTTTATTTTTTTCGCTTGGATTGCCAGTCCCTTGCTGGGTTCTAGCTGTAGCGACCCAATTTTGATGTAAATGCCCTCGCTTGCGGCGCTTTGTTCAATGCGTCGCAACAGGTTCCCCGGTATTCCTATCAGCGAGAGCCAAGCAATGGTAATACATAAAAACAGAAAAACCACCAGAACTATCGTTGGTATGTGGTTACCAACGCGTCTGATGGTGAGTTTTCTGCTCATGCTTTTATTTTGCAGGAGTTTGCGTGTGCTTTAGATTTCGGGGTCGAACTCGCCCTCCGGCAATGGGGGCGCCTTCGGTAGGTTTTTATCGATATCATCAAGCAGGTTTACCAAGTCAACTCCGCGTTGCGCTGAGTTATCGTGCTTGAAGGTAAGCTTGGGGGTGTTGCGCAGAATTACTCGTTTACTTACCGCCTTTTGAATCGCGGATCTATTGCGGGTGAGTTTATCGATAACCTGCGCAGGGGCCATACGGCCTACCACACCTACCCACACTCGCCCTTCCTTCAGGTCTTCCGTGATGTCGACCTGAAGGATAGAGACGATTGTGCCGTTCCACTCGAACTCTTTCTGGATGAAAGAGCCGATTTCACGCTTCATCAGCTCGTTGACTTTATCGAGTCGGCGGCTTGCCATATATTTTTCTTAATCAGAGCGTCTGTTTAATCTTTTCGAGTGAGTAGCACTCGATTACATCGCCTTCCTCGTAGTCATCGTAATCCGCAAGGCGAATACCGCATTCGAGGCCGGCTTTGACTTCCTCCACTTCGTCTTGGAAGCGGCGCAGGGTCGACATCTTGCCGTCGAATACCACCTGACCATCGCGCAGAACGCGGGCTTCGGCTTTTCGCAGCATTTTGCCGTCCGATACATAAGACCCCGCAGCGCGTCCCTTGTTCAACTTGAACACCTGCTTAATTTCTGCATGACCCAAAATTGTTTCACGGGTCTCGGGTTCAAGCAGACCGAGCATGGCATCTTTGACCTGATCGATAAGCTCGTAGACGATGGAGTAAATCTTGACCTGCACGCCTTCTCGCTTCACTGCCTTCACAGCGTTGCTCTCAACTTTCACGTTGAAGCCCAGAATAACGGCATCGGAAGACGAGGCAAGCAGTACGTCACTCTCAGAAATCGGACCGGCGGCTGCGCCAATGAATTGACACTCAACCTTCTCGCTTTCGATATCGAGAATAGCCTTCTTAATAGCCTCTACAGAACCCTGAACGTCACCCTTCAGGTAGAGTTTCAGCACAGCCTTCTGGCTTCCGTCACCCATCATGGCAAGGATGTCTTCCATGCGGGAGCGGCGCGGTGCGCTCAGGCGCTGCTGGCGCTGTTCCTCCTGACGTTCTTCTGCCAGTTTACGAGCTTCACGCTCATTTTTCATTTCAACGAGCTCATCGCCCACATTGGGGGTTTGCAGGAACCCGGAGACCTCCGCTGGCATGCCGGGAGTTACCTTCTTAATGGATTTGCCTTGGTCGTTGAAAAGTGTTTTGATTTTGCCGGAGTAGGGGCCACAGATGAAGGGCATACCTACTTTGAGAGTACCGCTCTGTACAATAACAGTGGCAGAGCTACCCTTGCCTTGTTCCATGCGGGCTTCGATGATGGAGGCGCGGCAGTTAGCACGCGGGTTGGCCTTCAATTCCAACACCTCGGCTTGCAGGCAAAGGAGGTCGAGCAAATCATCTATGCCGGAGCCGGTGT
Source organism: Akkermansia sp. (assembly GCA_045614705.1). Classification (GTDB taxonomy): domain Bacteria; phylum Verrucomicrobiota; class Verrucomicrobiia; order Verrucomicrobiales; family Akkermansiaceae; genus Akkermansia. Next base: position 14,029 of record JAZLDM010000040.1, read on the forward strand.
GTGCCGATATATCCACACATTCGATGTCGCCGCCAAAGTCAGTGGGCATGAGCCCCTCTTCCATCAGCTGTGTGCGTACGCGAACCGGGTCAGCCGCAGGCAAATCGCACTTGTTCACGGCTACAATGACGGTCTTGCCTGCAGCCTTTGCGTGCGTAATAGCCTCGCGTGTTTGCGGCATGATACCATCGTTTGCGGCTACTACGAGCACAACGATATCGGTTACGTCGGCACCGCGTGCACGCATTTCTGTGAAGATGGCGTGACCGGGGGTGTCGATAAAGGTGAGCTTGTTGCCACTGTGCTCAACGGAATATGCACCGATGTGCTGGGTGATGCCGCCGGCTTCGCCCGCAACTACCTTGGTGCGACGTATATAGTCGAGCAGGGATGTTTTGCCATGGTCAACGTGACCCATTACGGTAATAATGGGAGTGCGAACTTTTAAGGAATCTTCCGGTTCTTCCTCAACGGCAACGGGTTCGGGTTCCTTTACTACCTCTACAGGGGCTTTTACACCGGCACCTTTTTCGCGCTTTACACGCTCGAAGGTGAACCCATGCTTTTCGCACAGAGCTGCCACTTGGTCACCATCGAGTGTGGTGGAGGGGTTGGCAAACACGCCCATGGGCAAGAGCTCGGCGATAAGTTTGAAGGGTTTAAGGTTCATCTGGGTTGCGAGTTCTGCAACCGAGACGGGAGGCTTCACGTTGATAACCTTGTCGCCGGCCGGAGCTGCCTGCTCCGCTTTCGGGGCAGGGGCGGGAGCCGGCGTTGGCTGAGCCGGTTTTTGTGCAGGCTTCTTTGCGGGTTGCTGAGCCTGCTGGGGGGTAGGTTCGCTCACCTGTTGGGGTTTTGTTGCAGCCGGAGCTTTCTTGCGCTTGGGATTGAGCAAATCAAGCGCAGCCTTACGAGACTGGGGGGCATCGGTGTTGCCGGGAGCAGGTGCTGCAGCCTTCTCGGCCGGGGCTTTGCTCGGTACAGTCTTCTTCTTTTTGGTGCTGCCAAGCAGGTCGAGCACCTCGGGTTTCTTGTTGTTCCTTTCGGTCATGTTATTTTTGAAATTCTTTTGTTGTCAGGGCTATTTCTGCCCATGGGGTCAGGCATTCTTTGCTTTGTCAACGATGGCGTATGCCTCTTCTTCACTGATTCCGAGGGCATCTACCAAATCTTCCGGCTGTACGTAACTGGCGATTCCTTGTACTGTGGTGAAACCTGCTGCAATCATTTCAGCTGCAAGTTCAGAACTTACACCCAGTATATTCACCAGTTCGCCGGCACCTTCGTTGGCGATGCTCTTAGCGCGAGTCATGTTGTCATAGGGCTCGACTCTTACATCCCAACGGTCGCTCGGGGCGGAGATAAGACGTGCGGTCAGGCGCACGTTCTGCCCGCGACGACCCTTTGCCTTGGCTGCGGCCTTGTCATCCGCTACGTAAACGGTCACAACTCGTGCGGCCTCATCTACATCAATTTTTACCGGGTCGATGGGGGCGAGGGACTCCTGCACCATGGTCGCCTTGTCGTCGGAGTATTCGAGAATGTCTACCTTTTCGCGGTTAAGTTCGTTGACTACGTTCTTCACGCGAGCACCGCGCATGCCAACACAGGCACCGATGGGGTCGATGTTGGGATCATCGCTCTTAACAACCATCTTGGTTCGGTAGCCGGCTTCGCGAACGATGTTGACGATTTCCACCGTGTGTTCGTAGATTTCCATTACTTCGCTCTCAAACAGTCGACGTACCAAGTTGGGGTGGCTGCGGGAGAGGATGAGCTCATGACCACGAGCGCCATCGCGAACTTCCATCACATAGAAACGAAGTTTATCCCCGGGATTGTAGTCTTCACCGGGAATACGCTGACGCAGCGGTACCAGACCTTCAAACTTGTCGACCTCAACGATTACGTCGCCTTTGTCGTAACGGCGCACAGTACCGGTTACCAGTTCTCCGATGCGGTCTTTGAATGCGTCTGCGAGCATTTCCTGCTCAGCTTTACGAATGCGCTGCTGCATGGTTTGACGAGCTGTCTGCACAGCGATGCGGCCAAAGTCCTTAGGCGTAACATTCATGCTGATGCGCTGACCAATCTCGCAAGTCTTACCACTGCGTGCGGCCAAGGCCTGAGCCTCCGAGAACTTAATTTCATTGAAGGGGTCGCTGAAGTCTTCATCGGCAACAATCACCATGCGAGCTTTGATTTTGACGCTGTTCTTGTGGGGATCAATGACTGCCTTAAGATTATGGATACGATCGGAACCGTCTACCATTTTTGAGTAGGCGGTGAGGAATGAGGCTTCCAAAGCCTGCAAGACTCGCTCGCGGGTGAGATCTTTTTCGCGAACGTAAAAATCAATCAGTGCTGAGATATCGGTGGCTGCCATGGTGATTGCTGTAGTTTTTATTTTTCTCCGGCTATAAAAAAGGAGCGGGTCATCGACCCGCTCCAATCTTTTAAGACCGGAACTTGTTCACGCGTAGTGTAGCACGCGCGATTGTTTAAGTCAAGTAAAATGCTTGTCTCGGTGTGAAAAAAACGCGGTAAAATGAGTTACTTTTGTTTGTCGGCCTCAGTGGTGGCGGGCTGTACGTCTGTTGGGGTATCAGCATAAATGACCGCCGGGTTGATTTTGGGGATGACATTGACGCTGCGCAGTGGGCGTTTGCTGACTCGCGAGTGCTCCAGTACCATGGCGAGGCGTGCCAATTGGTCCTTGATTTCGTAGGTCTGCATGATTACCTCTACGCCGTTTTCGAGTGTGATAACCATCTTCCATTCCTTCGGGCAGAAGATTTCGCTGATAGCGGGGATTTCGGTCAGGTTGTAGGCGTTTACAGCAGCAATAAGTTCCTTAATCGGGCGGGTTTTTGCTGCGTTGACAATGTTGCCTATTTTAAGCTCCTGAACATCTTCGGGCTGTAGGTACCAAGTCGGTACATTCATGAAGTTGCGGTGGTATTCATCTTGTACTGGGAAAAGAACACCACCGGGGTCCATGAATAAGCGTGTGCGGTCGCCGGTTTCTGCCCCGCTCTCCATTTCAACATAAACGACGGGGATTCGCTCGTCTATCTCGATATTGAGAGATTCCGGCATTTCAGCGCGAACGCAGGCATCCGCTACACAGGGGTGAGCTTTGAGCGTATCTTGCATGCCGCTGATATCGAGTGTTGCCATGTTGACTGAGTGTTCTATGCCCAGGATATTCATGGCTTGTTGTCTCGATATGAGATTGTGGCGCGATATATAGCTGATGTTGTCTATACTCATGCTATAGGCTTTTGCGAGCATATAGCTTACGCCATACCATATTCCCCAGACTACGGGCGCTACGCACAGTGCTATGAGCAGCCAGCGCTGAAGTCGGCGCAGGCCGTGCCTCAGCGCCAGCATGCTGAAAAGGCGATCCTTGATGGAGAGTGCCTTTTCCAGCAACTTGACCTTCTCTTTTTCGCCTCGGTATTTATTCCGGGATTTCATGGTGTGTGCGGCTCTCAGCCTCGGGGCTGGTTGAGAGATATTTCTGCAATACGAGTACAGAGTTCACCGAAGCTGATGCCAACGGCGGCCGCAGCTTTGGGGAATAAGGAGGCACTGGTCATGCCGGGGATTGTGTTGATTTCCAGCACATAGGGCTTGCCGTCATCTGTCAGCAATACATCGACTCGGCCATAGACTTCAACATTCAGGGCTTTGTATGCAGCAAGGGCTGCCGCTTGCACAGCCTTGGTTTCTTCCTCACTGATGTCAGCCGGGCAAATGTAGTCCGAACCCACACCACCGGAGAGAGCAGGGTATTTGTTGGCAAAGTCGTAGAACCCTTGGCGCGGAGCAATATGGATAACGGGCAGGGCGGTGCCGTTAAATATTGCTACAGTCAACTCCTTGCCCTTAATGTATTCTTCCACCAGTATATCGGTGCCGTATTTGGCGGCTTCTGCCACGGCTGCCGGTAGTTCCTCGGCAGTCTGAACAATGCTGACACCGACTGAAGAACCTTCGCACGGGGGCTTTATAACGCAGGGAACCCCGATAGTCGGCATGGCGCCCGAGGCTATTACTTCATCCGCCGGCGTGGGAACACCGGCTGCGAAAAATGCCTTCTTAGTGAGGATTTTGTCGAAACAGTTTCGGCTCGTGACGGAACCGGCACCGGTATAGGGCAGGCCAAGTTCTTCGAGGTACGTTTGCAGTCCGCCGTCTTCGCCGTAGGTGCCATGAATCATGTTGTAACACAGTTCAGTGCCCTCGGGAATCGATGGGCGCTCGCTGTCTACCATTACGGGGGTGACATTCGTGAAGCCTTCAGCGCGCAGTGCCTCCAGCACAGCCTTACCCGATACTATAGAAACTTCTCGCTCAGAGCCGGGACCGCCCATCAGCAGAGCTATGGCAGTATCTTTGGTTAGTGTCTTCATGTGTAATAAATTGTGTGTGGATTTACTCATCAGAATTCGACTTCGCGGTCGCCTATCACCTGAACTTCTGAGCGCAGGGTAATTCCTCGCTCTGTTTTGGCTTTGTTGCGAATATAGTCAATGAGTTCGGTTATATCGGTTGCTTTTGCCTTGCCGATGTTAACGATAAAGTTTGCATGCTTGGTGGATACCTGAGCGCCGCCGATGGTGTAGCCCTTGAGCCCCAGCTCATCGATAAGTTTGCCGGCGGGTATTTCCTCCGGGTTCACGAAGGTGCAACCGGCACTGGGTTCTACAGGTTGGGAGGCCTTACGCTTGGCGCGCATTTCTTCCGTGCGCTGCTCGATTTCAGCGGGGATACCCGGCGTTCCGCAGAATGTTGCCTGCATGACGATGTTGTGCTCGAAATCCGGTATCAGCCTATAGCGGGCAGGGCGCATGGTTTCTTTTTCGAACTCGACAATATCGCCATCATCGTTGAGCGCTTGTGCTGAGCAGAATACACTCCACATATCCCCACCCATGGCACCGGCGTTCTGGCGCAGGCTGCCACCTACATAACCGGGAATACCATCCATCCACTCAAATCCGCTTATGCCGTTTTGAGCTGCGAAGGAGGCAAGCTTTTTCAACTTGACACCGGCACCGGCGATAATTTTGTTGCCGCGCAGTTCGAGTTTCTGAAATTCACCTGCTGCGGGGTGGATGACTGCACCGCGTATACCGCCTTCGCGTACGACGAGATTGGAGCCTCGACCCACTGTGTGTACGGGGATGTTACGGTCCTTAAAGAAGTTGACCACGGCCTGCATGCGCTCAAAGGTATCCGGTTCAATCCAGTATTGAGCTTCACCGCCCACACCGACAGTGGTGTGTTTGCTCATGGGTTCATACAGGCGGCATGTAAATCCACTGCCGCATTCCTGCTGCATTTCTGCCAATATACGCAGGTCGTTGGCAATTTTGCGACCGGCCTCGTGTACGTTGCCGGCGCCCAGCGTAATGAAGAGGTCGCCGGGGCGCAGTATGTTGCCAACCTTGTGGTGAGCCAACGCCAGATTGGGCAGGAACTCGGCGTCTACCGGACCGTGTTCCAGCACTGCATCAACAATCGTTTGTCCGCTGATGCCGGGGATGGGGGGCTCACTGGCAGGGTAAACATCGGCTACGTACAGTTTGTCGACATTTTGAAGCACCCGCCCGAAGTCGTCACGCAGTAACTGGGTACGAGTGTAGCGGTGAGGCTGGAACAGTACGATGAGTCGCTCCGGTTTGAGGCTCTGGGCTGTTTGCAGTGTAGCTGCGATTTCCGTGGGGTGGTGCCCATAGTCATCCACTATTCGGTAATCGCGGGAAAGGTATTTGGTTTCAAAACGACGGCGTGCACCGGCAAAGCTTACCAGACCGCGAGTGATGCTGGCAAAATCACAACCAAGCTCCAGTGCCAAGGCTGTTGCCGCAAGGGAGTTGAGCACGTTGTGGCGACCCGGAATTCCCAGTTCGACTCGTCCCAAGGGCTCTCCTTTGTGGTTGATGGTATAGAGGGTGCGACCGCGTTTTACTGTTACGTCTGTAGCGGTATAGTCAGCATCCTGCCAGCCGTACGATATCGTGTTCGGGTATTGGGAGCAAACGTCAGTTGCTCCGGCATCCGTCTTGCAGTAAATGAGCTTGCCACGAGTTTGGCGGCACAGTCGGTGGAATACGCTCTTAATATGATCCAAATCGCGGTAGAAATCCAGATGTTCGGCCTCGATGTTGAGTATGATACTGTGCTCCGGTATGTAATTTACAAGTGTGCCGTCACTTTCATCGCCTTCGGCTACCAGGTACTCACTGTCTTCTGTCCAGTGTGCATTGGCTCCCAAAACGGGAATTTCTGCACCAACATAGTGGCAAGGGCGCATACGACCTTCGCGCAGCAGGTGGGCACTCATAGCTGATGTAGTAGTCTTGCCGTGTGTGCCAGCTACCACCACACCTTTCTTGTTGTTCAAAATTGCAGCCAGACATTCGGCGCGGCGCAAGCAGAGAGAGCCGTTCTGTCGAGCAGCTGCCAGAGCTACGTTTTCTTCACGAATGGCACTGGAGTAGATGACTACCTCCGCATCGCTGACGGCAGCTGCACTGTGCGGGCTCGAAAAAACGAGACCGGCTTGCTGCAAGCGCTCTGTTTCATTACTTGTGACTCGGTCACAGCCGCTCACTCGGTGCCCCATTTCAAGCAACATGCGTGCTAAGCCGCTCATGCCGGCACCGGCAACTCCTATGAGATGTATACGTACGGGATGTTCCCGATCCAGAAGCCTTTTGCGTAACTGTTCAATCATAGCTCTTGCGCGTTATTATATACGATTATGCTATACAATCAAGACAAATGTCTGAGTTTTAGCTTTAAAAAATATCTTAATTATAGAATGTCAGTATATTATGTTGTGTATAAGTTTCGTTTTGGATTGTCCGTTTCTGCTCGCTTTTTTCGGGAATATTCCGGGCTGTATCATATAAAGTCAGAAGTGGCGCTAACAAAAGCACGGCAGCTGTAGTATTTTTTTGCACCGGTGTAAAAAAGAACGGGTGGCGTATTGTCCACCCGTTCTGCGGTCTGTTAAAAGTCTGTACGAAATCAGCGGCGCTTTTTGCGGCTGTAATCCAGCATGGAAAGCTGCTTGGCAAGCTGAGCTGCAAGGTAGGTTTGCTCTTGGCGTGAGAGCACTGTTCCGCTGTTGCGCAGGGCAGCTCTCGCCCGCTCGATGGCAGTCTCTACCGCCGAGGGGTTGATTTCGCTTGCTGCCAATGCCGTGTCGGTCACCAGCAAAACCTCCTCATTCTCCACTTGCAAAAAGCCGCCACCCACAAAGAGCTCTTGCTGAGTTCCCCCTACCGGCTTATAGGTAAGTTCACCGTTGGCAACTGCTGCAATCAAATCAGCGTGCCCGGGCAGAATTTCCATCTCACCGGCTACGGCCGGAAGCCGTATGGAGCTCACCTCCGCCTGCAGAGCAGTGCGTATGGGGGTGATGATTTTGAAGTTCAAGGCCATGGTAATTATGCTTTCTCTACGGTATCGATACCGCCCTTCATGTAGAAATTGCCCTCGGGTACATCGTCCCATTTACCGTCCAGAATCTCACCGAATCCGCGCACTGTTTCGGCAACGGGTACATATTGTCCCTTAATGCCGGTGAAGACTTCGGCCACACTGAAAGGCTGGGAAAGGAAGCGCTGAATCTTACGAGCGCGGCTTACGGTAAGTTTGTCCGCCTCTGAAAGTTCATCCATACCGAGAATGGCAATCATATCCTGCAAATCTTTGTAGCGCTGCAGGGTTTGCTGTACGCCACGAGCTACGCGGTAGTGCTCTTCGCCCACCAATTCGGGCGCAAGGGCTTTGGAGGTAGAGGCCAAGGGGTCCACTGCCGGATAAATACCTTGTGCTGCCAAGGCACGCTCAAGCACAACGGTGGAGTCGAGGTGTGAGAACGTCGTGGCCGGGGCAGGGTCGGTAAGGTCGTCTGCCGGTACGTATACTGCCTGCATGGAGGTAATAGAACCTTTCTTGGTTGAGGTAATACGCTCCTGCAACCCTGCCATTTCTTCCGCAAGGTTAGGCTGATAACCCACGGCAGAGGGGGTACGACCCAGTAGGGCGGATACCTCGGAACCGGCCTGCGAGAAACGGAAGATGTTGTCAACGAAAAGCAGCACGTCACGATTTTCCTCATCGCGGAAATACTCCGACATCGACAGGGCGGAGAGTGCTACTCGCAGACGTGCACCGGGGGGCTCGTTCATCTGGCCGTATACGAGAGCTACCTTGGAATTCTCCGGGTTTGCTTGGTCGATAACCCCGGATTCACTCATTTCCATGTAGAAGTCGTTACCTTCGCGTGTGCGTTCACCTACGCCCGCGAATACCGACAGACCGGAGTGAGCTTTTGCAATGTTGTTGATCAGCTCCATGATGAGCACGGTTTTACCCACACCTGCGCCACCGAATGAACCGGCCTTACCGCCCTTCAGGAAGGGGCAGATAAGGTCAATGACCTTAATGCCTGATTCGAGTACCTCGGAGGAAGTAGCCTGTTCTTCAAGGGAGGGTGCCTCGCGGTGAATCGGGTAGCGCTTCACTCCTTCGAGCTGGCCTTTTTCGTCCACAGTTTCGCCGAGCACGTTGAAGATACGACCCAGTACTTTCGGGCCGACCGGTACCGAGATGGGGGCTCCGGTGTCAACCACCTCCATGCCGCGCTTCAGGCCGTCTGTAGCACTCATAGCAACGGTGCGTGCCCAGCCGTCTGTAAGGTGTTGTTCCACCTCAAGCACCAGCTGCTTGGGCTCGCCCTCTACCACATAATCAACGGTCAGAGCGTTGTAGATGGCGGGCATTTCAGACTGGGAGAAGTCGACGTCTACCACGGCGCCGATAATCTGCACGATTTTACCTGTATTCATGATTGGAAAGTGAGAATGATATTTTTATAGTGAAATTGAAATTGGTGAGGGCTGATTACTCCATGGCTTTCATAGCCGTGGTGATTTCGAGAAGTTCGTTAGTAATCTGGGTTTGGCGAGCCTTGTTGTATTCCAAGGTAAGCTCGCCAATGAGGGTCTTAGCGTTCTCTGTGGCTGATTTCATGGCAACCATACGAGCAGACTGCTCACTTGCTTTGCCTTCCAGAATCATCTGCACGAGAAGATGCCCGAAGTAGAGCGGTAATATGGAGTTCAGCAAGGCATCGGGGGAGGGTTCCAGCAGGAAATCCGTGTTTGCCGTGTCGTCGGAATCTTGTTCGGATATTTTGCAGAGCTCTTCGCTACTGATAGGCAGCAGGTGTGTTATCTGCGGGCGTTGTACCATGATGTTAATGAACTTCTGGTAGATGACCTTCACACTCTTGTAGGTGCCATCGGTAAATCCGGTGCGAATGAAGTCGAAAATGGGTTTAAGCTCAGATTCTTCAACAGTGTCTCCAAGTGAAAAACTGGCCACAAGATTACGATTGCAACGTGTAAGCTGCGCGTTGAGCTTGTTGCCTATGGTCATGTAGTCAGCTTCTTGGGGGCAGGTAAGCAATACTTCCTTGAGTAGGTTGGAGTTCAACCCTCCACAGAGTCCTCGGTCAGTGCTCACCACGATGATGAGGTCACGCCCGTTTTCCCGTGGCTCCATAAGCGGAGAATTGGCATTGCTGATAGTATCTTGCAGGTGTCGGAGCACCCGAGCCAGAGCACTCATGTACTCGCGGCCCTTGAGCGCAAGGTCCTGTGCACGGCGCATCTTGGCGGACGCAACCATCTGCATCGCTTTGGTGATTTGCGATGTGTTGCGTACCGACTTAATGCGGCGTTTAATGTCGCGGAGGTTAGCCATGGGGGGATTACTTCGTCAGGCGGGATTTGAAAGCAGTCATGAACTTCTTCAACTGCTCATCGATTTCAGGAGTGAGTTCTTTTTTGCTTTCGATGGCAGCCAGTAGTTCGGGGTTGTTCGTCGTGGCATCTTCTTCCATGTCACGGCATACTTTCTGTACGTTTTCAACGGCCACATCATCAAGGTAACCTTTCTGAATGGCATAGAGGTCGATAACTTCGATACCGAGGCTCTTGGGGGAGTATTGCCCTTGTTTGAAAAGCTCAACGATACGGCGACCGCGCTCAAGCTTGGCCTTGGTGTTGGCATCCAAATCGGAGCCGAACTGGGCGAAGGCTTGCAATTCTTCGAACTGGGCGAGGTCGAGTTTGACGGAACCGGCGAGTTTCTTGATGATTTTAGTCTGGGCGGAGGAACCTACTCGGCTCACGGAGATACCCACGTTGATGGCGGGGCGTACGCCTTGGTAGAACAGGTCCGTATCCAAGAAAATCTGACCATCGGTAATAGAAATCACATTCGTGGGAATGTAGGCAGAAACGTCGCCGGCCTGTGTTTCAATGATGGGCAGGGCTGTCAGAGAACCGCCTTTTCGCCCACCTTCGGAGTTGATGCGAGCAGCGCGCTCCAACAGGCGGCTGTGCAGGTAGAATACGTCACCAGGGTAAGCTTCTCGGCCGGAGGGGCGGCGCAGAATCAGTGATACCTGACGGTAGGCTACAGCGTGTTTGGAGAGGTCATCGTAGACGATAAGTGCATCTTCGCCTTGATCCATGAAGTACTCACCCATGGCGCAACCGGCATAGGGGGCAAGGTACTGCATGGCGGCGCTGTCGGAGGCACTGGCTACCACGATGATGCTGTAGGGCATGGCTCCGCTTTCCTCAAGCTTGGCTACCAAGCGGGAAATCGTGGCACGTTTCTGACCGATGGCAACATAAATGCTGTAGAGCGGGCGGTGGCCGGGCAGTTTGCCCTCTTCGGCAAGCTTGTTTTGGCGAGCCTGGGAAATCATGGTGTCCGTTGCAATGGCCGTTTTGCCGGTGGAGCGGTCACCGATGATGAGCTCACGCTGGCCACGACCAATCGGAATCATGGCGTCGATGGGCAATATGCCTGTCTGCACAGGCTGATTTACGCCCTGACGAGAAATAATGCCGGATGCAATTTTTTCTACCGGGTAATAGTCATCCGCCGAAATGGGCCCCTTGCCGTCGAGCGGATTACCCAGAGTGTCCACCACGCGACCCAGCAGCCCACGGCCTACCGGTACCTGTAGCAAGCGACCGGTGGTTTTGCAAGTATCGCCCTCTTTCAGCGCGGTACCATTGCCGATGAGCACGGCGCCGACCTCGTTCTCTTCGAGGTTCATGGCAAGACCCATCACGCCACCGGGGAATTCTATCATTTCGTTGAGCATGGCGTTGCTCAGGCCTTCGATGTGTGCTACGCCGTCACCGATGGCTTTAATTGTGCCTACATTTTCACTTACCGTGGCGGCGGTAGCATTGCGAATCTGTGCTTCGAGTTCTTGTACGATGTTGCTCATACGCTGTGGGTGGATTTTATTGAAAATTGTTGTTCAGTGGGGGAGGAAGATGAATTATCAGGAGATGAGTTTGGCTAAGCGCTCAATTCGGGAGCGGACGGAGGCATCGGTTACGTTGTCCCCCACACGCACGGTCATTCCGGCTATCAGGGTAGGGTCCGTTTGCCATATATAATTTAAGCCACTGTGGCGTTCGTCAAGTTTGGCGCGGATAGCAGCCATTTCGGTGGCTTCTATGGGGCGGGCCGTAGTGATGGTTGCGGTGTGGCTCGCCACTTCCATGCGCACCATGTCGGTGAATGATTTAAGGATGGCAAGGTAGTTGCGCGGTTTGTCTGTGCAAAGCGTATTTGCAACGAGCCGCACGAGTTCCTCTTGCAGTCTGCCATCGGGGCTCATGCAAAGGCGCATGAGCCTGCGTGCCTGCGCTTGCGCTTCCTTTGTAATCTTCATATCTTGTGGGAAATGGGGTGGTGTAACGGTGTGTTACAGATTGCGGATGGCTTCTTCGTTTATGATGCGATGGTCATTTTCGGTCAGAACTTTGCCGGTTACCTGAGCCGTAGCGGCAGCGACCAATCGAGCAAACTCACCCTTCAATGCGTCTTTTTCGCGCTGGGTGTCAAGAGCAGCCTGAGTGTGGGCGTTTTCAATAATGGTGCGAGCTTCCGCAGTGGCTTTTTCAGTCAGTTCTGCTTGCAGTTTTGCAGCTGTGCCGCGGGCGTGCTCGATTTGCTGTTTGCCTTCGGCGTGCGCATCTGCCAGTATCTGCTCACCGGTGGCTTTTACCTCTGCCAGTTCTTTTTGGCTGCGCTCGTGCATGGCCTCACCTTCTTCGATGCGGGCACGGCGTTCCTCAAGCTGCTTTACGATTGGCTTTACGCCGAATATCACGACAAACACCACCAGTATTGCAAATGCAATGAAGTGGGCTATGAAAATATCTGTATGCAGGCCGAATTTATCGACCATTTCCTGTAAGCTGGCAGCGACTACCGGAGTGAACATGGCTTGTATAGAAGTTGATGAAATGTGATGGCGGAGAAGGTGATGAAGCGGCGGCACCGTTCTCCTCGGTGCCGCCGGTTTATGGGGCTTAGCCCATGAAGATAGCTACGAATGCCACACCTTCCACAAGTGCGGCAAGAATGATGGAAATGATAAGTACCTGAGAGAAGGCACCCGGGTTGCGGCCGGCGGATTCAGCGGCTTTCATACCGATAAGGCCGATGCCGAGACCGGCACCAAGTACGGCGATGGCGGATTTGAGCGGAGCCAAGTCAGTGACTGCTTCTGCGATTGTCTGGAGCATAGTGTGTGTATATTGTTGATTGTTTTTTTAGTTGTTCTTCTGCCGGTCGTCACGTCTTTGCTGCATGATTCGGCGCGGCGGGAAGGGGGTTAGTGTGCGGCTTCTTCTTCGCTGCCAACTTGCGTCTTCAGGAACAGGGCGGTGAGCATCAGGAATACCAGAGCTTGCACAAAGCCTACCAGTATTTCCATGCACATGAACGGCAGCATGGCATACCAGCCAATGGCTCCCATTTGTTCCAGAATGGCTTCACCGGCGTAGATGTTGCCGAAGAGACGGGCTGCCAGTGCAACCGGTCGCACACAGATGGAGAGTAGCTCAATCAGCCCTACAAAGAAGAAGATAGGCATGAGCGCATATTTCAGGAAACCGGTCAGGCCTCCCTTTACACCGAAGATGTGCCCCAAGAAGTGCTTGAGTCCCTGCTCGCGTAAGCACCATATAAACCAAAGAATGGCGTAGAGGAAGCCAAGAAAGAGGGTGACATTGAGGTCTGCATTTGCACCACGAAATATGGGTTTGCCCTCGTAGGTGATTTCGCCGACACCGGGTATCAAGCCCATGTAGTTTGTCGTTAATATGAGAAGGAATACCGTGGCAAAGTACCAGAAGTATCTCTTTGTTAATTTCTTGCCAGCCAAACCTTCGATGAAGTTATACAGCGTTTCGAAAACCCATTCTACAAAGTTCTGTAGCCCATGGGGTATGCGTTGGATGCGGCGTGTGGCCAAGCGCAGTACCACTATGAGTACCACCACCGCAAGCGAAAACATAATTAAGGAATTGTTGATGGGGATGGAATGCCCCTCCCAAAAGGGAATATCTATATTCCAAAGCACAGGAGCGTCCATACTCAGCCCCTCATGGTGCCCCTCGGCCAATACTGAGCCACCACTGAGCAGGCCCAACGTAGTCATTTTTTGTACAATGCTCTTCATCGTCACTCCTTACATACTACCACCTCGTTCTTGCGGCGTCAAGCAGGAAATCGTGTTAAAAAGGCTTGTTTTCACATGTGTCCCAAAGATTTTTTCTGAGAGACGCAAGTGCCGATAAATCCTAGGCTTTCCGGATAGAGGCTTTTTCGAAGCCCCCCTGTACTCAGATTTAAGCAATTTTCGGTGGAGAATGCGCCTTATCTACCTGCTGAT
>JAZLDM010000041.1:0-6339 GCA_045614705.1 Akkermansia sp.
TTTTATTTCATCGCTTCCACAAGGGGGAAGGACTCATTGTCGTCCTTCCCCCTATCCCCCCATCCTGCTAGGGCAGTTTGGGCTCCTATGGAGACTTTTGGGGAGGGGCTTTCGGTGTCGCATTTGATTTTACAACTTGCATTTGCGACAGTTATACAGTTTTTTCTTGACATCGGCTTATAATGCGCTAGAATGAAACCACTTAGTTCTCAATGGCTATTGCCAGACCCCCTTGCGAGAGGGTTGGAAGCGAGAATTGTCTTTTTCATTGATTTGAAAGCGAGGCCGTTGCCCCGAAAGGGGCAGCGGCTTTTTCTTTGGCAAAATTCAACTACAAGTCAGCCCCCCTGCACTACAAAGGCACAATGGGGGTGTCAAATCTGCCATATACCGCCGTTGGCCAGAGCAGCCTGCAGGGTATCGCGCACAGCTTGCGGAGTAAAACCGGCAGCGCGGAGAGAGGCCAAAGAACGCGCTCCGTCTCTCTTAGCCAAGCGCTTGCCTGCATTATCGCACAGCAAGCCATGGTGAGCATACAGCGGAACCGGCAAATGCAGCACGGCTTGCAAAGCTCGGTGTATGTGAGTTGCCTCGAATAAATCTTCCCCTCGGGTGACATGGGTCACCCCCTGCGCGGCATCATCTACCACCACGGCAAGGTGATAGCTGGCAGGCATTTCCTTGCGAGCCAGCACCACATCGCCGTACTCCGTAGGCACGCTACGCTGAATGCCCCGGTGTAAATCAATCCATTCCGGGCAACCGATAAGATCCTGCACACGCTGCATATCAATACGCCAAGCGTGAGAGTCCCCGCGAGCCAGGCGCTCAGCCACCTGCTCAGGCGGCAGGTTGCGACAGGTACCGGGATACAGGTAGCCCAGTGAACTGTGCGGCGCTCGCCCCATCTCAGCGATTTGAGCTTTTATCTCGCTGCGAGTACAAAAGCAAGGGTAAAGCAACCCTGCTTCGCGCAGTTGTGCAAGCGCTGCGGCATATATATCGAAACGCTTACTCTGCACCATCACCTCGCCATCAAAATGCAAATCCAGCCATGCAAGATCCTCGTACATGAGCTCCACCCACTCGCGGCTGCGTGAGCGAGTTACATCAATATCTTCTATGCGCAACAGGCAGCGCCCGCCCTGCTCATCCGCCAAGCGGCGAGCTTGCAGCGCCGCCAGCAAATGCCCCACGTGCAGCGGACCGCTGGGCGTGGGGGCAAATCGAGTGACAACCTGAGCTGCCATGGTGATTTTAATACTTCGCAGCAACGATAATCTTAGTCACACGCTCAATCCCTTCCTGAGCAAGGGTTGATTTCGGGAAAAAGCATCGGGCGCGATAATAGCTCGACAGCGCGGAGCCATACTCGGCGCGTTGCTCAGAGCTTTCGCCATTGCTGAGAGCCTGCACGAAATCGTGTGCTTGAGCCGCATATTGCCCAAGAGCATCGGTAAATACCTTATCGGCAGTGTAGCGCTCATCCTTCTTTTTGAGCAGTACCATTTGTTCGTAGGCTAAGCATGGGCCGATGGTGCGGTCGGTTTCAGCCCCGGTGCGAAGTGAAGCAAGCATAATATCCGTAGCACCTACAAACTCTACTACCTCACTATACTTTTTCTTCAGTTCAGCATCCGTCACCACAACCTGAAAACGCTCACGCTCATTGTAAATGGTACGCAGTTCCTTGCGTTCCAACAAACGGCGGAACTCATCCATAACCGGGGCGTATGAATCCACGAGCGCAATTTGTTCCTCTCCCTTATCAAGGTTAGGATTGCGTGGCCAAATAATGGCGGCCTCAGTAGCCAAGCGGCGGAACTCTTCATCATTGCCGGCTTCAAAGGCTTTGCGGGCGGAACGCAGGGCAAAGTTGCTCTGGCGCTTCTTGCCGCTGGTGTACGAAAGGAGCTGAGAATCGTCGAAATCGACATCCATCTTCTTCATTTCAGCAGCGATTGCCTCGACCTTATCATAATCTCGGGCATTGAGAGTGGTTAAAGCCTTTTTTCGCAGCTGCCAGTAAGCATCTATCCGTTTTCTGTGCTCTGCCGGGAAGGTCGCAACACTCTGCATATACTCGCCAAGAGCGACCGCCGTAATAAGTCGATTTGTTGCCTCGCCCAGCTTATTCTGCGCAAGGGCGCCATATACGGCATCTATACTCTGGTCTACCTCACGGCGAGCATTACTTGCCATGGTATCGACCGTATTGATAGTGGGGGGCATGCCGGAAATACCGGTGAACATTTTGTAGGCGTCGGAATCCTTCTCAAGATTCATGCTCGTATCGCCATCGCGGAAAACGTGGCGGTACACACGCGCACCGATTACGGCATGGTCGTAGCGACGCTGTAACATAAGCCACACAACCAACGCCTGATAGTTCAACTTTGCCACAGGTAAAGAGGCCTGGTTAGAGGCTGTATTTGCAGCCTGTACAGCCTTTTTCTCCGCAATCTTTGTAGAATTCGCAGCAATCAAGAAGGTATTTGAGGTACCGGTGCTACCCTGATTAGGATTTTTAATATCACCGGAACCACCGCTGCCTCGATTTTTTTGTGTATTGCGGTTATTAAGAGAGTTCGTTTTGATGACGAGCTTATCGATTTCAGCATCTAGCTCAGCGTTAGCCTTGTCTCGGCGGCGGTTATTGCGCTGCACATCCAGAGCGCTAACAATGGCACTGGCGAGCGCACCGGCTTGTTCACCATCGCCCGGATATGAGGAAATATCGTAAAGCCCCGTACCGATTTTGACCAAGGTCTTACTACCTATTTTGGAGGCATTGCTACTATAGCGCTCGGTATAGTCGAGGATTTGCTGCAACTTTTTACGGTACAATTTTGATTGTTCGGAATCATCCGGCGCCTGACTGAGGAACTTCTCGAAGCGCTCACGCACCACGGCATTGTTGCCCACATCAAACTTAGCGCCGCCGTAAGACATCGTGTCATTCGACGGGTCAAGCACCGGCAGCTCCATGCCGAACATCTGCGGTGGTGGGTTCTCGCCCGCGCGCAAGGGGTTATCATTCTGCACCCCGCTCTGAGCTTGAGTGCTACGCCCCGAAGCATCGAAACTATCGGGCATCTGCCCACCGGCTGTCACCAGCACAAAGGGTAAAAGGGTAAGGTATCGCAGTGTTTTCATCACTTTGTCTTTACATCGTTCACAACCAATATGCCCTTCACCTCATTGCCGGAGGAATCCCGACCGGTGCGGCATGATATATCAAATATGAATTTGTCACCGCGAGTGATATTCACGCGCGAAGGCGGAGTACCCTGCACCAACAGGGGAAGACGCTCTCGCCTATTGCCGCGAACGGAAACCTCAACCATGCGGTTATCACCGAGCGTCTCTATACTTTCTACCGTGCCTTCAATCACATAGCGGTTGCCGGTGGACGCAAAGCGAGAACCGTCCTCCCTGTAGCGGGAAATGTTAAAAGGTTCAGGCTCAGCGCTACGAGCCTTTGGTTTGAAGAACAACATGCCGGCCAAAATTACAACCAACAACCCCAGCACCCCAACGACTATCGGCATGCTGTTTACTTTTTTACTACGCCCACGGCGAGAACTTCTAGCCATAAATTGAGATTCAGTTAAAAATTTAATTACATTTTACTCCCAGCGGGTACGGCGCACCCCAATCCAAGTCAGGAATATACCTACAACGATATGCAGCCCCAGCACCATGCGGCAGAGCCCGGCCTCCGTAAATGTGGTTTGCACTATGCTCTTGACTGCTTTGAGTTCATCCGGTCCCAAACCACCTTCTATACTGCCGCTCCATGCCCAATAGGCGGAGATAAAGGGCTGCGTGCAAGTCTCTATCGCACCGGGCAAGGCCAGCACGGCACCTGACAGCGGCAGCTGAAAGCCTACCAGGTAGATACTCAGTAGCGATGCCTGATCCGGGGTCTTGCAATTAGCCGATATCCCCAAGCACACGCTGGTCATGGCAGCATTCGCCAGCAAAAGAAAGCTCAAGTGGTTCATCGTATCCCCACGGTATGGCCAGAACCACTCCACGAAGAAATACATCCACAAGCTCTGAATAAGCACCAGAACACCCAAATATATAACTTTGGACGCAACGTATGCCCCGACCCCGGCTCCGGCGAACTTCTCCTTCTCCATTATCAGGCGCTCGCCGGCAACCTCGCGGGAGGAATTATTCGCCCCCATAAGCCCGAGCAAAATCACCTCGAACATGATGATACCCGACACAGCGGAGCCCACGCGCGCCCGCACTTCGGCCTGCTCCTGCTGAGCCTGAGCCTCAGCCATGAGGTCGCCACCGTGAACATCTGCCAAATTCAGCAACTGGTCTTGCCCCTTACTCGAGAACAGAGCTACCAGCACCGGGAAAATCAAAATCATGGCAATCTGCAAAATGAGCTGAGTGCGATCGCGCATCAGAATGGAAAAACGGCGCTGCAGCATGACCAACATCTGTGAAAGGAAGCCGGGCTGGGGTGCCGGTTCCTCATCCTCTCTTTCCTCCCGCGGTGTTGGCATAGGTGGAGCCTCGCCCTTGCGAGCGTACTTTTCAATGTGCTCATCGCCCAACTTATTATAGTAATCTTTACGGTGTTTAAGCCAACTGCCTCCCCACTCTATGGGAGCCCGCAGAGACAAGCGCGGATAAACCTCCTCAAAATCAGAAACGGAGAAATAGTGAGACATATCATCAGGTGCACCATGATAAGCAAGATTACCACGCACCAACACCATAATACTGTCGTAGAGCTCCATCTGCGCTAAGCTGTGAGTAACCGATATAACAATACGACCGTCTTTCGTGCTGAGCTCATGGAGCAATTGCACAATCTCGCGCTCTGAGCGAGGGTCAAGGCCGCTGGTTACCTCATCGCACAGCAATATGCGGGGGCTACTCACCAACTCCATGGCCAAGGCTAAGCGGCGGCGCTGCCCACCGGAGAGCATTTTCACCGGTCTGTCGGCAATCTCTTCCAATCCGGTTTCGGCCAAAACATTATCAATGATATCGTTGATTTCGTCCTCCGAGGCCTTCACTCGCATACGCGCCGAGCACTCCACATTTTCGTCGACCGTCAGCTCTTCGTAGGCAATACTGAACTGGGGCACATAACCAATTTCATGAGGTTCAAAATCCCCCTCTTCCCCCAGGTCACGGCCTTCCCAAAAAAACGAGCCTGAACTGATTGTTTTAATGCCGGCAATCGCCTTCAACAAGGTAGTCTTTCCGCAGCCAGACGGACCGACAATAGCCATGAAATGCCCCAACGGTACACAAAAATTCACGTCGTTGAGCAAAAAGACACTTTCCTCACCATTGTCTACCTCCAAGCATATATTTCGAGCTTCAAGCATATCAGCACATTCCTATCAGGCAGATACTACCAAATTGATTCATTCTTATCAAGTCAAAAGTCCATGCCAAATCCACATCCCAGAACAAATATGACAAAATGTAGTACGAACACCTGCATTTTAAACTACAGGCTTCGCCCCGCATACTTACATTGTCAGTTGGCAAACTTACAAAAAAAGTGCCCCGGTCGCCATGAAGACAACCGGGGAAAATCAAAAGATGTGATGTATAAGGGCTTAGTGCTTACCGCATTTGCACTCATGCTCACCGTCAGCATGGTTCTTGCAATCACAATCACCATCGCAGTCCTCGCAATTGCCACCGCAACCACCGCCGCAAGAGCAGCTCACCTGCTGATTCATGGAATCAGCAACCTCTTCATCGCTGGGGGCGCTCCCCTTCTCAATAGCAAGGTAAAGGTACTGATTTACAGTCGCAAGCAGGCTATCCAGCTCCTGACGAGCCTCAAGGAACCCCTTGCAAACAGGATTTTCAATCACATCCTGACGCAAGCTGTCAAATGTGGCAATCTCCTCATCCGAAGGGGGCATACCTTCCATGTGCTTATTGCGCAACTTCTCGCCATACTCATTCACCTTGCGGAAAAGGTCGGTTGCCTCCGGGTTCTGATAAAAAAGACCGATACGAGCACGGGCGGAAACGACCTGCTGAGAACCGGCAACGGCATTCGCCAGTTCAGTAGTGAGCTTCACCAGCTCAGGGGTAAGAGATGTATTTGCCATAACGCGGGCATTTTATCACAGCTCCTACAACAGTGCAATGACTTACTCTGTCAGACTGCGCCTAAAATTGGTAAATTTCGGCAAATCACCCACACGTGTCCCAAAGATTTTCTGAAAGGATAGCAAAACAGCAAAAATCAGGGCAAAGAAAATGGAAGGTTGATTTTTTCACCAGCAAAACGTATGCTGGTGTTGCTCACAAAAAACACCTTCCATGGGTACTGTACAT
>JAZLDM010000042.1:0-25861 GCA_045614705.1 Akkermansia sp.
CCCACCACATGAGTTCCGGCGACAACCTGCTCGACCTCATGCCGGAAGTGGAGGACGAAATCGTGCGCCAAAACACCACGGACTTCGATGACGATGAAAACTACACCCCGCGCTCACGCATGCCGTTGAGCCCGGCAGCACAGGCTGCTTATCAAAAATTCATCAATCCGGATACAGATACAAACAATACCACCAAACAACCGGAAATAACGGATACCGACGCCGATGACATCGAAACGCCGCCTCCGTCACGCCCCCTTACCCCGTTGATTCCCAAGAAAGAACAACAACCCACACCGCAACCTGCCCCGCAACCCCGAGCCGAGCGCCCGGGACTGACAGAGCGACTGCGCAACGCGCCACAACCTCCGCGAGAATTGCCGGAGGATACCCGCGACATGTACGAAGATTATCCCCTGCCGCCCTACGACCTGCTCAACTACAGGCCGCCGGCAGATGAAGACACTGCGGCAGCGCGCGAAGAGATGTATGCCACGCAGCAGAATATCATCGAAACATTCGCCTCCTTCAAGATTGAAGTCGACCCCGGTGACATTACCCGAGGTCCCTCGATTACGCGCTATGAGTTCTACCCGCCCAAAGGCCTGAAACTCAGCCGTATTTCCAACCTTGCAGACAATCTGAAGATGGCTACGCAGAGCAAGTCCATCAACATACTGGCTCCCATTCCCGGCAAAAACACCGTGGGTATCGAGCTGGAAAACGATGTAAAAGCCCCCGTATTCTTACGAGAGCTGCTGCAAAGCGAGGCCTTCCACTCCCCGAAATACCGCATCCCCGTAGCCCTTGGTAAGGACGTGTACGGCTCCCCGGTCATTGGCGACCTGGCCGCCATGCCTCACACCTTGGTAGCCGGCACCACCGGTTCCGGTAAGTCCGTGTGCGTGAACAGCATCATCCTTTCCATGCTCTACAAGTTCCGCCCCGATGAGCTGCGACTCATACTGGTTGACCCCAAGGTTGTGGAAATGCAGCCCTACAAAAAACTGCCCCACTTGGCTTGCCCCGTGGTTACCAACCCCGCTCGCGTTATCGGCGCGCTGCGCTGGGCGGTGAATGAGATGGAACATCGCTACAAACTCTTTGCCAAGATTGGCGTGCGTAACTTCGAGGACTTCAACAACCGCCCCGAAGACTTCGTACCCGAACCGGAGGAAGAAGAGGTAAATCACTACAACCCGCTGCCCGAGGGGTACGATGCGGCTGACGCCATCGTGCGTGATATCGAAGATTCTCAGGGTTCCGAATACCTGCCGGAGGAAGAGGAACAAGGTGAGTTCGACTTCGAGGCCGATGAACCCATCCCCGCCAAATTGCCGTACATTGTCATTATCATCGACGAGCTTGCTGACCTCATGATGGTGGTGAAGGAAGATTTGGAAAACAACATCGCTCGCCTGACCCAAAAAGCGCGTGCCGCCGGTATACACCTGGTGGCCGCCACCCAGACCCCGCGAGCAGACGTACTCACCGGTCTCATCAAGGCCAACATCCCCAGCCGCCTTGCCTTCAAGGTAGCCAGTCCGCTCGATAGTCGAATTATCCTCGACAGCAAAGGTGCCGAAAACCTGCTCGGCAAGGGTGACTTCCTCTTCCTGCCCCCGGGTGGCATCACTAAGCTCACCCGCGCCCAAGGGGCATTCGTGAGCGACCCCGAAATTGCCTCCATCGTCAAATTCTGCGCAGCACACGCCAAACAGAACTTCGTGCAAGGCGTGTCCGCCGAAATGAACAACGCCGAAGGCGCTGCCGAAGGATTCAGCAGCGATGGCGGCGGCCGACTGGGCGGCAACGGAATGAACGACGAAGATGCCGAGCTCTACACCCGCTGCGTGAACTTAGTAGTCACCGAGCGCAAGGCCAGCACATCCATGCTGCAACGCCGTTTCTCCATCGGTTACGGCCGTGCCGCTAAAATGATGGATATGATGGAGGCTCGCGGTGTCATCGGCCCGGCATCCGGCAACACCTCCCGCCCTCGCGAGGTGCTCATCGACGCCCCGGAATAACCAACATTCCTTGCATTCAGTCAGAACTTCCACCTGACTTCTCCCCCTTATTCTTCGGCTATGGCGAGGGGGATTCGCCCCCTCGCCCGCCAACTACCCTCACCCCTATTTTCCCAAAATCAGCAAACAAGCAATAGGAACTCCCTTGTTTTGTTAGTTTTATCTAACCCGCAAAAAGGAGCAAATAATATCTCTCGCATACACTTTAGGCTTGAAATTCGGGGAAAAAGGGTGTTTAATAACTGGGCACCAATGTGGCCTGAGGTGGCCATAAATCTCAAGATTATGAACACGACCAAATTTTTACAAGTGCCTGATTCACTGAGCACTACATCGGATTATCTGAAGAACGATGCCGATGACCACGGCGAGCTGATGACCCTGAATGTAGGCCCCTCGCACCCGGCCACGCACGGCGTATTGCGCCTGAAGCTGGTGATTGATGGTGAGGTGATTGTGTCCTGCGATCCTGTGATTGGCTACCTGCACCGCGGTATGGAAAAAATCGCAGAAAACTGCCACTACAACCAATATGTAGCCTACACCGACCGCTTTGACTACTTGGCACCGATGAGCAACAACATTGCCTATGCCTGCGCAGTGGAAAAACTGCTGGGCTGGGAACTGCCGGAGCGTGGGCAAGCCATTCGCGTGCTCTGCTGCGAGCTTTCCCGTATATCCTCCTGCTTCCTCGGTACGGGTGTTTACGCGATGGACACCGGCGCCATGACCGCCTTCCTGTATGCCTTCGAAGAGAAGGAGAAGGTGCACAACCTCTACGAGCAGATTTGCGGCGCACGCTTCACCTCCAGCTACACCCGAATTGGCGGCATGACCCGCGACCTGCCCAAGGGCATCGAGAAACAAATTCTCGACTTCTGCGACAGCGCCCTGCGCACAGTAGACGAAATGGAAAAGCTGCTGTTGCACAACAAGATTTTCATCGACCGTCTGGTCGGCGTAGGTGTCATCAGCAAAGAGATGGCACTCAACTGCGGCATGACCGGCAACAACCTGCGCGCCAGCGGTGTGCAGCGCGATTTGCGTAAGACCAACCCCTACTTGGGTTACGAGAAGTACGAGTTCGACGTACCCGTAGCCTACGAAGGTGACTGCTACGCCCGCTTCCAAGTACGTATGGAAGAAATCCGCCAGTCCGTGCGCATCATCCGCCAGGTACTGGCCACCATGCCGGGCGGCCCCATCTGCGTGCAACTCGACAAGGGCATACTCCCCAACAAACAAGACGCCATGCAGGGCATCGAAGAGCTCATCCGCCAATTCATGGTGAGCACCGAGTGTGTAAATGCGCCGGCAGGGCAGGTATACTTTGCCGCAGAAAACCCCAAAGGTGAGCTCGGCTTCTTCCTCGACTCGAAGGGTGGCGGCATAGCCAACCGCCTGAAGATGCGCAGCCCCTCCTTCTGCACCCTTTCCATCCTGCCGGAACTGATGCCCGGCCACCTTGTCAGTGACGTAGGCGCTATATTGGGCTCCTTCGACTTCGTACAGGGTGAGTGTGACCGCTAAAAACTTTAACAGAAAACTTATACCATGTCCGAAACACCGAACGCGATAGACGCCATAACGGCCCCCGTTTCCTCCCCCGGCGAGAAGTTCTTCCCCAAGTTTGAGGTCACGCCGGAACTGACAGCCAAGGCACAGGAGCTGGTAGCCCTCTACCCCGAAGGTAAGGAGCAGTCCGCTGTACTTCCCATTATCCACCATGTGCAAGAAGAATTCGGTTACGTGAGCCCCGAGGCCATGCCTTGGATTGCCGAGATGTGCAAGAGCACACCCATACACGTGGCAGGCATTGTAACCTTCTACCCCGGCATCCACCGCAAGTGCCCCGGTAAGTTCCATTTCCGCGTATGCCGCACTATCGCCTGCGCTCTGGCCGGTGGCGAAGAGCTGCTGCCCTACATTTGCAGCAAGATGGGAGTAGACCCTGCCGAAATGACAGACGAAGAACCCATGGTAGTAAGCCCCGACGGGCTGTGGAGCTTGGAGGCAGTGGAATGCTTGGCCAACTGCGGATTCGGTCCGAATGTGATGGTGAACGACACCCTGCACTCACAGGTAACCCGTGGTAAGATTGACGAAATCATGGCCGCCTGCAAGAAAGAGCTGGCCGCCGAACGCAAGGAAGCCGCAGCAGCCAAAAAGGAAGCAGCCGCCGCCCGCAAGGAAGCCAAGGCCGCAGCAGCTGCCGCCGAAGACACTCCTGAACCGGTTGCAGAAGAGCCCCAAAAGCCCGCTGCTCGCAAAACTCCCGCAAAAAAAGCAGCCCCTAAAAAGAAGTAACCCCTTTAGCGAATCATGAGCGATATCACTTACAAACCCGGCAAGGAACCGCACCCGCGGGAAACCCGCCGCATTTTCAGAAACATTGATCGCGAGGGGTACGACCCTTCCATTAAATGTTTCATGAAGGACGGCGGCTACGAGACCCTTAAAAAGTGCCTGAAGATGGAGCCGGCCGACATCACCAACGAGGTGAAAAAGAGCGGCCTGCGCGGTCGCGGCGGCGCAGGTTTCCCCACCGGCGTAAAGTGGACCTTCATCCCCAAGGGTAACACAAAACCCGTCTACCTTGTCTGCAACTGCGACGAATCCGAGCCCGGTACATTCAAAGACCGCTTCATCGTACACCAGGACCCCCACCAGCTCATCGAGGGTATGGTGATTGCCTGCTACGCAGTACAGGCACACTACGCAGTTATCTACATGCGTGAAGAGTTCCCCGAAGGTGCAAAAATCATGCAGAAAGCACTTCAGGAAGCTGAGGCAAAGAACTTCCTCGGTAAGAACATTCAAGGCAGTGGCTTTGACCTGAAGATTGTGCTGCACCGTGGTGCCGGCGCCTACATCTGCGGTGAGGAAACCGGCCTTATCAACTCCATCGAGGGTGTACGCCCCTACCCCCGCATTAAACCTCCCTTCTTCCCTGCCGCCATTGGTCTGTACGGCTGCCCCACGATTGTGAACAACGTGGAATCGCTCTGCCAAGTACGCCAGGTTATGCTGATGGGTGGCGAGGCTTATGCCGCCGAGGGTGCCCAACGCAGCCCCGGCACACGCATCATCGGTGTATCCGGCGACGTAAAGCGCCCGGGTGTGTACGAAATCGTCTCCGGCTCCATCACCTATGGTGAGTTGCTGTACGACATTTGCGGCGGCCCCCGCATCGGCCGCAAGTTTAAGGCCATTATTCCCGGTGGCGCCTCCGCCAAAGTCATGCGCTGCGATGAAATCCTCAAAGACCGCAACCCCGATGGCACTGTGCGTGAAATGACAATTTTCGACGTACCGATGGATTTGGACAGCATTGCCAAGTTTGGTTCCATGAGTGGTTCGGGCGGCGTCATCGTCATGGACGACACACGCAGCATGCCCAAAGTACTCAACAACCTCAACCGCTTCTTCGCTTGGGAATCCTGCGGGCAGTGCTCCCCCTGCCGCGAAGGCAACCCGTGGATGTACAAGCTCTCCACCCGAATTTGCGAAGGCAAGGGTTCGCCCGAGGATGTAGATTTGCTTAAATCCGTGGCCGACAACATCTGCGGTCGCACCGTATGTGCCTTCGGCGAGGCCTGCTCATGGCCCACACAGGCATTCACCACCAAGTTCCGTGAGGAGTTCTTGGCGCTTACCAAGCCCATCAACGCCCTCAAAGCCCACTCTGCAGAGACTGCGGAAGCACGCAAGTTCCTGACACGTGAAGACTGAAACCTTTGAAACCAGCATGAGTAATAATCCTACAATACTGCCGAAAGACGCCGCCGCTGCCGAGGGCAAGGTGAACGTCCAGATTAATGGCAAATGGTACCGCTTCCCCAAGGGAACCCGCATTGCCGATGCCTGCAACTCTGTGGGCGTACACGTCCCCTGCTTCTGCTACCACCCCAAGCTCTCCGTTGTCGGTTCATGCCGCATGTGCTTGGTGGAACAGGGCATGCCCCCGCGCTTGGCCCCCGGTGCTACCCCCACCTATGGTGAGGACGGCTACCAGCCCATACAGTGGATGCCCCGCGCCATCATTGCCTGCGCCAACACTGTAGCCGAGAACATGGGCATTCGCACCGACGGCAAGCTCTGCAACGAGGCACGTCGCGGCGTACTTGAGTTCCTTCTTACCAACCACCCGCTTGACTGCCCCATTTGCGACCAAGCCGGTGAATGCAAGCTGCAGGAATACACCACAGACTACGGTAGCGGCACCCACCGATTCACGGAGGATAAAACCAAGAAAGGTAAAAACATTTCCATCGGGCCGCGTGTCAACCTCGACCAAGAGCGCTGCGTACTCTGCCGCCGTTGTGTGCGCTTCATGAAGGAAATCGCCGGTGAAGACGTACTCGGTGTGGTAGGTCGCGGCACACACAATGCCATTGCTTGCTACCCCGGCACCAGCCTCGACAGCAATTACTCCATGAACGTTGTGGACATCTGCCCCGTAGGTGCCATGACCAGCAAGGACTTCCGCTTCAAGATGCGAGTCTGGTTCCTGAAGAGCACTCCCACCATCGATGTGAACTGCGGCACCGGTACCAACATCAACATCTGGACCCGCGAGCAGCAGGTCTACCGTATCACCCCGCGTCAGAATGACGAGGTGAACAGCTGCTGGATGCCCGACAGCCACCGTCTCAATTACAAATACATCAATGCCCCGGAGCGTCTGCTCACCCCCATGGTGAAGACCGACCACGGTGCACCGCAGCGCCCCAGCACTTGGGATGCCACAATCAACATGGTGGTCGAGCAGCTGCACTCCTGCGCACCGACGGAGACAGCCATCATCTGCTCCGCCCGCATGACCAACGAAGAGCTCTACATGGTGCGCGCTCTGGCACGCCAGCTCGGCGTAACCAAGCTCGACATCGTTCCCCGCAAGGGCGAAAACGACGGCATGCTCGTAAGCGATGACCGCAACCCGAACACCAACGGTGCAAAACTCATCCTCGGCAAGAACGGCAGCGGCCTGCCCGCTATCCGTCGCGGCATTAAAAACAACAGCATCCGCTTCCTCATCGCTTTGGGTGAAGATGTAACTGAGGAGGCCGGCATCGAAGCCGAAGACCTCGAAGGGCTCGACTACCTCCTCGCCATGAGCCACAGCGAACACGCCACAACAAAGGCGGCTGACGTTGTGCTGCCCAGCGTAACTTTCGCGGAGAAGTACGGCACCATGATTAACGTAGCCGGTCGTATACAGCGACTCAACAAGGCCATTGAACCGCAGGGCGAGGCACGCCCCGACTGGGACATTCTGCGCCAGCTCACCGAGCAGCTGGGCTGCGACTGCCCGCGCGTAATCGCCTGCCCCAGTCCCATGATAATACTGGAAGAAATGGCTCAGGAATTCGAACCCATGAAGGGGTTGACCTGGGGGAACATCGGCAACGGCGGTGTAGTCATTATGGACACCGGCGTAACCATCCCGCTTATCGAGCGCGAGAAAGGCAAGAAATAACTTAACACCATAACACATCATGTCCCTATTCGATACTATCTGGAACTGGTGCGTGGACCTGCTGAGCAACGAAATCTGGTTCTACCTGATTACGACAGTTGTTAAGCTGGTGCTCATGTTTGCCGTGATTCTGGCATTCGTGGTGCTCTCTGTATGGATTGAGCGCCGTGTAGCCGGTTGGATTCAGGA
The DNA here is from genome assembly GCA_045614705.1 of Akkermansia sp. GTDB lineage: Bacteria > Verrucomicrobiota > Verrucomicrobiia > Verrucomicrobiales > Akkermansiaceae > Akkermansia. Next base: position 7,699 of record JAZLDM010000042.1, read on the forward strand.
CCGCCCCGGCCCCAACCGAGCCGGCATACCGTTGCAGCTCTTCCAGCGCTTCGGCAGCAAAGAAAAACAGCCGCTGAAAGAGTGGCTGCACTTCTTCGGCATACCTGAGACCTGCTGGATTGCCAAGCTCTGCACATGGCTGCGCCTCGACCGCGAAATTCCGACTTTCGGTCTTATGCAGCCCTGCTTGGACGGTGGTAAGCTCTTCCTGAAGCAGGAACTCACCCCCAGCTATGTGCGCAAGGTATACTTCACCATAGCCCCCATGCTTGTGCTGGGTCCGCCCATGGTAGCGGCAGCCGTTATCCCCTTTGCCTCAAGCGTCACAACCGATTTCGGTACCATTAACATGGTAGTGGCCAACATCGGCATCGGCCCGTTGTGGATTTTTGCCATCTCCGGTCTTTCCGTTTACGGTCTGACACTGGCCGGTTGGTCCTCCAACTCCAAGTACCCCTTCTTGGGCGGTCTGCGCGCTACGGCACAGCTTATTTCTTATGAAGTTGCCATGGGCCTTTCCATCATCCCGCTGCTCATGATGTTCAGCACCCTCAACATGCAGGACATCGTACAATATCAGGCGGACAATGGTTGGACACTGCTTCCCCTGTGGGGCGAAGGCCTCAGCTGGCAGCGTTGGGCTCTCATGGCTCCGCTCGCTCTGAGCTTCATCATCTTCGTGACCTGCGTCTTCGCAGAGGCCAATCGTACCCCCTTCGATATGGCTGAGTGTGAAACCGACCTTGTGGGCGGCTACCACTCCGAGTACTCCTCGATGAAGTTTGCATCCTTCTTCATGGGTGAGTATGCAGCAATGGTCATAGGTTCCGCCTTGGTAGTCACCCTGTTCCTTGGTGGCTGGTCCATTGGTTTCGGAGCAGATGCCGCCTTGCATTCCGTATGCAGCTGGCTGGCGGTTTGCTGCCAGTTCATCATGTTCCTCATCAAACTTGTCGCCTTCATCTTCTTCTTCGTGTGGGTGCGCTGGACCCTGCCGCGCTTCCGCTGGGATCAGGTGATGAAACTGGGCTGGCTGGTATTCCTGGAGCTCGCCGTTGCCAACATCTTCCTGACGGCAGCTATTCTCTATTTCGTAAAATAAGTAACACCTGAGAATTTCACGCTATGTCATACACACCTGTAAAGCGACCCAAGTTCTCCATACTCGACAAGGTATACATTGTTGAGCTGGTCAAAGGGCTCGCCATCACACTGAAGCACTTAGTGCTCTCCCTGCTGGGCAAGTCCCAGGCGAAAAAAGACTTCAACGGCAAAGGCGTAGGCGCCTGTATGCCCTTCCCGGAGCAGCGGTGGGATTCCCACCTGCCCTCCTACTACCGTGGTGCACCTACCTTGGTACGAGGTGAGGACGGCCGTGAACGTTGCGTGAGCTGCCAGCTCTGCGAGTTCATCTGCCCTGCTCGCGCCATTAAGATTACCCCCGGCGCAGTCAGCCCCGAAGCCGCCTGCCAGAAGCAGGAAAAAGCCCCCGCTGAGTTCGAAATCGACATGCTGCGTTGTATCTACTGCGGCATGTGTCAGGAAGTATGCCCCGAGCAGGCTATCTTCCTCTCCAAAGAGTACCTCATCACCGTAACGGACCGCAAGCAGGCCGTTCGCGACAAGGCTACACTCTACAAACTCGGTGGCACCCGCAAGGGCCTTATCAACAAGTGGAATCAATACAAATAACACACAATTATGGATTTCGCCATTTCCTCCATTCTGTTCTACATATTTGCGGCGATGACCCTCATCTGCGCTTGCGCGGTGATATTCTCCCGCAACCCTGTGACCTCAGCCATGAACATGGCTCTGTGCTTTGCCGGCACGGCAGCCCTGCTCTTCGGCATGGGAGCCCAGTTTTTGGGTATCGTGCAAATCATCGTATACGCCGGTGCTATTCTTGTGTTGTTCCTCTTCGTGGTAATGATGCTTGACATCCGCACCGAGGAAGAAGACAACAGCTTCTCGGTTATCCGCAGTCTGGTACGCATGGCTCCCGGTGCACTGGTAGCCGGTGTATTCGGAGCAATGATTTGCATCGCTGCCCTTAAGCTGCCCGGTGCCACTGAGTGGAACAACCCGCTCTGCACCGCTTGGAACGCCACCGGCGAACTTTGCATCGGCAAGCAGGAGCCCACTGAGCAGCAGCAAAGCGGCCTTTACGGTGCCGCCCTGCCCAAGCTCTCTCCCGCTGCAGCAGCTAAGACCCTCAACCCCGCTATCAGCGATGAAGAGGCCGCAGCCGCTACAAGCATGCCCGATGTAAAACTGCTTGGTCAGCGTCTCTTCTCCCGTTACAACATAGCCTTCGTCATTCTCAGCTTTGCGTTGCTGGCCGGCACGGTAGGTGCCGTTGCCCTGAGCCGCAAAATCCGCAAAGACTAACCCCGGTACATCGCCATGGATATTCCTTTAGCTCATTACCTCATACTTTCCGGCCTGCTCTTCTCCATCGGGCTTGCCGGTGTGCTGATTCGCAAGAACATCATCGTGGTCTTCATGTGCCTGGAGATGATGCTCAGTGCCGCCAACCTGTCACTGGTAGCCTTCTCCCGTGCGAACGGGGTAGATGGTGTACCGGTGTACGATGCGCAGGTACTTGCCCTGTTTGTGGTAGCCATCGCCGCGGCAGAAGTTGCCATAGGTCTGGCTCTCATCGTTGCCATGTTCCGTGCCCGCCGCACAGTGTCGAGCGCAGCACTCAACACCCTCAAAGAAGACTAACCCCACGGCTCACAAATTATGATTCAGAATCTCCCCTGGTTATTCCTGTTGCTGCCGCTGGTTGTAGCCGCCATTGATTGGCTGTGCTTCAGCAAATGCCCGCGCACGGCGGCCACCCTGTCCACCCTCTCCGCCATGGCCACATTCGGCCTGTGCGTAGCCTACCTCATGGGTTGGCAGACTGGCACGCCTGATAGTTACACATGGATGTTCGCCGGTGACGTGGCCGGCTTGCCCTCGCTGAGCGTGGGACTGCTGACGGATCCGCTTGCCATGCGCATGATGCTTGTGGTAACCGGCATCGGCATGTTGGTTCACATCTTCTCGATTGGCTACATGAAAGGTGACAGCTCCAACCTGAGCCGTTACTTTGCCGGCCTGAGCATCTTCATGTTCAGCATGACCATGATTGTGCTGGCCAACAACCTTGCCATGACCTTCATTGGTTGGGAAATGGTGGGCTTCTCCTCCTACCTGCTCATTGGCCACTGGTTCCACAAGGAAAGCGCAGCCGATGCTGCGAAGAAGGCCTTTATCACCAACCGCGTGGGTGACTTCGGTTTCCTCATCGGTATATTGCTGACACTGGCAGTGTTCGGCACCCTGAGCTTCGGCGAGATGGGCGGCAAGGCCGCTACAATTGCTCCGGCCGTACTCACTGCGACTGTCATCTGCCTCTTCTGCGGTGCCGTTGGTAAATCCGCCCAGTTCCCGCTGCATGTATGGCTGCCCGACGCCATGGAGGGTCCCACCCCCGTGTCGGCCCTCATCCACGCTGCGACCATGGTTGCAGCCGGTGTATACATGATGGTGCGCCTGCAAATCAGCATGGGCGAAGCCGCCTTTACCGACACAGCCTGCACAGTAATCGCCACCGTAGGTGCCATTACAGCTGTTCTGGCCGCACTCATGGCCGTGCAGCAAGATGACATCAAGCGCGTGCTGGCATACTCCACCCTTTCCCAGTTGGGTTACATGGTAATGGCGGTCGGTCTGTTGGCCGGTGAAGCAGCCATGTACCACCTCTACACGCACGCTTGGTTCAAGGCTCTGCTCTTCTTGGGTGCCGGTGCAATCATCGTGCGCTGCCACCACGAGCAAGACATTTGGAAAATGGGTGGTCTGAGCAAGCGCATGCCCCTGACCGTCATCTGCTTCCTGATGGGTACAGCGGCTCTCATCGCCATTCCCGGTTTCTCCGGTTTCTTCTCGAAAGAGGCTATTCTCGACGCTGCACTGGCTAAAAACCCGGTATTTTTCTGGGTTGGCGCCGGCGTTGCAGCCCTGACCACCTTCTACATGGCACGTCTTTGCCTGGTGGCCTTCTATGGTACGGCACGCGCCCACGGTGCAGCCGAGGCCAAGGAAGCCGGTCCCACCATGCTGCTGCCGCTGCTCATACTGGCGGTAATGGCAATCGTATCCGGCTATGGTTTTGTGGCCGAATCTCTGGTTCCCTACGATGGTTTCCATGCACACGGTTTCGCGCTGGGACTTCCCTTCTATGTGAGCATGGGCTCCTTGGCTATCGGTCTGTTGCTGGCCTATGCCATCTACGGCTTCGGTAAGCGCACACAAGACCCGCTTGCCGGCAATGCCATCAGCACAGCACTGCGCAAACGTCTCTACATCGACGACATCTACGACAAGGGTCTCATCGGCTTTGTACAGAGCAGCCTTGCTCGTGCCATTGAGCTGACAGACAACGCCGGCGTGCGCGGAATCGGCACACTTGGTACCGCTTGGCTCATCGGCAAGTTCGGTAAGTTGCTCACCTGGTTCCAAGGTGGCGTGCTGCGCCGCTACGCTGTTGTAGCAGCACTGGGTGCACTCGTATTCCTGTTCCTTATCGCCTCTGCAACATTCACACACTAACACAAAATCACTACCATGCTAATCTGGCTTATTATCGTACCTGTGATTGCAGCCGCCCTCATCGGGCTGCTGAAGATGCCGGGCCGTGCCACGGCGCTGGTAAGCGCCACCTTCACGCTGATTATGGGTGTGTGGGCGTTCATCTGCACGACATACTTCCCTGAGAGCACCTGCATAGACTGCTGGTCTCAGGTGGGAGGTCGCGAGCTGTGGTTCTCCCTTGAGTTGCCGCTCAGCCCCATCATGCTGCTGCTGGCCTCCATCGTAACCTTCGCCGCCGTACTCGGTCTGAAGGCACCTGATAAAGACGCCGAGCGCAGCTGGGCTATTTCGACCCTACTGCTCTCCACGGGTGCTATCGGCGCGTTCGTCTCCGACAACGTTATCTCCTTCTATGCCTTCCACGAGCTGGCCCTCATCCCGACCTTCGTGATGATTGGCTTCTACGGTCGCGGAGATCGCCGCACCATAGCTTGGACTGCCACGGTCTACCTTGGACTGGCATCGATGGTACTGCTTGTAGGTTTGCTGCTTCTTTGCAACGAGATGCAGTCCTACACCTTCACCGGCATAGCAGCTGCCATTGAGAGCGGCAAAACACCCTCTACCGGTCTTATTCCCGGTCTGCTCTTGGCAGGTTTCGGCACCCTGGTATCCCTCTTCCCCTTCCATGCTTGGGCAGCTCCGGCATACGCCAGTGCCCCCACGCCGATTGCCATGCTGCATGCCGGCGTGCTCAAAAAGTTCGGTCTGTACGGCCTGTTCACCCTGGCATGGCTGATGGGTCCTGTATGCAAGGACTTCTTCGGTTACTGGAACAACCTGCTGTTGCTCCTGTTGCTGGGTAACGTGCTTTGGGTTGGCTATGTGACCGTAGCACAGACCCGCTTGGATGACATGCTGGGTAACTCCTCCGTCATGCACATGGGCTACATTTTCCTGGCCTTTGCGGTATACATTGCCTCTGCCGGCGACAACACGCTCGCCATCAAAGGTGCAGCTGTTCTGATGCTGGCACATGGTCTGACCATAGCTCTGCTGTTCCTGCTGAACGGTCAGATTGAGAGCCAAACCCGCACACTGGAACTGGACTCCATGGGTGGTTTGGCACGTCGCCTGCCCGGGCTTGGCTTCATGTTTGCGCTTGCCGGTCTTGCCAGCATCGGTCTGCCTCTGCTGGCCAACTTCGTGGGTGAGTTCACGGTATTCGTTTCCGCCTTTGCCGGTTGGCAACCCGGAGCCGCTGCTGCTACCGCCACGCCCGATGCTCTCAGCGGCATCATCTCAGGTTTGGAGGGCATCTGGCTCATCGGGCCGGTATTCGGCTGGATATTCGGAGCTATCAACTGCGCCCTTACAACCGTAGCAGGTTGGTTCGGTGGGCTGGGGGCTGTGCAGCTTACCACGGTATTTGCACTGTGGGGCCTGGTAATCAGTGCCGTTTACATGCTGCGTGCTTTCCGCCGAGTATTTGAAGGCAAGGTAGGCTTAGCCTCTGAGCGAGCTACCGGCCTGAACAGCGCGGACGTATGGTCGGCTGTTTTCCTTGCCTTCTTCATTGTCCTGTTCGGCGTAGCACCCATACTCATCTTCTAAAACATCATCCCCAACTAACTGAAATACCATGACCAACGACAACGTTTCACTCCTCTACACCTGGGGACAGTTTATACCGGAGTTCGCGCTTGTGGCACTGGCCGTGCTTATTCTCATGGCAGACTGCTTCACCGGTCTACCCAAGCGAGTATACGCCATTGTGGCCGCAGTAGGAGCCACTATCGGCGCCTACTTCATGAGTGCCGACCCGTACTACTACAACTCGTTCGGCACGATTGCCTGCCTGACAACGGCACTTGTACTGCTGCTGGCCTATGACTACCACAAGGTAGCCTGCGCCTCCATCGGTGGTAGCGATACTGAAGACGGCACCTCCGAGCTCTACTCACTGCTGCTGATTGCCTGTGCCGGCATCTGCTGTCTGAGCAAAGCCCGCGACATCATCATGCTCTTCGTGAGCTTGGAAGTTGTCACCCTGTCTTCGTATGTAATGGCCGGTTACTTCCGCCGCAATCAGGGCTCCATCGAGGCCGGTGTAAAATACTTGGTACTGGGTGCTTTGAGCACAGGGCTGCTGGTATTCGGCGCTGCTTGGTACTATGGCACGACCGGCACATTTGTGCTCGATGCCGGGCTGATTGCTGAGTTCTTCACCCGCCAGAGTTCGGTATACTTTACCGGGTTCTACTTGGCTGTAGGTCTGCTGTTGCTCGGCGCCTTCTTCAAGGCAGGTGCCGCACCCATGCAGATTTGGATTCCCGATGTATATCAGGGTTCCCCCACGCCGGTGAGTGCATTCTTGGCAGTGGCTTCGAAAGCCGCCGGTTTCACCGTGCTGGCCATCATCACCGTTCCCTTTGCCAGACTGTACCCCTCCTTCCCCGACAAGGTCGGAGTCATCGCCAGCGGCATAGCCGTGGCAGCTGCTGCCACGCTGCTGGTAGGTAACTTGGGTGCCATTTGCCAGAACAACGCCAAGCGTCTGCTGGGTTACTCCTCCATCGGTCAGGCCGGCTTCATTTTGGTGTTCTTCACCAACATCGCCGCAGCCAACACCGTATACTGCGTAACATCTTACCTTGTCGCCTACATGCTGGCAACGGTCGCAGCCTTCTTCGCCATTGCCATGGTGCGCGCTCAGCGCGGCAGCGAGGAGATTTCCGCCTTCCGCGGACTTGGCAAGACCAATCCTCGCACGGCATTCCTCATCACGGTTGCCTTTGCCTCTCTGGCCGGCGTACCGCTGACCTACGGCTTCATGGTGAAGTACTACTCATTCGAGGCCTTTGTGGAGGCCATGCAGTACCAGAGCGGCCTCATCTGGCTGCTGCCCTTCATGATTGTGGGTGCTGCTGCCGGCTTCTACTACTACTTCAAGGTGCTTCGCGAGATGTACTGGGAGAAACCGCAGGAAGGCGACACCGCACTGAAAGTACCGGTAGTAACTGCCGCTGTACTGACCGGCTGTGCCATTGCTATCATCTGGCTGGGCACTGAGCCCTTGGTGTTCATGCCTGCCTACTAATCCAATTATTTTCACCGTATATTTCAAAGCCCGGCCTTCTACGAGGTCGGGCTTTTTGTATGAGGAGAAAAGGAGCAGACAACTCAGCGCGGCTGGGTTCCGCAAATCACATAAAGCTCGGAGCAAAGCACCGTTCCTTTATCGGCATCGTGCACAGAAATCCGCGCGGCAAAAAGGTCCCCTTCCCTGCCGGTAAGTTTTTCAAGGCGCACCGGGGGTTGCAGTGGGAGCTTTCCATCATTGCGCCGAGGTTCGGTAACGGGCAGCGGCTGCATACGCAACACTCGGCCATCGGCACCAAGCAATGCCGTGCTACCGGTCGCCAGGCTCATTACAGAAAATGCGTAATGAGGGCGCACCGGGTTCCCCCAGTAAAGCAGCTCAAACCGATTCGGGGCATATTCACGCAAGCGCAAAACAGGTCGCCGGGACGCAAGCGCCGTGGGTGGCTTGTAGTCGGCAGTATACGGAGTCAAACAAATGGACTCTGCCGGCAAATGGTGCAACTGTTCATTCGTGCGCATGCGTGCCACACGTAGCATGCGAGGAGCATGAAAAACAAACGCACCCAATGTTACAAAAGCCGCAGCAGAAATTGCCGCCACATGGGTAATCCACACATGGCGTTCGGGCAAAAAAAACTTGAGCAACCGGCGGAGCATCAGCGAGTCATCAGGCGCAATGCACCGCGTATGAGTTCATCGGTATCTGCTTGCGGATTATCTTTCAGCAGGCCTTTAAGAGCCTTTCTGGCCTCAACCTGTTTGAAGCCGAGAGCGACCAAAGCCAGTTCGGCATCTGCCGCAGCCGGGCTGGTAGTCCCCTGCTGCTGAGATTCCCAAGTAGCCGCCACCCCTACCTTGTCCTTCAATTCAAGCACAATACGCTCAGCCGTCTTCTTACCCACGCCCTTGGCGCGAGCAATAGCCTGCACATCACCACCGACAACCGCCGCTTTGAAAGAAGAAACATTCAACCCACTGAGTATGGAAATAGCCGTTGCCGGGCCTATACCGCTCACACGCTCAATCAATAAGCGGAAGATATCCCGCTCCGCATCAGTTGCAAATCCGTATAGCACCTGCGCATTCTCCCGAATATGCAGGTGAGTTTTGAGGGTGACCTCCTGCCCCTCTATGGGGTTAATACGGTCAAATGTCGATAACGGCACCTGAACTTCATAGCCCACACCGTTGACATCGAGCACTATACACTGTGGCATAGCCTCGGCTACTCTACCTCGCAGAAATGCAATCATGCTCACATGGTAGCCGCAGCGACTGCAAAATGCAAGCCCTCATTCTGTCACTTATCATTCGGCTTGGGCTGAGGCAACAAATCCTGCATTTCCACAAACTCCGCCTCGGCGCCCAAACCGCCTATCTCCTGCAACAATTCACGCACGCGAGAGTTAAGGCGCTCATAGTTGATGGGGCCATTCTCCGGCTCTTTCGTACCGGGGAAAATGATATAGCTCACCCCGAGGTTCGACACAGGCCGTGCATATACATTCGCCTTGGGGTTCACAGCTTTGCTCAAGCGCAACGATGCCTCACCCGTCTTAAACTTCGGACCGAAATCCCCCACAATAGCGGGGAATACCCGAGTACCGACCACCACCGCAGCATAATCCCCGGGAACGGGGCGGTAGGTATCATCCTTACCCTCCTTCAACGTCAGCGGTATCACGATAAACGAATCGTACTCAGCCAGCAAGAAACTATAACGCTGCAAATCGGTTACTACCAGTTTGGCGCGTTCTTCCGCTTCCTTTTTACCCTCCTTTCGATACCGTTGCAGGCGTTCCTGCCACCCTTCCAACAATGGGTTGGGGGTAGTTCCCAACTTACGCCAACGATATGAAGTCGAGGGTTGATAGTGATCGCTCTTACGAATACTTTCAGGCATGGTGGGTAAACGGTCACCATCGGAGCCATCGGACACCACATCCATATCCGCCTGAATCCAAAGCATACGCCGTTTAGTATCGGGAGCCGTAATTTGGAGAATGGTATCAGTATCGTAAAAATTATGACGGTCCAATACTTGGTTAAGCAAGGCCGTATTCTTTCTCACCCTATTTTGCTTGTGAAGATACAAACTATGGTACCAAGGAGATACTGCTGCCACCTTCATCAAACCGCCAAAATCAGCCAGTACCTTCGGCAAGTCGGGGTTTGCTTTCAGCAAGTCATCCCCCTCAGCAGCCTTCGGCAATAGCGCATTCAGGCTCACGCGCACCTGATAGGCATCCTTTTTCACTCTATCCTGAGCCGCTGTTGTGCCGGGAGTAAAGTGCACATTGCTGCGGTTGTTCAAGCCGCGCGTAAGTTCATTGATATGCTCGTAATTGCCGGGCTCAACCCGCTCGGGGAGGGCCGGGGGAAACGGCGGCAGTACCACATCGGGCATTGCGAAAGCCGCTTGCGGCGACCAAGGTTCCGGAGCCACCAGCTCAACCTCGGCAGGCACGGGCACCGGTTCGGCCTTCTTCGGGGGAGCCGGCTTAACCGTTTTCTTAGGCTTGGGTGCAGGTGGAGGCGGCGGATTAAAAGCCTGTACCAGCTGTGCCGGATAGGGGGTAAAAAGCGAACCGACTGCGCCCCCCAGAACCAGCAACAATCCCAGCTTAAACCACGTCAACGAGCTTGCGCCCTTCTTCGTCTTTTTCGAGTGCATCTCCATGTCGTTTTATTCGGCAGGTACGGCTTTTCGCGGACGTGAACCCATAATCAGGCGCAATAACCACAGCGGTGCATTGCGAACAAATAACCCGACAAGCCGGATTTTCAAGGATGGATAGCAGCGTGCCTTGTTGGCTATGACAGCCCTATAGGCCGAGTCCACCACACACTCCACGGATGTGTAAAACCATTTGCGGAAGGGCACCTCTTTTTTGCTCTTGCCGGTACGGCGAGCTACATCTCCGAACCCCGTATGCGATGGACCGGGGCATACAGCCGTAACGTGTACCTGAGTTTTAGCCAATTCAATGCGGAGAGCCTCGCTGAACGATGTCACAAATGCCTTGCTGGCAGCATACATGGCAAAATCGGGTATGGCAAGGTCACCGGCAAGCGAAGCCACATTGACGATATACGCCTGTTTGGCGGCCAACATGGCCGGCAACATGGCTCGCGTTGTCTCTACAAGAGCAGTCATATTTACTTCAATCATGCGGCGGTTACGCTCCGGGTCGGACGAGCAAAACTCACCGTAATCCCCCAGGCCAGCGTTGTTCATGAGCATCATCCACTCACTGCTCAGGGCAGATACCGTTTGCAGCATGGATGCGCGCGCTGAACTATCCGCCAAATCGCAAGGCAAAACCACAGCCTCGCAACCATATTTACCGGTCAGGTCATCAGCCAAGGCTTTCAACTTATCCTCACTACGAGCAATGAGAACAAAACGAAGCCCCTGCGCACAAGCCCGGCGACTCCGCGACTCAGCGACACGATACGCAAATGCCTTACCAAAGCCGGACGAAGCACCGGTAATGACCACGGTAGAAAAACATGACATGCTGCTATCATCCCACGTTATGCAACCATTTGCAAGCATAAAATCAGCCAGTTAAAAAGGCTGAGAGCTTTTTTTGCTGGAATTATGCGCCGAAAGATGGTATAAATAGCGGTGTTATGGCAACACCTCCTTTTGTCTATCAGGAAATGTTCCCCATGGGGGAAGACACCACAAAGTACCGCCTGCTCACCAAGGACTATGTGAGTGTAAGTGAATTTGAGGGCAAACCCATTCTGAAAGTTGAGCCCGAAGGCCTGCGTTTACTGGCCGAGACAGCTTGGCACGATGTGGCTTTCTACCTGCGCCCGGAGCACCTGCAAATGGTGCAGAGCATTCTGAGCGACCCCGAGGCCTCCGAAAACGATAAGAGCGTGGCTCTCACTATGCTGCGCAATGCCGAAGTGGCAGCCCTCGGCGTGCTCCCCCTCTGCCAAGATACCGGCACCGCCATCTGTGTGGGCAAGAAAGGCCAGCAGGTCTGGACCGGCTTCGACGACGCCGAGTACATCTCCCGCGGTGCCTACGATTGCTACACCAAGAACAACCTGCGCTACTCTCAAAACGTAGCTCTGGATATGTACAAAGAAATCAACACCGGCACCAACCTGCCCGCTCAGATTGATCTTTTTGCTACCGATCACGGCATGGAGTACAGCTTCCTCTTCATCGCCAAGGGCGGCGGTTCCGCCAACAAGACCTACCTCTACCAGGAGACTAAAGCTCTGCTCAACCCCACCTCTCTCAAGAAGTTCATGGTGGAGAAGATGAGCACCCTCGGCACCGCTGCTTGCCCGCCCTACCATGTGGCATTCGTAGTGGGTGGCACCAGCGCTGAAATCTGCCTCAAGACCGTAAAACTGGCCTCCACCAAATACTACGACAGTCTGCCCACCACCGGCAACGAGCACGGCCGCGCCTTCCGCGATGTGGAGCTGGAAAACGAGCTGAAGAAGGAAGCCGAGAAGCTGGGCTTGGGCGCCCAGTTCGGCGGCAAGTGGTTTGCGCTGGATGTTCGCGTAGTTCGCCTGCCCCGCCACGGTGCCTCCTGCCCCGTAGCCTTGGGTGTATCCTGCTCTGCCGACCGCAACGCCAAGGCCAAGATTACCCCCGAGGGTATCTTCATCGAAGAGCTCGAATACGACCCGGGCAAGTACATCCCCGCCGAACTGCGCGAGACCAAGAGCGCCGGTGTACCCATCGACCTCGACCGCCCCATGAAGGAGGTTCTCGCCGAGCTCTCTCAGTACCCGGTTAAGACCCGCCTTTCCCTGAACGGCACCATCATCGTAGGTCGCGACATCGCCCACGCCAAGCTCAAGGAGCTGCTGGATGCCGGCAAGGACCTGCCCCAGTATGTGAAAGATCACCCGATTTACTACGCCGGTCCTGCCAAGACCCCCGAGGGTTACCCCTCCGGCTCCTTCGGTCCCACCACCGCCGGACGTATGGACTCCTACGTGGACCTCTTCCAGAGCCACGGCGGCAGCATGATTATGATTGCCAAGGGTAACCGCGCTCAATGCGTGACAGATGCCTGCCAGAAGTACGGTGGTTTCTATCTGGGCTCAATCGGTGGCGTTGCTGCCGACTTGGCCAAGAACTGCATCACCTCCATCGAGTGCATTGAGTACCCGGAACTGGGCATGGAAGCCATTTGGAAGATTACCGTGAAAGACTTCCCGGCCTACATTCTGGTAGACGACAAGGGCAACGATTTCTTCGCCGACATCCGTGCCGGCTGGGCCTGCCCCGGTTGCGCTCACTAAGCCCCCTCTTCCACCCCCGCTGCGCCGCAGCGGGGGTGACTTTCTCACCATCCGCCCCTGCGGGCATCTGCACCCTTCACATTAAGCCTCTTATGTCCCCCAAACTCAAAACTTTCATCGAACGCGGAATCAGCACCATCATACTACTTGGCCTACTCGGCGGCGCCGTATGCTGGAACAACTCCATGGGTTATGCCATACTCGTGTGCGTACTGTGCAACCTTACCAGCTACGAGTGGTTCAATATGCTGCGCGAGCGTGGCAAAGAAAGCAATCGGGGACTGGCTCTGATTGCAGGGCTGCTTTACCCTTGGCTCATGGCGGCAGGCATGCTGCTGCTCAACACGGAAGAGCCTATCGCCATCGTCGGCGGCGAAGACGGCCCCACCTCTATCTTCTTGGCGGCTACTTTTAATTTCAACGCAGTAGCGTTAAGCCTGTTGGTTCTCTATGTTCTTGTGGCATTCTTCTGCGAGCTCTATCGCATGGACTACAAGGGCAGCACCGGCGCGCAGGCACTCAGTAGCGCCGGCATGACCATACTCTCCTTTATCTACCCCGTATGGCTTTTTGCCTTCGCCCTGTGCACGCTCAATGACCCGGCAGCTATTTACAACCTGCTGTGGCTGGTTCTTGCCACTAAAATGAGTGACATCTGGGCATACGTGAGCGGAGTACTGCTGGGCGGGCGCTTCATCAAGCGCAAGTTCAGCCCCTCCGTATCCCCCAAGAAAACATGGGAGGGTATCATTGGTTCCTTCATCATCACCTCTGTGTGCAGCTGGTACCTGCTCCCTATCACCACCTTCGATTTCGGGCAAACTCCCGTGATATTCTTCTGCGTGCTCATGCCGGCCATCTTCATATTGAGCGTAGCCGGCGATTTGGCAGGCTCCCTCATTAAGCGCGGCGTAGCGATTAAGGACAGCGGCTCACTACTGCCGGGTATCGGTGGTATTTTTGACCTTATCGACTCCCCGGCTTTCACCGTATCATTCTTTGCCGCAGTAATGCCTATACTCTGCGCCTAATATTACCCCATGCACCTCACTGTTCCCCTGCTCATCAACCCCAAGGCCGGCAGCCTTTTTCGCTCCGGCCTGAAAGCATGGCTGGATGACCACCGTGACGACTTCACACTGGTTCCGACCACCAGTGCAGAGGATTTGACGGAGCGCGCCCGTGAGCTTGCAGAATCGGGCGAACCGGTCATCGCAGCAGCCGGTGGCGACGGCACCTTGATGAATGCAGCCCAAGGATTAGTGGGAACAAACGCCGCGCTGGGCATACTCCCCTGCGGCACCATGAATGTATTTGCGCGTGAGCTGGGAATCGGCTCGCGCCGCTTCGACATCGCTCTCGATGCCATTAAAAACGGAGCACGCCAAGAGGTCGACATCTTCACCGTCAATGACCGACCTTTCCTGCAAATGGCCGGTTTCGGCCCCGATGCCAGCATCGTCAAACTCATTACCCCCAAACTCAAGCGCAACATGGGGGCTGCGGCGCATATCGTCACCGGCCTGAAAGTTGCCGTGCGGCACCACCCCGTCATTACGGTAACACTGCCTGACGGCACCGAAATGCGCGGTACTCAAATCATTATGGGCAATGGCAAACGCTACGGCGGTGAGGCGCACCTCTTTGCCAACGCGCGCTACGATGACGGCAAGCTCGATGCCGCTATCATTCACCAAGAGAGCATGCCCATCCTTTTCGAAATACTCGGCTGCATGCTCCAACGCGGTGCAACCAACAGCAACGTGAGCCAATTCACCAACCTCTGCACCTTCGAAAGCTGCGAAATATCAGCAGAAGGCACAGTTGACTACCAGCTCGATGGCGACTATGCCGGCAGTCTGCACCCGGGAGAAACCATTACCATACGCCGATTACCCCACAGGCTCCGCGTCTGCATACCCCGCATGCCTATCCCCTCCACCCCCATAGGGCGCATCATGGCTCACCCCATGGTTGATGCCTGGCGCACATTCCTGCGCCGAGCCCAAGATTTTTAATACGTCCCCTTCCCTTCAGCGGGGAAAGTATCGCTCGACAAGTGGCTCTTGCACCGCAAACAGAGCCTGCCGGTCTGCCGGCTCATAATCCAAATAGCCATGCAAGTGGGTAAGGCCATGCACCATGTAGCGGAAAAGCTCCTCGCAAGGGTCTATACCATGCTCAGCAGCATAACGAGCGGCGGTATCACAACTCACCAAAATCTCGCCATAGGGGAAAGTTATAGCATCCGTCTCGCTGGGGTCGTCCAAAAACTCAGCATGCACCTGAGCAATCGCGGCGTCGTCCACCACCGCAATTTCCACCATAGGCAACGAGCTCAATACATGGTCCGGGCCCTGCGGCACGGCCAACAATTCAGGCAGCAACTCTCGCAGCGCAGCCTCAAAACGCGCCAAGAGCTCCTCGCTCACCCAATCACGCTCCGTATTGAGGTATAGTTCAATCTGCGGCGTCATCCTTTGTAGCCTCCTGTTCTCTTAATTGTTGCTTGCGCAATTTTGCAGCGGCGCGAGCTGCACGGAAAAAGCTCTGAAACTGCTCCAGACAAGCATCCCCCAGCACACCGCCCACACACTCACACTTGTGATTGAGCGGCGGATTGGAATCCAGCAGGTGAATCCAGCCACCGCAGGCGCCCCCCTTCGGGTCGCGTATACCGAAAACCACCCGATCCGGGCGGCAATGAACCATAGCGCCGGCACACATCGGGCACGGTTCTTTGGTTACATATACAGTGCAGCCCTCCAGGCGCCAATCTCCCACAGCGGCTTCGGCAGCAGTCAGCGCCAGCATCTCCGCGTGTGCAGTGGCATCCTTGAGGGCTTCCACTTGGTTCCAACCACGGGCGATGACATGATTGTCTTTCACAATCACGCAACCGCAGGGAACCTCGCCGGCCGCGCGAGCCTTTTCAGCCTCGCGCATAGCCAGCATCATAAAATGTTCGTCAACCGCTTGCGGCGACGGCATTTGCGGCGTATCAGCGAATGGTGACACGCTCATCATTGTCCAGAATCTCCTGCAGTTCGGGCCAGCCCTCCTCGGTCTGGTTCTGGAACATGTGCAGGTAAACGGAAACAGCACCGGCGGGATACTTCTCAAAAAGAGCATCCACAGCAGCCTTCAGCTTGTCGGCATCGAGTGACTCGGGCAGCACATCAACCACACCGTGGCCATTGTGCTCAATCCCCAAAGCCTCGATGAAGCTGATAAGCATACCCTCGTGCTTACGGATAAGCCACACCTGCAGCAGGTGGTCAGCAATTGTCTCAGCCGGTTTCCAAGCCAGCATCTTCTTAATCCATGCGAACTGCTCCTCAAGGGGCTTCTGCTGCATAAACTGAGGACGAAGCTTTTTAAGAGCGCCAAGCTCACGCAGAGCGGCGCGGTATACGCCGCGCTCCTGATCGCGCATCCAAGAGAGGAAACTGTTGACGGTCTCGTCATCCGACTTCTGGAAAATGGTGTAAGACTTCATGATATGCGTAAAAAACGTGCAGCTAATAAATCACAAATCCACCCGTTTGTCGAGTACAAGATGAGACATAAAGAAAGATTATCGACATTCCCCCCGCAAAATAGCTAAACAGTTGGCTATATAGATTGCGAAACACACCTCCCCGAACTCATAATGGCGAAGTTATGGAAAACAAACACACATCATCCACGCTACATTCGGGCAACATGCGCTGCTACACTAACTTCAGCCCATCAGCAGCCGCCTTCGCCACAGATATCCCCACATCCCTAGGCGGTCGCGGGAAATACCCCACCCCGGCAGACATGTTGGCAGCCACTGTAGCCTCCTGCATGTTGAGCATGATTGCCTATACTGCAACCAAGCGCAACATATCCACAGACGGAGCTTGCATAAAAGCCGCCTGCACCGAAGGAGAAAACGGCATAAGCTCCATCGAACTCCATATCAGCATGCCGACAAGTGTTTCCCACCACGACCGAAAAGTGCTGGAATCCGCCGCACGGAGCTGCCCAATCGGTCGCGCCATTCATCCCGATATCGAAAAGAAAATCACTTGGCACTGGGCCGATTGACAATTTTCTGTGGCATCAACCCACTACTGCCCTCCTTTTTTCTTGCCAAGCGCCACACAATGTGGTTGAATACCTGCACACACTCTGCTACAGTGGCGGAATGGTAGACGCAGGAGACTTAAAATCTCCCGGTGGTTAACACCGTACGGGTTCGAGTCCCGTCTGTAGTAGCTTAAAAATCAACGCTTTGCATGCAAATGCAAGGCGTTTTTTCTTTGCCTCAAAAATGCCTAAAAATAGCAAAAATAGGGCTAATAACCGCACTTTCCCGATAATAAAATGTCACTTTTACGTCACCGCTTTTTATCCGCCTCAATCCCGCACCGCAAGCGGGTTCCAGCCGTTCGCAAGTGAAAATTGCATGCTTTGTTATTTTCGGCTTTTGGTAACACTTGCCCAAGATGGCATTTTGTCCACCTCTGCCGACTCCAGACAGCAGGGAGAAAAGCAACTTGCGCGCACGGTTAACGCCACAGCTTTATATAAAATCTTAAATGATTTTTCTGAAAAAGTGACCACTTTTTCCCTTATTTGTTGATAGCAAGCGTGTTGATGGTGGTCATCGCCCTGACCACCAATGACCACCAGATTTTACAATCGTCTTATTGTTAATACTTTGCATGGTGGTCATTTTCCCTTTTCGGTGGTCACTTTTTTACGAAAAAGCCCCGCAGAGCCTTATTTTTTGAGGCCGGCGGGGTAGTTTTGCGGCATCGCGGGCGAGTTCCTATCTCGCAAGGCGAGCCGGCTTTTCGCTATTCTTCCAGAATCAAATTGGCGGGGATAAATAGGAAATGTAGCGGAATGCAGGTGGAAACAGGGCAAAAAAAGCGCGGTAGCAGGCTTGCCCACCTACTACCGCAAAATATGCAATAAAATAATATACCCCGTTCGGGATGGCCTCATTATACCCCACGCCACAGCGGAGTCAAGACTTTATTTTTCCTCCCTCCCAAAAGGGGGTCTGTTTCAAATCTGCTGGTAGTAGAAATGACCAATTTTGTGTTTCCGTTGGAGTCTCAGGAAGTATATTTGGCGCAGTTTCAAGAACAGGTACCTCACATCAAACAACCCGCACGCTTTGGCTTGTATCCGTTTGATTGCGGCATTG
>JAZLDM010000043.1:0-50957 GCA_045614705.1 Akkermansia sp.
CTCGTATACCGGCTCGGGTGCAGGTTGCTCGTACACCGGCTCGGGTGCAGGTTGCTCGGATACCGGCTCGGGGGCAGGTTGCTCGTACACCGGCTCGGGGGCAGGTTGCTCGTATACCGGCTCGGGTGCAGGTTGTTCGTACACCGGCTCGGGTGCAGGTTGTTCGTACACCGGCTCGGGGGCAGGTTGTTCGTACACCGGAGCTGCTGTGACAGTTTTTGCTTTAAGCTTAGCAACTTTTCGTGCCGGTTGGGCAGTCGGAGCCGGTGTTTCGTATGTCGGCTGAGGTGCCGGAGCTACATTAACTGTTTTCGCTTTCAGCTTGGCAACTTTGCGAACCGGTTGCTGAGCAGCTTGCTCGTCTTCTGTGTGCATGAGCATCAGTCGGCAGTTTCCCAGTATATATTCGCGCTCCGGTGCCATATATTCGGCTGTTACTGTTCGGGAATCAGCCAATATGCCATTTGTCGAACCGTTGTCTTGCAGATAAACGTAGCCATCAACAACGGAAAGGAAACAATGCACGTCCGACAAAGTTGACTCATGCGGCAGACTGAAGTCACAGCTCTCTGAACGACCAATGGAGTAACTTTGGCCCGTTGCAGCTGATATCGGATGAAAATGAGTGTAGCCGGCGCTGTCGGTTATAACGATTGCAAGCATAATAGAGAAAGACGTAAGAGGCTCATAGAAGACTACCACAGCCGGGCGCTCACTGCAAGCTCATAGTGTTACGCCGTGTCATTTTTTTTGCTTTGATACGGGTGAGCTGCGGCGGTGCGGTGGGTGAGTCGTTTGTGGTTTGTAGGTGTAAAATGGCGGAAGCCCATTGCTTTTTTGCTCCGGATAGTGATGCGATAAGCCGCTTTTCGAGTTTGCCTGGGGTGAGGTTCCTGTTTGGTCGGGGTAGCTTGTGTGACCAGAGTTTTTCAAAAGGTTGTTCTGCCGTGCAGGCCAGGGCAATGACGATTTCTGTGCCGGTTGGTGGCTCAATCACTAAGGTGTATTCATTGTTATAGATGCGCGGGAATGCCATTTCCATGTTAGCAAACAAACGTACATCTTCGCCGGCGCACCCCGGTACTAACAGGGTGGCTGCGCCGCTGCTGTCGTACTGTACCATGTACAGATAGGCAGCTTTTTCGGCCGTTACCCCGAAGCGCAGCTCCGAACCAACCGTCAATGGACCGGTGGGCGACAATAGGCGCAGTTTCAAATTGAAGTCCGTCGGCAATCCCAGTTCCCGCCCGGAGGTGGATTTTATAGAATCGGAGGTGGATTTTGTAGAATGAGCGGGAGTGGGTGTGGGTGGTGTGGAAATCGCTCTCAGACTCACTATGCACATGCCGAGGCGGTACTTTTTTTCGGGAACCATTTGTACGTTGTTTATGCGCGATTCTCCCTCGTAGATACCGTTGCTTGAATTGTTGTCCTGCATGGTTACTCCGGTTTCGCTTGCCGTAAGTAGACAGTGCGTGCGCGACAGGTGTAGCTCCTCGGGCAGTGCGATGTCGCAATCTGCTGACCGCCCCAGTGTATAGGGCGTTTCTGACGGCGCAAGGTTGTATTTGTGCAGCTCTCCTGAGCTGTCTGTTACGAGTATAACCGGCATAACGTAGCTGTGGGGTCAGAGTTCTATGTGGATGCCTTTGCTGAGGGCTTGCTCTTGCAGGGTTTCTAGTATAGTTTCAGCAAATTCGTTGACGGAACATTCCCTGTAGCTGTTGAGCAGTCTTTCGCGCTCGATTGCGGCATTGCGAATGATGCGTAGCGCTTCATCATTGTTTTTGCTACGAAGGGATATAGGCAGATTGCCACGTCCACCGATGTGGTCGAGATTGAAACGCTCCGGGCCAATGCGCCGACAGTGCTCTACACAGTCCCATTCAAATCCATTGATAAGGTTACTGCGGTGATTTTGTAACCATTTGGTGAGTAATTTTTTGTTTTTGGGTGGAGCCGTCGGTGGCTTGTAGGTGGAGAGTAGGTGTTGTTGCGTGGCCGGTGGACCCGAGGGGAGGAGGGGAATTCTGTAAAGTTCATGTAAGATTTGCTCGCGGCGCTTCGCGGCTTCTTTCGGGTCTATTTTTGTTTCCGTGAAATAGAAGGAAAGGCCGCGACCGTTGCCGAGCTCCGCTGCTTGTTTCCACTGTTCGTCTTCGTCTCCGCAGTAAACGGTATTGACGATGATATTGCTTGCTGTGGCTTGTGAGATGGCGGTTTTGTAGTTTACCGGCCCCATATCAAATGGCTCGTTGCCACAAATGAAAATCACTTTGAGCATGTCGTCGCGCTCGCGCATGTTCCAAGGGAACTTGCGCACGGCTAATTGTATGGCTTCTCCGCAATTTTCATTCATGCCGTTACAATCGGTTTTGAGTACTTTGTTGCGCAGGGGCTTCACATTGGTGGTGAATCGGGAAAGTACAAAGGGGCCGCCATTTTTATTGCGATGACCGTATACCACTATGCCGATGTTAACTTTCGTAGGTTTTCCATTGAGCTTGGCTTGTCCCAAGGTAGTGATTACATCGCTGAGCGAGTTGGCAACCGCGGCGAATAAATTCTGCATGCTGCCGGAGGCATCCAACGCCAGTACAATCTGAATATCATCATTGTAGCCGCCGCCGCCGCCACTGCCCGAGCCTGAACCCTTACCCTTGCCTTGCCCCGAACCTTCACCGTGGCCTCCTCCGTCACCATCGCCTATCAGCCCGGTGCCGAAATCAAAGCTCAGGCTATCTACCGGGGATAAGCCATCGCTCATGCTCATCTCTATGGGGGTAAGCAGGCTGTTCGAATCCGCTGTTGTGCTAACGATGATGTCGGGGCTGATGGTGGCTGCTGCTTCAAAGTCAGGGGAGCCGCCTACGGAAGAGCTCTTTTGTGGTTCGGGTTGGGGGGGCTCTTCTTTTGTTTCCTGAGGGTAAACGTAGGTGAAGGTAAATTCATTGTTTTGCTCAATAAATATGAGCTGCAAATATAGAAAAAGCGCACTGGCAATTATGGTGAATAGGGTGAACACTGCCGCCCGCGCCAGTAATTGGCGAAGTTGTTTTAGTAATTGTTTTCGTGCGGAGAATACAGGCTTTACATGTATGGCCATGGCGAGTTCAGTTTTTCTTGCCGGGGCGTTTATGTTGAGCGGCTGTTTTCAGTGCATCTGCCGCTTTTCTATCCTTTACTAACAGCGCGTAGTCGCGCGCGGTTTGACCATTTTCATCTTTTTCATGCAGTTCTTCCGTCGGCAGTGTATCGATAGCTGTTTTGAGCATGGTCGGGTTGCCGCTCAGGGCAGCGTGCATGAGTGCATTTTCTCCGCGCATATTGCGAATCTGGGGCGTGCCTCCCAGCTCGAGGATTAACTTGAACAGTTGGACGTGACCACGGCGAGCTGCCTCATGCAGGGGGATATTACCTTGCTCGTCTTCAGCGTTCAGCTCTGCGCGGAATTCACAGCATGCGGTTTGAGCTGCTGCGGTCGGAGCCTGACGAACTAAGGAGCAGAGCTTGGCTATGCGTTCCTCTTTCGGTAGGTGGCGCAGCCATGCCAGCAGGCAAGCCGAAGCATTGGGGTGTGTAAGGTGCTCGAATAGGCTGCGCCCGTCTGCCAGTCGGTCTGGTAGGGTGGCACCGCGTTTCAAGAGCGCGGCAAGTAGGTCCGCTCTCTGCTGTTCTACTGCCATTTCTGCAAGTTTGCGACCATCCGGTAGGCGAGTTTCGGGACTTGCTCCATAGGTCAACAGCAGTGAGAATAAGTCGTTGTTTGCTGTTTCCAGCGCATGCAGTATGGGTGCTATTTCGCCGTTGATGACCCAGTTGGCATCCGCGCCGCAGTTGAGTAATCGCTTTATGGTTGCATAGTTGCCCTCGGGGATTGCCAGCTCCCATTGGGCGCGAAGTAGTTGCTGCAATGCATGGCCTTGTCCTTGTCGCTCGAAATCACAGGCAGTCATGCCGTTTTTGTCCGTTATATCGAGTGCCGGTGAGCGTTTGAGCACTATTTCAGTGGCAAGGTCGTGCCCGGTCGCCGCAGCCAGCATGAGCAGTGTGCGCCCTTGAGCATCAGTAAAATTGATGTTGCGCCTCTTTTCAACCTCTGACAGTAGTTGCAGACAAGCCTCCTTGTTGTCTTCGTAAGCCAGTTCAGCAGCGTGAATCCTGTCTTTCAAGCGATTAACGACAGCGCGCATATTACGATTGCCGCCGCTCTCTTTCTGCAACTCTCGCAGCTCTTGCTGCTGCTCTACAATGGCCGGTGGTAGTGATTTTAGTATTTCTTTCAGACGCTCAAATTCAGGCGCAGCTCTCAGGGTAGAGATGCTCGCCGCTATCAGCAAAAATAAATATGGCCATATCCTCATGTATTTGTCTACTAACCTTCTACCATATATCCGGCAGAATTGCAAGCTCATTCCCGCATGGGGTGGGGCTGATTTGCTTTTGCCAGTTTATCGGGTGTGGCATTGGCTTGACAATTATCTGCTTGCTGCGTATAATGATTGCGTGCTATTCGATTCGATAACTCAGCTCAGGCGCGCTGCTGCTGAAGAGGCAGTGCAGGGGACTGTTTGCGCTCAACTTACTCAAAAGCTCGACAAAATCACCAAGAACGGTAAACCCTATCTTGAGCTTACGTTGGCAGATGCTACTGACAGCTTCAGTATAAAGGTGTGGGATAACGCGCCGTGGAATGCCGCCTGCCAAGGCTTGATGCAGGGAGCAACGTTGGCTATGACGGCGGATTGGCAGACTTCGCAATATGGTTTGGAGGGCAATCAGGTGGAGATTCGCCCCCTGTCTGTTGAGGAGGAGGAAACTTTGCTGTGTGGCGGAGCGGAACTTGCTGCTAAGCAGGCTGCGGATTGGCAGAGTATTCTGGGTTTTATTGAAGAAATGAAAGACCCCCGTCTGCAGGCGCTGTGCCGTGCACTCATCACTACTCATGAGGGGCGTTTTCGCCGTGCAGCAGCTGCTCGCGGTATGCACCATGCCCGCCGTGGCGGGTTGGTTGAGCACACCGCCGGGGTTATGCAAACGGCTGTCGGGATTTGTAGCGCGTATCCGCAGGTTAATCGGGATTTAGTGCTGGCCGGTGCGTTGTTTCATGACTGTGGCAAGATGTGGGAAACCGGTTGCCCGGAGCAGGGGTTCGGTGTGGAATATTCGGAAATGGGGGAACTCATGGGGCATATTTCGTTGGGTATTGAAATTGTCAATAGCTTGTGGAAGGAGGTGTACACCCCGGAAAAACAGGCGGAATGGAAGTCTTTGCTCCCCGCAAGTAATAATGTTCGCATGCACTTGCTGCACTTGATTGCCTCTCACCATGGTGTGCTGGAGTTCGGTTCTCCCGTGGTGCCGAAAACGCCCGAAGCTCTTGTGCTGCACCATGCGGATAATATCGACGCGAAAATGGAAATGTTCCGTAGTGCGTACGAAACTTCGACCGCGCTCAGTTCGACTATCAGGGAGAAGAAGTATGGTTTGGGGGGCAATGTCGTGCTGCCCTTGGCTCACTTTGTGCCGGAAAGTTGATTATGCCGGAAGCCGTGTGGAGTATAATGGTGGTGTGCGGGTTGCTGGTTTTCTCCCAGCTTAGCCCCGGGCCGGATGTTTTTTTTGTATTTCGCACAGCACTGGCGCAGGGTTTTTGGCGTGGGGTTGCCGTAGGTACCGGTATCAGTGTGGGATTTTTTATTCAGTCCGTAGTGGCATGTACGGCCGGCGCGTGGGTTATGGCGCAGAATTGGAGTGTGTATATGCTATGGGCGGCGGCGGCATGGTTGCTTTACCTTGCCTACAAAATTTTTCCCTTTAAGCGCTGTGGTAGTGAGCCGGAGCTGGGGCAGAGCGGTGCCGGTCGTCAGCGGTGCCGTGTGTTGCTTTGGCAGGGGTTTTTGTGCAATATACTCAATCCCAAGTGTATGTTGTTCATTTTGACATTGAGTGCCGGTCCGTTGAGCGCGCATGCCGACCGGGGGTGGTATGCACCAATGCTCATGGTGGCGCTGACTTTGGCCGGGGCATTGGGTTGGTGCCTGTGGTCTGCATTGCTGCAATGGAGGCCGGTTCGTAGTTGTTATATTCGCCATATGAATGCTATAGATGGTGTTTTTGCAGTCCTGTTAGCGCTGTTTGCCCTGCGCTTGGTATGTCCGCTGAGCATTTTTTAATGCCTGAATGCGGATTGGTGCTTGCCTTTTCGCGTAGTTTGTAGTAAAGTAACGGGCGCAAAGACGTTATTGCACTTATGAACGATATCATCACGACAGCATGCAAATTCGTCACGTCCTCGATAGGTCGCAAAATCCTTGTGGCGCTTACGGGGTCGTGTCTCCTCCTCTTCCTGGTGGGGCACCTGGCCGGTAATATGACCATCTTCGGTGGCGCCGGTACTGCGGAAGACCCCTCTTGGATTAACTACTACGCAACAGGGCTGCACTCCATGCCCGCTTGGCTGCTCTGGTCCATTCGTCTGGGCTTGCTGGCCGTGGCTTTGGTGCACATTGTGCTTACTCTGGTGCTCAAGTACGAGAACTACAATGCCCGCACTCACTACCAGAAGGAAGGTACGCTCAAGGCTACTCTTTCCTCCCGTACGATGGTGATTACCGGTATCATGATTCTCTGCTTCATCGTATTCCACCTGTGGCAGCTGACCTTCAATGGTGATCCCGCTGACTGCTATGGCCACATCAAGGCTGCATTTGAGAACCCCTGGTGCTCTATCTTCTACATCGTGGCTATCTGCTGCTTGTTCATGCACGTGCGCCATGGTTTGCAGTCTGTGTTGCAGACTCTTGGTCTGTCCACCCGCAAGGTGCGCCCGCTCTACAATATCGTAGCTTGGCTGTTCGGTATTGCTGTGTGCGGTGGCTTCATCCTCATCCCTGTGTGCGTGATGCTCGGCATCATCTGATAACTCCTTACAAACTCCTCTTCAATTATGAAAGAAATTAAGTTTCCCGTAAGTGATTACATGCCGGATTCCTGCATTCCGGAAGGTCCCATCGCTGAGAAGTGGACAAAGTACAAGCGCGAGGCTAAGCTCATTAACCCCAACAACCGCCGTAAGTACACCGTGCTTATCGTGGGTACCGGTCTGGCCGGTGGTTCTGCCGCTGCCACGCTGGCTGAGCTGGGCTACAATGTGAAGTGCTTCTGCTATCAGGACAGCCCCCGCCGTGCTCACTCCATCGCCGCTCAGGGTGGTGTGAATGCTGCTCATAACTACCAGAACGACGGTGACTCCGTATACCGCCTGTTCTACGATACCGTGAAGGGTGGTGACTTCCGCGCTCGTGAGGCCAACGTATACCGCTTGGCTGAGGTGAGCTGCAACATCATCAACCAGTGTGTGGCTCAGGGCGTGCCCTTCGGTCGCGAATACGGTGGCTTGCTTGACAACCGCTCCTTCGGTGGTTCCCAGCTCAAGCGTACCTTCTACAGCCGTGGTCAGACCGGTCAGCAGCTGCTGCTGGGTTGCTACCAGGCTATGGAGAAGGAAATCGGTAAGGGGCACATCGAGATGTTCCCCCGCACCGAAATGATGGATCTTGTGGTTGTTGACGGCCATGCCAAGGGTATCGTAGTGCGCGACATGGTGACCGGTGAGATTAAGAGCTACGCCGGCGATACCGTGCTGCTGGCTACCGGTGGTTACGGCCGTGTATTCTTCCTTTCCACCAACGCTATGGGCTGCAACGTAGGTGCTGCCTGCGCTTGCTGGAAGAAGGGTGCCTACTTCGCTAACCCCTGCTTCACTCAGATTCACCCGACCTGCATTCCCGTGAAGGGCGACTACCAGAGCAAGCTCACCCTCATGTCCGAGTCTCTGCGTAACGATGGCCGTATTTGGGTGCCCAAGAGCCGCGAGGTTGCTGCCAAGATTCGCCGTGGCGAGATGAAGCCCTCCGACGTGGCTGAAAACGACCGCGACTACTACCTCGAGCGCAAGTACCCCTCCTTCGGTAACCTGGCTCCCCGCGATATTTCATCCCGTGCAGCTAAGGAAGCCTGCGACGATGAGCGCGGCGTGGCCAACACCGGCCGTGGCGTATTCCTCGACTTCAAGGACGCTATCGACCGCAAGGGCAAGGAGGGGATTGATGGTCAGTACGGCAACCTCTTCGAAATGTACGAGGAGATTACCGACGTTGACCCCCACGAGCAGCCGATGATGATTTATCCCGCCTCCCACTACACCATGGGTGGTCTGTGGGTGGACTACAACCTCATGTCCTCCATCCCCGGTCTTCACGTGCTCGGTGAGGCTAACTTCTCCGACCACGGTGCCAACCGTCTGGGTGCTTCGGCTCTCATGCAGGGTCTTTCCGACGGTTACTTCGTTATCCCCGCCACTCTGCCGACCTACCTCACCACTCAGAAGCCCGGCAGCATTACCACCGCTGCTCCCGAGTTCATCGAGGCTGAGGAGGCTGTGAAGGCTCGCATTCAGAAGATGATGGATGTGAAGGGTACCAAGACCCCCGACGAGATTCACCGCGAGCTGGGCAAGCTTGTGTGGGAGGACGTAGGTATGGGTCGTACCAAGGAGAGCTTGATGGATGCCATCGAGAAGATTCCCGCCATTCGCGAGGACTTCTGGAACAACGTGAAGGTTGTGGGTAGCACCGAGGGTATGAACCAGGAGCTTGAGAAGGCTTGGCGTGTGGCCGCTTTCCTTGACTTCGCCGAAGTGCTCTGCTACGACGCCCTTAACCGCGAGGAATCCTGCGGCGCTCACTTCCGCTTGGAGCACCAGCTGGCAGACGGCGAAGCTAAGCGCGACGACGCCAACTTCGCATACGTGGCCTGCTGGGAGTATAAGGGTACGGGCGAGCTGCCGGTCCTGCACAAGGAGCCGCTCACCTTCGACACCGTGCACCTGGCTATCCGTTCCTACAAGTAAAGTACACTTAGTTCAACCTTCTGAATTTCTAAATTATTATGGCTAATCTCAATCTTACGCTCAAGGTCTGGCGCCAGGAAAATGCACAGGCTCAGGGCCGTATCGAAACCTACAAGGCCAAGAACATTCCCGATGAGGCTTCCTTCCTCGAGATGCTCGACATCGTGAACGAAGAACTCGTACACGAAGGCAAGGAGCCCATTCACTTCGACCACGACTGCCGCGAGGGTATTTGCGGTATGTGCTCACTCACCATTAACGGTGTGCCCCATGGCGGCAAGAAGGTAACCACCTGCCAGCTGCACATGCGCCAGTTCAAAGATGGCGACACCATCTGGATTGAGCCCTTCCGCGCTGCTGCTTTCCCGCTGCTGCGTGACCTCGTGGTTGACCGTACTGCGCTCGACAAGATTATCGCCGCCGGCGGTTTCGTGGACGTGCGCACCGGTGCTGCACCGAACGCCAACAACATGCCTGTGCGCAAGAAGACGGCAGATGCCGCTTTCGACGCCGCTGCCTGCATTGGTTGTGGTGCTTGCGTGGCCAGCTGCAAGAACAGTGCTGCCATGCTCTTCACCTCCGCCAAGGCCGCTCACCTCAATCTGCTCCCCCAAGGGCAGCCTGAGAAGAACAAGCGTGTGCTTGCCATGGTGCGCCAGATGGATGCCCTCGGCTTCGGTAACTGCACCAACCTTTACGAGTGCGAGGCCGCATGTCCCAAGGGTATCAGCGTAGACAATATCGCCAAGCTTAACCGCGACTACATGATTGCCTGCGCCTCGGAGGCAGTCGGCGTTTACGCCTGATAAAGCCCGCGCTTAATACTGGTATTTACCTTATTCGCCGCCGGAGTGTTTCGGGACTCCGGCGGCTTTTTGCTTGCCTTTCAAAAGATTTCTGGTATACTGTGCTCCGTAATATGGCCAGTTTTTATATAGTC
Source organism: Akkermansia sp. (assembly GCA_045614705.1). GTDB lineage: Bacteria > Verrucomicrobiota > Verrucomicrobiia > Verrucomicrobiales > Akkermansiaceae > Akkermansia. Next base: position 9,855 of record JAZLDM010000043.1, read on the forward strand.
ACGCCGGCATGGAATGCCCTGCATTGGTTGCAGGGGTGTGTGCGCTCTGTAGCCGATCAGGTAGGGGAGGGTATTGAGGTACATCACCATGTGCAGGATGGCGGTTCTACAGATGGTTCTCAGGCATGGCTTACCGCATGGCAGCAGGAGCACGCTGATATGCCCGGCTACAAGTTGACTTTTGAAAGCGCCAGAGATAATGGCCTTTACGATGCCATCAATAGAGCATGGGAAAAGTTGCCGGAGCAGGCTGATGTGACCGCCCACATCAATGCGGATGAGCAGTATCTTCCCGGTGTTTTTTCGGCAGTCGCAGCAGCGTTGCAGCAGCAACCTGAGGTGGATATGCTTTTGACTGCTCACATCGTGTTGGATAAGGATATGCGCTATATTTGCCATCGGCGCCCCTCATTCCCGAATCGCCATGTGAGCAGGGCCTTCATTCAGTGCATTACCAATACCTGTTTTTACAAGGCCGCGTCTTTCAGAGCATGGGGAATTAGTTTCGACACCTCATACAAGTCGATGGGTGACTTGGTATTCTTCCGTGATATTATGGCTAGGCGCCCGCGCTTGCTCCGCATGCCCGATTTATTCGGTAGTGTGTTTGTGGTGACCGGGAGCAATGTTTCGTGGTCAGAGGTGACGGTGGCGGAAAGGCAGCGCATTCGTGGCGAATTGCCTTATGTGGTTCGAAAGATGGTTCCGGCTATGATTAAATTCTACGCCGCGCTGGGGATTATCCTTGACCGTTTCCACAAGGCGCCGCAGAACTATTCTCTGTACCTTGCGGATGCTGCTGAGCGCTCAGAATACGCCATTGAGAAGCCTACGGCCAGATGGGGTATGCGCTCTCAGGCATGAGTTTTATTCAGCTTTTTTGCTGAGTTCGTTATGCCTTTTGAGGATATTGCTCGATATTGAGCATGTCGCCTCAGGTATGCTCTGGCGTACGTCTGTTTCTACAGGAGTGGAAGCAGGGTAGAGCATGGGGAATTGATTTCGGTGTCTCGTACAAGTCGATGGCCGGCTTGACGGTCATGATTAAAATTCTGTGTGGCACTGGGGATTATCCTGGCCCGTTTCCACAAGGCGCCGCAGAATTACTCTCTGTACCTTGCGTATGCGCCAGCGAGCTTAGAATACGTCACAGCGAAGCCTACACCCAGATGGGGTATGCTCGCTCTCAGGCATGAGTTTTATTCAGCTTTTTTAGCCGAGTTTTTGTCCGTTAAGCCTTTTGAGAATATTGCTCGATACCGTGTATACCACCTCAGGTATGCTGTGGCATACGTCTATTTCTACAGGGGTGGCAAACAGGGGCTTGTAGGTGCGCAATAGGTCAATTTGGCGCTGAACTTCCTCAAGCGGAAGCTCTTTTTTGCGTGCATGTATCTTTTCTGCATCGCCAAGAAGTACAAAGGTTATATCCGGTTTGGGGATGAACAGGTGCAATAGACGGATTACCCAGTTGCCGATATTGAGGCGATAGCGAACCTTATCCATGTAGAAATCGTAATAATAGCGATCAAATACGACAAGATGTCCCTGTGCAGATTGCCAATATACCTTCAGCCAATAACCTAACACATAGTCTGCGGTGTAGAGTAGCATTTTCGCTAACGACATTATTTTACCGGTTGGAGGTAGTGTGTGCGGCTGTACATTACTTACGACCTTGCCTTCACTATCAAGGCGTTTTTCGGATTTGACAAATCCCGGTCTCCAATGGTAGTAGTTCAGGGTATTGTCGGAGAATGTGTTGCCCAGCACCTGCTCGATTCCGTTAATTATCGTGGTTTTCCCGCTGCCATCCGTTCCTTGGAAAACAACGATAAGCCCGGTGCGTTTTAACGCTTTGGAGAGCAGGTAAGTTATATAGGTGATCAGTTTGCGCTTGGAGCGTTTTTTCACGCTCTTAATAATTGCCGGGCGCTTATCGTCTATCGCATCCCAGTTTTGTTCGATTGCGCAATTATATATGTATTCGGTCAGCTCCTGCGGTAGGAAATGCCGCATAATTTCGCATACTCGCGCTTTGTTGTTCAGGAATGTTTTTTGGATGTTCGGCTTGTATTTATCCTTGATTTTGCCATTGTAAAGCAGGCGAACAAACAGATTGCAGACAGCTTCAGTCTCTGCAGCTATACTGTGGTATAGTGTCTCGGTGTTAACATTTTCCAGCAATAATTCATTGGAAAGTATTTCGTAACCTTTCCAAGCGTATGTCGGGAAAACATCTATATGCACTATGTATATTTCCTGAGTTTCTTCTACCGTGTGGTAGTAGTTGTAGCATTTGATGTTGCTCTTATCGTTCGCAGAGCCTGTTTTTAAGTGTAACTTCCAATTGAGCTGCTTTGCCTGTTCTTCGAGCAATTGTTCCGCTTGGTGTAATTTTTTGTCGCAAATGCACAAATCAACATCGTGCGCATCGCCTGCTGCAACTTCATGCGCATTGCGCATGATACAGTATGAAATATCCTGCTGTTTCAGGCTCTTAAAGAAGCTCTCAATAAATAAAATATCGGGGCGTTGCGTGGTCATGTGCGGACGAAAAAATCAGAAATTAAGTGTTTTTGTGGTTTTGGTGAACTCTTGCTGTATTAGCACTTTATCCAGTTTCAGATTCGGCGACAAGCGCTGTAGTTGTTCTACAGCATTTTGGAAAGCTGTATCAAAATTGCTTTTTTTAAGGGCTATGTCGGCCATGATAATAAAGTAGGCTGCATCATATCCTGCCGGTCGCAGTCCGCAGTGTTCCCAGTCAAAAACAGTGTATGAGCCCTCCTCGCAGCGTATATTCCATGGTGCAAAGTCACCATGGGAGAAAGTGTATGCCGTGCCTTCTTGCATGATGGTCGGCCCTGCTATTTCTGTTGCGATGCGAAAAAGCTCTTCGGTTAAAACAGGGGCAACCTTCTTTCCGTTGAACTCTTTTGTGGCCTGAATATTAAAAGCAAAACCTTCACTCATCAGTGAAGAACCAAGTAGGGTCGGCGTGTGGAATGTTGAAAAATCCTGATTTTTTCGCAGAAAGTCAATTTCTCTCTGCATTTGAATATCGGAGCCTTTGTTGCCAACTTTGATGAATGTACATGGCTCGGCCGCGGTAGTGTAGCATTGGAGTACGAGTTTTTGTGCTTCGTCGTATGTGCCGACCAGCACATTCCATTTGCTGCCCGTGGGAATGAAACTCTCTACTTGCGGGTGAAGTTTAACTCTCGCAAAATACCCTAAACCTACTTTCTGTAATACTTTCCACGGTATGATGGGTAAAAGCTTTACGAGTAGAGTAAGTTTTTTATTATAGGTTGCTATATTCTTTTGCAGCTTAGCAGTGCCGCTCTTTAATTCAATGATGAACTTAATTCTACTGCCATGGCAAAGGACGAAGTGAGTCGCGTCTTTTGCTTGGCAAGGGGCAATTTTCAGCGCTTCTTCTATAATGCCGGATCCCTTTGTCTCTAACATACAGATATATATGAGTAAAGGTTTGCTACAGTGTCAAACTCTAGTGAGTAGTGGCGTTGCTGTATACCTCATTGAGTATTTTTAACTTCGATTCCCAAGTAAAGTCGCGGCTGCGTTTCAGTGAGCCGATAGCGAGCTGTTTTCTGAGAGTTTCATCAGCGGCCAATTTATCGAGGTAATGTGCCATGTCGTCAATTATCTGCCCCCGATTTTTGAGCGCAACTTTGTAACCGCAGCTTTCGTTTACTACGGAGGCGAAGGCGCAGTGGTTCAGGGCAATGATGGGTAAACCATTTTCGAGAGCCTCCAGTATGACTGTCGGTGTCCCGCCTTCCTTGATACTGGTGATGCAGAATACATGGCAGTCGGCCATGAGATTCGCGACTTTATGATGGTCGACGTAGCCATGGAAGTTAATTTTGTCACGAACTCCGTGTTTTTCTGCTAATTTTTCCCAGTCTTTTAACTTGTTTCCCCTACCAATGACCTCCAATATCATGGGCTGTTTGCAACGAGCCAAAGCTAAGATTAGAAAATCCAGCGCTTTAAGAGGAATGAGGTTGCCGGACCAGCAAATTCGTAAGGGGGTTCCCGGTGTGTGGCTGGAAAGTTTCTCTTCCGGTAAAGCTGTATTATTGGTGCCAACCTCTCTCAGAATGAGAGGCTCCCTATTCCATAAATCGTGAATTTTTTGTTTGACCTGGGGATCTGATACAAAAATGGTGTGGGCGCGCGGAGCTACTTGACGTGCCGCATAGCTAAATCTCATCTGCCATGCATTCATCAGGTTTCGCATGCCGAAATACAGCTTGTTATATAACCCCAGTCCCGACAGTACACACATGGCGGTTTGAGAAAAACCTCCAATCGGTCCCCATATAAAGGGCTTTCCGAGTTTCCAAAGGTATCCGGGTTCTCTGTAACCCACTAAAGTAATTTGATGAACTAAATCAAAGTTTTCAGCTTTATCCAGTTCTACTGCAAGTTTAAACGCTTTCTTTTGCCAACAACGATAGGTCCAGTAGTAACTGGGGGGCCATATTTTGCGTAACCATCTGAAACGTTTGCGCTTTATAAAATGAAATGTGACATTTTTAAGCTCCTCGGGATGTTCTTTTTGATAATTCAAAATATCGTCCTTCCCTACTTCTTCCTCTGCAATTACATGAATGTCATGGTGTTTTGCGATGGAAGTCACAAATTTCCAACCGGTTCCCGGCTCTGAACCGTAATTAGGATTGCATGCATAACATCCTAAAAGAATCTTCAACCTTTTGTGCTCTGCCTCGCTCATTTTCACGGCTCCATTGTACTGCTACTGTTGGGTAATGTCAAGAATAATGGCGTTTTCGTAGTCTGCCGAGCTCTCTTTTCGTGAGTAATGCAGCATTTGTGACGCTCTCCGGGAAATATGGAGTGTTTTCTGTTATATGGTAATAGGCCAATAGGTAGTTTGCGCTGCTATTGCTGCCGCCGTCTTTTCTGAAAGGGGTCTCTTATGTTCAATGCCTTTCAGAAAAAGCTGTACATCGAGTGTGCTTGCGTGTATAATGGCTATATGAAATCAGTATTCAGAAATTTCATGGCTATAGGAGCCGCGTTTATGTGTGTGTGGACGGCTGCGGCTCAGGAGATGAATGTAGACGACTTGCTGCGTGCCATGCGCGAGATGACGGTGAGTCAGGGAAATCGTGACGTGATGGGCTCCATTCGCAAAGGGCGCAACAAGGTGCCTTTCAGCCTCAGTGCTCGCGGAGAGACTATTGTTTTCCAGTACAAGCACGACAATGCATGGCAGCGCTTTGATGTGCGCATTAAAGAGAAAAATGCGGACTTGGTGCTCGTGAAAGACGGGAAGGCTCAGGTCATGGCTCCTTCTGCTTACGCTCAGACTATCGCCGGTACCGATGTTTGCTATGAGGACCTTTCGCTTCGTTTCCTTTACTGGACCGGTGGCAAGCTGATTGACGATGCCGCTTCTTCTCGTATCAAAGGTCGCGATTGTTATATCGTTGAGGTCAAAAACCCCAGCCCCGGCGCCGGTCAGTTCGCTTGGGTGCGTATGTGGGTGGACAAGGAAAACGGCACCACTTGGCAGATAGACGGCTACGGGGCAGATGGTAAGCTGCGCAAGCGTTTCTCTATCACCTCGGTGCAACGTTTGTCCGACGGAACGTGGTTCTTTAAGCAGATGAAGCTCGAGGTGCGCAATCCTCAGAATCCCAATCGTACCATCGCGCTGGACTATCTCGAAATGGAAGACCTGCCCGAGCGTACTAAATAACGTCCGTTAGTTGCCGACGCACATGAGGTTATTCATGCGGATATTTAACCTTTTGCTGCCACTGGCACTTTTTGTGCTGGTTATGCTGAAGGTGCGAGAGCTTTTCGGCGGCGAGGGCGAGGATGTGCGCCTCGCCCTCATTATCATGCTGGGCGCTTTGGCTGTTCTGGCGGTATGGTTGGGCTTGTTGCTGAAATACTGCTATTTGCCCTTATGGGGGCGAAAGCTCGGGGAGCGTCTCTATATGTCGTCCTACTCGCCGGAGGAAGACCCCTTGGTGGCGCTGGCTGAGCGCATTCGACGCGAGCACGCGCGTGAGCTTTTGCCGCAGATGGAGACTCTCGTACGCCAAGAATCCTCTCGCCCCAGAGCTTGGGCCGAGCTGGCTACGCTGCTGATGGATGAATTCAATGACCCTGCCGCCGCATTGAAAGCGTTTCTTTCCGGGGCAGAGGAGGTTCCAAGGAAAGAAGACCGTGCGTTGTTTCTCTGCCGCGCTGCTCACTTGTGCGAAACCCGTTTGCAGGATTTTTCCCGCGCCGCTGAGCTTTATGCGCAGGCTGCTTCCAAATATCCCGCTACCGCCTACGGCAAAATCGCTGCTGCTAAACAAGCCTGAATTTGCATGCCGGTGAGAGATATTGCCCGATAGCATGCCCTTTTTCCGATAAAGTTTCTTGTAACAAAACCGCTTGCCTCGCTCTCGGGGTAAGCGGTTTTTCGTTTCCTTACTTCGGTGGTGTTTGTTATCTGTTATTTTTGCGTGGAAAATACGTGAAATTAGTAAGATAATTGAATGATAAAATATATCTATTTTATTTTGTAATGAGTAAATTTGTTATATGTTATGATATAAGTTTGTTGTTATGAATGTATTGAAAAAAATTAAATAAAAATTTGCAATTGATGGTATTTGTATGTTACTGTATTTGCTTTTGTTGAGTATGAATCAGAATAGTGACACAAGCAATGCAGGGCGAAATATTGGTGTGGTGAAAAGAATACCAAGAGCCGGTTATATACCGCGCACGTTAGACGGTGTAGGTGGAGTGAAATTATATGATATTCCCGGGGTGAAATATCCAACCTCCATGTTGTCGGAGTCATCTCAGCGTAAACAAGGGCGCACGCTGTTGCTGAACAAGGCTCCCTCGTGGTCGATATCAGCGCGTCAGGCAGCAGCTATTTTGGGGTGTTTGCCTTCATCTGCTCGCGATTTATTGCACCGGGCGAATGTGCGCTATTGCCGTGTGTATGATGGGACGTGCCCGCCGCGAACATATTGGGATCGTAATAGGGTGAAGAGTTTGGCTCGCCAGCGCCGACCGGTTATCAACCATAAATCGCCGCGACTTTTAACAGCCGGGGAAGCAGTGGCGATATTGGGTGTATCCCGCAATACGCTGAGCCGTTTTGTGCGGAGTGGTATGTTGCAGCAGTTTCGCTTGCGTGTGCGCGGGGAGAGCGGGGCGCGGTTGGGGTGTTTTTACCTGCGCGAGGAGGTCGAGAAGTTGTATATGCACCGTAGCGCCTTGGGGCGTGTTCGAACAGCTCCTCGCAGGCGCATTCGCGGAGTGTGTTTTCTGGGATGTCCGCCGACGGATAAACCAACGAATAGTACCGTGCTGTGATTTTAGGCTTGCGCCTTATACCCTGTCGCGTTATTATAGGGGGCAAGACAGAAAGATCATGACAGAGCAGCAGACCGGACAGGCCATAGAAGAGTTTACCACCGTGCAGGGCATATTTGTGCGCAGGCGTAACTGCCTGTTGCTGAAGGCGGATTTTTCTCCGCTTTTTGTGGATTATTATCTGCACCTCATGCAGCATAAACAGCGCAATGCTGAGGCTGAAGACACCATGTTTAAACAGCTGCTTGCATATTTTACCCTCCATTTGGTCTCGCGCCCTTGGCAGGAATACCACGCATGGACGTTCAACATTAAAGACCCCATGCTGGCGAACTACTTTGTGTCGGGCTCCTCGCTGACGGAGGATGTCATCGGTCGGGTATTTACCGAAGGCGTGCGCGAGCCTGAGCGCAACATGCTTTTTGCTCAGAACCTGCGCACGGGTAAGGAACCGCAGACCTCGGTCACTGTGATTCCCGGCAATACAGTGGTGGAGTGGGTGGAGGATTTCTACCGCCAGAGCGAGCAACGCCAGGCTCGGGCATTTGATTTGGGGGGGGATGTATATGCCCTCATAACCGCGCAGCCCGGCGCTGACCATGACTGGCTCAGCGAGCTGACTGCGGCGGATGTGGCCGCGATTGCCGACACGGAGGAAACCAAACTGCTCGAAACTCGCAAGTTCACGTTCCGCTGCGGTTGTACGCTGGATAAGATATTGCCCACCATCCGGACTATGCAGAAAGATTTTGCGGATTTGCTTTCCGAGCAGGGGTATCTGGAGGCCTCGTGTCCCCGCTGCGGTGCCACATACCGTGTGACCGCTGACATGTTGAAGTAAGGAGCAACACTGCATGATGCACCGATTGCTCATCATACTCAGTGCATTGCCGATTATTCTGGCTCTGAGTAACTGTGCGGCACCGCGAGGAACGGCTGAAGGACCGGTGATTCTCGATATCGGGCATTGTGTCGGGGCGGGTGGTGCAGTATCTCCGCGTGCCGTAAATGGGCAGCGAGTGCAAGAGCTTGCCTGGTGGTATCGCTACGTATACTATACGAAGCAAGTCATTGAGCAGGCCGGTTACAAAGTACGGGTAATTAACCGAGGCGACCGCCCGAAAACCGAGCCGCTGCGCAATTGGTCCGACAGGGCCGGGGTGCAGCACCAAGGGGAGCCCGATACCGGTCAGCGCTACCCCTCCGACTACTTTCCGGACCGCGTGGCCGGTGGCATGATTTCGGCCGATTACGCGATTGGTCGGCGGGCTTCCTGTGCCGTGTTTCTGCACCACAACAGCGCTCGCGGTTGGCGGCGGCGGGGTGCTTCCCCCTCCTTGATTATCTGCAATCGCTACAATGGGCGTAATCTTGCAAGCTGCCTGGCCGGTACCCTGAATAGAGAGGTGCTTAACCACGGCATGCCCAATGGCGGTCGTGAGTGCGGAATTTCCGTGCGATATGTGGACGCTACACGCGCCGCCGGGTGGATGAATGCCTGCGACGATGCCGGAATTCCCGCTGCTGTGGTCGAGGCCGCTTTCCTGAACAATCGCAACCACGTCAGCTACTTGACGCGAGATGCTACCGCTCGTCGCTATGCAGAGGCGGTAGGTCGTGGTATCGTTGACTACCTGCGCCGCTACGGGAATGAACCGCGCCACTACCGAGCCGACACGGATTGCCCGGATGAAGGCTCATTTGGCTATGCCGCTGAGTCTCGCGGGCTTGATGTGCCCGGTGCCGAAAATCTGTGGGAGGATTGAGCCGCTCGCCAAATTGGCTATTGAAATTGTTACTTGCCACGGCGTGGTGTCTGTGGTAAACTCAGCAGTATGAGGCCCGTCATATACCAGCTTTTTGTTCGCCATTTTTCAAATTATTGCGAAAGCGGAGTACCATGGGGTACACGCGAGCAAAATGGGTGCGGCACCTTTGCCGGCGTGACGGATGAAGCTCTGGCTGCTCTTGCCCGCATGGGTGTCACGCATTTGTGGCTCACCGGTGTGCTGCGGCATGCTACGCAAACGAACTATCCCGCTTTGCCGAGCGACCCGGCCTGTGTGGTGAAGGGGATTGCCGGCAGCCCTTATGCCGTGACGGACTATTTTGATGTGGACCCCGATTTGGCAGAGCAACCTGCGGAAAGATTGAGCGAGTTTCGGGCATTGCTTACCCGCGTGCGCAATCATGGCATGATACCCCTCATTGATTTTATCCCCAATCATGTGTCGCGCAACTATCAATCAACCGTGCGCCCGGAGTTCAGCTTTGGGCGAGGGGATGATACGTCGCAATTTTTTGTGCGCGATAATTCATTTTATTATTTGGAACCCTGCAATAGTGGGTGCTGCATGAACCTGCCCAACGGCGAGTTCGCACCTGAGCGGGGCCACCCGAGAGTAACCGGCAACAATGCCGCTACGCATAACCCAGGACATTTTGACTGGTATGAAACCGCCAAACTTAACTACGGCTGCGATTACCGCGCTGGGGCTGCCGCAGCAGACAACCTGCCGCGCGAGTTTGCGCCGCTTGCCGCCGTGCCTCGCACCTGGCAGCTTATGGATTCCGTGCTGGCATACTGGCAAAATATGGGGGTAGGTGGGTTCCGCTGCGATATGGCGCACATGGTACCCATGAACTTCTGGCGCTGGGCGCTTGCGAATGCTCGCATGCGCGATGAAAGCACCATGTTCGTGGCAGAGGCCTACAATGACCACATGAAACTTTGTGAGGGTGACGTATCGCCCGCCCTGATTTCCGCCGGGTTCGATGCCGTTTACGATAGCGAGTCTTACCGCGCTCTCAATGCCATTTTTGAGGGCGCTGCCTGGGCAAACGACTTAGATTCGCATAACCGCAGCGAGCACTTCCTGCACAGCCGCGGGTTGCGCTATCTGGAAAATCACGACGAGCCACGCCTTGCCTCCCCCAAACACTGGGCGGGGCAGGGGAGAGCCGCGGCGAAGGCCTTGCTGTTGGCTCAGTTTGGTACGGCCTGCGGCCCTGTGCTCATTTACAACGGTCTCGAAGTCGGTGAGCGCGCTGAAGGCCCCGGCGGCTATGGCGGTGACAATGGGCGAACTTCGATATTTGACTACACCTACCTGCCGCAACTACAGCACTGGAGCAACAGGGGGCGCTTTGATGGCGCGCTCATGACTGAGGAAGAACAGGAGTTGCGAAAATTCTGCACCCGTCTATTCCCCTTGTTGCAGCACCCCGCACTGAGTAAGGGCGATTTTTATGGCTTGAATTGGGCAAATCGCCAAACCCCCGGTTATGGCAGGGCTGCGGGTGAAAGCTGCTCCGGTCATAGGCTCTATGCCTGCTTGCGCCATAACCGCAAGGCTCGTGCTACGCTGTTACTTGTATGTAATCTCGACCCTGTGACCCCGGCTGATACCTACATCCATATTCCGGCGGATGCTTGCGAATGGGCCGGTAGGCGCAGTGATTGTGCGACCTTCCGCGATTTGCTCAACCCTACAGCTCCCGATTTGTGCGCTACCACTCAGCAACTCCGCGAACCGGGATTGCCCATTAGTATTCCGCCCGGGGGCGCCCTCCTTCTTGAATGGAACTAAAAAGAAAATAATCTTATGAATAAGTATAGTGTATTTTATTATTTTGAGCGATTAGCGTATCTTGTTATTGGTTGTGTCGCCGTGATATTGCTTGCTCTGCCGGCGGCTCTTGCCTACCCCGTTCAGGTAGTGCAGCACCGTATAGCGGTAGGCGGTGAGGAGAGTCTGCTCACCCCGGTTGCTCGCTACACCCACCCGTCCGGTGTTACGGTAGATTTAGTTGGTGCGGTTCATTTGGCGGAATCCGGGTACTACCGTAATCTTAACCGTGCTTTTAAGCGCTACGATAAAGTACTCTACGAGATGGTAGATGGCGAAGGTATATCCGAAATGCTGCGTATTGCGCGCAAGATTGAGCAGAAGACTGCTACGGCTGAGGAGCAACAGACCTTTGAGCGCATGGTCGAGGCGCAAAATAAGGGGGGCGATTCGGCCTTCAACAACATGCTTAGCTCCTATTATGTGCTTATGGCACAGTCGCTTAAGCTGAGCCTGCAAACCGAGTGCATAGACTACAGCTTGGACAATATGGTATTTGCTGATGTCAGCAGTGAAGAACTTGCCGAAGCCATGAAAAATCGCGGCGAAAGCTGGTTTGGTCTCATTGTCGGCAGTATGTTCCAAGGTGGCAGTTCCGGCGGCATGAACTCCCTAGTCAGTACCCGAAAGGAGTTGCGACGTTCGTTCATTCGTGGTTTGGCGAAAGAGTGCAGCCGTGGCTCAAATGCTATGGAAAACAGTGCCATCATCATCACCCGCAACGAGCGCTGTTTGGCTGTGCTGGATCGCGAGCTTCCTGCTCTTGCTCCCGGCTCTCGCGTGGCTATCTTCTACGGTGCTATGCACCTGCGCGATATGCACTACCGCATGCTCGAGCGTGGCTTTTCTCTGCACGGTGTGCAGTGGCTAACCGCTATTCGTGGGTAATGGCTGAACTATTTCTCTACTATGAGCAGGCAGATTTTTTCCGATATCATATCGTCCGGCAAGACGGATAAAAACGGAAAGATGAAATTGTTTTCAGCCGTGCAATGGATGCAGGATTGCTCCGTTCTTGATTTTATGGCGGATTCCACCTTTTGCGAATGGCTCCGTGCTAATCGCGTAACCCCTGTTGTAAACTTTCGACAACTTGAGGTATTGCGCGTACCGAAATTGTGCGAAAAAATCACTTGCTCATCCCATGTATATGATATTCGAGGGGCGTTTGGATACCGAAACACAGCAATATATGATGCCGACGGTAAAGCTTGCTATAAGAGCTGGAGCATTGCGGCTTTCGTGAACTTGGAAACTGGCCGCCTGAGCAGAATATCCGCAGATATGCCGGGAACTTCAGAATGGCTCCCTCGTCTGAATATGACCTATGGCTCTCGCAAGATTGTTTTGCCCGATGTTCAGGCAACTCCCTTAGAACCATATCGAGTGCAGAGAAATGATATTGACTATAATAACCATGTCAACAATGCTCAGTATATTCGTATGGCGCTGGAATATCTGCCGGAAGATTTTCAGGTCGCAGGTCTGAGAGTTGACTATAAAAAGCCGGTTCTGCCGGGCAGCGTTATTTCCCCTTCTATTATACTGGGGGACGATGTAGCATATGTACTGCTGGCCGTGGACGGAACAATCTGTTGCGTAGTTGAGTTCAGCGGCGCATCATCATAAAGTGAGGGCATATCCCATTCCCGCAGTAGAAAACGTAGGCGCTTAAAGGTAATCGTGTCAGGATATGACTTTACAGCACACTTTCAGTGGCCGTTTTTACGGGGCTGAATGGCGTGCCGGCATTCCCCCGGCTGCTCATGGTGGAGCACCGGGCCGTCAGTTGTGTGTGGGGGTATGTATTCATATTGGTGGGGTGATACGCCCTCCTGCGACTCCTCAAAGCTGTGGACGCCTGTTGGTTCCAATTCCTCTGCCAGATAAGTGATATTCCCCAGACCGATAAGGGCATTCACCCTGTCCGGAGTATTATAATGTTGCAGCAGCAAAGCTCCATTGTATGCCGGATATCCGTCGTACTGACAACGTATGCTTTCTACTGCGCCGTTCTCGCGCTCGATGGCGATGTGTGAGTTTGTTCCCATTGATATTGATGTGGTTGGTGGTTAAATAAAGCACCGGGCCGGTCATCATGACCAGCCCGGCTTTCACGTATATATAACGGGAGAATGGGTGGATTATCAGCGTCTGCGACGGCGTGCAGCCAGACCAGCGAGAGCCAGCAGGCTCAGAGTAGCCGTGGTGGGCTCGGGGATGCTGACGGTGTTCAGGTGTTGCAAGGAAATGGTGCCACTGTTGCTGTCGTAGCTCAGGGTGGTTTCATCATTTACCCAAGCCCCGGTGAAGAAGGTATTTGCCAGAATGGTATCTGTCACGTTGAGCTCCACGCCATCGAGGATAAATCGTGCCACATCGACATCCGAGAAGAGTACTATCTGTTCGCTATCGCTGTATTCTGCCCCCAGTGTCAGGACCAGGTTTATCTTGTCACCTCCTGTGAGTGCCTTGAAGGTCAGAGTGGAACCTTCGGTCATACTGAAATAGACGCCATCTGCTACCAGCGTGGAGCCCGCCTCTAATGTCAGGTTGGCGCCTACGAGGCAACTTTGCGCCGGCTCGGCTACGCTTACAGCCTCACGCAGCGAGAATGTAGCTACAGCCTCTTGGGCGGGAGCCGCAACCACAGCGAAGGTTGCGCCATCGGCTATGTTGATGTTCTCAGCCCTTACTGTTGCTCCGTTCATCAGCATAAGACTACCGGACTCGCCGATATTGATATCGCTGCTGCCGGCATCCAGCTCAGCATTGCTGACCTTCACGGTTGCATTACTGCCTGCAGCCACATCCAGCCCGGCGGTGGTTTTCAGTACCGCCTGTTCTTCTACTCTCAGCGTGCCGCCATACAGCGTGATCTTCCCATGCATTTCGCTCGTTCGGGAATTGGCTATTTCCTCTGCCGTTGCAGTGCGCCCGGCTCCATTTGCTGTCAGCAGCTCGTTGAGATGAGTTTCCGTATAAGCACCGGTGAAGATGATATCACCCTCCTGCTTAATGACGTTGCCTTCGCTGTCTGTGTAATCGGAATTCAGTTCCACTATGGAGCCGGAATCGATGTATACCGAATCCCGGAACTCGATGTTCTTGCCTGCAGCTGCAGACAGGTGGAAGTGCCCGCCATCGGATGCCGTGCGCCTCATGTAAATGCTCCGCAGGCGGTAGTTGGAGCCTTCTTTTTCGTAGTTGCCGGCGATGAGGGTGTTTCCGTTGTTCTGAAGGTAAAGGCTGCCTTGGCTATAGATAGCCCCGCCGAGGGCGGAGGCGGAGGAGGAGGCGGAGGAGGAGTTGCCGGTGAAGCTTACGTCGCCCCCGTTATCGCAGATGGAGATAGTGGAGCTGGAGATAGCGCCGCCACCGGAGTAGTAGGAGTTGTAGGAGGTGGCGGAGGCGGAGTTTCCGGTGAAGCTTACGTCGCCCTCGTTATCGCAGATGGAGATAGTGGAATAATTTCCTCCGTAGATAGCGCCGCCACTGGAGTAGTTGGAGGCGGAGGAGGAGTTGCCGGTGATGTTTACTGCTCCGGCATTACCACTGATGGAGATAGTGGAATTGTCAGCTCCGTAGATAGCGCCGCCACAGGAGGAGTTGGAGGAGGAGGAGGAGTTACCGGTGAAGCTTACGTCGCCCTCGTTATCGCAGATGGAGATAGTGGAATTGTCAGCTCCGTAGATAGCCCCGCCATAGGAGTAGGTGGAGCTTGTTGCCTTATTTTGAGCGAACGTTACTGCCCCGGAAGTCTCGGTGATGGTGATGGTCGCGACATTAGCACCATAAATAGCACCACCATAGACGTAGCGTACGTTGCCTGAGCTGGCGATTACTTCATTTCCTGTGAATGTCACGCGGCTGTTGCCTTTCAGCCGCAGGGTTGTAGCGTTTATTGCACCACCGTAGTAGCGGGAAACGGTGTAGGTGTCGTAGCCGGAGTAGAGGTAGTAGTCGTCGTATCTCATTTCCATCAATCCTTCGAAGGTAACACTGCCGATATCCTCGATGGCAAGAGTCGATACATTGTAGAAGGCTTTATTTGCTCCGCCCTCGAAGGTCAGGGAATAGGGGTCGCTATCTTCTTCAATAGTAAAGAGGATGGAGCCGTTTGCTTTTAAGGCGGAAGAGGGCGTGAAGGTGATGGAGCTATCCAGCAGAAAGGCGTGGTTGCCGGAAGTTGTCCGGTAACCATATAAATCATCCGGGTCAGCGAGGTGGTGAGAAGTGTAATCCGAGGGTACTTCCACGGCTTGTGCCCGGGAGGTTAGACCAGCTGCGACAAGCAGGACGGCCGAGAGCAGTGATAATGGGAGATGGAGTTTCATCGGTGTGTTATGTAATAATGATATGGTTGAAGGATTTGTCGTTTATTGTAGGGGAAGAGGCGATTATATACGCCGGAGCAGATGGTAACCGTTAATCGCTTTCATTGAAAAAAAAGGCGAAAGAATGTTTTTACAATGGGTCTGCATGATGTTAATGTAAAGATGGCGATAATGGATAAGCTGATGAGTTTTTTCATGGTTCTGAGGTATATTCCTGCTTTGCTTGCTGCCGGAGCTGGTTTTGCAGCTCTCGATTTTGTGTGTGGAGATTTTCAATTTCGATTTTCAGTTCACTAAGCTGGTTTTCGAGTTGAGTGATTTTCTCCTTATAATCATGGCACCTGGATATATATTCGCATGTGCCACCTGTTACTACAATTCCTGCACAGATGCCAATGCATTCAACGGTTCGCGAAGCACGTCGTTTTATTTCTTTAGTGCGGCGCTGGATTTGCCCCCATTCTTCGTCCGATTCGTTAGGGGGGGAGGTAGAACATTCCATCCATTTGCGACTCACGGTAATATTTGCAGACTCTACGGAATCATATGGATTGACTACGAGATACAGTCGGGTAAACCAGGTGTCAATATTTGAGCTGACGAATGATGTGCCGACTTTTGCAAGGTGATCATCAAATTGACTGTCACCGCAAAGGAGATGGGGGGCGTCGAGTGAGAGAGAGGTATTTGGCGTCTCTTGTGTTTCTGCCATCGGGAGAATGGGTAACACCAATTCCCCGCTGGATTCCCAGCACTTGCTCAGGGTATCGTGAGAGAGCTGCATAAGCTGCTCGTGCAGTACCTGCAGGTTACCGGCAGTCTCATAGACTTCTCGCGTGAGCAAAAATCCTACCTCGTACGGGAGTGCTCTTTCGCCCGGCTGGCTATGCTTATAGTAACGTATAAACAGACGGTGATTTTTGTCTATCGGTCTGTCGAGGTATTGATATTTCTCTGTAACGTCCGGATCCCAAATTCCCCTGGAATCATTGAATGTTGATACTATGTTTGCCGGGAGGGTATCCGTCTTTCTCAGCATGATGAGGTCGTCACCACCGCATGCCAGTATTTTGATTGTCTTCATGTGCCGGATTATTGAGATGTTAAAGCTCCTTTTTTCATATCGAAAACCCATTCGGCAATTTCAAGGATGTTTCTGGGTTCCCGGTGTTTGGGCGGGATTGGGGTGCCGTTGTCTTCTGTGTAATCAAGTTTCCCGAAGGGGTAGGCGAAGAATATCGCTTTGTTTGACATTTTCTGCATTGCGGTGTATGCATTACTGAAGCGATTTATGAACCTATTAAGCACATCATTGTCTGCTCCGGGATAATTGAACAATTCCATCTTGTTGAAAATAACAGCTACCCGAGGTTGGAAGAATTGCTCTCGTATGTGCCGGAAAAGGGCACTCAGACGATTGTCGATGTCGTTTTCCACCTCATCGTTTACGTTAAAGATTGACTCTGCATCTATCAGCAGAAATATTCCTTTCGCATAGTTTACGGTCAATTTCAGCATCGTGGCCATGTTGCGTATTTCATCGCATGCACCATCGTAGGTACCGTTCGGGCTGAATGCTGCTCGGAAAGCCTCTCCCGGGTAGTCAATGTTGCAAATAGTGTACTTTTTGTCCCACATGAAAGAGCGTTTCTGAGTGAGTTCG
This sequence comes from Akkermansia sp., assembly GCA_045614705.1. Lineage (GTDB taxonomy): Bacteria > Verrucomicrobiota > Verrucomicrobiia > Verrucomicrobiales > Akkermansiaceae > Akkermansia. The sequence continues at coordinate 26,873 of JAZLDM010000043.1, forward strand.
CACATGTAGGGGTGCAGACAGTTCTGTTGAATTTTTTTGCAACCACCGGTTTTGGGCGGCCAGGATTGTTTTTTTATATCATTCCAATTTTGTGTTATATAGTCGTATGTGCTGTTGGCACCCTTCGGGTCGATACTGCGGGGGATAAACTCAAACTTGAAATGGTTGCTGTTGTTGCCTTTGTCCTGCAGTAACTTGCACATGGCGGCGAAGAATGTAGTCTTGCCACATCCTATCATGCCCAGGAACATGTAGGTACCCCGTGGGGGGATAATTTTGTTTTGATTTCCGCTTTTCTGATTATTGCTCATAAAAATGTTATATTGAAGGTAGCAGAATGAGAATCATGAATACATATCATACATTTCCTCCGCTTTTTTTTTCACTAGGTCATCAGTCGCGATTTTAGAAATGACAAAGAACTGTTGGCAGGCGGGGAGGAAAAAATCCTTTTTTGCAGGCGTATCTCCAACTTGTGCGATGATGGCGTCCAGCTCATTCATGGCATGCAGGGCTATGTTTTTAGGCTTCAGGTTTTCGAATGTTTGGCAAATGAGTTCTTCGAGTATGGGTATACGGCTTCTCTCATACAGGGAATTATCCCCCTGTTCGCGAGCTTTCTTGGCTTCTGTGCAGGAGACGCAGGCTGATATATTGGTGTGATATACTTTTAATACCTCATTCTTAATCTGGCTGAGTTTGGCCAGTTCAATCATTTCATCCGAGTTCTGCTGCGTGGCCGGGATATCGGGGGTGAACTTATCCTTCTTGTTAACGACAATGAGAGGCTTGAAAACACTGAGTTTATCTTTGAAAAACGTGCAGCTGTTTGCCGAGCTCAGGTAATCGGCTCCTTCCACAAACAGGATAACATCCGTATCTGACAGAATCTTTACTGCACGGTTCTGCTCATCGGCATTCCGATCATCGTCGGTGTGTTCGAAGGCTGCCTCTGCACCCGGTGTGTCTACCAACACTCCTCCGTTTTTCAGTATCTCCGAGTCGGGGAATGCTCCCTCTACCTCGATGTAGTCAACGGAATCTCCTCCATTGCCGCTCCGTGTGCCGAACACCTGCAAGGTGGCTTGGGCATCATTGAGCGTCAGATTGTCGTGGGTGTCCAATTTGCCACCTTGTTCGACAATAGTCACCTTGTAGTGAGGTAGATTACTGTGTTTTACTTTTATCACGACCGAAGTGGTCTGCAGCGCCTTGACCGGCATTAAATCGCAACCCAGCAGCGCGTTGATGAGGGAGGACTTACCACGGCTCATTGCCCCGAAAAATCCGATGTCTTTCGGCCCACCCGGTCGTGTGGCAATTTTGAGCTTACGCATGAGGGCATCCAGATTGGCGAGAATACCTTTGCTGGCGTTTTGCTGCTGAGCATATTTCTTTCGGATAGGGGGAAGAACTTGCTTGAGGCATAAGATGACGTCGTTCATTGTACAATGGCTAATGTGTGGATTTCTGAGAGGATGGAGGCACACTCGTTGCTGAGCTTGCGGGTTTCTTCTATACGGTTTTGGAGAGCCTTCCGCTCTTTCGGGGAGTCATTTTTCAAAAACTCCTCAATTTCCTCCATGCGGCGTTTTTTGCTCTCGATTGTGCTGTCAATAAGTTGCTTGTAGTTGGAGATGAGATTTGTTTTCCACTCTCTAAGCGTGTCTGTGTGGGCGGTGCATATTTCTTTTGCCGCTTGTTTAAGTACACCGGGTAACTTCCAATCTTGGTACTTTTTCAGTCCCACGTGTGTTGCTTTGTAGGCGACATAAGTAAGCGCCATTGCGATAGCTGTCTGACTTGCCGCGACGAGGGCAGCGCCCTTTGCCAAGACTACTTTCCCGGCCAGTAACTTGGCTAGAGTGTCGCCGCACCACCACCCCTTCAGCGCGACCCAGGCACCCTGCTGTGTGGCAGCTTGCGTTAAGGCAGCGGAGGCTTCTATCCAGGTTATTGTAGTGCCTACTGCCTGAGTGGCAAAATAGCCCGATGTTATTGCCCCGCTCGCAGTGACCCCGACGGCAGCCGCAGCTCCGGCTGCTGAGCCGACCGAAACCTCATTCACTTTGTTGTTGAATTGCTCCACATCGCCTTCCAAGTCGTCATGCAAGGTCTGTGCGAGTTGCCCAATCTCCTTAATCAAATCTTCGTTTAAGGGTATTAGGCAACACTCGAACATGTTGTTGATGGCTTTTTGGTAGCTTACTGTCGCCAGCAGAGACTCAGGGAAGCTATAGCGAGATAACTGGTCTTGCAGGGAAGCCTCGATGTAGGGGAGTTTGCTCTCTACATTCTTGGCGTGGTCCTTGATTTTGCGATCGAAATTGCGCGAGAAAACGTCCAGTCGGCTCTGCATCTGCTCACGTAGTGATTCGCATTCATTTTCTATCTTTCGCTTCTCGGCCTTATATTTCTCTATATTGAAATCCCGCTCAGAGATGATGTTCTGGGTGCTATCGGCATACTTCTGCATAATTTCGCGGGTCACAAGGAATATGTTCTGGACTCGCTGGGCCAGCAACTTCAATTCGTCTGAAGATTCTTTGACGTAGTTCTCCAAATCTTTCTCAAGTTCGCTCAGTCCGTGAATATCTTTCAGTTCGATGAGGTCAATCCCAGTGGCACCTTTGCAGATGGCTTTGTATATCGGAGCCGCGGAGGTGGCGTAGAGCCTGATGTTTTTGAAACCGATATCCGCCAAATCCGCAACGATTTTTTCTTTAATTTCTGGCACCTCATCTTCATCCACAGCATCGGTTTTGGTCATAACGAAGAATATCTTCTTATGATAACTTTCCCTGAGCAGCTTCAACATCTTTAAGTCGCCGTCATCCATGGGCAAGTCCGCTGCAATCAATACGACGATGGCATCCGTAGTCGGCAGGTGCCGCAGTACGATGTCATCGTGGTAGGCATGCACCGAGTTTAGACCGGGGGAATCCACAAAGATGACAGCCCGGCTCCATGACGGGAAATTACCATACACGTCAATATGGCTTACCCCCTTGGTGTTCTTCGCATTGTTTTTTTCTGTAACATAATCCCGCACTCTGGAGAGAGAGATTTGGACGGGCTTGTCGCGGTCGTGGAAATGCACAAAGGCTGTCTCCTGCTGATTTTCCCCAAGGAGTGAGACGTCTTGATACTTGAGGATTGATGCTGTGCAAATAAGAGAACCAATAGGGGAAATATCGTCATTGTCTCGCTCCATCAAGGTGTTGAGCAGGGTGGATTTCCCTCGCTTCATGCTGCCGAGAATGGTGATGTTGAAGCGCTGTTTGTCTAAATCATGCAAGAGGCTGTCGACCAATTGAGCATTGTCTGAGTCACCGATTTCCGTAAAGAATTGTCGGCAACGTCTTATATAGTTTGAAAGCTTCTTTTTTTGCTCTACATATTCGTTGAACATTGACATGGTATAGTGATTTTACTTAGTTAGAAAGCAGTTGAGAGAGCCGACTGCGACAATTTTCAATTTCGCGTAATTTGTCGCCGGTCGGCGTTTCGGTTATCAGTGATTCGGTATCGGCTCCAAGCAGGTTTTCCCTCAGAGTTATTTCAATAGCGCAGAACATGTGATTGAACTTATCCTGTAGAATATGCTCCAGCTCTGACTTGCATTTGTCCAGTTGTCCATTCACTGAATCTGCAATTCGATTGCGTACATTTTCCGTGCCGAATATGGTAAGCAAGCCTTTGATGACGGTATCGATGGCCTCCCGGCCGATACTGACTACCAGAGCAGCCTTCATCAGCGGGAATAAGCCCCCGGTGAAGTATGTGAGCAGTAGTCCGGCCGGTACAATAATCTTGCCCAGAGAACTCAAATCTACTACATTTACCTTTATCGGGAAGGATAGCCCGGATAGCTCGCGTATAATTTCTGCCTGCACGTCACTTACCTCGTGCTGGAACTTATCTGCAAATGAAGATGTCTCCCGATCGATATATGCCCGGAGCTTTTGGAGGACTTCTGCCGAAATGATATCAGTGTTCTGTAGTGTAGCTATGTCAGAAGCATTGATAGTTAATCTGATTTCTCCTTTCAGACGCTCGATGAAGCTGCTGAAGTCGAGTAAGAAGCGACTTGTGTATGCATTAAATTTATGGCGCAGGCTCTTCAGCTGCTTGTCAAACATTTTCTGTCGGTTGGAATAGGCAACCAGGCACTCAGACCGGAGTTTGTTGCTCTTTTCCTCATTCATTTGAGCCAGTTCAATAGCTGTGGTGCAGGAAGTCTGTAAATCGCTGGTGTAAGAACGTAGCTCGCTTTCTGTATGGCGGTAGGTGGCGGCTTTCAGACTGCTGTTAAGGAAGTCGAACAGATTTTCGCGAAACTCGCAGAAGCCACGGTCAGCCTGTTTTGCAGAAATGAGGTACAGTTTATCGTATGCAATCCCACGCTTAATCAGCTCCTGCTCACAAGCCTTTTTGGTAGCCGCCTCCTCAGCGGGAGAGGACAGTCGATCGGCCTTGTTGACCACAAAGAACAGTTTGCGGTCATTGCCGGATTTATAGAGCTCTTGGACAAAATCCAAATCACTTGCAGACTGAAGGTAGGTTGCATCCAGCAGCACCACGATAGCATCGCACTCGCTGATGATATCCCGAGTGAGCTGTGAGTTCGCCTCATTGGAATCACTCAGTCCAGGAGTATCAACAATGGTCAGTCCGGTAAAAGGAAAATCTTTCAGAGCCAGTGTAATCTTGTTTGCAGCGGTCAACACCTTGTCATTTTTATTCAGTAATTCGTTGATGTTGTCGTGAACCAGCAGCCCGCCTTCAGCGGTTTCTGAGCAAAGTAAATCCTGAGGTCCCTTAACCAGATAGGTAATAGCCTTGGTAGTGGGCAGGCTGGCCGCCGGCAGTAACTGCCTGCCAAGCAGACTATTGATTAGTGTGGATTTGCCGGTGGAGAAACGACCTATAATGGCAAGACGGTGTAGGTGGGTTTCCTGTAGGCGCTCCTCAACTGTATTGAGGTAGCTTTCGCTATGGTTGATTTTAAGCTCATCACAGATTTTTCGTAGTTCATCGATGTAGGAACCGAGTTTACCGGTCGGTATATCTTGGCTCAGGGGGAACTCTGCCGGGTTTGCCAACTCGGGCAGGTAGACATTATCCGCCGTTGTTCCATCGATTTCACCTTCCATCAGTTGGCTGTTTTTTGCCAGCTCAAGTTTATCGTGTACATACTGCAACGCGAATGAGGCTACTCCCATGTCGTCCAGCCATCCAATGAGGGGTATACCATCCGGCATCAAATCCAGAGGGGTCACAATGTAGAGTAGGGCACCACTCACCATTACTTTCTCTTGTGCGCTTATATCTGGAGATTTGAAAAAATTATACAAATCCTTTGCTTTTTGCAGAATACCGGTATTCTGTACCCTTTTGAACCAAGTTTCCACCCGGGTACTAATTTTCTTCTGGTTTTCCGGTTTTTTTGCGTATTGACACCAAGTGGATTTTACAAAATCTTTCTTTTTCATGAGTGGTATTCTAACTTGTGGTGGATTTTGCTAATAAGCGGGTATGTTGAGTAAGAGTATGAGCTATGCGTGAAAGCCTCAGTAATTATATTAAATTGTAATTGTTTGAAATTAGTTTAAACGTCTCTGTCAGTCATCTCATGGTCCATATTCGAGTTGTCATCAGCAGACTTTTTATTGGCCTTTTCGCGTTTTCTCCTATTACAGAGCCCGAAGAGAATGCCCTGGAGGACGTCCTGCGGGTCGAGGTCAAGTTGTTCGGCCAGAGCGCAGATAGTGCGACCGGCCGGGGAGTCAATAGATATCTCGATGCGTTTCATGGTGTAACGGGAGTGACAGTTTGCTTGTAATATAGTAACGTGCGTTACTTGTGTCAAGCAAGAACTGTGCTGATCCGCACAAAAAGTGTTCTTTTGTTACATTTTGAGCTTGCATCTGTAACGTGTGGCACATAGAATGGACGCATGAGTAACATTGACCGATGGAATGAATGGATGAAGGAGCGCGGCATATCGCAGACGGCGCTGGCTGAGATGCTGCACTGCTCGCGCGGTACAGTGAACCGTATTCTGACCCGGGCGCGTAAACCCAGCCCACTGGTGGCTCGCCGCATGGAAGAGCTCATGGAGGAGAGTGAGAGGAGTATCACAGCCGTGGTGCCGGATGAGATGGAGACCCAGCTGCGTGAATGGGCGGCAGAGGCTCACGAGAGTATCGAGCAGCTGCTTGACCGCCTGATCGCTAATTTGCCGAAGCGCAGAGACGAATAAGCCGCGTCGAGAGAAACAGGGCGTGGAGGCATTGTTGGTGACGAGGCGGAGCATGTGTGTTTTTGTTGCGATGAGGTGAGATGAAAGTATCTAAAAGTGCAACAAAAGTCAAGAAAAAGTTATCAAAAAGTAGCAAAAAGGATATAATGGGAGATATTTCGCTGCCGGCGGAGCGCGTGCAAAGGGGGAATCCTTATACAAAGCGCAAGTTTTCTGCCCCGGATTTTGAGCGCTCGCCTTTTATCATTTTGCGTTCGCCGCAGAATTCGGGATTTGTTGCAACTCCTTCATCTTTTCCGAGCACAGATCAACGAGGGATTTCGTCATTTGCTCCAGGGGGGCAGTGGAGAGATAAGTGGCATAATCCGCCTTTATGCGTCGTGCAGCTTGCTCCGACACCATGCGTTCCTCCTCTGTGTTGCAGGGTAAAACGCGGGGCATTTCCTGCATGCGGGTTTGCATCGGGCGGATAACCCGAGTCTGCTGCTCAGACATATAGTCCGCCATCTTCCACTGGCATTCCAGTTGTAAGGCGAAAATCTGTCTTTTGGCAGACAGCTCCGGGCGCATCAATGCAGAAATGGTTGGGCCTCTTTTGTGTGGTGTGTCGGGGCGAGCTTGCGTATTTGCCTGTTGAGCGGCTGTGCGATAGATGGTCTCCAGCCGCTCCCGACACTCATCGTGGTACGCCGTTGCATTTCGCATCAGTTCATTGTATTGCTGCACCAAGGCCGGCAGCCCCAAATCCCTGCACATTTGCTCATACTGCTCCGCCGGCAGCTCGGGCTTATGAAGAGTCTCGGTTTGCGCCGCCGCAGCGGGCTCTGCATTATCAGCCGGCTCCGTCTGCCCGCGCCCCAGCAGAAAGGTGCCGAGAGCCACCCCGGTGGACGCAAGCCCCCACCACAGAAAACGCCAACGCCTGGGCCGGGCTATCGCCACCGGCAGAGCTCCGCTCAGCAGCCAATCCTGCCATTCGCGGGCGGACTGGCAACGCTCTGCAGGATTCAGCGCCAGATTCTGCATGAGACTTTGCTCCAGCACGGTTTCGCCGCAGGGGAGCGGCTGCAGATCATCCTTTGCCAGGCGCTGCTGGGCCGGTTCCGGCGGGGAGCCGCTTATCAGTTCATACCAGGTGGCGGCCAGCGAATACAAATCTGTCCACGGCCCGATTTTTCCCTTGCCGCTTACCTGTTCGGGGGAGGCGTAGACGGGGGAGAACTCGCCCTGGGTGGTTGTATCCACCTTTGTAGCGCGGTTCAGCGCCGAGCCGAAATCCACCAGCACGGGGTACCCATCTGTATCGAACATGATGTTGCCCGGCTTTACATCTCGGTGAATCACCTTTTTGCTGTGCAGGTACTCCAGCGCCGAGAGTATCTCCGGCAGCCAGCGCCGAAGCTCCTGTGCCGGTATGGGTGGTCCCCCGGCCTGAACTGCTGCTATTTTCTCGCGCAGGGAGCCGCCCTCCAGCCAGGGCATCACATAAAACAAGCCTCCTGCCGCACGAAAAACATCATACACCGGTACCACACGCGCATGGTGCAGACCCGCCAGAGTCTGCGCTTCCTCATACATGGAATTCAGCGCGGTTTCATATTGCCGCTGCAGGGCCGGTGTACGCGGGCGCACCATGCCTGTCTGCGGGTCGTGGTGGCAGATGGAAGCCGGAAAACACTCCTTCACCGCTACCAGGCGGTTCAGTTTTTCATCCCACGCGCGGTACAAAATGCCGAAACCACCCTGCGAGGCCGCTTCGAGCAAGCGGTATTGCCCCAGCTGCGCACCGGGAGGCAAGGAATCCATAGGCTCATCCATACAGGTAAGTTCGAGCGACTAAAAAATCAATTTGCGAGGCGCTGCACCTCTTCTGCCAGAAACTCCGCAAGTGTCTTGCCCCGGGCTTGGGCTCGCTGCTCCAGCGTGGCGCGTGTGGCGGCATCCAAGCTTAGTGTTATCTTGGTCTCTTCCTCCACCTGCACACGCCCCGGCATGACCAGTGGCAACTCCTTCACCATTTCGCGGATGATATGCACCTTTGCCGCCGGTATCAATTTCTTGGCCATCCAGTTGCGCACCGTTGCCTCCGACACATAGCAACGCTCTGCCAGCCAGGCGTAACTGTAATTGTTCGCCTTCAGCCAAATCTTGATGCTCTTCTTTAATTCCGCCTGGTCTTGCGTTTCCACGCTGTAAAAGTAGCATTTTCGACATGATTTTGCAAGCAGATAGTGTACTTTTGGGCCGAAAAGGAACCATGCGGGCTCTTCGTTATAAAGTGAGGGCATGTCCCATTCCCGCACTTTTTGGAGTTGAACCCATTTTGTTCCCATTGATATTGATGTGGCTGGTGGTTAAATAAAGCACCGGGCCGGTCATCATGACCAGCCCGGCTTTCATAGATAACGGGAGAATGGGGGGATTATCAGCGTCTGCGACGGCGGGCCGCCAAAGCCGCCAGAGCCAGCAGGGAAAGCGTCGCCGCCTGTCTCGGCGTAGGGCATAAGCCCGAAGACGGATGGTGGGCTCCCGTCTACGCGTCCTGCTACGCTCGCTTGCTTGGGGCTTCGCGTCTGCGCTTGCTACGCCCTCACAAGACGCCGAGGCGAGACGCCCACCCAGCAAGGGTTTTACTTGCGACGACGGCGGGCAGCTAGGCCAGCGAGTGCCAGAAGGCTCAGAGTAGCCGTGGTGGGCTCGGGTATGCTGACGGTGTTCAGGTGTTGCAAGGAAATGGTGCCACTGCTGCTGTCGTAACTCAGGGTGGTTTCATCATTTACCCAAGCCCCGGTGAAGAAGGTATTTGCCAGAATGGAATCTGTCACGTTGAGCTCCTCACCATCGAGGATAAATCGTACCACATCGGCATCCGAGAAGAGTACTACCTGATCGTTAATGCTGTATTCTGCCCCCAGTGTCAGGACGAGGTTTATCTTGCCACCTCCTGTGAGTGCCTTGAAGGTCAGAGTGGAACCTTCGGCCATGCTGAAATAGACGCCATCTGCTACCAGCGTGGAACCCGCCTCAAACGTCAGGTTGGCATTTACGAGGCAACTTTGCGTCAGTTCGGCTACGCTTGCAGCCTCACGCCGCGAGAATGTAGCTACTGCTTCTTGAGCGGGAGCCGCTACCACGGCGAAGGTTGCGCCATTTGCTATGTTGATGTTCGCCGCCTTCACTGTAGCTCCGTTCATCAGCATAAGAGTTCCGGAATTGCCGACATTGATATCGCTGCTGCCGGCATCCAGTGCAGCATTGCTGACCTTCACGGTTGCGTTACTGCCCGCAGCCACATTCAGCCCGGCGGTAGTCTTCAGTACCGCTTGTTCTTCTACCCGCAGCGTGCCGCCATACAGTGTGACCTTCCCACGCATTTCGCTCGTCCGGGAATTGGCTATTTCCTCTGCCGTTGCGGTGCGCCCGGCACCGGCTGTCGTCAACAGCTCGTTGAGATGCGTTTCCGCATAAGCTCCGGTGAAGATGATATCACCCTCCTGCTTAATGACTTTACCTTCGCTAGTTGTGTAATCGGCGTTCAGTTCCACCGTCGCATATGAACCAATGTATACAGAATCCTGGAACTCAATGTTCTTGCCCGCCGCGGCAGAAAGGTGGAAGTACCCGCCATCGGATGCCGTGCTACTCATGTAAATGCTCCGCAGGCGGTAGTTGGAGCCTACTTTTTCGTAGTTGCCGGCGATGAGGGTGTTTCCGTTGTTCTGAAGGTAAAGGCTGCCTTTGCTATGGATAGCTCCGCCGAGGGTGGAGGAGGAGTAGGAGGAGGAGGAGTTGTCAGTGATGTTTATGTCTCCCGTGTTACCGCAGATGGAGATGGTGGAAGAACTTCCTCCGTAGATAGCGCCGCCACAGGAGTAGTAGTAGTAGGAGGAGGAGTCGGAGGAGTTGCCGGTGAAGCTTACGTCGCCCTCGTTATCGCAGATGGAGATGGTGGAATAATTCCCTCCGTAGATAGCGCCGCCACAGGAGGAGTAGTAGGAGTCGGAGGAGTTGCCGGTGAAGTTTACTGCTCCGGCATTACCACTGATGGAGATGGTGGAGGAATTGACACCGTAGATGGCTCCGCCATAGCTGGCCGAGTTGTCGGTGATGTTTACGTCGCCCCCGTTATCGCAGATGGAGATGGTGGAAGAACTTCCTCCGTAGATAGCGCCGCCATAGGAGTAGGAGGCGGAGGCTGTGTTCTCGGTGATATTTACATCACCGGCATTACCACTGATGGAGATGGTGGAGGAATTGGCACCTCTGATGGCTCCGCCATAGGAGTCGGAGGAGAAGTAGGAGGAGTAGGAGTAGGAGGAGTTGCCGGTGAAGCTTACGTCGCCCCCGTTATCGCAGATGGAGATAGAACTTTCTCCGTAGATAGCGCCGCCACCGGAGAAGCAGTAGGCGGCGGCGGAGGAGGAGTCGGAGGTGGAGTAGGAGTAGGAGGAGTTGCCGGTGAAGCTTACGTCGCCCCTGTTATCGCAGATGGAGATAGTGGAAGAAGCTCCGTAGATAGCGCCGCCACCGGAGTTGTAGGCGGAGTAGGCGGAGTTGTAGGAGGAGTTGCCGGTGAAGCTTACGTCGCCCTCGTTATCGCAGATGGAGATGGTGGAATAATTCCCTCCGTAGATAGCGCCGCCATAGGAGTTGGAGGAGTAGGAGGAGGAGGAGTCGGAGGAGTTGCCGGTGAAGTTTACTGCTCCGGCATTACCACTGATGGAGATGGTGGAAGAAATTCCACCGTAGATAGCGCCGCCATAGGAGGCGGAGTAGGAGTAGTAGGAGGAGGAGGTGCTTGTTGCCTTATTTTGAGCGAACGTTACTGCCCCGGAAGTCTCGCTGATGGTGATGGTCGCGCCATCAGCACCATAAATAGCACCACCATAGACGCGGAGTCCGTTGCTTGAGTTGGCGATTACTTCATTTCCTGTGAATGTCACGCGGCTGTTGCCTTTCAGCCGCAGGGTTGTAGCGTGTATCGCGCCACCGTAGTAGTAGTAGTGATTGTAGTAGGAGGGGGAGGAGGAGGAGGGGGGGGAGGAGTAGTAGGCGTAGTCGTCGTAATCACTTTCCTTCAAGCTTTCGAAGGTGACTCTCCCGATGTCCTCAATGGCAAGAGTCGATACATTGTAGAAGGCTTTATTTGCTCCGCCCTTGAAGGTCAGGGAATAGGGGGCGCTATCTTCTTCAATAGTAAAGAGGATGGAGCCGTTTTCTTTTAACTCCTGTGAGGAGGTCCACCAAGTGGCGGAAGAGGGCGTGAAGGTGATGGAGCCATCCAGCAGAAAGGCGTGGTTGCCGGAATCTGCCCGGTAATCAGATAAATCATCCGGGTCAGCGATGTAGTGCGGAGTGTAATCCGAGGGTACTTCCACGGCTTGCGCCTGAGAGGTCAGACCAGCTGCGACAAGCAGGACGGCCGAGAGCAGTGATGATGGGAGATGGAGTTTCATCGGTGTAACGGAGGTGACAGCTTATTCATAATATAGTAACGTCGTTACCTGAGTCAAGCAAGAACTGTGCAGCCCCCCACAAAAATATGTCGCGGAATGCGCGAGAAATTGTTATTTTCTGTATACCAACCTGTGTACAAAGTTGTATACCACGTGTACACCAAAGAGGGGTACCGTGCTATGTCCGGCTATGTCGCAGGTTGTCGCGCTAATTTCTTGAAACACTGAAGCCTGAAGGTGTAAACCTTCAGGCTATGTCTTGGAAAACTTGCGTACGGGGGATAGGACTCGAACCTACGACCTCCACCATGTCAAGGTGTTGCTCTACCAACTGAGCTACCTCCGCATGGGAGAAATGGGCAGGGATGGATTCGAACCATCGAAATCGTACGATAGCAGATTTACAGTCTGCCCCCTTTGACCGCTCGGGAACCTACCCATTTGCAGGCTGCTTATTCAGTAGCGTGCGCCGAGATTATAAACGATTTTTCTTTGCATTGCAAGCTTTTTTTAAAGAAAATTCGATTTTTTTTGATTTTTTGTGATTTTTTATAGTTGGGATAAGGAACATGATGCCAAGAGCGACAACACCGAAAGAGAGGACTTGGCCTTGTGTGATACCGTACCAAACATTGGCATCGGGCTCTTTAAAGCATTCACTGGTAATGCGTGCGGTGGCGTAGAGGAAGCAGAAAAGGGAGCAGAAAATGCCTGCCGGGGCGTTTTTCCAACCTAATCGCACGGCCATAAGGATGATGAAGATGATGAGCCCTTCGCCGACGGCCTCGAAAAGTTGCGAGGGGTAGCGGGGTGTAAGGAAGGGGGTGACGGCATCGCAAACGGCAGGATTCTCGCGGCAGAGACGCAGCACGGCATCTGCATAGCTCTCGATATATTGGCCATCTGCTCCGCGGGCTACTACGTTTTCGATGGGGGTACCGAGCGCATGGTCGATAGCAACCCGTGCCTGAATTTGTTTTTCTACGGGAAGCTCAAAGAGTTCCTGCGGGAATTTGCAGGCGAGGGCATGGGTAGCCTCGCACGCGCGCCCGTATAATTCACCGTTGATGAAGTTTGCGACGCGTCCGAAAAATAAGCCGATGGTGCAGACGATAGCCAGGCCGTCTGTTACCGCTGCGATGGAGAGTTTGTTTTTGCGTGCGTACCACATAGCTACCAGGAGCACACCGATGATGCCGCCGTGGGATGCCATGCCACCTTCCCACACGCGTATAACCCAAAATGGGTCTTCCGCCAGGCCGGTCAGGCCTTTTTCCGGTAACCAGTAGAAGAAAAACTCACCCAGACGCCCACCCGCAAGCACGCCGAGAACGCAGACCCATGTGATGAAATCGCCGAGTTTGTCGGGTTCAACGCAGTAGAGTTTTTTCTTGGCCAGTTGTTGCAATACTAAGTAGCCGAGGATGAAGCCGGCTACATAAGCAAGCCCATACCAGCGCACAGCCAGCGGGGTGCCGGGGATGTCGAAAATGACGGGGTTTAAGTTGTGAAAATAGGTGGCGAGTGTGTTCATAGTGATTTTTCTGCTTATAACACAAGCACAGTCGGCTCACAAGCCAAATACCTGATTATGGCTCAGAAAAGCTAGGCCTCTACAGCCTATAGTGTTAAAAAAACTCAAAAAAACGCGTCAGATAGCAGATTATACTCGCCAAAGGGGGGACGATTGTGTATAAATATAACGTACATCTGAATTTTTACTATGAAAAACACGTTTTGGTCCATACTTACTGTGGCTGCATGCTCCGCTATGACAGTCTCCGCTATCGATGCCGACTATGCGCAAGTTACATTGAAGGCAGGCAAACCCGGTATGTCCGGAAAGATTGTGAGCGCAGTGGAGGCTAAGCCCAGCACACTTTCTTTCACGGAAGGGAAGGGGAAAGCCAGCCGCAGTTGGCAGCGCATTTCTCTGCCCATAAAGGTGGAGGGTCGCTCCAAGAAAGAGCGTGGTGATAACTCGGCTCCCATTCCTGATTATATGGATGGCTTGACCGTTACCGCTTATGTGCTTTTTAAGACGGCCGACAATCAAGGTAAAGAGAAGCTCGCTATGGTCAGCAAGACTCTTACTTACCACGAGATTGCCTTGAGCAAGGGTAAGGATGGCGGCGAGTGTGAGATGTCGGTAGATTTGTTCCTTTCCCCCCGCAATGCTGTGAAAATCAGCACCGCCGGTCCGCGTGCCAAGACTCCCTCTACCACTGTGAAGGTTGTGGCTGCTGCGTTGGATGCCACCTTTGGTGGGAAGGCTTGCATGAATAAGGACGAGGATCAGGACGCTCGTTTTGAACGTATTGATTTGACCAAGCAGTGGTGGAAGTCTGCCAAGTACAACGCCTGCGGCGCTGTGCTCTATGCTATTAACGAGACACCTTACGCTGCCGTATTGCCCGCAAGCGAGGCTTGGGTGACTACGGATGCCGCATCTTCGGTTTCTACTACGGGCACAATGACTGATGCTACGCAAGATTCCATAGGTACAACTTCTTTGGATACGACAACCGATACCACGCCGGCCGGTACCGATGCTACTGCAGAGGATAGCACGGATGACGGTGAAGAAACCGGTCGTAGTAAAACTAAGCGCGGAAAGAAGACGAAGCGCAATCGTAAATGATTTTTTAACTTATTACTTATCTCTATGGCTGAATTCAAAACAACCGTCGCTCTTGAGATTGGCGCACAGTGCGTCACGATGGGCGTGTTTACCCCTGCCGGGAAGGGCTATGCGCTTTCGCGCTATGCTCGCCGCGAGATTGTGCTCGACCCGCTGGAGGAGGGGATGCGCATGGACTATGTGAGTAGCACCATCGCAGAACTGGTAACTGAACTGAAAGTGAAGGGGAGCGATGTGCGCAACGTCGTTTCCGGGCAGCAGGTTTTCATGCGCTTTGTTAAGCTCGTAGCGCTTGATGACTCCGACATAGCAGAACAGGTAAGCTACGAGGCTCAGCAGCATATACCGTTCCCGCTCGATGAAATTCAGTGGGATTATCAGGAGCTGCCGGAGCGTGAACCCGGTGAAACGGAAGTTCTGTTGGTGGCTATTAAGAAGGAGGTGCTGGATAACCTCAACTCACAGGTTGAAGGCAGTGGTTTGAAAACCCGCAGCGTTGATTGCTCCATTACCTCTCTCTACAATGCATTCCGCATCAGTTACCCGGAGGAGCAGGAGCCGGTTATGATTCTCGACATCGGTGCGAAGACTACCGATATCATTTTTGCTGAGGCCGGGCGCTTCTTTACCCGCTCCGTCACGGCGGCCGGTGCATTTGTGACCAATGCTATCGCTCGCGAATACGGCATGAGCTTCCGCGATGCTGAAAAGCTCAAGATTGAGTCGGGGATGATTTCGTTGGGGAACGGGTTTACCGACAACCTCAGCGAGCAGGAGGCCGCACTTGCCTCCACTATCCGCAATGCCATGAATCGCCTCAGCTCTGAGGTGCAGCGTACAATCAACCACTACCGTGCACAGTACAAAGGCAGTGCTCCCACGAAGGCATACATCTGCGGTGGCGGTGCTCGCATGCCCTACGCAGTGGAGTTCCTGCAGAGCACGCTTAATATCCCTGTTGAGTACCTCAACCCCCTTGCCGCATTCGATATTGGCAGCAAGGTGGATGAGGAGGCCTTGGCAATGGATGCTCTTTGCTTGGGACCCATAGCCGGTGCTGCTGTTACGGGAGCCGGGGTAGGTGAGTTCAGTATTGATTTGGTGCCCACCAGCGTGGGTAAGGAGCGTGCGGAACTGCAGATGCTGCCCAAGGTGCTTGCCGGTGGTCTGGTGGCTGTGGCCGGTGCTGCGTTCTTCGCATGGGCTGCGGATTCCGCAGCATCTGATGCTGAAAAAATGCTCAAGTCTGCTCGCCCTGCGGTGGAGTCTGTTGCTTCCATCAACGATAGCATGGAAAGCGAAAACTCTAAGTATGCGAGTGCGAAGAAAGAACTCGAAAAGCTCAACGCTCACTATGTCATGCGTACAGCTTATCCCGAGATTATTAAGCAACTTTCCGAGCGTTCCGCTTCCGTCAAATTCTGGTTCACGGAATTTGCTCCCCTCATTAACTACGAAGCAGACAAGGTTATCATAACCGATTCCGTTGAAGTGAAGGGTACTCGCTTGATTGATCCGGGTAAGAGCCGCAATGCCGGCAGTAATTCCTCCATCAATCAGGCTCCCGAGGCTGTTGATGTGCGTAATCGCAACAAGGCACCCAAAGTTACTGCAATTTGTGTGAGTGGCTATACCTCCAAGATTCCCGGCGATGATCGCAGTCAGGCTCAGCGCCAGATTATCTATGATTTGGTTGCCAAGAACTTCGATGAGCGCAGCGCCGACTCGCTGTTCTCGTATCACAATGCAGAAGTGATGCGCAATATGAACCACTACTACCAGTTTATTGACTCGAAGGGTTCACGCGGTAAGGTTTCCGTGCCTGATTATGTTGAGAAGTTCATGCTTGTCATGCCGCTTAAGAACCCCATCGATATCCCCGAACTTGGTGAAGGCAAATAACCCCTCGTTTAACCCCAATTTTTTACACACACATGAGTATACTCGAAAATAAGCGCGTGGTTGCCCTCTCCGCCGTGTTTGCGCTGGCCTTTGGTGGGTTGGTTTACTACGGTTTTGGTCGTACGGCAGACTTCGATTCCGCCAAGAAGGAACTTAAATCTCTTTCGGAGAGAATAAGTGATTATGAGTCGGCTGAATTTCCGCCTACGGAAAAGAATGCAAAAGCACTGCGTGAGGCGGTGAAGAAAACGACCGCTTCCCTGAAAGAGCTTAAGGCTGACTTCGATACCTATGCAGCCAAGTGCGTTGGTGATGGAAAGGTGGTTTCATCCGTCGATTTCCAGAATGAAGTCCGCAGTGCAATAGATGACCTTTCCCGCAAATCAGCGGAGAAGGGGTGCAAGGTGGGTTCCGCAGCTGCTGATTTAGGTATGGCTGCCTACAAGAATGCCGCCGCTACGGCGGACGAGGTGCCCTGCCGCAGTTTTCAGCTGAAGGCGGCTCAGCGCGTAGCTGACATTGTGATGGATTGCGGTTCTCCGCTGCTCGATAAGGTGTATTGCGCTCCCTTGCCCGAAGAGAAGGCACGCAAGAAAGCTGCCAATTTCCCCTTGGGAATCGAGGTTGCTTTCACGGCGACCCGCAGCGAAGTGGAGGAGGGTAAGGTGCCCACCAGTGTGCTGCCTGCCGTTCTCAACCGACTTTCCACAGACAAGGATTTCTTTATAAAGATTACCGGTCTGTGGGTTGCTACAGAGTCGGGTAATTTGCCGGCTCGAGATGAGTATCAGGCTCCCACGCAAGATCCCAATCAGGGGGATGATTTGAGCGGTGAGACCCCGGCTGCTTCCTCCGATGGCGGCGGCCGCACCATAGCCGTGCGCAAAACCGGTTCTCCGGACGAGACTGTGCGCGTACACCTCAACCTGCAGGTAATCTATTTCAATGCCAATACCGGCAAGAAGTAAACTAAACTCAAACCATTTAACACATAGCATTATGGCTGAACAAAATAATTTCGGCAAAACCGCTCTTGTAACCGGTATTGTACTTGGCGTGGCTGTGGGCGCTTTCGGAGCATACACCATGAGCTCCGGCAAGGTTGAACGTCCGCAGACTCGCTTGAATGCCGGTGAGTCAAAGGCAATCGGTGAGCTTTCCCGCGTAGCGGCTGACATCGCCGCAGCTGCGAAGAAAAATCACACCATTGTGGATGTCGCCCCGGAGGGTGCAACCATTAACGGTAAACCCCGCTACACGCCCATCTTTTTCTCTCCCGAGCTTTGGCAGGTTACGCTCGATGACCAGAAGGCAACAACGGTTATCGATATTTACGATCCCTCTGCTCAGAATGTGCACAAAGATGTGCCCAATCATTGGTTTATCTCCAACGGTATAGCAGATGCCCTCGGTCGCTCCGATGGTCTTACGATGGACAGTGACTCGGATGGTTTCAGCAATCGCGAAGAGTTTGATGCCAACACTAACCCGGGAGTGGCCACCAGCTATCCTCCGTTGGTAGAGGTCGGTAAGCCCGTAAAAATGGAAGTGGTTAAAATCGACAGAGCTAAAGGCACTATAGCAATCGATTCAACCCTTGCGTACGATCAAAATGCCACCAGTGCAGGATTTAAGATTTTTGCCCGCCCCGGTGATACTAAGCCTCTGCACAAAGGTACCGTGAAAGTGGGTGAAAGCTTTGGGTTTAAGCCTGGCGAAAAGCGCTTCGAGGTTTTGCGATTTGAGCAAGCTGTGTTTAGTGACTCTGCCGGCAACAAACAGACCGAGACCGTCATTTTCGTGCGCGATACCGTAACAGCCGGTGCTGAGAAAGAGTTTGCCATCCGTGCCGGTAGCCCGTCTGTTCCCGGGCGCGGCAATGATTTCGGCACATCTAACGCAAAAGGCAAAACCATCGAAGACGTTACAGCGACTCTGCGAGTTACTGCCGGTCCGAATGCCGGTAAGCCCGAAGGAACGCTTGTTGTACAGCTCAATGGTACCTTCACTGTACCCGGTTCCGAGCTTACATGTGAACTGACAGGGGTGAATGATGATGGCGGTGTCGTTATCAAGCCGCAGAACTCAGAAAGCCCTGTAAACGTGCCTAAAGCCGCAAATTGACCCCCAATCATACACCAAAACTCAAAAAAACAGTCAAAAAATACACTTTTTTGAATTGTAGACTTTACAAGTGAACAGTTTTCTGTCATAGTTTAGACATTACCATGAACCACGCACCTCTCATTACCTCAAAGTATTCGATGATGCTTGCGGCAGTTGCCATGACCTGCCCCTTTGTGCAGGCCGGCACTGAAGGCTATTTGAGCACTTCTACCGCCGCAGGTACCAGCGAAGTCGGACCTACCGCCGTTTACGCCGGTCAGGATAGCATCAATGCACGCGAAACCGCTCGCCGTCGCGCCATGGAGCAGGAAGCTCATCAGCTTCTGCAGGAAGGCCGCGAAGCTTACAAGGAAGGCAAGTACTCCGTAGCTCTCGAGAAGTTCAAGTCCGCTTGGAATCGCGTACCCAAGGCTCCTGCAACTCTCGTGCTTCAGCAGCACATTGTCGATGTAATCGGCGATGCCTCCATTGCCGTTGCCGGCGAATATGCTAAGGTTGGTCGTTATGATGACGCTGAGCAGCTCCTGCTCGACGTGCTCTCCCGCAATCCGAACAACGAGCGCGCTCGTCGCGACCTTTCCATGCTGCGCGACCCCGTGCGCAACAATCCCGCCCTTACTCCCCAGCACGTTCGCGACGTTGAGGAGGTGAGCCGTCTGCTCACTCTGGGCTATGGTTACTACGACCTCGGAAAGTTTGATGATGCCTATGCCACTTTCGCTCAGGTTATCAAGATTGACCCCTACAACAAGGCTGCTCGCCAAGGGCAGGAGGCGGTTTCCAAGCGCCGCATGAATTACTACAAGAGCGCTCGTAACTCGTTCCGCGCCAAGGCTCTGGCTGAGGTAGATGCACTGTGGGAGGAATATGCTCCCCAGGATTTGCCCGACATCGAGATGGGTGGTGGTGAGTCCACTGTTCAGGTGACCGAAAAACAGATTGCTAACGATCAGAACCTGAGCAAGATGCAGATTACGACCGTTAACTTCGAGAATACCCCCATTGAGGACGCTCTTGACTTCCTGCGTGGTGAGGCTCGCAAGAACGGTATTCAGATGAACTTCATTTTCGAGAAGCCCCGTACCGCTCCCGCTCCTGCTCAGACGGTTTCTACCGATGAGGAAGGCGAGGAAGAGGCTGAACCCGTAGCCGTAGAGAGCGCACCCGAGGAGGCAATCGTTACCAAGCTTAACATCTCCGGCGTAACAGCCAAGGAACTGTTGCAGCTCATTTGCACTCAGGCCGGTTGCCAGTACCGCGTGGAAGACAACGCTATCGTCGTCTACCAGACCGGTGCCGGTGTGGAGCGCATGTTTAAGCGTCAGTGGAAGGTTTCCCGCGACTTCTTCACCGGCGGCGAGTCCGAGGATGAAGAAGAAAGCGAAGAAGAAGGATTTGGTGGTGATTCCGCACCGAAGCCCAAGCTGGATGCTGTTGCAACCCTGCGCCAGGCCGGTGTTTCCTTCCCCAAGGGCGCCAGTGCACAGTATTCACCCCGCACAGGTATGCTGACGGTGGAGAATACGGCCAGCAACCTCGATGCTGTTGAAGAAGCGGTAAACGAATACCGCCGCCAGATGCCCCAGATGATTAAGGTGAGCGCCAAGTTCGTTGAAGTTTCTCAGACCAACGAAGAAGAGCTCAGCTTTGACTGGGTGGTCAATCCCATCTCCGTATCCAACAACGGCAGCACCTACTTGGGTGGCGTGAATGGTTCGGCCTCTGACCCCCTGCGCACCATGGGCGATTTCGTTACCTCCGGTGGTAACGCATACTCCAATAACCACACCAACAAGGGTTCTTGGCCCATCTACAGCAACAGCTCCCTGTCCTCCTCGAGCGACCCGATTTCCAATGGTCTCATGACCGGTGGTCTGCGTTCCGGTACAGGTGCACTTACCGGCAGCAGCATGGACTCTCTGGTGGCTTCCGGTTCGGCCGCTGCTAATACATCCCGCCGTGCAGCCCCCGGCATTCTGTCTCTCTCCGGTATTTATGACGAGGGTTCCTTCCAGATGATTATGCGTGGTCTTTCCCAGAAGAAGGGTGTTGACATCATGTCTGCTCCCAGTCTGGTAGCTCGCCCCGGTGAGCTTGACTACACACCTGAGCCTGACCCCTTGGCTGCTGACCAGAACGGTGACAACGGTTGTGCTAAGATTGAGGTGGTTCGCCGCTTCATCTACCCCTCCGCTTACGATGCTCCCGAACTCGGTGGTTCCACAAACAATAACAACAACTGGAACAACAACAACAGCATGTCCATGCCGATTGCCTCTCCGGCCAATCCCTCTGAATGGGCAGTTGAAGAAGTTGGTATCGTCATGCGCTTTAAGGTGGACGAGCTCGAGGGTAACGACATCATCAAGTTCAATCACTTCGAAATTAAGGTGGTGAACTTCGAAGGTTTCGTAAACTTCGGTTCTCCGATTACCGCCGGTATTGCTAACGACACGCAGATTGAGCACATCACCCTTACGGAAAACCGCATCGATATGCCTATCTTCAGCCGTCGTTACATCAACTCTAACCCCTGCATTTATGATGGTCACACCATCGCAATCGGTGGTATGATTGAGGACAATGTGCAGAAGGTGGAGGATAAGGTGCCCGTATTCGGCGACCTGCCCCTCATCGGCCGATTCTTCCGCAGCAACGCAGAATCCCACGTTCGTAAGAACCTGATGATTTTCGTAACGGCTGAGAAGATTGACCCGACCGGTAAGCCCACTCGCTTGCGCGACGTAGGTACGGGTGACAACCCCACCGCCGGCACCGGCACTCCCAGCCTCTTCCCGGATGATGGCCTTGCCAATCCGTAAGATATAACCGGTTCACTGGTAATTTTGACCCACCCCTGGCAATCAGGGGTGGGTTTTTAACTTTAATTTAATCAATGTAATCGTTGCCGTTATTGTTGCGGTTTGGTGGTGTGATAGCGTGAAAAATAAGAAAAAATCGCGAGAAAAGCAAAAAAAATAAAAATTAATACAGAAAAAGCTTGACGAAACGTGGAGAGTGTGGTAATTTTCTCTCGCAACGACAGAGTTGCGAATCCTAGTGTCTGGATCGTCTAGTCGGCCTAGGACACCCGCCTTTCACGCGGGCAACACGGGTTCGAATCCCGTTCCAGATGTAACAAAGAAAGCTCCATCGAAAGATGGAGCTTTTTTGCACCATAGAAAGATGAAATATGCAGAACGCACTAAAAGGAGGATGGGTGAATCGAGTTGAGCTCAAGCGCCTGTTGTCGCTGATGCTGCCGCTGTATATAGGCAACATTCTTCACATGGGAATGGGTGTGACGGATACTGTGGTTGCCGGCTGGAAAGGGGATGTTGATTTGGCTGCCGTGGCGATGGGTTTTTCCATTGCCGGTACTATTGTGATAGCGGGTGGTGTAGTGCTGACTATACTCAGCGCTATGATATCGCGTTTGCGTGGGGCAGGGGCTGACAGTAAGAGCGGCCTGTATCTTAACAACGGCAAAGTGCTGGCTCTGCTTTTGGCTGTAGTGGAGATGGTACTCATGTTTGCGGCATCCTACGTCTTCTTTTATGTGACGGACAATGTAGAGCTGGCAGAGAAGGCGCAGCGCTATGTATGGTTTATGCTGATTGGGGTTCCTGCCAATTTGCTTATACGAGTAGTAGTTGCCAATTTTGAGGGATACGGACAAACTCGCCCGGCCATGTTTGTATCATTGTGTGGTGTCTTGATTAACATACCGCTCAATATGTTGTTTGTTTTCGGGTGGGGGGTAATACCCTCGCTGGGCGGTGCCGGTTGCGGTTTAGCGACATCTATTGTGAACTGGTGCATGCTCGCCTGCTTGCTTGCTATGATGTTGGGTAGTCGCCAGCATCGGGAGCGTGCTAGACAAATGTTGGCTTTTCGTCGGCCGTGTTGGGACGTGGTACGGCAGACGTTGCGACTGGGGCTGCCGGTGGGTGTGGCATCTCTTTGCGAGATGAGTTTCTTTAACCTGGTGACTCTTATAATTGCCCCGTTGGGCGAGGTTGTAGTGAGTGCTCAGCAGGTCGCAATTAACGTGAGCGGTATTATTTTTATGCTTCCGCTCAGCTTGGGAATTGCTGCATCTATACGAGCTGCCTATCATGTGGGTGGCGGGCGGAAGGCGGATTTTCACGCCATGGTACGCACATTGTTGGTGGTGTCGTACGCTCTCGTGCTGTGTTTTATAGTGCTCACTATGCTTTTCCGCCGCGATATTGTGGGCTTGTATACCGATTCTGAGGAAATTATATCACTGGCTTCCGTATTGCTTATATACTGCGCCGTGTATCAGATTCCGGATGCAACGCAGGTGCTCATGTCCGGCTTGCTCAGGGGGTGCCACGATACGGCGGTTATCACCTGGAGCAATATCACCAGCTATTGGGTCGTGGGTTTACCACTGGCCTACCTTCTGATACGGACGGATGTTATCGTGCCGGCCATGGGGGCTGCCGGTGCCTGGGTGAGTTTTATTGTCTCGCTTTTTATCACCGCCGTTATTCTTACATGGCGGTTTATGCGCACCCGCCGAAGGGTATTTGAGCACCGTCATTGACGATTTTGCGAAAAAAAGTACAAAAAATTGAGATTGTGCTTGACGTCTGTATGCTAAAAGTGTAAACTCCGTGACCCCCTTACTACAGGTGTAGTGTAGGGATATATCGCAAACAATCACACACACACACGATGAAGACCCACGTGAAGAAAGGCGACAGCGTCGTCGTTATCGCCGGCAAGAACAAGGGCAAGCGTGGTGTCGTCCTGTCCGTAAACGCTGCTAAGCAGACTGTTATCGTTGAGGGCGCTCGCACTCTTAAGAAGGCTACCAAGCCCTCTGAGTCCGACCCCGAAGGCGGTATCAAGGATATTGACGGCCCCATCCACATCTCCAATGTGAAGAAAGAGAGCTGAGGCCGAAAGGCTGCATCTCCGCGCTTAAGCCATCATAACCAAATTATTAACAACAAGAGCTGACCCGCTAAAACTATGAGCACACCGACATTGCTTACATACTATAAGGAGAAGGTCGTTCCGGCCCTCCAGGCGAAGCATCAGTACACCAACGTGCATCAGATTCCCCGTCTCGAGAAGATTGTGGTGACTACATGCATGGGCAAGCACCCCGACCGCAAGCAGGCTGTTGAGGATGCTGTAGCTGAAATCGCCAAAATCACCGGCCAGAAGCCGGCTGTAACCTACGCCCGCAAGAGCGTGGCTAACTTCAAACTCCGTGAGGGTGAAGTCCTCGGCGCCCGCGTGACGCTGCGCTCCACTCGCATGTGGGAGTTCCTTGATCGCTTCATCAATATTACCGCCCCCAATATTCGTGACTTCCGTGGTCTGCCCACCAAGTCCTTTGACGGTCGCGGTAACTATGCCATCGGTATCCCTGATCAGTCCATCTTCCCCGAGATTGAACTTGACCAGATTAAGCGCAATATCGGTTTCGACATTATCTTCGTAACGTCCGCAACAACGAACGACGAGGGTCGTGACCTGCTTGCCGAGCTGGGTATCCCCTTCCGCAAGCCCACCAAGAAGACTGAAGAGAACGCCTAACATATAAACGACCATGGCAGTATTAAGTGATCCTATCGCAGATTTACTCACCCGCGTGAAGAACGCCGGTATCGCCCGCACTGAGGGCTTCACCGTTTCGTTCTCCGGTATCAAGGC
>JAZLDM010000044.1:0-24894 GCA_045614705.1 Akkermansia sp.
CAGTCGGGATTTCCCCTCGAACTTCCTTTTCCACGGTTCGTTACCTCCCCGCAGTTGTTCTTCAGGTCTGGGATTCCGCATCATCGCGGCTCCGCGCGGACTTTCACCGCAGTGCGCATATCGCGTCGGTCGTACATAAAAACCGCCTCAATCTCAGGATTGAGGCGGTTTTTCTTGTTTCAGGCACCGAGCCCCGCATCAGTTGGTTGCGGGGAACTCAGAGAGGAGGTTGTGGCACTCACTTTCCTTCCTCATCCTAATCAGCTCCGCAGGGGTGCGCCCCCATTTATCGGGCAAATTACGATTTACATCAGGGGATTCCAGCAGTAGTTTCAGGGCATCGTATGCATCTTGCAAAACAGCGTAG
Organism: Akkermansia sp.; assembly: GCA_045614705.1. Classification (GTDB taxonomy): domain Bacteria; phylum Verrucomicrobiota; class Verrucomicrobiia; order Verrucomicrobiales; family Akkermansiaceae; genus Akkermansia. The sequence goes on from JAZLDM010000044.1 coordinate 368, forward strand.
TGAATGGGAGCGAACCCGGCAGAATCGAGTCGATTGGCATCCACCCCGGGGGTAGCGAGCAACTGCTTGGTAAGAATAAGCTGGTTGCGGTACACGGCATCGCCCAACGGAGTACGCCCGCCCGGCCCCTCGGCATTCATATCGACTCCGGCGGCAACTAACAGGGGCAGTTTGTTTTCGGCATCAAACTGCGTATCCTCAGTATACCGTTCATCCATAATCGAATGAACCACCGTGCGCCCAAAATCATCTCGCGCGGCCAGATTAACCCCGGGGGCACGGAGCAGCTCAGCCAAGGTCTCATGGTCGGCGTATGAAACAGCCAAGCCCAGCGGGGTTCGACCGCTTAAATCGATTTCATTCAGAAAATGCGGCTGTTTTTCAAGTAGGTAACGCAGCGTTTTCGTAGCGCCAAACCGCGCGGCGTATGCCAATAGGGTCATGGAATCAATATTCCGAATATCAGCATTCACCCCCGGCAACGCCAGCAAGCGCGCGGCAAGCTCCGGCTCATTGCGCCCGCAAACGCTGTGCAACACATGGCGGCAAGACAACAACTCCGCCCGCAGAAGCGGCTCTACGGCCGTTATATCCTTATCATTCACTATGGCAACATTCAGCGTTTCCGCCACTTGGTTCAAATCAATCCCCTTAGCCTCGACCAGCAACCGCACACACTCCGTGTGCCCATTGTCCACAGCCAACTGAAGCGGGGATTCCCCATTCAGGTTAAGGGCATTTACATTCACTGCTGGCAAAGCCAACAACATGCGCACGCTGTCAGCTCGCCCCTGCTCTGCGGCCAAGTGCAACAGGGTATTTCCCTGCTTATTGCGAGCCGTCATCCAATCGGAGCCCGAGGGCAACAAACCGCGCACAAGGGTGGGGGTAATAGGATAGTCGGAATCGAAAGGCAAATCCGCCACCTGCTCAAACTCGGCCCCGGCCTGTGCCAGCAGCTCGGCACAGGCTCCATGCCCGGCTTTCAGCGCCAACTGCAGCGGGGTCTCACCGGCGTTATTGCGCGAATTCAACGGTAACGGCGCGGCAGTCAGCAACTCGCGCAGAGCTTCCGCCTGCCCGCAGCGAGCAGCTATATGCAGGGCGGTGTTGCCGGCCATATCGACTCTATCGGACACAATTATAGGCATAGCCAACAATGCCCGCATACACTCCAACCGCCCCAGCTCAACGGCACTCAGCATAACCTCTTCCGCAAATTTCCGGTTTGCCGGGCGCACCAGCAACAGTTTCAGCAAATCGGCGCGGTTCTTCACCACAGCCTCCTTAATAGGGTCGGCATAATACCACTTCCACGCCACCTCATCCGTAGCAGGATGGCAGGCAAGCAACCTCACACACTCTGAACTGCCGGATTGCACAGCCCTGTAATGCGCGCTGCAATTTTCAAAATCGCGCTCCTCTACATTCACCCACGGCGTATCCAACAACACACGCAAACACTCAGCGTCTCCCGCAGCTGCGGCCATGTGCAGCAACGGTATATATCGTAATCCTGCAAACTCCGTCACCGGTTTCAGCTCAACAGCCCCGGCCTGTGTCAAGCGGCGCAGTTCTGCGGCATCCCCCAGCATAACACAGCGAGCCAATGGCGATACTGCGCTCTGCAGCGGACTATTATCTTGCAACAACAAGCGCACCGCGTCCTTTTTTCCCGAGAGCAAGGCCGCCATCACCAGCCCCTTGCCCCCATCGGGCCATGTTGTCGGGGCAATATCGGGCTGCTGCAGCAACAGCTCCATACACTCCACCCGGCCGTGTAAAGCAGCCAAACGCAGCAAGCGCTCCGCTTCCGCTTTCGGCATTCCCTCAGCGAGCGCCAACCTCAGCGCACCGGTATTTCCCGCCATCACCCAAGCATCCGCAGCCGGGGCATCAGCCCTTTCCGGCGATTGACGTTCAAATAATTTGTATACCAGTGGATTCGATTTCTCACCGCTGGTATGACCACGATAAAAAGCATACATCGTTCCGGCAAAACTCAGTCCCCCCAGCGCCAGTGCCAGCATACACACGGCGGCATTCCTCATACTACCACACCCCTTATGTTCCTCTTTGATACTCATGGCGTACATTGTACGCCACATCTCCCATGCAATCAAACATTTTCCGAGTAATAATCAAAAATTCAGTGAGGGCACTCCTCAAAAGAAAAGCCGCTGCCTCAAGATAGAAGCAGCGACTTTTGAAAATAACTTGAGATTCCTTACTTGCGGCGACGGCGAGTGGCCAGTGCAGCCAAAGCCAGTAGGCTCAATGTTGCAGTAGTGGGTTCCGGTATGATTCTAAACTCTGCAATCTGGCCGTTTGTTCCGGCGAAGGTGGCGTTATCCATGCTCAGGAGCAAGCCGGAGCAATCGGTCATGTCATCTGTGCCGAAATTAAGCTGAATAGTTGTATAACCTGCAGCCGAAAGAGCTTCGGTATCTAAGTCGATTGTGAGATTGCCGGTTACAGTACCATGGAAAAGATTGGACAAATCGACAAGGTAAACACCTGCGCTTTGCTGCTCTTGCAGAGAAAGGGAAAGGGCGGCGTTCGATAAACTGATTTCACTGTCAGTTCCGGCAGAGAAGGTACAATCATCTGTAAAAATAACATCTGTCAATGACAGAGTGCCTATTTCAGACTCTACTTGAACATTCTGCAATTCAATATCAGAAATATCGATATTACCCTGAGCGCGTTGCACCAACACGTTCTTCATCACGGCACCATCGCCATTGCCCAACACCCCTTGCGAAATCATGTTGACGTTGGTAATTTCGCCCATGGTGTCACGGTCTCCCTTCAAAAGGATATCTGCTGAGGCTACCTGCAAAGCAGCATCAGCTAACAGGAGAGTAGAGCCTTCTCCCGTCACGGAATATACTGAGCTTATGCCGGCTTCATACTCTTCTGTTTCTACCATGAGTTCGGCGCCTTTTGCCAGCTTTATCTCCACCTCGGAAAGATTATTGGGGTGCTCTGAACGAGGTTCTTTCTCATAATAGACTGCGCTAAGAGTTACACGCCCTTCCTGCACGTCAATGATACCGGCATTTGCAACGGCATGGCTAAGGTGGAATGTGGAATCCCCCGTTTTGGTCAGCGTATGGCCGTTCAAATTCAGGTAAACAGTAGAGAAATCCTTACCAATCATACCAAATGTATCATCTGCTTTTACTATGGCATTACCTTCTAAATCTACAACCGGCAGACCGGCTTTAGTAGGTTCTAAGTCCTGCCCGCCGCCGTTATACAACATGCCACCTTCCTCCAATATAATGTGGTGATATGTCTCACCGCCATGCAGATTGAGTACACCATTCCCTTCCACTCTGATGTAGTTAGTGGGAGCGTCAAGGTAGGAGAGCCCCAGCCCGGATCGATTCAATCTACAACCGGTGATATTTCTCAGCTGAGTGTTGGCATGTACAATAATATTCCCATTATATCCATGTTCGAACTTCGGCTCAATGATGATCACGTCATCATTGTAGGAACGAGCGTACCATCCGAAATTGCCGTCAAAATCGGAAAAAGTCAAGGAAGGAGAAGAATTAGGCGAGAGTAATCTTACGGGGACATCTGCGCCTTCTTTGCTGGTTATAAAGAAAGTGGGATCACCGGGGTGTATTTCTCCGGCTGTAATTTCTATGTAGTTTGCGTCTACGCTGTATTGCGTATCATTGTGGTTAAAAGAACCGATAAAGGCGATGTCATCTCGAATCTCAATATCATTGGCGTTTATTACCACATTGTTCAGCGTGATGCTGGAACTACGGTCGGGGAACGTAAAGGTTAATGTGCTGTCAGTGCCATCGGATGCGATGGTTACCGTCATGTTTAAGAGATTGCTGAGAGGCTTGTTGTCGTCGGTATGCCGGGAAATCCAGCTGTACAGGTACCCATCACTACTATAGGTAAAAGTGTCATCAACGGAAGTCGAGCCGGCCCAACCGGGATCTTTATTCTCGGTGTTCTGCATTTTGTTCGTTGATGCGGAAAGTCCGACATACTCCTGAGCCTGTGTCATCACGTAATAATCCTCTGCCAAGGTAATAAGGTTCCATGATATACTAGAATAGTTATTATTGGCATTTTGTGTATGGCGTTGGTACGCATTTATTGCAAAGGAAAGAGAGAAAGCGTCTCCTGCTTGATACCCGCTGGCTTCAATCTGAGAGTCTAGGGTATACGCGCATACAGAAGCCGGAACCATAGCTATTATGGTTAACAATAAATTCCGAAGTGAGGTGGATAATTTCATAATGCAAACGAAAAAGTAACTTTCTCAGTCTACCTTTTTCTCTTTTGTAATTCAAGCTAAAAGATGGGGCTGAGAAGTGAATTGTGATATGAAAATTCAAATTCCACAATGTTTGGGCTTGACCCGAGATTCCCAAGTTAAGGGTATTAGTAGAGTGCTCATATGGCCGATGACTCAAAAAACAACCTTCCCACACTTTTTGGAGTTAACCCAAAATCCCGCGCAAAGTCAGCATCTTTGCGCGGGATTTCGTAATATCTTTCGCTGGAGGCGAGGGGAGTCGAACCCCTGTCCTAAACACCGTTGACGCAAGCATCTCCATGTTCAGATGCAGATTGCTGCTCTCACCGGTGGTCCGCTCTGCATCGGCCTTCCACCTAGCCAGGAACCTGTGGATGTCATGCCGGCGCGCGGTTCCCCCACGCGGCACCTGCCTACTGAGCTGAGATTCGCGACCTTAGTAGGCGTCAGGCGTTGAATCGGGCGCGTATATTACGCAGCCATTGCGTATTCGTTCTTGGAATAGGCATTTAATGTTTTGAGCGGCTTTTAAGGAGGCCAGCCGTTCAACCTCCACATGCAGCCGGCGCCTCAGATGTTCAGTCGAAACCAGGACGCCCCCATGCAATATGTTCTTGTGAGTTTCCTCACTCTATAGACTTAGAGTCAAAAAAAGCCGGTTCTGTTGAAGAAGACCGGCATTTTTCTGAGCCCGAAGGCCTTTTGTTGTAAGGAAGCACGCCCGCAGGGATTCGAACCCCAAACCTTCTGATCCGTAGTCAGATGCTCTATCCAATTGAGCTACGGGCGCTTTGCCTTGTTTGGTTACCGCTGTTGCGGTGCGCATAGTATAGCAACTTCCGAGAAAATGTCAACAACAATTTTGCATTTTTTTCATTTTTTTGCAAAAATCAGCTAAAAATTGCATTTTTTGTCGTTATTTTACCCCAATCTATGCTCGAAATCGGCATAATCGAGCGCACAAGCGGTCGAAATGTGACCATCTGCGTGCAAAAGTTGTACGGCGGGGTGAGGCACGCCATTGAAATGGGTTGTCTTGACGATAGTGTAGTGGGTCATGTCGTCGAACACGATTTCATCCCCGGGCTGCAGGGGCTCAGCGAAGGAAAAATCGCCCACGACATCACCGGCCAGGCAGGTAGGAGCCCCAAGCCGGTAGGTGTAGGGCAACTCACCGGGTTGCCCTGCGGGGGAATAACTCTCGCCGGGCAGCAAAACAGCCGGAGTACCGGGAGCCTGCTCTGCTGCGGGGCGCACCGCATAAACATCGGGGCGGTAGGGCATTTCCAGCACATCGGGCATGTGAGCACTGGCGCTTACATCCAATATGGCGTGCTGATACCCCAACGAGTGGAAGACATCGAGCACACGCGCGCGCAACACGCCGGTGTGCACACACCAAGCTTCACCGGGCTCCAAGTAAACCTCCACATGGTAGGCGCTGCGGATTTCACGCAGCAGGTTTACAAGGGCGGCTCGGTCGTAATTCGGCTTAGTAATCCAATGACCGCCGCCAAGGTTGAGGTAGCGAATTTGCGGACTTGCCAGCAGAGCGCCGAAATCTTTTTCAAAGGCCCTGAACGTATCGATGAGCTCCTGTGCGCCCTGTTCACAAAGGGTATGAAAATGCAGCCCGGAAATACCGCTCAAATCGGCACCGGCAAGCTCGGCAGCCGGAATTCCCAAGCGAGAGCCCGGCACACAGGGGTCGTACAGCGCCGTATGTCCGGTGGAGTAGCATGGGTTAACCCGCAAACCAAGCTGCAGTTCCCCGCTCTGCACGCGGGGGTGTTTACAGCAAAGCTCGCGGTAACGCTGCCACTGCGGCAGGCTATTGAAGTCGATGTGGTGCGCAATCTCCAGCAGCTCCAGCAGCTCAGCCGGACGATAGGCCGGGGAATACACCGCAACATGCCCACCCATGTGGCGAGCCGCAAGACGCCCTTCATACAAGCCCGATGCGCAACACCCCGCAGCATACGGCCGCAGGGTGTCAAATGTGGCTGTAGTCGAAAATGCCTTCAGCGCCAGCAGCATATTCGCCCCACCCTCTTGCGCAACTTGTGCCAACATACGGGCATTGCGCTCAAGGGCTGGCAGCGATATGAGAAAGGAAGCCATAGTTACATTCCGGCTTAGTTACTGCTCGGCTCCGGGGGCGGGTTCCGACTGCCCCTCTGCCGGTTCTTGCCCGATATGGAGCTTCTCTGCAAGAGCCTGAACATTCGGCACCAAAGCATTGAAGGCTTGCTCCACCCGGAAGCGCAGAGCCACATCGGTAGTAGCGCCATGCAGTGCTCGGCACATTTCAGCAGCTCGATTCCAATACTTCAACACCTCGCGGTCATTGCCGCAACGGCTCTCCAAATTACCGATTGCCACCAGCAAACGTATGTACTGCATGTGCATTTCAGGGGTCATGCGGCGCAACTCCTCTGCCATCTCAATACCACGTTTCAGCGTTACGCGAGCCTCTTCAGGGTCATCTGCCAACATCTGGCACTCGCCCAAACAGCGGTACGAGGAGAACACAGCGGCTGCCGCCTGGGGTATCCCCGCAGGAATCTCACCATTCTCAGGTATAGCGGGTCCCTCCGACGGTATTATGGCAGTATAAAGCTCCTCATCAATACTGAGCCCATCGTTGTAAAGCGCCAGAGCCCCCTGCATATCACCAGTGCGCATACAGCAGAAAGCCTGCCCGTTGCAGATGGAACTCAGCAAACGCTTATTTTCTGCTTCGATCTTCTTGTTTTCGGGCAGCGCATCATAGGCATTTTTCGCCTCGACATAGAATGCAATAGCACGATTCCAAGCGGTAAGATTACGTGTTGTATCAGCCAGTCTCAGAGCAAGCTTCACACGCTCCGAGGTACCATTCAGGTTTTCCTTGTTCTGATTGTAATAGTTTTCGAGCGCCTCAAGCATGTTGCGAACAGCTGCATTCAGCTCCGGGTGAGCAGCAATGTCGGACGCACAACGCCCCAAATCATAGATAAGAGAATTCAACAATGCATCCCTCGCCTCATCCACAGCAGCGCGATTATCCGTCGGTGCAGCCTGTGCTGTAGCTGTGGTCGGCTGCTCTTCACTGCTGACCGCCTTATCTCCGGTCGGGGTCTGCCCTTCAGCAGCCGTCTTCTCTTCACACGAACTGAGCCCCAGCAGCGCCATACTTCCTACTGCAGCCAACATTGCACGACATGCAGCAAACTGTTTACGGTAAATCTTCATAACGTACGCTATTCTGTACCGACTAACGCCCATTCGTCAAGTCATTTCTGAGTTAACACTCAAAATCAACTCCCATTTTTGCATACTCACCCCCTATTTGGTCATAAAAATGATAAAAAAAAGCCATTTCCGTAAGTTTTTGCTTGTCTTTCCCCACCATTATTGGCTAATATAAGGAACACCGAATCGACATGAAACATCTTTCCCTCTTCAAAAACTTCGCTCTGGCCTGCTGCACCATGGCCACTCTCGTTGCTGTGAGCTCCTGCTCCGGTCCCTCCCCCATCGAAGCCGCTGATATGCTGCGCGCAGGCTCCACTGCCACCGTATACAGCTACGATGACACAGCGTCCCCCATGGATCGCGACGTATACCCCGCAGGCCCCCTGCCCGGTCGCGCTGGGCGCGCTCTTTACGGCTGGCTGCGCAACTCTACGCCTAAGGATTTCTCCTACGCCTACCCGCAGTACTATGTATCCCTTGTCACCCCCGGGCAGAAGGAGGTTGTATGGGGCATCTGCTCCGATGGCCATGGCAACATGGTCGGCGTACTCATCCCCAAAAACGGCCGCCCCGCTTGGGATGCTCCCTTCACCAGCGAGCACACTATGTATGTGTGCGACTCCCCGCAGCGCAAAGCTCTTGGTGACGCTGTAATGGAAGCCCTGGCAGATGCCGGTTACGACAAGTTCCGTCTTGACACTCGCCGCGCCTCCGGCCTCACCCAGAAGCGCTATCTTATCTCCAAGCCGCTTTCCGAGTCCGACCAGCGCAAGTACGACCTCATTAAGAAGGCCGAAGAGCAAGCCGCTGCCGCGCGCGAAGCCGCCGCTGCCGCCGCCGAGGCTGCCGCTGCTGACGAGGCAGAATCCGCCGAGAGCACAGATATGCTCGAAGACACAGGTGACGATGACCTCGACCTTGACCTCGAGTAAAGAAATCGGCGCGACGCCACTCTTGGAAAGCCCGCAGGCAACTGCGGGCTTTCGCTATTTTACACCTTGCCATTCCACCGCGCCACAGTACACGCGCCATTGCAACCCCGCTTTCAACACAGCCACTCCTCAGCAAAACTACATCTGAGCCACACATCCGGCTTCGTGCCACGCCCACCCTTTTCCCACTCACAAACATCCATAAAAAAACACCGTTCCGCCTATACACAACCTCCCCCCCTACCCCATCACATTCAAGCACAGAAAAGCCGCAGTCTTTGCAAACTGCGGCTTTTCTGCTAACGAGCAATCGCTCGGTATATTTCACGCTACTTATGGCGCAGCGCACTAATTATGTAAATCTAAGCGCCATTAGGCTACTCGGCGACGGCGAGCAGCCAGACCGGCCAAGGCCAGCAAGCTGAGAGTGGCAGTGCTCGGCTCCGGAACCAGATAAGACACCAGAGAGAAAGAGTTCTTCTCACCGGTCGTACCGATAGTTACAGTCTTATCTTTTGTCAGAGTACCCGTTACCTTGTACAAGGTAAACGAGCCGTAGCCACCTTTCTGATTATCGAAACCATCGCCCTTGTCAGCAGCAGCGGAGGTCACTGTGTAGCCGTCCAAACCGCTTACTACCAAATCACCGGCAGAGCCCTTTACGGAAGTAGCGAACACATAGAAGGTCATGGAACTACTAAGATCGACATCCTTGCTCATACCCTTGAAGTTCAGAGTAAGAGTGGTGTTCGAACCGGAGTTCTGAGTGCCGATGAAATCCATCGCGCTCAAGAAATCAGCGGTGAGATTCAGCCCCATTGTCTCATTCAGGTCTTCCAAAGCACCGGTGTTGGTCCAAGTCTTCGTCGGATTTGTTACCAGAAGGGTACCAGAGCTCCACTTATAGGTAACACGTACACCGTCATCGAAAGGCTTCAGAGAAAGAGAGCCATTGTAATCGCTGTATTTCAGACCGGCGTTAATCTGGCGCTTCACCACGTTATCAGCGGTAAGCTTCAGATTATATGTATTACCATACATCAGCATGGTATAACCGCCAGCTGACTCAGCAGCAGCCTCGGTAGCAAATGCAACCGAGGCAAGCATAATTGTTGTCAGTGTCTTTTTCATCTTTAGTAACAGATTAAGTTTAGATAGTTTATGCGACTTTGCCGCAGCACCCCCATTGGAATATAGAAATCCCACAGCAACTTCACAACGCCAATATATAGATTTCCCAACGAAAATGCAAGCAAAAAAAGTAAAAATAATGATTCAATCTCAATTTTTTCGAATTATTTTCGCTATGAACTATGCCCTACCAAAATACTTCCATATAAAATTTATCATTTTAAAATATTAAAGAGAACATGAATATAGACACTTTATGGAGATTCTCACAGAATAAGAAATTTGTAAAACATTTAGTATCAGTTATTACCCCCCCCCGCATTGTTTAATAACAATAACTAATGCTCAAAATATACTCAATCTCACCTCAAAAAAAATCCAAACTTCCAAACACTAACAAGCCCTCAAAAAAACTTCCATACATCCCTTTACCATATATACAAGCAAACAGAAATCAAAAACGAAGTTAACTCAAACATATCACAACCGCAAATGAAGCACCAAAAGCAATCAACCTAAAATATATCGCAAACAGCTACACGGCTACGACGGAGACAAAAAAAAATCTGTTTAAGAACTAACCTTAAACAGACTTTAAAAAACTAACTTTGTGATAGTCTCGCCTGGAATCGAACCAAGTCCAAGAGAACCAAAACCTCTTGTGCTACCGTTACACCACGAGACCACACTGATGAGTAGAGCTGCGAACAGCTCGCGGCGAGTTTTACCACAAAAGAACGGGGCATGCAAGCCTAAAATGCGAATTCTCTGCCTATTGGGCAAGAAAATGACAAGAAAGTCGCAAAAAAATCCTGTCGAGACACAAAAAATACTTGCATTTTTATAAATTGTTGCTATTTTTTAAATATATCAACTTTACATTATATGGGTACGAGTTGGTTGCAGGTATTGCAAGAAAAATAGAACCAATAGAAAAATTGAATATGAAAATAGGGTCAATATCAATCGCAATAATGACGTGCGCAGGGCTACTGTGCTCTTCGTGCGTTGTGACGGATGGGTATGGGTCATTCTCTTACGCCAACAATGGCTACGGCGCCAGCGTGGGTGTAGCGTGGACAAACGCCAGTTACGATGCCAATGGTTTCCCCATTTATGGCTATTCATACGGTCGACCGGTGTACGGCTATACCTCAACGGGTGCCGCAATTTTCAGTATAGCAGCATTGACGGCGCTGTGCTTTGTACCTGACTGGGGTCCCGCGCCCTGGTACCGTGGGCACTGGCACTACCCCGCACACATTCACCGCATAAGCTGCCCGCCGCACCACCCGCACGGCCACAGACCGGGAGTGCGTCCGCCCGCCGGTCACCACCATGCACCGGCTCCTCACGCACACGCTCCGCATAATCACATAAAGGCCCCGACCCCCAATGTAGGGCACCACAAGCCGAACGGCAACCACAGGCCGAACGTTAACAACAGGCCGAACATCAACCACAAGCCGAACGTTAACAACAGGCCGAACGTCAACCACAAGCCGAACGTCAACAACAGGCCGAACATCAACCACAGGCCGAACATCAACCACAGGCCGAGCGTCAACAACAAGCCGAACATCAACCACAGGCCGAACGTCAACAACAGGCCAAACTTTAACAGCAGACCAAGCACCAACAGTAGGCCTAACTTCAGCAGCGGTTCCGGCATGAACCGAGTGCAGGGCTCCACACGCCCGGCCGGCTTTTCGCGCGGCGGCTCAGCGCCCCGCGGTGGGCATGGGCGACGACACTAAAGCTCCGTTTTCCATATCCGATTCCGGCACCCCGAGCCCACGCAAAGGCTCGGGGTGTCACGTTATCCGCGCCTCGTAAAAAAAAGGGTAACAGCAAAACTACAAACGAATGTCCGATGATTTATATTTTGACATTTTAAAGGCTTGCCAGAAAGGTTAAAATCTGATAATATTAGCTCTGTATGAAGAAAACACTTACATTGCTTGGCGTGAGCGCCTGTGTGCTTTTGGCGCTCAATTCCTGCAGAAGCGGCCGTATATCTGAGTACGACTACGAGACCGCCACGACAGCCAGCGACACCATTGCCGATGGTGAAATTCCGCCGTGGCTGATTGATGATGAAGACGATGGTTGGGGTGGGCAAATTGCAGCCGGCGAAACCACCCACGAACATTACCCCATCCCCGAGCCGCATGAGAGCACAGCCGCCGTCTACGGTCGCGGCATCAACCAAAAGCAACCCACCGTTGCCCATCAGGGTGCTACTGTGCATACAGACCCGGCAGCAACAGTGGTGGAAACCCATACCCCTGCTCTGGCAGTCAACACCCCCGGCAGCTCTCAGCTCATCGGTGTGCCCACACCCCCGAAGCCCACAGTAAGCGCCCCGAAACCGGTTTCCAAACCGGCTCAGGTAGCCAAAACAACCACTAAGCCTAAGAAAGATAAGAAGGCTGACGCTAAGAAGCGCGGCAAACGCTACACAGAGCCGACCCTGCTGACATACAAGGTGCGCAAGGGCGACAACCTGAGCGATATTGCTAAGCGCAGCCGAACCACAGTGAAGCAGATTAAGCAGGATTCCGGCCTGAAGAGCGACACCATCTACCCCGGGCAGATTATCAAGGTGCGCTACATACCCAAGGGGTACACACCGACCAAGGCTAAGACCGAGAAGACTAAGACCCGCACACATGTGGTGACCAAGGGTCAAACCATCTCCGGCATTGCCAAGCGCTACGGGGTATCTTACACCGAAATTCTGAAGGCTAACGGCATGAGCCAGCGAGACGCCATGCGCATGCGCCCCGGCAAGCGCCTCATTATCCCTGCAGCCAAAAAACGCTGATTAATTCCCTTCAATAAAAAAACAACACGTCATTCAGCACGCTTTTCAACATGAAAACTCAATTCATCGGTTTGGTCGTCCTCAGTTCCATCTGTGGTGCCCTCTGCTCCTGCAACATAACTAAGCAGCGTGTAGACTACAATTGGTTCAGGGATACCATGACAGCCGCGCAGGATGACGTGGTAACCGTAGAGGCCGGGAGCGGCATGCCCGCCACCGAGGCAGCCGCTCCCGCCTCGGCACCTGCAGTGGCAGTCGCCCCCACCGTGACTGCCCCCGCCACTCAGGCTCTGCAACAACCCGAGCCCGCCCTCCCGGCTCCGGCAACGGCAAAGCCAGCCGCACCTGTAGCAACCACAGCCCCCACGACCTCCACCGGCTCCAAATGGTGGTTCTTTGGCCAGCGCCAGAAAGCAGCGGCAACCGCCCCCCTTACCTACACGGTAAAACAGGGAGATACCCTCTCTGTCATCGCTCGTCGCCATGGCGTCAACATGGCAACACTCGTTCAGGCGAACGCATTGAGCAACCCGAATGCCCTGCGCATCGGGCAAGTGCTCACCATCCCCGGTCGCACTACATCGACCGCCCCCGTGCAACAGGCTCCGAGCCCAACCGCTACGCCGGCTGCACCGACCACAGTCACTACACCGGCCGCCACGGCTCCGACAACTGCCACCCGTTACTACACAATAAGTAAGGGAGACACCCTCTCAGCCATTGCACGCCGTTACAATGTCAGCATAGCTGCTATTATGCAGCTCAACAACATGACCACCGATCAGGCTCAGCGCCTGAGCATAGGGCAACGTATCATTTTACCCGCTAAATGATTATGAAAAAAAGCCATACCTTTTCTCTTCTTGCAGCAGCCCTGCTGCTGAGCGCCTGTCATCAGGTAGCATACCCCGGTGCCAATGTGCACGGGTCATCACAGTACCCCTTCCAGCAACCTGCACTTAATACCCCCGGGCAGCTTGCTTTCAACCCGCTTACCATGGAGGGCAAAAAAGACCCTACCTACGTCAACCCCTTCCCCGTTGGCACTTACGAGCACTTTGTGGCCCAGCCGGACTACCCAACGACCATGGCTGACTATTGCAACGAAAAGCTGCTCGGCATGCTCAATGCCAACAACTCGAAAGTCATCATCTGCCTTTCCCAGCAGCGTGCCCGCGTGTACGTCAACGGTCAGGTAGCGATGGACTGGCCCGTCTCAACCGGTACCGATGGTCATAAAACCCCAACCGGCACCTTCCGAATCATCGAGAAAAAAGAAGACCACAAATCTAACCGCTACGGTAGGTTTGTGAACGAAGCCGGCAAAACCACCAATTCCAACGCCGACGCCAGCTTAGGAATTCCTGAAGGCACCTCGTTCGTGGCCTCCCCCATGCCCTACTGGCACCGCCTGACCCTCGATGGTGTGGGGCTGCACGTTGGTAAAGTCGTACCCGGCAAGCGCCTGTCGCACGGCTGCATACGCTCCCCGCGCAATGCCATTAAGAAGTTCTATGAATACAGTGTGGTAGGCATGCCTGCATACATACTGTACCCGGTAGAGGACTACAATCGCGGCGGCGCCGTGCGTTCGATTGATGTGAGATACCGCCCCAGCGGCGACCACACCGACATGCCGCTGCAGCCCACACCGCAGCCCGCGCCGCACATTCTGTAATTCCCTACCGAATCCGCGAACCGGTATTCACCGCCATGCTCCCTCGCACACTGCGCGCAGCAAATGCCCTGCTCTATGCCACCAGTACCCTGTTGGTAATAGCCACGGTCATTTACTGTGCGCTCTACAAACAAATGCCCGATTGGCAACTGTGGGTAGCCATTGTGCTGGGAGCGGTGGCTACCGTGTGGGGGCTCTACTATGTGACCCTGAGCTACCGAATTACAGCTGAGGGAATCGCCCGCCGGGTTTTCCTGCGCCAAACCCACTACATACGTTGGGATGAACTGGCTCAGGCCAAAATCACCGAGACAGACTGCAACGGCGTGGCCAGCTGCGCCATCGACCTCACCGCAGCCAATGGCACAACATTGCGCCTGAGCAGCGACCTCCTGCACCTCGACGACGTGCAGGAACTGGCAAAAGAAGCGGAAATAACCGCCCACTTGCAATAAATATTTTTTGAATCGCACCCTACTCGCACCATCAAAATCCCGGTAAAGCATCATTTGAAAACTTTTCCGATTGCAAGTGCGAATCCGCTGTGGTAGTATAAAGGGGCTATGTTAAAAGGAATTTCCCCCGTTATTTCCCCTGAGTTACTCAAAATTCTGGCTGAAATGGGTCATGGTGATGAAATTGTGTTCTCCGATGCCCACTTCCCCGGTCACACCTTCAACAGCACCGTAGTGCGTGCCGACGGTCTGGGGGTGGATACCCTGCTGGCCGGCATCATCCCCCTCTTCGAGCTGGATGCCTACGCCACTCCCGTCATCATGATGGAAGCCGTGCCCGGCGACACCCTCGACCCCAGCGTAGAGGCCAAATACCGCGCGGCTCTCGGCTACGAGGGCGAAATTGAGCGAGAAGAACGCTACGCCTTCTACGAACGCGCCAAAAAGGCCTACGCCGTGGTAGTGACGGGCGAAACAGCCAAATACGGCAACATTATCCTCAAAAAGGGCGTAACCCCCGTTTGCTGAGCCGCTGTGTACCGCATCTGCAAAACCATTGAATTGGAGAGCGGGCACCTGCTCTCCAAGCACCCCGGCAGCTGCGCGTTCCCGCATGGGCATACGCGCAGCGTAGAGCTGGTTTTCGCCGCCGACACGCTCGACGAAAACGACATGGTGCTCGACTTTAAGGCCATCAAAGAAATGATGGGCGATTTCCTCGAGCAGTTCGACCACTCGCTCTGCATGAACACGGCCGACCCGCACTTCGAAGAGTTTCGCCGCATATACGGCGAACGAATCATCCCCTTCGACCGGCAAGACCCCACCAGCGAAGCCATGGCTCACACCGTGTTTCGCTACGCAGCAGCTGCCCTGGAGCGCGCCTCACAAGGGATTGGCACAGCCTACCCCGTGCGCAGCTGTGTGCGCTTAGAGCGCGTGCGCGTGTGGGAAACCTCCTCCAGCTGGGCTGAATACAGCGAGTAATAATTCCCTGTCTATGGAACAGGTCTGGCTACAACAATCCCCTGAGAATCAGGATTTAATCATCTTCATACTCGGCTGGGCTGCCACCCCGAATGCGGTGTGCCACATCACACCGCCGGGGTACGATGTGCTGGCCTGCCACAACCACAGCGGCGAACCGGAAATACTTCGAGCCGGGGATTTTGTGCGCTACCGCCGCATCTACCTCTTTGCTTGGTCATTCGGCGTATGGGTGGCAGAGCAAAGCTGCCGCGAGCTGCCCCTGCACCGAGCCATTGCTCTGAATGGAACCCCCTACCCGGTAGACCCACGCTGGGGCATGCGCCTGAAAGTAGTCATGCGCAGCATGCAAGCCATTGCAAGCAAGGGCGGGGTGAATGAATTTGCCACCACCACCACCGAAGGGCGCTATATACCCACCGGTCCCTACCCCGACCGCTCAGCTACTGAAAAAGTAGCCGAACTCACCAACCTTTCCGAGCGAGCAAAAGCTTACTCGGCCCCCCACCTTACCTGGCACCAAGCCTACATCGCCGATAAAGACGAAATCTTCCCGCCGGCACGCATGCGCGACTACTGGGGCAGCGTGGGGCTTGGCACAGACTTTGACAGCTACCACTACCCCTTTGCCGACCCGGCTATTGTGCTTAACGAGCTGATATAAGAGCCGCGCTGCCCCGCAACGCTTACACTGCCGCACTTGCGGCTTGCCACACCGGGAGCAATCTGATAGTATAGCCCGACATCTGGTTATGCTAAAGGGAATCATATTCGACATGGACGGCACGCTGGGCGACACGCTACAGCTGTGCATCGAAGCCTATCGCAGCACCACCGAGGAAATAACCGGTTACAAGCCCGGTGAGGAAGAAGTGGTACGCTACTTCGGCCTGAGTGATCGCGGGGTGCTGGGCAGTCTGCTGGGTATGAACCCGGATGCCGATGATTTGCCCACGGGCACTTTCGTGCGTATCTATTGCGAGCGGCACGATGAATTAGCACCGGCACCGTTCCCCGGTGCCGCAGAGATGCTGTGGCGGCTGAAGGAACGCGGCCTTAAACTGGCACTACTGACCGGCAAAGAGCACATGACCGCAGCGCCTACCGTCAAGAAATACGGCATGGAGGGCGTGTTTGACCTGCAACTATACGGCGACCCATACTACAACGCCAAGGCCGACAACCTGAAACGCGCCATGGAGGCTTGGCAGCTCAGCGCCGATGAAATCATTTACGTGGGTGATGCACCCAGCGATATCTCTCTCTGCCACAGCGTCGGCGTCGCTATCATCAATGCCGCGTGGAGTCGCAACGCCCCGGCAGAAGAAGCCGCATGCCTCGCTCTGCAACCGGAATACCGACTGAACGATTTTGCCCTTTTAGAACCCCTTCTTAACACATTGACGACATGAACAGAAATACTATGATTACAGCCATCGCGCTTGCCGGCGCGAGCCTGTCTGCCGCCGCCATGCCCGATATCTTCCCCAAACCCCAGCAGGTGGACCTGCAAGACATCACCACCCAAGTCACACAAGTGCAGCTCAACCTGCGCAAGGCCGACAGCACCGGCGACATGTGGGATAAGTTACCCGCCGACAATGCCGAGGCCTACGCACTGCAAATCATCCCCGGCAAGCTCACAGTGTGGGCCAACAGCAACATTGCCCTGCACTATGCCAAGCAAACCCTCAGCCAAATGCTGCAAGGCGTGCAAGGGGCTGATAACGCCCAGAAAGACCCTTTCCCCCACCTCCCCATAGCAGGTGTTGCCGTGCAGGGCGAACTGCCGCTGGGCACCGTTATCGACTGGCCGGACCTGCCTTTCCGCGGTACTGTAGAGGGGTACTACGGTGCCCCTTGGAGCTTCGAGGCGCGTAAATCGCAGTTTGATTTCTATGGGCGCAACAAGATGAATACCTACATCTACGCCCCCAAGGATGACCCCTACCACCACGGTTTGGGTTGCTATGAACCCTACCCCGCCGAAAAGGCTGAGGAAATCCGCAACCTCGTGCAGCATGCCCACCGCAATCATGTGCGCTTCGTATGGGCTATTCACCCTGCCAACACGGTGAAATGGCACGAAAACGGCGGCAAAGAGCAGCTGGACGCCCTTTGCCACAAGCTCAAGCTCATGTATGATTTGGGCGTGCGTGACTTCGGCGTGCTGGTGGACGATTCCAGCGGTGAAATCGGCAAAGCCGAGCGCCAAGTACAGCTTTGCAACTACATACTCGAAAACTTCATTCGCCGCCATGCCGATGTAAACCAAACCCTTATCATGTGCCCCACCGGGTACAACAAGGCTTGGACCAACGCAAAATTCCTGCAAACCCTCGGCACCGGGCTCAATAAGGATATCCCTGTAATGTGGACGGGTGATACAGTGGTAAACGATATCACGCTTGCCGGCCAAAAGTGGGTGAATGAGCACGTCAAACGCCCCACATTCATTTGGTGGAACTGGCCTTGCAACGACTTCAAACGCAGCCGTATATCCATGGGGCGCACCTACGGGCTCGGCACGGAGCAGGAGATGAAAAATGCCATGAGCGGCTTTGTTGCCAACCCCATGGAGCACGCAGAAGCCAGCAAAGTAGGTCTGTTCGGCGTGGCGGATTATACCTGGAATATCACCGGGTTCGAGTCCGATAAATCATGGCGCGCAGGCATCGCCCGTCTGTACCCCGGCTGCACCGAGGCACTGCAGTGCTTCTGTGACCACAACTCCTACCTGCTGCCCAACACACACGGGTACCTGCGCGAAGAGTCCGTACAGTTCGCGCCCATTTCCGCAGAGTACAGAAAATCCCTGCTGGCCGACCGCCCCGACACCATCGCAGCCGACAACCTGCAGCGCGAGTTCGAGCGCATGGAACGCGCAGGCAATACCCTGCAAAATGCCGCCGAGGTAGCCGAGCTGCGGGAGGATATCGCCCCGTGGATATCGCAATTCATACTCGCCGGGCGTGCCGGTGCCGATGCGATGAAGGCAATTAAAGCCACCAATACCGAAACCCGCATAAAGCACTTCTTCCGCGCGGTGGAGACTAATGTGGAGATGGAAAACACCCGGCGCGACGAGTGGACCCCGGACGGTACCGTGTACCTGAAAGATACTGAGGTAGCCATGTACCACATGACCCCTGCCACACAAGCCACCCTGCGCTACCTGAATGCCACTATCCTGGCAGAAATAGCCGGTAAAAGCAACGTACACCCCACCCTTACCTTCAATGGGCGGCGCCTTACCCCCCAAGGAATGCCCGGCGGCAGGGAACAAGTTGCTCACACGCAGCAGGCAGGTGACTGCTATTTCCTGGACTTCGGGGAGCGAACCGACATCCGCAGCATCGTACTGAGCACCGCCCCGAACACGCCCATGGTAAAGGGCCAGTTCGAATTCTCAACAGATGCCCGTAACTGGCAGCCCATTGGCGCCCCCATCGGCGGCAACACCTTGGTGATAGACCTCGCTGATAACCCGGTGCAAGCAGGTATACTGCGCTACCGAGTGCTGGAGCCGCAGAGCGAGCCAGTCAAACTGCGTCAATTCACCATCAACCGCACCCTGCCGCCCTACACGGCTCAGCAGTTGGCAAAAGCACCCCACTTCTCCGCCTATCAGAACGAGACTCACATCGGCATAAACCGCGTGATGGAGGTATTCACCATCAACCCCGGCGAGCACATTGAACTGCAAATCCCCGCGACAGTCACCCCGCAGAACATGCTGTTCAATCTGGCCAATGCCAATGTGGCAAACTGGGCACAAATCACTGCAACCCATGCAGATGGCACTCAAAGTGAATTAAAAGGAATCGCAGATGGCGAATACCTCATCTTCGAGAAAGAGCACCTGCCGACTGCCCCCATCAGCGCTATTCGCCTGACTCACCGTGGCGATACCGCCCAAGAGGTCAAACTCACCTTCTTCCGCTTGGGGCTGCCCGCTGAACAGTCAGATGTAAACCCGGCGGCTCTCTCCGACTCGAACCTCACGACGTTCTACAACAACAGCAAGAGCAACATGAAGCTCAATTTTACCCTGCCCCCCAATACGAAGAAAATCATCGTACTCGGCACGGCAGAATGCACTGTAAACGGCGCCCGCCCCACAAGCAGCAACGAATACAGCCAAGAGTTCATAGCCCCCGTAACCGGCAATCGTGTATACCTGACTGCCCCGCAACAGCCCGGCAAATACACCTACGAAATCATATTCGTACACTAAGCGCCACAATCTCATGAGCCACCCCTTCAGCACAATCAGCCTTTGCTGCAGCGCCGGAGCAGTTTTGCTCCTCTCGGCGGCGTGTACACCGGCCCCCACGGCACCGGCAAAAGAGCAGCCCCCGCTCATGGCGGGGGAGGCCCGCTTTGCCCCTATGAGCGAACAGGAGCAAAAGGCCCTGCAACTGGTCCTCAAGCCATTCCTGCAAAGCAATACGGCAGTCGAGCTGTGGTTCCTCGCACCCACCCGCAAGGACAACGGCTCTTTCGCATGGTGCATCTCCCCCTCTACCAATCAAGCCACCTGGGTGAAAGTGGGTGACGTAGCCACCGGAGACCTGCAAACGCTCGTCAAGCAACAAACAACCGTCGAGCACGGCGACACGCTGGATTACTGGCAGCAAATGGAACTGCGCAGCGGGCAGCACCGATTGCCTGTCGCCATTTGCCCGGCGGAGGAATTCGGCGTGCATATTCGCGGTTGTGAGCCGGTGCGAGCCCGTGCATTCCACAAGTTGCTCTGGCAAATGATGGACAAGCAATTCGGCATCCAAAAACGCTTCGATAAGGTTGTGCAGCAATAAGAACAGCTCCTATACCATTTAACGAGCCGCAGTCCGCAAAAGACTGCGGCTCCTTTATTACATATCTTCCCACGCACACAAAAAAAGCTGCGGTTCCATGCGGAACCGCAGCCGTAAAGTTTGGCTATTAACTATGCAAGCTTAGCAGCAGGGCTTGGCCAGCACCTTGCGAAGGCGGGCGAAGCGGGGCAGAGCCTGAACGGTCTTCATGCCGGTCTCGCCCTGAATAAGGGGCAGAGCATAGTCGATGAAGGCGCGCTCGATGCCGTTACCGGCAGCGTTAATCCACTCACGGGGAACCTTGCGCTCGAAGTTAGCCACGCTCTCAAGGGGCAGCAGCTTGGTGTTGCACACGTACTGACCGTAGAGGTCGTTACGCTCGAAGGCAACCATCTTGTCGGTGTCGCCGTTCACGGCAGCCTGCACGGCAGTCTTGCCGGCGAGGTAGGCCTCCTGAGCGTCCGTGGTGGAAGCCAGGTGAGTGGCGCAGCGCTGCAGCAGGGAGGGCTCGATGGCACGCACCTTGGCGGAGGGAACGCGGTTGCGAACGATTTCAGCAAGCTTGTTGGCCAGACCGCCCAGCTGAGCGTGACCGAAGCCGTCGTTGCTGTTGGTCTTGGCCTGAGAGATGAACTGACCGTAGGCATCGTGGATACCCTCGGAAACCACCACAAGGCACTTACCGGTAGCGTTGTAGCGCTTCTCTACATCGTTCAGGAAGGACTCCATGTCGAAGTCAACCTCGGGAAGGTAGATGAGGTCGGGACCGGCACCGGCGTAGTTAGCCAGAGCGCTGGCGGCAGTCAGCCAACCGGCGTGGCGACCCATCACCTCGATGATGGTGATCATGCCGGTGTCGTAGCAGGAAGCATCGTGCTGAACCTCCATGCAGGAAGTAGCAATGTACTTAGCAGCAGAGGCGAAACCGGGGCAGTGGTCGGTACCGAAAAGGTCGTTGTCGATGGTCTTGGGAATGCCCATCACGCGGCACTCGTAACCGGACTTCTGCATGAACTTGGAAATCTTGTTGCAGGTGTCCATCGAGTCATTACCACCGTTGTAGAAGAAGTAGCGAACGTCGAACTTCTTGAAGGTATCGAGAATCTTCTCGTAATCGGTGGGATCCACATCGGGGTCCTTCATCTTGTAGCGGCAGGTACCGAGGGCGGAAGAGGGAGTGAACTTGAGAAGCTCAAGCTCAGCGGGGTCCTCCATACCCATGTCGTAAAGCTGTTCGTTGAGCACGCCCGTGATACCGTGGGCGGCACCCAGTACGCGAGTAATCTGGGGAGAGTTGAGGGCCGTCTGCACGGCGCCGAGTACGCTGGCGTTAATCACAGCGGTAGGACCGCCGGACTGGCCGATGATGCATGCACCTTTGAGTTCTTTCATAACTTGACGTGATGTACGGATTGGGATTAATCACACCCACTGCCAAAAAGACGAAATCAACAGCGGGGCAACGCATTCTACACCAGAAAACCTCACTTGACAAGCAAAATATCAGACATCTATACAATATTTATCAATTTTTTACAATTTAATGCCAATAAACACTTGCATTATGACACAATCTATGATAGACTGACGCTCATGAAGAGCTCCTACATACTCGCTGCGGGCGGCGCTCTCCTTCTTTCCGCCTGCGCTCCGATGAAGTACCCGGCCCTCACGCCGCAGCCGACCACGCGCCCGCATGCACAGTCCGTTCAGCATGCGAATCCCTACGTGCACTCCACCGTTGCACAGCAGGCCCCGGTCGTACACAATGGCTATGCTCAGCCCAGACCCCTGTCGGCATATATGCCCCAGCAACCTGCCCAGCCCATCTACACCACAGATCCCATGACCGGTCAGGTGATAGCTTACCAGCATCCTACAGCAACAGCTCAGCCCACCTACACTACCGACCCGGTAACCGGGCAGCTGGTTCCGATTCAGCAACCGACCTACGTTGACCCCATGGGCAACGTGGAGCCCACCCCGGCATACCCCACCACGTCCCAAACTCAGCCCGGCATGACTGCCATCAGCGGAATCGGCAACGCCCCCGCAGGTCCCGCCCAGCCGCAGCCGGTTACCGGCAGCACAGCCAACTATGCCGTGCAGATGATTAACGGCACAACCGGTCGTCTGTTTGTGGAGGTATTCGACGATTCCGACAACGTATTCCCCGTGGGCTACATGTTTGCCGGTGCCAACCTGAGCACCCCGCCCTCCGAAGCCCGCCCGATTCAGGGTCAGCTCACGGTGGTGATTCGTGACCCCGACAAGCCCGATGCTCCTGAGCTGCGCCGTTACAAGGTGACACCGCCCGCCAACTATACCAACAAGACAATCGGCATCACCATTCTGCCCGGCGGTCGCTACCGCGCCAGCTTGGACGGTCAGGTTTACTACGCCTCCCCCGATCCCAAGGCCGCTACTCCCGAGGCTGCGCCGGCACCTGCCGCCACCCCGGCACCGGCTCCTGCACCGGCTCCTGCCGCACCGGCGCCGTCCACAGCTCCGGCTAACATTCTTTAATTCACACTTAAAAGCGCACAAACTACTGCCCAACAAGGCGTAGCAGGTTGCACTCGCTGCGAAGCCCCGTTTTCCGATTGCGGAAACGGGGCTTCGGCTGTATAAGGGGTGGCATGTGCAAACCTTTTCGAGATTACCTCAGTTTACTGCGAGATTACACACGCGAAATCGTAACATTCAGCGGGCTCAGCCTGATGTGCTTCGTATACAGCGACTTCAAACAACTCGCCTGCGAGCAATCCACTACCGCCGCCCAAACTGTTGACGTACTACGCAGCATGGACGCCCGTTTAGAGCGAATTGAACACTCAGCCACCTCAATACCCGGCCATGAAAAATGACATAGCCCGCATTCAAAAACACATCGGCGTAACACCCGATGGCATCGTCGGTCCGCTCACAATACAGGCACTTAAACAAGCGCTCGGGCTCCCCACATCCAAAGTTCCCACTTGGCCCACACAAGCCGAAGTGCGTAGCGGCAAGAGCATATTCGGCTCACCCGGCTGCGAAAGCAACCTCGTTGCCCTAGTGCCCCCATACCCGCTTTATTTCGAGGGTGAGCCTGTGCGAACCATACGCGTGCACAAACTGATTGCCACACATGTGCAGGCGGCCCTGCGCGAAGTACTGGAACACTACGGCCAAAGCGAAATCCGCCGCTTGGGGCTCGATATCTACGGCGGTTCCTACAACTACCGCAGCAGCACCGGCAGCAGCGCCCTATCGATGCACGCATGGGGGATTGCTCTCGATTTCTCCCCGGCGGCCAACTCATACGCCACTCGTTCCCCGCGCGCTACCCTCAGCCACCCTGATTGCGAGCGCTGGTGGCAAATTTGGGAAAGCCACGGCGCCCTATCTCTCGGGCGTGCCAGAAATTATGATTGGATGCACCTGCAATTCGCACGCCTATAGCCCCACACTCTCGCGAACAGCCGTCCGATTCGGGCTAGGTTCATCATGCAAAACGCCCCCACAGCCAAACGGCCATGGGGGCTTTACCACACATGTAATTGTTTTTACATGAAGCTTTATTTACGGCGACGGCGTGCGGAAAGCGCAGCCAGTGCCAGCAAGCTCAACGTCGCCGTAGTGGGCTCGGGAACGACGCCGCTGACGCCTTCTTGCAGGTATACCACGTTGGTGGTGCTGTCGTAGTGCAGCGTGGTGTTTTCGTTAATACCGGCACCGGTGAAGAAGTCACTTGCCAACAGCGTTGTCGAGGCGTCCACTTCTTTGCCGTCCATGAGGAACTTCACGATGTCTACATTCGAGAACAGCTGTACTAGACCATCCTCGCTGTATTCTGTACCAAGGGTGAACACAAGATTGATTTTTTCGCCGTCACCGGTAGCATGGAACGTCAGCACCGAGCCTTCGCTCATGCGGATGCCGGAGCCATCCGTCACAATCGTAGAACCGGCAGCGAAGGTCAAATCACCATTGATAACATTGAGGCTGGATATACGATAGGCCGCTACCATCGAATCGATTGATGATGTTGTAACAGCTATATCGCCAATAGCTAAGGTCGCACCGGCGGCAATGTTGATTTCATCAGC
Organism: Akkermansia sp.; assembly: GCA_045614705.1. Classification (GTDB taxonomy): domain Bacteria; phylum Verrucomicrobiota; class Verrucomicrobiia; order Verrucomicrobiales; family Akkermansiaceae; genus Akkermansia. Next base: position 24,820 of record JAZLDM010000044.1, read on the forward strand.
TGTAACGCTGGCGCCATTGCTCAGCTGCAGCGTGGCAGAAGCGCCTACTTCTATCGTGGCATTCGTGGCAACAAG
>JAZLDM010000045.1:0-71255 GCA_045614705.1 Akkermansia sp.
ATGTCTTATCCACGCCGCCAGCGTTCGTTCTGAGCCAGAATCAAACTCTCCATAATATATAAATTAAGAAATTGCTGGACCGATGAACTTTCGTTCATCAGTACCGTGTAACCTCGCTCCGAAGTTCCTTGGAACTTCATCCCGGCGCAGGCCACGATACGCGTCACGACCTTTTCCTTCCCTCTCTTTATCCTCTCCGGCACCCCACCCGGAAGGTTATCCGGTGGCGAGCATCGCTGCTCTGCCGTGGTGCCACGGAAAGTCCGTGAATTAAAAACTGCCTCGCCCGGCCGTCGCTGCTCAGCTGCTTGTTTCAGCGGCTCGTTCAGCTCTTTCGGGCTTCACCGTGTCGGTGTGCCGAGGAGTATACATGAATCATCGCCGAACGTCAAGCACATTTTTCAAAAATTTTGCATTTTTTTGCAAGAAAATTTCAAAAACATTGAAAAATCAATGTTTTCAAAAATCACTTTTTTTGCAATTTTTCGCGAAAGTGCAATTTTTGGCTAAGAAAAGCTAATTTTTTGTGCTCGGAGGTTCAAGATTGACAAAAAGAGTGAATGTGGTAGTATGGAGCACGAGATGACGACGGCTGAACTGGTAGTGAATTATCTGCGTACTCTGCAAGAAGCAGGCACGCAGCAGTTGGCTGTCGATGATGGTGCGCGCGCAATATTGCGCGAGTGGATGCTCGCCGCCAAGCGCGGAGTTCGCAGACCGGTAGCGGCACCTGCCGCGCTACCACCAAGTGACACTCAGTCGCCTGCCCCGACTGTAACACCTCAGGCGAGTGAGCCGGAGGCTGTGCATGATGTGACAGCTGTAGCCAAGTACTTGCGCGAAGCTGTGCATGAAGAGGTGGTCGAGGAGCCGGAGCAACAAGAGGAAGAACCTATCCCCTTCTTCCGCCCCGGCGGCAACACACCAGAAGAGGTATGGAGCAACTTCGAAAGACTGCTGCCCGTATGGCGCCCGTTGAAGGAGTTGGGCACCTTGCGTAGTACTTATGTACCGCCGATGGGTAATCGGCAGGCGGATATCATGTTTGTGGGAGATGCCCCAACGTACCCGGATGAGTGCGAACGCCGCAGTTTTGCCGGAGCTGCCGGAGAGAAGCTGGATGGCATGCTGCGCGCCATGGGGTTAACACGTGAGCAGGTTTATATCACTCATTTGGTAAAGTTTCGTCCGGCCATGCCGCGACAAACAACCAACAATCGCCCACCCAACGAAAAAGAAATGCTTTTTTCCCGCTCGATTGTGGAGCTGGAAGTGCGCTTGGTACAGCCCCGCGTTATCGTTGCGCTTGGTGTGATTGCAGCTCGGGGCTTATTGCAGCAAGGCGAGCTACCGCTGGCAGCCTACCAGCAGCAAAGCTCCGTATTCTGCGGAGTACCGGTTGTGGTCAGCCACCATCCCAGTTACCTGCTCCGTACCAACGACCTTACGGAGCGCCGCCGATTGTGGGAAGAAATGCTCAAGGTCATGGAGCTGACCGGGCTACCTATCAGCGATAAACAGCGCGGGTATTTCCTCAAGCGCTGATTCATTCCCACTACCTCAAGGCTTTCCTCGATTTCCGCTGCGGTTCTGCTTTGCCTGATCGTTCCGTGTAATCTCTCGGCTCAGTGAGCAAATCGCACTGAGTGCAAAAAAATCCCCCGGGCAAAAGCTCGGGGGATTTTTTTTGTTTCGCAAGGTCAGGCTTGCATCAGAAGTTGATGCGATAGCCGACCGTGCCGTTGACGTTCGTATAACCGCTGCGCAGTTCGAGCGAGCCATCGATGAAGATAGCGCCATCGTCATCGCCCACAGGGATGGTGAGACCGGCACCGAGCTCTACGCCGAAGGCGCCCAGCTCAGCACTCTCCACAGTGGCGCTGGCCTTACCGCCGACGAAGGCTACATCAGTCTCGCTGCTGCGGTCGCCTACATCGAGCTTAGCCAGAGCGCGAGCCTCGAAGATAGAGGCGCGGTTGTACAGGCTCTCGCCTACGACTGCCTGCAAGCGGGCACCCAGACCGAAGGTCAGGACGGTCATGCTCTGGCTGCCGACATCAAGTGCAGCGTCGCTGCCGCGCTCAGTGTAGCTACCCACCGTGCTGTGGCGCAGCATGACATTGAATACAGGCTGCAAGCAAGCGGTTGCATCTTCATCCAGCGGCATCACATGGCCAACCTCGTACATCAAGCCGAAGCTCATGCCGTCGGTGCTGCCCTCAGTCTGGTAGCCTACACCACCGGCGTTGACCGTGCGGTCGAAGGAACCATCCATCATACCGATGGTAGCCACGAAGGTGTGAGTCCAAGCATACTCAGCGTAGCGGGCAAACAAGCTCACGTAGTAGGTATCCATGTCGCCTTCGGCCTTAGCCTCGGGGCCATTGGCGGTCAGGTTGCCATACATAGCTGTAATAGCCATACCGGCGCTGAAGTTCGGGTCGAAGTCAACGTCGAAGCCCACGGTACCACCCCAGCTATCGACGGTGTAACCGGCCTTGGTACCGGAACGGTCGAGGTCGCCACGGTTGCCCTCGGCATTCACCCAAGCATTGAAGTAGGGCATGCCTTCGTTGACCACGCACTCGTTGACACCCATGGAGGTGGTACGGTTACGAATAGCGCGCAACTGGCGCTCGACATCACCGCTCAGTGCCATGCCCATTGTCGCAATGGAGGCACCGGCCACGGCTGCGGCATCCGTTTCGCTGATGTAACCGGAATCCACAGCAGTGAGCAGTTCAGCCTGAGTGGGAGCCAGCTCAGGAGTAGCCTGCGGGTTGAGGTTGATCAAGCTGTCGTCAAGCAGGGTTGTACCGGCAACAGCATTTTCGCTCTCCGGATTGACAGTGCTCTTCACATAGTCGGCGCGACGCTCGGCAACAATCTTGCCATCCTCCAGGCGTTCGTTGATGAAGTACTTCTCGAAGCCCTTACCGCTGAGAGTAACTGTTGCACTGCCGGTGGTCTTATCCAAATCGGCAATCACTGTTGCACCGGAACCGACGTTGATGACAAGACTATCATCCGCCTGAGTTACGTTAATATCGGTACCGTTCAAGCTGAGCTTGCCCGCGATATGCTTCGGTACGATACCAGCCTCCCAGGTGGAGGTATTTACGCTCAAGTTCAAGCTACCACCTTCCATAGAGGAATCCGCAGCAAGTGTCAGAGTCTTACCGGCAGCACCAGCCAGCACTACATCGGCACCGGTTCTGCTGATTGCATCCATGGTAGCATCATCAGCGTATTCCAGTTCAATGGTACCGGCGCTCCCCTTCACCGTCAGGCCTTCGCCAACGGTCAAGGCTGCAACGGCTCCCTTTGTCACGGCGATTGTAGCGCCACCGTACGAACCGTCCCAATCAGCCGTACCGGTTACGGTAATAGCACCGCTGAGGGTAGACTCCGATGTACCGGTCAAGGTAGCAACGGTGAGGTCAGTCGCCTGCACGTTTACATTGCCAACTGCGATTCCACCGGTCATCTCACCGCCTTCGATGGTTACGCTATCGTCGCCATCACCTTCGAGGGTAAGGGTCTTGTCGCCGCTGAGGTCACGCAGCATGAGACTGGGATTGTCCGTTGTCGGGCTGATAGCGCTCAGGTCGATAACCTGATCTGCATCCACTACCACATGATTGATGGTGTTCAGAGTCTCGTAGTCATACACCAGTGTGCGGTCGTCTTCATTGGTGATATAGAGACCACCTTCGGACACACTCTTGGAGGTATACCAAGTACGCTCACCTTCCGTCAAATCACGCACGCCGGCATATACCAACGTAGCGGAGCTCAAGCGTGCGGAAAGCAGAGAAACTTCGCTCAACTCAATGGTTCGAGCATCGAGCAGCATTTCCTGACAATAATCGTCATTTACTGTTACATCTACGCCTTCACCACTGCTCACCAGCAGGTATTCACCATTCTCCAGCAAACGGGAGAAGTTAATTTCCGTCTCAGCTGTGCCGAGGCTTGTTACAGTCAACACGGGTGTTACGTCCTCGGAATCGCCAATCGCGGTAAGGCCGCCGGCGAACACGATGCTGTCGGCAAGCACCTTACCGGCCTGAGTACCGGTAGCGGATGTCAAGTCGAGCGTCTTGGCACTCAAGTCACCGGCGGCAGCGCTGGCCTTGGTGAGCTTCAGCGTTTGACCTTCGGCGTTGATGTGCCCCTTGCTCTCGTTAATCGCGATAGCGGAATCTTCGGTGATAGTAATATCGGCATTTTCGGCGAGCGAAATGGAACCGGCACCCTCGGTCGTGAGCGTACCGATAGTGCTACCGGTACCGGTCACAGTGTAGGAGCCCTTCACATTGAGAGAGTCGGCGTCATATCGACCAACAGAGATATCGAGACCTTCGCCCACTTCACCCAAATCAACACCGCTGAGAGTACCGCCAACGGTCAACTTACCCTTGTTCAGAGTAAGGCTGCCCTGTTCCTCCGTATTTCTGGTAAGCTTGGTGGTTGCGGAGAAGTTACCGGTAATGGAAATGGCACCATTATTAAGGACAATATCGCCGGAGTTATTGAAATCACCCACGATATCAAGACCGCCGGGAGTTTCGGTTCTGGCTGCCAGTACATCCTGAGCATCCACCGTGATGGAGCCGGTGTTGGTCAGGGTGTTGTCCTGTCCATCCACACCTACCTTCATGATAGAAGCACCACTGATGACGATAGAACCCTCGTTCTGCACATTACCGAGCACAGTCATGCTGGAATCATTCAGCTCGATAGAGCTTTCAGGTGCACTGTTGGTCAATTCCGAACCAACGGTAATCGAACCACCGGCCGCAGAAACAGCCCCACTGTTGGTCAAAGCGTCTCCAACCACCAGCTTACCGCCGTTATCTGCCTCCGAACCCACATTCAGGTCATTGTTGTTCGTCATTGCCCCCGCGACAGTCAACTGACCATCGGAGTTCACGTTCAGCTCACCCTCATTGGTAAGGTTGGAGTTGAATGTCAAGTGGCGCAGGCTGTCTTCCTGCAGTTCGGGATTGATAATCTCGTCTGCCACACCGTCACCGACTTGGAGCACAAAGCCCTCCCTCACCACGGATTCTTCACCGCCGAATGAGGTGCTGGCGTTGTTGATAGTCAGGCTACCGGCATTTGCATTCAGAACACCTGTTGCCTCAACCACGCCAAGAACCGGCTCAGTCGTCTCATTGCCCTCTTCGTCAATTACAGTCTTGCTACCATCGCTGAATGTATACTCGGAAACGGTTGAATCAGGAGCAATGCTGACCGTCACCTCATCAGGCTTCACCGTACCGGCAATACCTACCTGAGAATCACCGCCACCATTGAAGAGTGCAGACTCACCCTCGGAACCGGGTTCTGCACCACCGTCCCAAGAATCGCCACTGCCCTCGCTCCACTGGCCGCTCTCTGAACCGCCCCAGGCATTGCCTGCAAGTGCAGCGGAAAGCACCAAAGACCCATCCTGATTTACCAGCGAGTACAGGTAGCCGTCCTTTCGCAAGGAGGAACCGTCGCCGAAGGTAATATCAGCGCTGATGCTGCCGGCGGTAATCAGGGTTACCGGGTTCTCCACGAGTGCCGTAGTGAGCATATCCGTCGAGATATCAAGCAGGAAGTTACCCGTCAGAGCGCCGGAAAGAGTGATACCGCCATTCACAAGAGCACCCAGTGTCAGTGTACCCTGAGTCTCCGCAGTACCGATAGCCAAGCTGCCGAAGCTACCTGTACCGGCATTCAGCGTAAGAGTAGAAGCCGTTACCGTAGAACCGGCTGCATTGACGGTATTCACTACAACTGCACCTGCGAACTTGGCAGTGGTACCCTCTGTTACAGCCAGAGAGGTGGCTGTAATAGCACCATTCACCAATACGGAGGAGGAGGCACCCAAGTTGGCATCGTCAATCGTTACATTGAGAGAACCAACACCGGAGTTGACCATGGAGGCATTAATTACCTCAGAACCACTGAATGTCAGGTTTGTAGTAAAGTCTCTTGTCAGAGCGTTATCAAACGAACCTGTCCAACCGGAGGTATCACCGGCAAAGGTGTAGTTCTGGGTTGTCCCTTTATCGCCGGCGCGCACCATCGTGCCACTACCACTTACGGTACCGGCAAAGGTGCGATTATCATTACCCCAGCCGTTGTTGAAAGTCAGGGCAGCAACACCATCGGCATCCGTCAACTTCACATTGGCGGCATAGGTCTGCGCAGTAGAGTCTGCTCGACCCAGATAACCGGTTACACCGCTGATTTCAACAGTGGAATTACCACCGTTGGCCAAAGTGTCGATATTGAAGTTGGAGATAGAGGTATTGCTCAACTTCACCGTACCGGTCCAGTTGTCGGCCAGAGTCAGGTTAGCGGCCAGAGCCGTGGCACCGGCCAAATCGTATGCGCCTGTGCCGGCCATAGCCACAGCACCGGCAAGAGTACCGATAGAGCTCTGAGAGATACTCTGACCGTTGAGGTCGAGAGTACCACCTGCAGCGGCGGTAATGAAGCCATCAGCCAGTGTTGAGGTAGCGAGTTGCAAGGTACCACCATTGATGCAAAGCCCTGTAGCCTTGCTGAACTCACTGCCGGCATCGTACTGAACGGTACCGCTATTAGCATAGTAAACCGTACCTTCCGAACCTTCGGCACTGAATACACCGTTAGTGTATGTACCGGTCAGTGCAGTAGTACCATCGAACCACTGAGTACCCTCGGCAGCCGAGGTAGTACCACCGCTCACAACAGCATACTCCGTAGTTGCGGTCTTGTAACCGTTGGCGCCGCCGCTGTAAACAACGGTACCTTCAGCTCTGCTTACACCGTCACCTATAACAACGGTACCGCTCAGGGTTACAGTACCTGTAGAAGCGATGGTGCCATTGATAGTGCTGTTTGCCAGACCGATTGTGCCACTCACCGTTGTACCGGAACCGATAGTCACGCCATCGGCATTCCATGTGCCGGCCAACTCAGCGCCGGAGATAGTGGTCGAGCCTGCATTAGCAAAGGCATCTGTCGTGTCGGTCAGCGTCACCGTACCGCCGGTGATGTTCACATTACCCTCACCGGTAATCTTAGTTGCGGTAAGTTCAGCGGAAGAATTAAGAGCAGTCCCCACAGTAATATCGCCTGCAGTTGCCATACCCGTGGTGTTGCCGTAAGTACCAACTGCGATGTTGGAAGCGGAAACCACACCGGTCACCGTAACGGTGTCCGCCAAAGTCAAATCGCCGGTAATAGCCTTACCGTTGAAATCAACCTTGCCGGCCAATGTCACACCATTGGAGAAGGTGTTGGTATCTCCGGCCAGCTTCAGAGTACCATCACCGCTCACAGTTGTTGCGGCCATGGTAGCACCGTTGACAACGAGCTCACCGCCATTGATGACCAAAGCACTTGCAGCAGAGTTGCCGGTAATGGTCAAAGTACCTGCACCGGCCTTGGTAAGCGTGCCACCGCCCTGCTGAGTTGTGACGGTCAGAGCAGCCTGTTCGTTGATATTCAGGCCACCGTTACCGGCAAGAGCCAGAGTGGTTACAGCAGAGGTCTCAGCCGCTGTGCCGGTTCCGAGGGTGAGTGTTACACCATCGTTGAGCGTTACTACCGAATCAGCCTTGGCGGCATTGACGGTAGTGAAGCCCATATCAGCAGCCAGAGTCAGTTTAGAGGTATTGCTTGCCGTACCAACAGTAACGTGCTTAATATCATTGGCGCTATTGGTCAGCGTCATAGTGCCGCCATTGGAGTTCGTCGTACCAAGGTCGAGGTACTGACCGCTCACCTTACCGTTCAGTGTCAACTCATAAGACTGGCGGAATACATAAGCATTCTTCGTATCGGAAAGCAGGATATCCAAGTTCGATGTCCCGCCATTGCTCCAGTGCTCACCGGCTGTCAGTTTAAGGGTTGCACCTTCACCGAGCTTATAGGTGGTAATGTTGGAATTACCACCGGCAATCTCGACTGTACCGGAGAAAGTGGACATCGAAACGCTCTTATCGTGATTTCCATCTGCGAAAGCGATGCGCACAGTACCATCGCCATTGACTGTCTTGGCCGGAGTAAAGCTACCACTCTGAGTACCGGCAAAAGCCAACGTAGCGCCATCCTTCACATAGAATTCGGTAGCATCGGCCGTGCCGGCAGTAGCGGCATCACCACCTACGGTCACTACAGAACCGGACTCTACAGCGTAGTAAATCTTACCGCCATCGATAGTAATACTGCCATCCGCGCTGAGCGTGTAGGAAGTACCACCATAATTGACAGCGCTGAAATTATTTACTGTTGCACCCTCTGCCTTATCGAGCACCTTGTATGTTGCACCGGCAACAGCCACCAAGCTATTGGTTTCGGGAACTGTTACCTCGGTGTCAGAACCGGCAAAATCGGTCAAGCTGCCAATGGATATGCTGCCGTTAGTACCTACCGTAAGAGTACCGCCGGTAAGCGTAATCACCCCACCGATAGTCGTAGCGGAATTAAGGACGAGTGTACCGTTTTCAACCGTCACACCGGCATTGAACACGGTTGCACCATTCAGGTTCAGCTGGCCGGTTCCCTTCTTGGTGAGTAGCTCATCGGCCCTGGTAGCACCGGTCACCGTCAGCGGACCTCTACCACCGTACACATCTATAGTTGCGCCGGTTCCACTGCCAACTGTCGTGGCAATTACCAGCGAACCCAAGTTTTGGCTACCGCCATCATGGTTCAGCAACGCCCCGCCACCCAACTGAAGAGTGGTATTGGTCATCGTTGTATCAGCCAACCACTCAAGCGTACCTTCCTGTACATTGAGGGTACCGGCAGATACATCAGTATTGCGAAGGTGGAACACACCACTACCTACCTTAGTAAGGGTATTACCGTTCAGATTTAACTGGGTATCACCATAACCAGTACCAATTATACCAATGCGGCTATCAGTGCGGATTTCGGCATTACCAAGCAAATCAACAATCGGCATATTGCGTTTGTCTGTACCGATAGCTCCGCCACCATTAGTTACAACGGCTCCGTCTTCAAGAACATAATGGTAATATGATTCCATACCATTAAGATCCACCACAGCGCCGCCCTGTACCGTAATGGTACGAGAGGTATCAGTCAAATAGTTCTTACCGAAAGAATCGGGATTAGAAGCCGCTACCAATTTGGTGCCGTTGAGTACCACAATTGTGCCACGGTAGTCAACATTATTACCGGCGCTGCTGTTGACAACCAGATAGCCATCCTCATCAACTTCGGCGGCAACATCCAAAGGCAAGCCTACACTTCCCTGAGCTCCGGTGAGCTTCAAAGCCTTTGTACCCTCGCTGTTTGTAAGATAGAGGGAAGAGGTCGCATCTGCCAATGTCACCTTGTTGAGCATCGTAGCATCGGTAGTCGTCAAGGTAGCACCGGCGGCCACAGAGAAGCTGCCCGCCTCAGCCATAGTCTCGGCATCATAAGCCACCTGCGTATTCACCCAGTAAGTGCTCTTATCAACACCGGTAATGTAAATACTACCTGTGGTTTCATCTACCGAAGTTTCTATAGTTTCACCACCCAATACCACGCTATCTACACCGGTAATGGTAGCACCGGCCTGAGCCTCAATCACGGCAAAACGACCGGAAATATATCCGTTTTCAGACGCAGCACCGCTTGCATCCTGATAGGAACCACCACTCAGCAAGTTCAGCAAATCAAGAGATGTCAGGGTAATGACACCTTCATTTACAAAAGAAGCACCGGCGGCCACCTTAGCCCCAACTCGCAGTCCCGTATCGCCGGCCAGTTTCAGCGTACCGGCCTCCACATTCAGCAAACCGTAAATTTCGTTGGTATTATCCTCCGAGCTGTAAGAAAGAGTCAGCGTACCGGCACCGGTTTTGGTAATAGAACCGGCTCCGTCAGTACTGCTAGAACGATAGATGCGCCCGGTGATATCCAGGTTATCTTCAGCCCCCGTTACCTCAATAGTAAGAGCCTTTCGCTCGCGAATGGCAACACCGATAGTATTATTTGTACCCGTGGCAGTAATTTTACCGTCGAAGGTATCCAATGAGGCAGGGTCTGTGGCATCTGCAGCAGAGGTGCTCAAAATCTGAGCATTACCACCCAGCACAAAATTGGTGGTCTGAGTTACGCGACTGGACAGATTCAGCGTAGCAAGTTTGCCTTCTTCTCCCAGCAAAATCACGTTCTTGGTAGCATTTCCCCCCCAGCCGAATACATCACCGGTAGTACCATTGACCACGCCACCGGCTTTAATAGTCAAATCACCATTAATGTTGGGATTACCGGTATTCTGCGTCAGCTCCAAGGTAGAACCATCACCTACCGCTACATTGAGAGAACCGGAAGTGCGAGTAATATCGTTGGCATTAAATGTCACATCAGCGCCGGAAATTTCCACGGTAGCACTGTTACCGTTACCCACATTCACCGTCACCCCACCGGCCAGACTGCTTGTCAAATCGCCGCTCAAATCCGTTAAAATCAGAGTTGCGTTATTGCCGGTAATCACATAGCCGGTTTCGCCATCGACAGTGGAAGAATTCACCGAGCTGTCTGCCTCGGCAACATAGTACATGGTAGTCAGTGATGTCACAATCACGCCATCAGCATAGTCGGCCGTTAAGTCCGCGCCGTTCAGCATCAGCTTGGTTCCGTCTGCCAAGGCAATCGTACCACTACCGGAAGCAATGACATAGCCTTCTGCTGCAAAGCCATTGACCGATGAAGCTGCTACTCCAAGCATAGATTCGGACAAAGTCACTTCACCGCTCAGCGTAATAGCGCCGGTATTTGCGATAGTGCGACCAAGAGTCACAGAGTCCAGAGTAATAGTAGCGCTGTTATTGATAGCGTTACTGGCATTCAGCGAAATACCGGACTTAAAGCTGGCAGCACCGCTGATGTTGATAGTAGCGGCATCGATAGAGCTATTGTTAACCGTTGCGCCTTCGATATTGACAACACTTGCTGCATTGAGCGCAGTGACGGAACCGGTACCGGTCGTACCTTTGAACGTGAAGGTACCCTTCTTATCAGCGACAACGCTCATATTGCCGCTGTATGCACTCATGTCGCCCTCGAAAACGTAGGTCTGATTATTAGCACCTCGGTTAGGCTCTGGGCAATAGCTAAAATCACCCGAACCGGTGATGGTATTCTTGAAAGTGTAAGTACGATTGGACGAACCATCGTTAATTTCGCCCTTTACAATTTCAACCGGGGCATTGATATTGAGAGTACCGTTCGGTGTCAACCAACCGGTCAGGTTCAGGATAATGTTATCCTCTGCCGTAGCGGATGTCAGATTCCCATCACCGTTTGTCGTGATTTCGTAAGTCGCGGCCTGAGCTTGAGCCGCCACGAATGCAATCGCAACGGAACCACCGGCAACGAAACCGGTACCAACTGTTGTAGCAATACTGCCCACGACTGCCATGCAAGCGAGAACAGCACTCCTAAGCCCCTTAGGGAGATGTAGTTTCATAATATTGAGGTGTAAGAATAAAAGGTTATTTGCGGACGTACAGGGTACAGTCCCCCATTAATTTACCGTATCATGATAGCAAAACGCCCCCGAAAGTCAAGCTGAAAAAAAGCTCAGGAATTAGATTTTTAGCGCGTTATAGCATTCCATCCCCGAGCAGACAGCAGCGAAAGAAGGCCATGAACAATTTATGCCACGATGCGAGCTTGACGTAAGATTGAAAGATGGCAAAATAAGGCGGTTAAACTTCAAGCACAACGTAACATGCCACAGTTCCTAACAGCAATTACAGGCTCCCCGTTCTTCTATTTTGCAATGGGGATACTGCTACTGGTGCTCTTTTTCTGGTATCTGGCGTCAGAAAATGATAAAGCAAAGCGCAACGCCGGTACATTCTTCATTGTTGGCTTTGCCGGCTTTTCGCTGCTCTCCCTGTTTGTAAACGGGATGCAGTACGGCATTGACATCAAAGGCGGTGTAGAGCTGACGCTCGAGGTACAGCCGTCGATGGATGACAATGGCAACATGGCTCCGCCGTCGGAACAAGACATGGAGCAAGCCTGCGCCATACTCGGGGAGCGACTGAACTCCACCGGCACCAGCGAAGTGCAAATCCTGCACTCCAACAACAAGATTCTCATCCAAATTCCTCGTCAGGACAGCAACGATGACGCTAAGAATAAGGAAAAAATCGACGCGATGGTAAAGATGCTCACCAAGATGGTGAAACTCGAGCTACTGTCCGTCTATCCGGATTCCGCCGCCGTACTCTCTGCCCCTGAAATTCAGGAAGGTCTTATTAAATACGAGGAGCGCCTGAATGACTACAAAAAGAAATTAGCAGCCGGCGACGCTACCCTCCGCGCCCCTGTTCCCCCGCGTATACCGGATCGCTTAGGGCTCCAGGACTACATGATACTGCCCCAGCCGTTGGTTGACGAAAAAACAGCTCAACCGATACTCGATCGCAACGGCAATCAGGAAATCCGTTACTATGTGATTCAGAAACCCATTGCTGCCAAGCAGCAGGGCATCTACATTGCCGGCGAACATGTAGCTGCCTCCAGCCCCGACTACGCACGCAAGGGCTATGTAAACGTAACCCTCAACCGCGAGGGTGCCGTGCGCATGGGTAAACTGACCAGCGGCATGACTTTAGGCCGCGATATGCTGGCCGTAGTGCTCAACGGGCAAGTTAAGTGCGCACCTGTCGTGCAGAGCGTACTGAGCAAAGATTTCAACATCTCCGGTCTTAACGGCAAGGGCGAGCCCGAGGATATTTCAAAAGCACTTTCCAACCCGCTCTCCAGCGACCTGAAGGTGGAAGGTCGTAAAGATGTATCCGCCCAGCTGGGTCAGAGCGCCCTGGAGCAAGGCATCCTCTCAGGCCTTATCGGCATGGTTGGCATTTTCGTCTTCTGCTTCTGGTACTACCGCACATCGGGTATTGTGGCCATGGTAGGTCTTTCGTTCAATGCGCTGGCACTCATTGGCCTGATGAGCCTGTTCGGCTTTGTGCTCACCCTGCCCGGTATAGCCGGTATCGTGCTGACCATGGGTATGGCGGTGGACGCGAACGTGCTCATCAACGAGCGTATGCGCGAAGAAAAAGCACTGGGCAAGCCCTTCATCATTTGCCTGCGCAGCGCTTACGAGAAGGCATTCTCCGCCATTTGGGACTCGAACATCACCTCCCTCATCACCGCCATCATCCTCTTCTGGCTTGCCAGCGGTTCAATTAAAGGCTTCGCCGTCACCACGAGCGTAGGTATCATCACTTCACTCATTGGTGCCGTGGTTGTAACCCGCGTGCTCTATTTCTGGATGGAGCGCATGGGCCTGCTGAAAGAAGCCCAGTTTGCAAAAGCCCCGCTTGAGGGTAAAGTATTCGACTTCATGAAGCACCGCAAGGCATGCGGTTGGGCATCCGTTGTTGTGATTGTGCTTGCCACGGCATACGGCATATTCGTGCGCGGCGACAAGGCGCTGGGTATCGACTTCACCGGTGGTTCAACCATCACCTACGTCATTCCGGGAGATGCTGAGGTAGACTACAAGAAGGCGGAAGAGGCCGTATACGCCATGAAGCTCTCCAAACAGCCCACCGTACAGCAGTTCGGCAACACAACCGACCACAACATCAAGATTCGCGTAGCTACGAAGGAAGAAGCTGAGATGATTGATGCAACTCTGCGTAAGGATATCCCCGGCATGGCAGCACTTCCCCCCGCCTCGGTGGAGGACGTGAGCTCCTCTCTGGGCAGCACCTTCTTCCGCACGGCTTGCTGGGCTCTGCTGGCCGGCATGCTTGGTATCACGCTCTATCTGGCCATACGCTTCGAATGGAGTTTCGCTATGGGTGCGCTGGTATCTACCGCACACGACGTAGCGGCAGTCATCGCGCTGGTGGTACTTATGGGCACGGAGCTGAGCATCATCCACATCGGTGCATTCCTGACTGTGGCTGGTTACTCGATTAACGATACCATCGTTATCTTCGACCGCATTCGTGAGCGCCTGCGCTTGGCTGAACCGAGCGAAAAGCTGGTGGACATCATGAACGAGGCCATCAACACCACACTGTCTCGTACCCTGTTGACCTCCGGTTCAACCATAGCCGTGCTTGTTGCACTCATTGCACTGGGTGGTCCTGCCATGAAAGACTTCTCGGTAGCCATGATGCTGGGTATCTTTGTGGGCACCTACTCTTCCATCTTCATCGCCGCCCCCGTGGTGCTGGCCTTCGACAAGAAGAACAGCCTGCGCGAGGAACTGCAGAAGGCCGATGAAGTCGGAGCCTGATAAGAACACCGGCACAACCAATCAAAAACCCACGGGCGCGGCACTCAGCCGCGCCCGAAATACAATAAAGCAATCGAATTTCATTATGCGCCGCCCCCTCACTCGCCCGCTCCTGCTGATATGCGCACTCATGTTTATCTGCGCGCTGGCAGGTTCCATATATTGCGGCATCAAACTGAGCGAGCCTGCACTGCAGCCCGAGCGCGAGGCACACCTGCGATTGCTGATTTATTTTCACTTTGCAGTAGCACAGGCCGCCGTACTTTGCTTGGCGGTCAAACTGTACCTGCGGCACCGCCGGTGGCGTCGCTACTACCTTGTGGTTAGCTACAACGAGCGTGGCTTGCAGCTGAACCCGCCGGGCATACGCATGCCCTCTGCGCGGGTATACCGTTGCCATTTAGGCAACTTAAGCAGCTCAGAACTTCCCCCACCGGAAGCCCCCGTACTGGTATACCCCATGTTTATGCTCAGCGGGCATTCCAGCGGAACCAAGCTTGAGAGCGCACTGGCTGCGGCCTATGCAGCGCAGGGTTGCAGCAATCCGAACCTATACTTCCAGCCCGTACTCGGAGCCAGTCCGTGGCTGGCAAAAGCTGCGGCGGCACACATACGCCCCCTGTTACAGAACAAAAGCGGGGTTCTGGTAGTGGCACACGGCTCCAAGCTATCGGAAGCACCGCCGGAACCGGCACTTTTCTGCCGTCGATTGCGCGAACTACTGCCCGGCACTGAAATAGCGCTCGGTTACTTCAACCAACAACCGGAATGCAGCGAAGTACTGCGCGCCATGCAGGCGGAGCAAGTGCTACTGCTGCCATTCCTGCTGACTGAAGGGCTACACACCGCCCGAGATTTACCCACACCTCAATCTGCAGCAGCCTGCGGCAAAACCCTGCTGCGTCTGCCGGTAGTGGCAGCGCTGCTACACTCACACGAAACCTCAGCCGAACCATGAAGCTAGCACTCAAAGTTACCCCCGGAGCCCGTAAAAACGAAATACTGGGCTGGGAGGATGATTACCCGCAAGTGGGCCGCGTGCTCAAACTCAAAATCGCAGCTCCCCCCATCGACGGCAAGGCCAATAAAGAAATAGAAGCCTACTTGGCTAAAGTTTTATCACTCCCCAAAAGTGCCGTGAGTATAGCCCACGGCGCATCGGGCCGCATTAAACTGGCCGAACTCCCCGACGGCACCGACCTGAGCCCCCTGGCATGAGCAACTCCCCACAATTTCCACCGCCCGGCAGTGCAGAAGACTGCCTGAACCAAGCCAAACGATTGTTGCGAGGGCGTAACTGCGCACGCGACTACGAGGGTGCTGTAGCCCTGCTCGATCGCGCGGTACAGCTAGGCAGTGCAGATGCCCTCTACCAACTCGGCAAATGCTACCTGAAGGGTATCGGTTGCCGAAAAGACCCGGCGGGCGGCGTAAGTTGCCTGGAGCGCGCAGCCCTCACCGGGCACGCCGCAGCCACCTACCGCTTGGGCGAGTGCTTCGAGACCGGGGTGGGAGCCCCACGCAGCACAGAACTGGCAGCCTATTGGTACCGCAAAGCAGCGGCACTCAAACACCCACAGGCTTACCGCGCCCTGCTCAGGCTCCGGTAAAATCAATCTACCCTAACAGGCAACGGCAGCCCCGCCTGTGCAAATATGTCGTGCAGTTGTTGCAGCGGGCGCTCAGGCCAGAATTTATTGGATGCCGGACTGGCCGGGCTGGGGTGCAGTATCGTACCAAGTGTAAATGAATGCTCCGGAAGTGCCGCCGCTGCCAACTGCAACTGTTTGAGAGCATACCCACCCACTCCGACAAGGCAACGCGGCTGCAGCACTTCAATAAGCCGCACCAGATGGCGCAGGCAGGCTGCATCTATCTGAGCCACCTGCTCTTTTGGCAGCTGAGTAGGGGTTATGTTTGCACCGCTCTCGCTCATCCAAATCAACGGGCAATAATTCGCCACATACGAACGGGCAAAGAAATTTTCCGCCGTACCATACATAGACTCAAAGAGCCCCCACAATCGCCGACCACTCACCTCCGAACGCGGGCAACTAAAGCCCTGCACGGGGCGCTTGGGGTGCATAGCCGGCGGCTGCCCGACAGCAGCACTGATTCCCATCCACAGCGTCACCGCAGCAATCTCACCGAAGGGCACCCCCGTCTGGGCCATACCGAACGGCCCGGGATTCATGCCAAGGTAGAGCACATCTTTAGTGCTGTTACCGAAACGGCGAATGTACTGCTCGTGCCCTGCCCAGGCATAGGTAAGCGGGTTGTAAGTATAGGCCACGGGGGCGGAGAAAGTGAGCGACTCCATTTCGTCACACAATTGCCGCGCAGCGGCGATGAGCTGTTCTGCCTGCATGACATGAGTTTAGCACAGTCTCGGCCCTGTGGCAACAATTATCACTTGAAATCGGTCAGCGAATACGCTAGAATGGCGCGCGTGAAAGTCATAGCCATTGCCAACCAGAAGGGCGGTGTGGGCAAAACCACTACCACCGTTAACCTCGCAGCCGCACTAGCCAAGCGCGGTCGCAGGGTGCTGCTCATCGATGTAGACTCGCAGGCGAACGCATCGTCTGCACTGGGTATCGAAGCCAGCAGCGGGCAGAGCCTTTACCAAGCTCTCATCGGTCACAAGCTGATGGAGGATTTAATCATGCCGGCCAACCGCCGCAACCTCTCCATCATTCCTGCCCACATGGACCTCTCCGGTGTGGAGGTGGAGCTCACCCAGAACGGCACCCACATCACCTGTATGAGAGATGCCATGGAGGGGCTGCGCAGCAGCAATTACTACGACTATGTATTTCTCGACACCCCGCCGTCGCTCGGCGTGCTCATGACCTCATCTCTTTGCGCTTGCGACGAGGTACTCACCCCTATGCAATGTGAGTTCCTGAGCTTAGATGGTCTCTCAAAAATTCTGTATGTCGTCGAGCAAATTCGCGAGAGCGGTGCCAATCCGCACCTGAAACACGAAGGCGTGCTCATGACCATGTACAGCAACACCAACTTGGCCAACCAAGTCATTGCTCAGGTGAAGGAAGTACTGCCCAACAAAATGTACAACACCGTAATTCCCCGCTCCGTTCGCGTGGCGGAGGCTCCCAGCTTCGGCAAAACCGTCATTGAGCATGACCCGTACGGGCAGGCCTCACTCGCGTACCAAAACGCTGCCAAGGAATTCCTGAGCCGCCACCGCTGATTGCAGTAGGGGCCCCTGCCCGCCATGCTGAGCTGGATTTACCCCACCACCTGCGAGCTCTGCCACGAAAGTGCCGAGCTGAGCCTGTGCCCTGACTGCATGGCTGGGCTGGAGCGAGTGCCGCGCCCCATTTGCCTGTATTGCGGCGCAGCATTGAAAATCACCCCGGCAGATACCACGGGCTGTCCGGCATGCGAGCGACAGCCTCGCCCTTTCACCGTGGCTCGCTCAGCCCTGCGCGGCAACGAGCAAAACATGCAGCTGATTTACAAACTGAAATACCACCAAGCTATTTATCTGGCCGCTGCACTCGCCCCATTACTTGCCGAAATGTGGCACAACACCCCCGAGCTGGGGCAAGATTTTGCCGGGGCCTGTCTGGTACCCGTACCCACCGGTACCGAGCACGAACAGAAGCGCGGCTACAATCAAGCAGCCGAACTCGCCGCAGCCTTCGGCAAAATATTGGGACTACCTGTTGCCCATGTTTTGCAGCGCTGCGATACCGAGCACGGCAGCCAAACCCGCCTGAGCGCAACACAGCGACGGTTGAACGCCTACCGCTCCTTTCAGGTTCGAGCGGCCTACCTCGAAGGTCGGCGCACTCTACCGCCCCATTTAGTGCTGATAGACGACGTATTCACCACGGGGTCCACTGCGCGGGCATGTTGCCATGCTCTCCTTCAAATTCCTGGGGTACAGCGGGTAGCAGTCATGACTCTTGTACGAGCCGAAAGAAAATAAAAAAAGAGGCGAAGGATTTACCTTCGCCCCGTCATTCAGAAACTCAGCGCAGCAGTCGTGCACATTCTTCGTGCCCTTTTTGTACCGCACAGTGCAATGCTGTTTCACCGGCTTTATCAACGGCTTTCTTATTCGCGCCGGAATCGAGCAACAACTTCAATGTGATAGGGTGGTCATTAGTTGCCGCCCACATGAGCGGAGTCACGCCGTAGTCATCCGCAGCATTCACATCCGCCCCCACGGAAATGAGATAGCGCACAGTCTCAACACGACCTGCGGCTGCCGCTCGACTGAGGGGGGTAGTGCCATAGGCGCCGCGAGCATTGAGATCCGCCCCGGCATCACGCAACAGCTTCACGCAATTCAAGTGCCCGCCGGCAGCGGCCTCATGCAGCGGAGTGGCTCCCAACTTGTTTTTAGCAAGAATCCATCCACCGGCTTTCAGCAAGGCTCTCACACACTCGACATGACCAAACTCAGCCGCAAGATGCAAGGGAGTCTCACCCAATCCGTTGCGAACATTAACTTTCACCCCGGCAGAGATAAAATAATTGAGTACATACAAATCACCCACCACCGCAGCGGCGGCCAAATTATTCACCGCACCGGCAGCCACCAAAGCCTGCATACACTCGACATTGCCCACGCGAGCAGCAGCCAGCAGCGGGGTAACACCCTCGTCGTTAGCCTGCTTCACATCTGCCCCGGCAGCAACCAAGGCCAGCACATTCTCGGTGTGCCCCAAGCGAATAGCGCGGTGCATGGGGGTATCACCCACTACATCTGCAGCATCGCAATCTGCATCTTCACTGAGCAGCAGACGCAGGCACTCCGGGCTCTCATTCCATGCAGCCAAGTGCATGGCCGTAGCACGGGTTCGGGGATTACGAGCCTCTATATCAGCACCGGCATCCAACAGTAAATCCATAAAATGAGGCTGATTGGTCTTAACAGCCCAGTGCAAAGCGTACTCACCATTCGAGTCGCGCACATTCGGGTCAGCCCCGGCGAGCAGTAGCTGCTCCAGCACATGCTCATTAGCCGTATTAATCGCCTGCAACAAATATGCACCGTACTTCGCCGGCATGATACCGCGAGCCTTCAATTCAGCAACAGCAGCCGCACGTTCAGCCGCTTTTGCAGCTGCAGCCGCTCTCGCAGCCGCACGAGCCGCGGCCCTGGCTGCGCGGCGCTGCTGGCGCGGGGTCAGCAGCGGTGCAGCATGTCGCGCAGCAGTAGCCGCCGGGCGAGCTGCCGCTGTAGCCGGTGCCTGGGCATGCAGCACACCGCTGCTGCATACAGCGGTCACACCCATTGCTATCATCGCATATATCGAACTCTTCATAACTGTTGTAAAATGGTTAGCCTTTCGGTCTTCTTTTTTTTCGACGATACATTGCGCCGACCCTCCCTTTTGATAGTATAACCCAACAACTCGCAAAGTCAAGTTCTTTTTATAATAAACGCACCATTGCGCACATGCACCGCACCAAAACACCCTTTACATGAGCAGATTGCCAAACTTTTCACTGCAAATTCATCTACAGCAGGGGGGATTTTCTTATTTGGCTTGCCTAAATGATAGAATCGTGATAAAATACCGGCGTATCGTTTCGACACACTGTATGAGATATATATCAGCACTACTGCTTTCTGCAATGCTGCTTATGCTGTTCGGGTGTTCGCAACAGCAGCAGATGCAGCAGAATGCATATACGCCGCGCTACGTATACCGCAAAGGTTACACTGCGTACGTGCTGCGTAATGGTAGGGCCGTAGCACCACAACATGCCCCGGCGCGCATTAAGCGCGTTATTGCCGCAGGTAACAAAATCGTCAACAAACCATACCGCAGAGGTGGCGGCCATGGGCGCCATCATGATTCAGCCTACGATTGTTCGGGCTCCACAGCATTCGTATTGAGAGAAGCCGGCTTGTTAAAAGCCGGAGTACACCCCACCAGTCACACATTCCTGCGCTGGGGGCGCCCCGGGTTCGGCAAATGGCTCACCGTATACACCAAACGAGGCCATGTGTTTGTGATGGTTGCAGGCTTACGCTTCGACACCACAGGCAGCGGTCGCGGCATAGGGCCACGCTGGTACACCACGCCACGCCAATGCGGCGGTTTTTACGTACGCCACATCCCCGGCTATTGATAACATAATGAATGCAGCATTACCCATACCCCAGCCGGATGAAAGCGAGTCAAAAACGCCACCGGCGGGTTATAGGTAATGAGTAACGGTAATTTTGATATGAATGAAGAAAACGAACGCAATCACGGACCGCAGCGCATAGATGAGATAATGCTTGCTTGGGGGCTCGAAAACCATGATTTGGTAACAGTCTCCATTGAGCAGCTGACCCACAAGCAAGTACAGAAAGCCCGACAGGGGCGCCAGCTAACCCTGAAAATGATGCAGAAAGTAGCCCGAGCTCTCAACGTTGCCATCTGGGAACGACTGGATGAAGAGCAGCGGGAACTTTACTACGAATACATACACCGCGACCTATTCAGCTACGCAAAGGGGTATAGCCCGGACTGGCAAGACCCGAACACCCCGCTGATTCCCCAGCAGTCGGAGGAGTAACCCATGGTTCTGAAGGTCAGCGAGCTGGTAAACCTGCTACGGAAAACAGTAGAGCAGCACACCGGCTATCAGCAGGTAATGGGTGAAATCGGCTCATGCAAGCCGGCTTCGAGTGGTCATATCTACTTTACCCTGAAAGACAGCAGCGCCCAGTTGCAGTGCGTACTTTATCGGCAGCAGGCTTTTGCCGGCAGAGTACGGCTGCAGGAGGGCATGCTCGTTGAGCTCACCGGCCGCGCCACCGTATGGGAAGGGCGCGGTTCGCTGCAATTTGTCGTCAGCTCCGTACGCGCCGCCGGTCAGGGCGACCTGCAAGCGCAATTCGAAGCGCTGAAGCGCCGCTTGGAAGCCGAGGGACTTTTCTCGCCGGCACGTAAAAAACCGCTTCCGACCTTCCCGGCAAGTGTAGGGCTTATCACCTCACCGACCGGTGCTGTAATAGAGGATATGCGGCACCGCCTCAGCAGCCGCGCACCATGGATACAAGCCCACCTTTACCCCGTACAGGTACAGGGTAAGGGAGCCGAGCACGGACTGGCAGAAGCCATACGCCGCTGGAACACCCCCGAGCGTTATGGGCTACCGGTGGTGGATTACCTCATCATTGCCCGAGGTGGCGGTTCAATGGAAGATTTGTGGTGTTTCAACGAAGAAGTACTGGCTCGCGCTATCGCTGCCAGCCGCATTCCCATCGTGAGTGCGGTAGGCCACGAGACCGACTTTACCATAGCCGACTTTGTAGCAGACTTGCGTGCTCCTACCCCCACGGCAGCTATCGAGCTGACCACCCCCGACAAATCGGCTCTACTACAGCGCCTGCAACAGCTCGAAAACACATTGACCAACAGCATACGCCGCTCCCGGCAAACGGCAGAACTGCGGTTGCGACTCATAGACCAAGGCCCGCTGGGGAATCCCCTACTGGTGCTCGCTCGATTTGCGCAACAGGCAGATGAGTATGAAAACGACATACTGACCGCTGCCAAAAACAAGACCGCCGCAGCCGCAGCCCGTTTGAGCGTGCTGACAGCCCGCATCAGCAGCCAAACACTTCGCCACCGACTGAGCGCAGCTCACAACACTCTGAGCGCTATCGAACAACAAATCACCACAAAAGCACAATCCCGCCTGACTGCCGCACATGCCGCCCTGCAAATACACAGCGCCAACCTGGCGGCAGCCAGCCCCCAGCGCGCACTGGAGCGAGGCTTTGCCTTGGTGCATACCTCAAACGGTCGACTGGCAAGAAGCACCGCCGACCTCCCCCCCGGCAGCACCGCAACCCTGCAACTGGCCGACGGCAGCCGCAACATCGAAGTACGTCCCTCATAAACCACACCCCTACCATGCACAAGGAATATAAACTTCCGTCACCTGAACTGCTATCCAGCTTTCCGGAAGAACAGCACAATCTATTAACGAATTGCGGGAACAGTAGCGAAAAGTATCCTATTTCCTTGCCACTCGGGGTTACACCGCAGAAGTTCCCCTACACCCTCTCGTTCGCTTTAACAATATCGGCAGACTCAACAAACAAAACAGCCGCCGCGCTGCACCTCTGCCTGCTCTCACTGTTGTGCAGATATAGCCCTGCGGAGTTACAACTACTGCTCTTTGCTCCCCTCGATTCACCCTTGCAGCAGTACAGCAAGCTACCACACCTACTCTGCCCGATAAGCCGGACAACAGCCCCCCTATACTGGGTAATCAATGAGGCTAAGCACCGCTGTGCTTTACTGGACGCCCAAGGCTCAAAATCCATAACCGACTACAATGCAGCTGTACTACAACCGGACAAGCTCAGCCCTATCATCATTGTGATAGACGCTCACCACAAAAACGGAATCAACAGCATGCTACTCGACCAGCTCGAGCAGCTTGCTACGCTGAATAATTGCTGCGAACGCAGCGGTATTCATATCATCATCTACGCAGACTCCCACAAAATAAGCAGCGTTAAACATACCCTCCTTGCTCAACCATACCACCTGCAAGAGATACCCCTCCCCACCTTTGAGGAACAAGTCATATCAGCCATCGTACAGCATTGTGCAGCACAAGCCAAGCAGAACTTCGACACACCGGAACCCGAGCAACCTGAATTGTCCGCCCAAGATGCCGAGCTACTCAAGCGATGTGCGGAATTCGCTGCCGCTGAAGGCAAAGTAAGCACAGCCGTGTTACAGCGTAAATTCTCCATCGGCTACGGGAGAGCCGCCAAAATGATGGATTTCTTAACCACCCGCGGCATCATCGATAGCGACAACCGCTACATACAACAATGACCACAGCAAGGTAGCGGTGAGTTCGGCACCACATATACAGCGAACATTATACCACTCCGTTTATTTTACACCTGACCGATTTTCCTACACTTAAACCACCATGTCCGCCCCTATCACAGCGCTGGCGCCCATGCAAGATGTCACGGATTTGGCATTTATGCGAACACTGGCACGAATCGACTCACTGCCTGATTTGTTCGTAACGGCCTATTTCCGCAGCACCCCGACCACCTGCGCCATTGCAGAGGCCAACCTGCGCTGTATAGAAGAAAACGAAACCGGAGTTCCCATACTGGCCCAACTGGCCGGCAGTGAAGCAACCCCGCTTATGAGGGATGCCGAACGACTGCTACAACTGCCGATAGTCGGCATCAATCTGAATGCCGGTTGCCCCTCCCCCCTGGTAAACAGGCACGGAGCCGGGGCAGGCTTACTGCGCGAGCTACCGGCCCTGCGAGACTGCCTGCAAGGCTTGCGCAGTGTGGTACCAACCGGGCAATTCAGTGTAAAGTGCCGCACCGGCTGGGCTACAGCCGACGAATTCCCCGCCATATTGGAAGAAATCGCCGCCGCTACCCCCGACATGGCCATGGTGCACGCTCGCACGCGCCAAGACCTCTATAAACCCGGAACCGTGCGCCCCGAAACCGTACAACTGGCAGTCAATACCCTGAATTGCCCCGTACTGGGAAATGGCGATATCACCACCCTACAGCAAGCACAAAACTGGCTCAATCAAGTCACACCCGCCGGGGTAATGATTGGTCGAGGCGCAGTACAAAACCCCTACATATTCCGCCAACTTCGTGGCGGCGCAGCCCCCACAACAAACGACATGCGCCACTACTTCGCCGTGCTGATAGAAGAGACCGACCGCATACTCCACACCAAGCGCACACAGGCAGGCCATTGCAACAGAATGAAAAAATATCTTGCCTTTTGTTATAACTATTTCACCCCGGAGCAAGAATACGCCCTGCGCCGTTGCACCAATATATCTGATATGCAGCACATACTTTCAAGCGTCACTTTATATACTGACTCAGATAAACCTGAAATAACTTGACAAAATAGTATGATGTGTGCATAAAGGGGCAGCGCGAATGCAAGCGCAATATGAACAACAGCATGAGATTGATGAAGAAATATCTGACCATGACAGCTGCTGCGGCAGCTCTGCTGACAGCATGCTCCACCCAAAACGACTTGGCCGCCATGGCCACGGGCGGCTACGCATTCCGCCCCGAGCGCATTAAAATCGACCCGCACAAAGCCGTAGCAAACGGCCATTGGGACCGCCCCGAGGGTCTGGAAGGCGAGCACCTGATTATCATCGACACCCAGCTGCAGCAAGCTAAGTACTACATCGCCAATCAATACGTAGGCAACAGCAGCATCTCCTCAGGCAAGGCAGGCCACGGAACCCCCGCCGGTACCTTTAAAATCCTGAGCAAAGACGAAGACCACAAATCCTCCCTCTACGGTAGCGTGGTGGATGCTAATGGTAACACCCTGATAGAAGACTACACAGTCGGGCAACCCATGCCCCCGGGTGGTATTTACCAAGGCGCCTCCATGAATTACGGCATGCAGATAACCAACACCGGAATTTGGATGCACGAAGGCTATGTAACCTCTGCCCCCGAAAGTCACGGCTGCATACGTCTGCCGGGAGATATGGCTAAAATTTTCTTCGACAATACCCCCATCGGAACCAAAGTCATCATTAAATAACCTCGGAGTCCTAATATGAACTCACTTACTCGCACCTTTTGCTGCCTTGCCGGATTGATAGCCGTGGCCATGAGCAGCTCATGCACCCACCAGGCGCCACCTCCTCCGCCGGTCGTTGTAAAGCCGGATGCTTACGAAATTTTCGTAAAAGAGCATCCCAAATACCCCAAAACCATGTCAATCTACCGCAATGACGAGCTCATGAAGCAGGCAGATTCCGGTTGTCCTATCTACATCTGCCTCTCTCAGCAACGCGGTCGCTTGTATGTGAACGGCAAAGTGGCAGCTGATTGGCCTGTTTCCACCGGGGTAAGCGACCACCCCACTCCTACCGGCTCGTTCCGCGTAATCGAGAAAAAACGTGAATACAGCTCCCGCACATGGGGCAGAATAGTCGATGCCGACGGCAAATGCGTAGTCAGAGATGCCAACTCAACCATCGACACTGTACCTGAGGGCGGCCAATTCATCGGCTCCCCCATGCCCAACTGGCAGCGCCTCACAAGCTCCGGCATAGGCATGCACACCGGCAAGGTGCGCGCGGGGCGTGTACTCTCGCACGGCTGCATACGCACCCCCGGGCGCATGGCACGCGAACTTTTCGGCATCACGGCGACCGGTCGCACTCGAGTAACCATCACACAGGATGTAGAGGCCTGCTACCCCACCTTTGTAGGGACGAGTGACCAACAGACAACCACCAAACAACAACAAGCTGAACCCACTAAGCCACAGCCGGCTGCAACACCTGTTGACCAGCAGCAGCCTACTCCTGCAGAGCAACTGACAACACCCGCTGACCAACAACAACCGGCACCCGCTGAACAGCAGCAACCGGCACCCGCCGAACAAGAGCAGGCACCCACCCCCGCCGACCAGCAACAGCCTACTCCCGAGGAACAGCAAAATGACGACACCATAACATCCGCCGGTGGCGTTAGAGTTCACAGTCAATTAATCAGCTCTCGCTGACTCAAACCACTTATAAGAATTCACCCACACACGCAGCCCGAAAGGCTGCGTGTTTTTTACACTTGCCAACCCGCATTTGGCATGCTATACTGACCGCTCACCGATACAAACAAATTATGAACGCTATACCTAACGTACTGGCAGGGCGCTACGCGTCCGATGCGATGAAGTCCATCTGGTCCGCAGAGGGCCGCATTGTACTGGAGCGCGAATTCTGGATTGCCGTGATGAAAGCTCAGAAAGACCTTGGGCTGGATATCCCGCAAGAAGCAATTGACGCCTACGAGCGCGTAAAGAGCAGCGTAAATATCGAAAGTATCAACAACCGCGAGCGAATCACCCGCCACGATGTGAAAGCCCGTATCGAGGAATTCTGCGACTTGGCAGGGCACCAGCACATCCACAAGGGCATGACCAGCCGCGACCTCACCGAAAACGTGGAACAGTTGCAGGTATGGCGCAGCATGCAGATTATCCGCGACAAAGCAGTAGCAGTGCTCGACCGCATGAGCCGCCATGCCGCTGATTGGCGCGATGTAGTATTTGCCGCCCGCACCCACAATGTAGCAGCGCAGGCTGCCACCATGGGCAAGCGCGTAGCCATGTTCGGCGAAGAACTGGTGCACTGGACTTGGGCATGGGTCAGCATGATGGAGCGCTACCGTGTGCGCGGTCTCAAAGGCGCAGTCGGCACCCAGCTCGACCAGCTCTCCCTCTTCGGCAAAAACCCCGAAACTGTGCGCGAACTCGAAGGGCGCATCTGCGCTCACCTCGGCATCTCCACCAAGTGGATGAACGTCGGTCAGGTTTACCCCCGCTCCCTCGACTTTGAAATCATCTCCGGTCTGGTAGGCCTCTCCTGCGCCCCGAGCAGCTTCTGCAAAACCTGGCGTCTGATGGTCGGCCACGAGCTCTGCACCGAGGGCTTCGCTAAGGGACAAACCGGCTCCAGCGCCATGCCGCACAAGCAAAACCCCCGCTCCTGCGAGCGCGTCAATGGTTTCCACGCCATTCTGAAAGGCCACCTGAGCATGATTGGCGGCATCGTTGGCGACCAGTGGAACGAGGGCGACGTATCCTGCTCTGTTGTTCGTCGCTGCGTACTGCCGGACGCCTTCATGGCAGCAGACGGCCTGTTCGAAACCTTCCTGACGGTCATGGATCAGATGGGAATCTACAAACCGGTTATTCAGACCGAGCTTAACCGCTACCTGCCCTTCCTGATGACCACCACCATCATGATGGCAGCAGTGAAGCGCGGTGTAGGCCGTGAAGAGGCTCACGAGGTTATCAAAGAGCACGCCGTGGCCGTATCCGACGAATTGCGCAGCGGTACCATCGCCACCAACGACCTGCTCGACCGCTTGGGCGCCGATGGCCGCCTGAAGCTCAGCCGCGAAGAGATTCAGCAGATTTATGACGCCAACGCCGGCGATACCGGCATGGCCGGCGACCAGGTGGACGCCTTCTGCGCCATGGTTGCCGAACTGGCCGATAAGTTCCCCGCCGGTGTGGGCTACACCCCCGGTGCAATCCTGTAAAAAAACAAAAAACACTCCCTCCATGGCCGTAGCAAAAGAACAGATTCTCTTTGAAAATGTCGCCTATCGACTGACCTCGAATGGGCTGCAGCAAGAGGGTCTGTCCGCCCGGCTGGAGGGGGTAAGCAAACTCATCATCGCCCGTGAGGGCGGGGAAGAGTGCGAAGTAAACATTCCCCCGGTTCCTGCAGGGTACACCGGTATGCGTAGCAGCATACCCGTGCTCACTGCCATGTACAACATGGCAATCAACGAGCTACTGGCAAACATACGCCCGGATGGCCACATGCTCGCCGGCGCCAACTGGAGCAGTGTTTGGACTCGCGATATAGCCTACAGCGCCGCACTGGGCGCCGCACTGGCCAGCCCGGCAGAGGTGCGCACCAGCCTGCAATCGCGCGTGCGCAACGGTGTGATATTGCAAGATACCGGCACCGGTGGCGGCTGGCCAATATCCACCGACCGCGTAGTCTGGGCCATGGGTGCATGGAGCCTGTACCAATCGCAGGGAGACCTCGAGTGGCTGGAGTACAGCTGTGGTGTCATCCGCGCCACCTTGGCTCAGGATGACGCCATGTTCCCCGACCATACCCCCTTGCGCCCCGGAGAAACCTCATTCATCGACTGGCGTGAGCAAAGCTACCCGGACTGGATGACACCGGCAGACATCGGTGCGGCCTATGCATTCGGCACCAACGTACTGCACTACATGGCCAACCTCATCGTTGCGCGCATGCTCACCGAGCTGGAGCAACCGACCGAGGCTGCTATCTACAAAAACAGAGCAGCAGAACTGAGCGCTGCTATCGAGCAGACCTTCTGGAGCAAGGCCAACAGCCAATACGCCATGGTGCGCACTGCTGACGGCTGCCCCGATGAACGCACAGACGCCTTGGCAAATGCACTGGCCGTACTCTGTGGCCTGGCCGGCGACCACTCCGAGCGCGCTATGGCTACCCTGCACAGCAGCCCATGGGGAACCCCGGTCTTCACACCTTACAAATCCGCCCGCCCGGAAGCCTACCACAATCGAGCCGTCTGGCCGTTTGAGGAGGCTTTTGTCATGCTGGCTCATGCCGAGCTGCGCGACCCGGCCGGTGCCGCATTCTCCATGGCAAGCATTCTGCGCGCGGCGCTCGCCTTCGGCACCAACAAAGAAAACTTCCACGCAGAAAGTGGGGAAAGCAGTGGCACCCTGCTCAACTCCGACCGTCAACTCTGGAGTGTAGCCGGCATGCTGGGGCTCTTCTACTACGGGCTCTTCGGCATACACTACGAGCACGACAGCTTGGTATTCACCCCCTGTGTTCCCCGAGGCTTTGCCGGCAGCCACTGGCTGACCGGGCTTCGAATACGCGACATGGTGCTCGATGTTCGCATCAATGGCTACGGCACCAATATATGCACGGTACGAGTGAACGGCAAGCCCACCACCCCCATACTGCCGTTGGATACCAAGGGGAAACTGCAAGTGGAAATCGAGCTCTTGCCCGATGATGCCGAAGAACCGGACTGCGATTTTCCTGCCGCGCATGAAGACCTGCCGGAACCGGTGTGGGATTCACCCACCCCCGGACTACTGCGCTGGCACCCCGTCCCCGGAGCCACCAGCTACTACATCTTCGCCAACGGCTCAGCACTGGGTGCTACTCCCGACTGCAGCTTTGCCATCACCCGCCCCTCCGGCTTCTGCACGGAATACCGAGTGCAGGCCGTAAGTACCGCCAACGCCGGTTGCCTGAGCAAGCCATGGCTCAGCTGCCCCGAGGGCAACCGCCACACCCTGCAGCCCCTCAGCGTGGGCGAAAATGCGGAATACAGCGTAGAAGGCAATCAGGCTTGGTTGGACACCAAACCATGCACCGCGTTGCTCAACTACGGCGCTGCCACCTTGGCAACGGGCACCTATCAGTTGCGACTTCAATATTGCAATGCAACCGCCTCGCTCCGCGATGGCGACAGTTGCGCTCTGCGCGAGCTGTTAGTGGACGGCGAGCCAGTCGCCATAGTACCCCTGCCCCATAATACCGAAGCCGGCAACTGGGAGCACTACAGCCTGACCGCCCCCATTACCGTGCAACTTAAGAGCGGAAGACACAACTTCTCGCTGCGCTACAACCCTGCCACTTGCACTAATACCAACGGTGAGCTCAACCAGTGCATGGTGCGGGCACTCGAAATCACCCGCCACAGTTGACCACCCTACACCGCTATGGCCAAAGCTACCACACGGCACCACCTGCTCCGCGCCGCTACAGCAGCACTGGCACTGATGCTGCTCGGTTGCTATCCACCACCACCGCAATACCCCTACACCCAGCTGGTAACACAGCGCCGCAGTACCCTGCAGCAAAACCTGCTGCAACTGCTCCCGGAGAATCAACGCAAATTACCGGCAGCTCAGGCCGAGGCCGCTTGGTTGGCCGATACCGCCTATCAGGCAGCTGCCGCCATAGCACGAGTGAACGACTCCAATTTCCCCGGCTGGGCCGGCAATGCACTCGTCAACGCTTACCTGCAAGACCGAGGGCTCTGCTGGCACTACCAGCACGACATGTACCGCGAACTGCGCCGCCGCAAGCTCAGCTACTTCCGCGTGGGCTGCTGTGTGCGCGACCACACCAAGCTCACCGAGCACAACTGCGTATACCTTGCCGCAGCCAACGGTTTTTGGCCCCAGGCCATCGTGCTGGATGCCTGGATGTGGAACGGACGCCTGAAAACAGACCACGCCGCCGAGCTGAATCAAGATGACTGGGCAGACCTGCCCGAAATCTGCGACATGCTCGCCCAAACTTACTTCGAAGGCCATACCTACCCCACAGAACACTGGTTCAGTGTGCGCTGCGACAATGGGCGCTACCTCATCTCCTCTTCTAACTACGCACGTTGCTCTGCTCAATACAGCCGCATGTACGAAAATATCCTCAAAGGAAGAGAAGAACACCCGGATAAACCTACGACCTATTAACCACCAATCAGGGAGGAGCCGGCTTGCCCAAGTCAGTGTCATGACTGGCATAATTTCCACTTGCAAATTTCAGAGAGCTGTGCCAGAATGCCGCGCACAAAATGGCACGAATTCTCTCCACAAACCTGGAATCTGATATCACCTCGGCTCTGGCGACACTCAGCCTTGCATTTGCTGCTGCAGTGCTACTGCCCTCCTGCCAACGCGCACCGCTACCACAATATGTTACCACTGCACCGGTAGTAGCCCAGCGCACCGAGCTTACAGATGATTTACTGGCGCTGCTGCCTGCAGAGCAGCGCAATCTACCGGCAGCTCAAAAAGAGGCTGCTTGGCTCGCGGATACAGCCCAAAAAGCAGCCGTGAGCATAGCGCGATTGTACAATCCCCTGCTCTGGCCGGCTTGGATGAACAACCGCTTAGTCAACGCCCCCTTCAACATCCGCGAGCGCGGGCTCTGCTGGCACTACCAGCACGATATGTACCGCGAACTGCGCCGCCGCAAGCTCCAATACTTCACACTGGGCTGCAATGTGCGCGACCGTGGTGAAGGCTCGGAGCACAACTGTGTTTACGTCTGCGCCGTCGGCAGCAGCTGGCCGCAGGCTGTCACACTCGACGCTTGGCGCCGCAACGGCAGACTTTCAACCTATACCCAAGCTGAGCTCGCGGACGAGAACTGGGAAGACCGTCCCAGCACCACCAACTTGCTCAGTTGGATATACCCCGAGGAGCACACTTACCCCGTCGAGCACTGGGCTCTCATAAAGAGTGGCAAGAAGTGGAATGACTACGTACCCAGCTGGGTTGAAAGCGGTCGCAATACACGACAGGGCAAAATCATGTACTCCAACATGTACAACGGCCTGAAGCAGCGCGGCGGCAAACCAACCGATTATTAAACTCAGGGCTGCAAGCGCTCTATACCCCAAGTTCCGTCCTCCTGCAAGGTGTACATAAACCGGTCGTGCACGCGACCGGGGCCACCTTGCCAGAACTCAACATGGTGGGGCACTATGCGATAGCCACCCCAGAAATCCGGCAGCGGCACCTGCCCTTCGGAGAACTTGCGCTTAAGCTCCTGCAATTTCATCATCAGCAACTTGCGGGTGGATATCACTTGGCTTTGGTGCGACACCCAAGCCCCCAGCTGGCTCTCGCGCGGGCGTGAAAGGAAATATTTGAGCGTTTCGGCACGCGAAATCTTCTCCGCCCGGCCGTAAACAATAATCTGGCGCTCCAGCGTAACCCAAGGCAACAACATACAGATTTCGGGGTTGCTGTCCAGCTCGCGCGCCTTGCGGCTAGTGTAGTTAGTGAAAAAAACGTAACCTCGATTGTCGTAGTATTTCAACAACACCGTACGCAAGGAAGGGCGACCATCCGGCGTTGCTGTAGCTATGCTGATAGCATTCGGCTCAGGCACCTCGGCCTGTAACGCCTGCTTAAACCAGCGGTCAAATTGCTCGAACGGCGAATCCGCCAAATCCCGGCGATGCAGGGTATCCTTCAGATATTCCTCTCGAAACGCAGATAAATCCATACCCCTACTATACCACCCCCGTGCCCGCCAAGCAAGCCATTTACCCTATTTTACAAAAAAAGCTCCGGGGTTTTCACCTCGGAGCTTCCTTTTCACATCCCCACGCGGATTCGAACCGCGGTTCTATGACTGAGAATCATATGTCCTAACCCCTAGACGATGGGGACCTTTAGATGTGTTGTCGACTGGCAACGGGGGAATATTACCACAGAGCGAGCAGATGTCAAGCAAAATTTATAAAAAAAACTCAAAAAAATAAGGCTAAGGCGCGATTGTCATTTGCAGGCAACAAGCAAATATGGTAGAATCAGTGGCATGCCGAGAAGAGTAACAGTGTTTACCCTGCTGGCGCTGGTAGGTCTGACAGCCCCGGCGCAAGATACGCCTACAACAGCAGCCCCCGGGCAAAGTGGCGCCACCACACAGCCCGACCCCACGCGCGCCGAACTCAGGCAAAGCAAAACAGCCCTGCAAGAACCCGATGAACATGTGGTATCGCAATCGCGCATGTTCTCCGTGAGTGGCGGTGATTCTTTGCGCATGGGTGCAATTGCAACGAAGGCGGATGAAGTGCGCGGCTCGGTATGCCGACTGCTGGGAATTGATACAACATGGAAATATGGTATATCCATACGCCTGATTGGCAACTCGACAGACCCGGCCGAGCCCAAACCTATCCGCACGCGCATCAGCATTATCGGCGGTGAGCCCAATTTTCAGATTCGCATATACCCGGGTGGCGGCATTAACGTGGAACGACTTACCAATGCCATCATCACCATGACCCTTTTCGAGCGAGCCCTGTGCAACCAGCGAGCAGATGCCCTGCCCGACAGCGTCAACATACCGCAGTGGCTCATAACCGGCATACAGCAAGCCGTACTCTGGCGTAGCGGTAAGGGCGACCGCCGCCTCTACCGCAGTCTCTTTGAACGCGCCGACATGCTAACCCCCGAAGAGATTGTGAGCACGACCAACGTAGCTGGGTTGGATGCAAGCTCGCGGCAGGTGTACGATGTATCTTGCGGTGTGCTCATCATGTGCCTGCTGCACCGCGAGGGCGGTCCGGCACAATTGCGCGAGTTGATAGCCGAATCCGCGCTCGCCGACGGCTCCCCCCGCGAAATCATAACCTCGCATTTCCATGAGCTGGGAATCGATGCCACGATGCTCAGCAAGTGGTGGGCACTCGAACTCGCCAACCTCTCGAAAGCTCCGGCAACGGAAATGCTTACACCCATGGAAACGGAAAAGCAGCTCAACGAGGCTCTGACAATTCTGACATACGAGAAAGAAACCCAACTACCACGCCAGCTGAGTGCAGACAACGTGTACGGACTGCTGGCATTACCCGAGTGGAGAGCCCAAATTCCCCCGCTCATTGATCGGCTCATGGCGCTCAACCTGCATTGTTTCCCGGGGTACCGCGCTATTATCGCCGAGTATTGCCGCGCCTACAGCGAACTGTTGCAAGGAGCCACAGCTGACGATGTGCAAAACATACTCGGGCCGCTGCGCGAACTCAGAGAGGCCTATATCACCACCTCACTGCGTGCGCGCGACTACCTCGACTGGTACGAAATCACGCACCTCGGCGAAAAAAGTCACCGTGAAGGCTTTACCGCCTACCTGGAAACCATGCGCCTGCTTCGCCAAGAAAAACCGGGACCGGATACCCACATGAGCCGATATCTGCAAGATATCGAAATCCTCTACGGCCTTAAATCCGGTGCAGAACTGCCGGAGTCCCTCATGCAGCAAGTGCGCAAAGCCCGCAACGAATACCGCCAACAAAAAACACAACAATGAGAGCCAAACAGCAATTTACCCTGCCCCCGGCACCGGATTTGAGCGCAGAAATCACAGCTCAGGCTGATGGTTTTGCTCGGGTGTGCGGTATAGACGAAGCCGGGCGAGGCCCGCTGGCCGGCCCGGTGGTAGCAGCAGCAGTTGTACTGCCCACAGGCTACGAGCTGCCGGGGCTCAATGATTCCAAGAAACTCACGGCACGACGCCGAGAGCAACTTTTCGAGCACCTCATGGCCGACCCACAGGTACACAAGAGCATAGCAACCGCTACCGTGGCAGAAATAGATGAGCTCAACATTCTGCGCGCCACTCACTTGGCCATGGCTCGCGCAGCGCAAGGACTGGAACCGCTGCCCGATTTCTGCCTGATAGACGGGCTGGCCGTCCCGGGGTTCCCCTTACCCTCAACCAACCTCGTGAAGGGCGATGCCCGCAGCCTGAGCATAGCCGCAGCCAGTGTACTGGCCAAGGTCACACGCGACCGCTACATGTGTGACTTAGCCGCCAAGTACCCGCAATACGGCTTTGAGCGCCACGCCGGCTACGGAACAAAAGCCCACCTGCAAGCCATTAAACAATATGGAATTACGCCACACCATCGCCGCTCGTTTGCACCTGTTGCACAGATGGAGCTGCCCTTGGGGCTCTGACAGCCCGCCCGAGCGCGCCTACCTGGGCGAGTACGGCGAATTGGTGGCGGAGTCCTACCTGCGCGCACAAGGCCTGAAAATACTCTATCGCAATTTTCGGTACGGTAGGCGCGGCGAGCTCGATATTGTATGCCGCGAGGGCGATGTACTCGTAGCCTGCGAGGTTAAAAGCTCAGCCTCCCCGGCAAGCGGAGCCCCCATGCGCGCAGTCAACCGCCGCAAGCGTGAGCTACTGCGCCATGGACTGCGCAACTGGCTCCACCTACTGCGCCGGGATGACATCCCCACTCGTTTCGACATCATCGAGGTCTGCCTCATCGGCAGGAATAAACCCGAAATTCACCACCATCGTGCCGCATTCGGCATGCACGAAGGGAGCCATCAATGGTAACAGGAAAACAGAGTGCCGGCTTGACTTAGCGGCCTGAATATGCTAAAAACGAGCC
This sequence comes from Akkermansia sp., assembly GCA_045614705.1. Taxonomy (GTDB): domain Bacteria; phylum Verrucomicrobiota; class Verrucomicrobiia; order Verrucomicrobiales; family Akkermansiaceae; genus Akkermansia. The sequence continues at coordinate 34,782 of JAZLDM010000045.1, forward strand.
ATCAACACATTGCAGAGCCGGAATGAACAACAGGGAACTATTCAGGGAATTGGAGCAACTGCTGCGGCGCGCGCCGGGGTTCTGCACGAATGAGGGGGTGCTGATTCGCAATACCATTGCGGCAGCAGCCATGGAGCTACGCCCCGAATTACTGCGCCTGTTGCTGGGGCACAATGAACTGCGCAACTACTTCTTTACTTCGGTGGAGGGTGTTCAGGTATTTGACAAGGTAAAATTCCTGCGTTTCGTAGCCAACAAAAACTTTCTTCCCGACAGCTACACGGCATACCGCAACAGCATCGGCTTGGCAGACGGCACGGGCGACATGCTCGCCGAGCGGCGACAGGTAGTGCTCAGCTGGCCCTATAAAGACTGCCTGCTCGAAGGCGGCCAAACCCGCGAAGAAGCTCGGCAGCAAGAGATATTCTGGAACGAAACTCTGGCCCCCGATGAAATTAACCGCCTGACCGAACCGAAAGCACTCTGCAACTTTCACCGCGTAACCGCTGAGGGGGTACAACCCGCCAACGAATTACACGAGAGCGACAACTACATCATACGAGGCAACAATCTGCTGGCGCTCTACAGCTTGCGCAAGCGCTATGCCGGACAGGTGAAAATGATTTACATTGACCCGCCTTACAATACGGGGGGCGACAGTTTCGGCTACAACGATACCTTCAACCACAGCACTTGGCTGACCTTCATGCGCAACCGCCTCGAAATTGCGCGCGAGTTACTTACAGCGGACGGCAGCATCTATGTGCAGCTCGACTGGAACGAGGCGCACTACTGCAAAGTGCTCATGGACGAAATTTTCGGCCGCGATTGCTTCCGCAACGAGATTATATGGTGCTACACCGGCCCCGGCTCCCCCGGCATGAAACAACTCAACCGCAAGCACGACACCATACTTTGGTACTCGCGCAATCCCAATGAGTGGGTATTCAATGGCAACGACATCCGACTGCGCTCCGAGGTACACGCCGGCGGATTCAAGGGCGAAATGAGCGCCAACGTCAGCAGCAGCTACAGCGAAAAAGGCAAAATTCCCGAAGACTGGTGGGAACTATTCCATACCCCCGAAGATTTGGCAGATGAAATTCGCCGCCTGAGCGATGAACAAAAGAAAATCAACGATGCCGATTGGTTCAAAGCCGCCGTGGCAGCCCGTATAAAGGTAGATGGAGTGCAACGTACCGGTTACATGACCGAGAAACCCTACAAGCTCATGGAGCGGCTCATACGCCAAGGCACGAACGAGGGCGATTGGGTGCTCGATTTCTTTGCCGGCAGCGGCACTACAGGCTATGTAGCAAGCTACCTGAACCGCCGCTACATACTTGTGGAACAACTGGAAGACACGGTAGCTATCATGCACCGCCGATTCCGCGACAACTCCCCCATCTACTGCGAACTTGCCGCAGCCAACAGCCATTACATGCAGGCCATAGCAGCAGCTACCACGGCAGATGAACTCGTACCCATACTCACAGCCATAAGCCGCCACGGCTACCTGAACTGGCAAGTGAATGAACAGGCACTTATCGAGACCATAGGCAAATGCGAACTGCCGTTAGCTCAGCAAAAGGCGCTGCTGGTCGAATGTTTAGACAAAAACATGCTCTATGTACCACTCAGTGAAGCAGGGAGCGATGAGTTCCGACTGAGCCCGCTCGACAGGGCTCTCAACAGCACATTCTACGGCACCGGGCAAGCATGAGCAGTATCTCACCAGCGCTGCCGGAACTCCCCGTAGCCATCACCGCCGGGTTGAACCCGGCACTGGCTCTGCGCCCCTATCAGGCAGACTGTTTTGCTGCATGGCTTCGCTACTGGCAGCGCTATGGGCAAGACCCGGCCGCCCTGCACCACCTGCTCTTTCACATGGCAACCGGCAGCGGCAAAACGCTGATTATGGCCGGGCTCATGCTACACCTCTACACACAGGGCTACCGCAATTTCCTGTTTTTCGTCAATTCAACCAACATTATCGAAAAAACACGCGAAAACTTCCTGAACCCAACCTCCGGGAAATACCTGTTTGCCCCGGTCATCGAGCTGAATGGGCAACGGGTGCAAGTGCGCTCGGTCAGCAACTTTCGAGAATCGCAGCCCGACTGCATCAACCTGTGCCTGACCACCATTCAAAAACTTCACAGTGACCTGAATACCGCGCGCGAAGGCTGCTGCGGCTACGAGGATTTCGCCCAGCAGAGCATCGTCTTCATCTCAGACGAAGCTCACCATATCAACGCCGCCACCCGCAAAAACCGCGCACCCCACAATCTCACCCCGCAGCAGCTCGAGCTCGCATTCGACGAACCTGACTTCGAACCAAGCTACGAAAACACCGCCCTGCGATTATTCAATGCCGATACCGGCTCCGCTCTGCCCAACGTGATGCTGGAGTTTTCGGCTACCATAGATTTTGACAACCGCAACCTGGCCGAAAAGTACCGCAACAAGCTGCTCTTCGACTATTCGCTACGCCGTTTTCGCCAAGACGGCTACTCCAAAAACATATCCTTGCAGCAAAGTGCCCTGCCCCCCATGCAGCGGGCGCTACTGGCAACCCTGCTCAGCCAATACAAGCGCAAACTCTTCGCCGGGATTGGGTTGGAATGCAAGCCGGTCATCCTCTTCAAATCGCGCCTCATCAAAGAAAACGCCGCTTTTTACCGCGATTTCAGCGCGGCTCTGCGAGCTCTGACAGCGAATGAACTAGAGCAACTGCGCCGCTCCGCCACGGGAGACACTGCGGCTATTTTTGAACATTTGGAGGCTACCGGGTATTCTCTCGAAAACCTTATCGCTGAATTACAGGAGGACTTTTCGGAAGAGAAATTACTGCTGGTGGACAACACCGAAATCACCCCCGACAAGCAACTGTTGCTCAACAGTCTCGAATCACCCGCCAACAAGATTCGAGCCATATTCGCCGTTGATATGCTCAACGAAGGGTGGGATGTACTCAACCTCTGCGACATCGTAAGGCTTTACGACACGAAAGCCGGCAGCAGCGGTAAGCCCGGCAGCAAAACCGTGGCAGAGGCTCAGCTCATAGGGCGAGGTGCGCGCTACCTACCCTTTACCGACCGCAGTGCACCTCACGCCCCCACAGGACAGCGCAAATACGACAACGATTACGCAAACCCACTGCGCCTGCTCGAGACACTTCACTACCACAGTGCCTCTAACAGCAGCTATGTGCAGGAACTCAACTCCGCCCTCGTGCATAGCGGACTGTTGCCGCAAGGTACCATTACCGTGCAGACTGCACTCAAACCCGAGTTCTGCAATAGTGAGTTCTATCGCACCGGCCGCCTGTACTTCAACCGCCGCGAACAACAGACCACCACCGACACCGCCCCCTTGGCCGAGCGCCTGCACGAGCCGCTTTGCACCACCCTACAACTCCGCAAGGGGCGCTGCACACTACCGCTGGCAAGCCTGGGACAGCACCTACTGCGCGCCGCAGTGAACCGCTGCGAAAACTACCGCTTCGATAATCTGCAGCAAGTATTCCCGGAACTGAAATCGCTGCGCGAGTTCATCGAAAGCCCTCACTACCTCGCCGGATTGAGTGTGACTATAGACGGCTGCACAGCCCGAACCCCGCTCAGTCCGCAACAGCGGCTCCATATCGCCCGGTGTGCCCTGCAACAGCTCGAACCACAGCTTCCCCGCCCGGTGCAACGCTATATCGGTAAGCAAGTTCTGAATTCAGCCCCTATCAGCGAGCTCGTACAAGACCGCACCATTCAGCGCCACTACGAGCCCGGTGAAGATGCCACAATCGGCGCACCATTCGCAGCGGCGGAATGGTATGCACGCAGCACCTGCGCCCCCACTCCCGCTGAGCTCCCCCTGCTGCAAGCCCTACTGAGTGCCGGCTCACAACTTCGAGAGCACTACCGCAGCATGTGGCTTATACCCAACCATGGCGATGTCCGCCTGCACGAACTCAGCACCGGCACCCCCTTTGCCCCGAGCTTCATCCTTTGCTTGGCGCCGGCGGCACCAGCCGCAGCGCAGCTGCAAATCTACCTCGACTGCCAACCCGCCCACCTGCACCAGCTCTACCGCCACCGCGCTGCCACGCTGACAGCCTTGCAGAGAGCTGCCGAAACCACATTCGAAGGCTCACTCTTCACCCGCCCCCGAATACTGGGGCGCGCTCTTTACACCCCGGCGGATATCGAGTTATTCATCCGCGATTTGCTCACAGAAATCTGATTAACGCGCGCCAACTGTTATCAAACAGCAGCAAGTGCCGCGATGTCACATTTCGTGACCATGAAAACCACCATTCCCGCTACCCTGCTAATTGTAGCAGCACTGAGTACCGCCGCCCAAGATACCCCCTCCGGATATCTGGATACTGCCTATGGCCGCAAAGTCTATACTATGGATGCGCGACACACAGGCAGCTTGCAATCAGCCATGAGAGCCGATGAACAGCACCCGAAACGACACCCGGGTATCTCAACCTTGGCCGAAATTCTCGAGCGCAGTTATCAGTCTGCCGAAAAAGAATTCATCACCGGCTGGGAGTTTTTCCCCTCCACACCGCAACACTTCGCGCCGTACCTCGACTCCATATTCGTGCCCGGCAACACCTGTGTGCAACCCTGCAATATGATAGAGCACGATAGTTTATCTACTGCAGCTCAACATATCAAAACCCGCCTGTCACGCATCGGTCTGCAATACGACCTGACTCTGAGCGCAAACTATACAGGCATAGCGCCGACTTCACGAGGCGGACGCAATGACTTTGTGTCGACCAACAACTCATTCTCCGGCACTTGGTACCTACTCAAGAAACGCGACAACAGCCAAGGTTTATTCCTGAGCATCGAGGCCGACTGGGGACAAGGGCTCAATTTCAACGAGCGCAAAAGCAGCGCTCAAAATACCATAGGCAGTTTAAGTAACCCACAGGGCAGCCTGCGCGGCGGAAACGGTGTGTATATACCACACCTCGCGCTGGGGTACAGTGCATTCAACGGTAAATGGGTAGGCATGATTGGCACCATCGACACCTCCAGCTACCTAGACCAGAATATCTACGCCGGCAGCTGGAACGGCAACCTGACCAACTCCGCCTTTGGCTCCAACCCTTGCTTACCTCTCGAATGGGCCAACTGGGGGTACCTGACCGCTTGGCAACCCTGTAAAAATTTTTATGCCATGTATACGACAACCGGGTGCAATGCTGAAATTAACCACTCGCCCTTCCGCTACATCAGCTCCAACGCTTGGGTTCATCTCGCAGAGCTTGGTTTTATAACGGAGGACTTTCTGGGATTGGGTGAAGGCACCTACCGACTGCAATACACCTTTACACGCTACAAAGGCAAGAGTGGTTACGGCGCTGCCATCAACATTCAACAACAACTCGGCCATGGTTCACAACTCGGCTTTTTCTCGCGCTGCGGTATAATGGATACCGATGCCGCAACCGTGAGCGATGTACGCGCGGCAGCCACCGCCGGCTTGGTTTTGCAGGCTCCCTTCAGCAGCAGTGGCTGGGGCAGTGCCGCCAACAACGACCAGATTGCTTTCGGCTTTCTTTGGGAACGCGCCGCGCAATCATCGCACAGCCACAAAGACGAATATGGGCTTGAACTCAGCGCAGTTGTCCAACTCACACCCACTTTCTTCCTGCAGCCTGACATTCAATACATTTTCAACCCGGTGCATCAAACTGACCGCAGCGGCGAGTTCATATTTCAGCTTCAGGGCGTATTTAAGTTCTGAGCCGCTGATTTCCGAGCCTGTTCATATTACACGCATTGCGCTTGACAGTCGGCGCCGCGACAGGCAAAATGTCAGGTATGAACATCATACCGGAAGTGCATAGACTGTACAACATTATCCACATGAGCCACCCCCGGCACAGTAGTCAGGGTTTCCTATATCAACCTAACCATAACTACTGAAAACCATGGCAAATCCTACCGGTACCCCCATACGTCGTTTAACCGAAAGTTACCCGGGTTTTGCCATAGGCATTGCCATGGTGGCCATGTGGATAACCGCCATGTCGGCGGTGGACTCAAACGCCTGCACAGCCACCCCCTTTCTGTGGGGGTTTGTTGGTGTCATCATCGCCACTGTACTCTGCATTCTGCGAGGGTACAAAGTAGTACGTCTGCCGCTTACTGCATGGGTGAGTTTGGGAGCGGGGGTATACTTTCTGGTGCGTGCCCTGCATGGTTTTTCGCTAACGGATAACCTGACTGACTGCGGGTTGATATGTTTTGCATTCATCTACTATCTGGCCGGCATCTACTGCGGACAAACAAACAGCAGTCGGGGATTAGCCGTAACAATAGGAGTTGCACTACTGCTCAACCTACTCTGCCTGTGGCTATTGCGCGACCCCAATATAAGCCTCAAGCTGATTGGCCGAGTCGATATAGGCCCGCTCGGCCCGAACTCACGCAATATAACCCTGTTTGCATATAAAAACTTTGCCGGTCTGTTCCTGGTACTCGGCGGCGGCCTATTGCTGTGGCGCTGCTTATGGCGAGGTGAGTACAACCTGAGCTCCATATTGCAGATATTGCTGGCGACAGGCTCCATTGTCGGCAGCTTCTACTGCAACACACGAGTACCCCACGCCATACTGCCGATTGTGCTGATTATAGGCTGGCTGATGTGGTTTATACAGCGGCTGTACTCCGGGCGACCGCTGGGCATCGTCATGATCAGCACCGGCATGTTGCTATTGGTGGCTATTCTCATCGCGCTCTACGACCTTTTCTTCGGCTACACCTTGCTGCCATACATCACCAATATCGACTCTCACGAGAGATTCGCTATGTGGGAATGGATTAACTCCATCGCGCAACAGGCTCCGCTATACGGTTATGGCCCTGCCGGTAGCACTTGGCAATCCATCACCGCCTGCAACCACTATCACCTTGTTAACTACGCTCACAATGAGTATATTCAAGCTTGGGCAGACTACGGCCTTATTGGCCTGGGGCTCATGCTCCTCATCCTCATCTTACACATAGTAGCAGCGTTTCGCGGACTGGCCGAGGACTCCGTATCTCCGGAGCGACGTGTGCGTATCTCCATAGCACTACTGTGCTTGCTTACACTGAGCTTGACCGCCATAGCGGACTATGTGTGGCACAGCGCCGCGCTCCTCGCCATGGGTGCATTTGCCTGCGGCACACTGGTCTCCCCCTTCCCGCATAAGCCCCTTGCGCTGTTCAGCCGCAGGAAATACTACAGCACCATTCCGACCACACAGGTTCGAGCCGAGAGCAACATCGGCAAAGTTTTCATTTGCGCAGGCGGCTTGGCTCTTGCGGCATTCATGGGCAAACTCAGTACCGAACTTTACCGACCTTGGCTTGCTCAGTGGCACTACGATGCGATGGTTGCTCAGGGCGCAGACACTCAGCAGCGCCGCGACTACCTGCTGCAAGTCATCAACATATACCCTCACCACCGCATTGCTGATTACTACATTGAAATGGAACCATCCATACGCCCGGATTGGAAGGCCTATGAACAGGGGTTACACACCATCCTGCGCGCTAACCCCAAGCACCTCATCGTTGCCAGCATGATTGCCCAAACCCTTACCAGGCAATCTCGCTTTCAAGATGCCGAAATCGCATTCCGAACCTACTACCCCGGCGATGGCCCCGACAACTCCCGTCTTAACCCATGGGCTACTTTCTACACCGTAAACCTACTCCTGTGGGGACAGGACGAACTCAATCGAGGAAACCTCGGGCGCGCATTCTCCCTTCTCTCTTATGCTGACAAACTTGCCCAAAAAACAGGGTATGTACCTCTCATACAGGACAAATACAACATCAGAACATGGACCATCCACTCCCCACACCAAGATAACAGCCAGCAAAACTGCAAAAGAAGTCTTTGGCTCTTGCGTTCCATTAAACCAACCCCGGACCACTCGTGGCAAGAACCGCTCACTCCGGAGGGAAAACCTGCGCTCTACAGTCGCTACAGACAAGCGCCTAAATAACTGCATTTGACTCAATTTCTTCACCCCATCTTGCAGAAATTACAAAAAAATACCACCTGACTGCTTTTTCCGCTTGCAATAATAAAAAAAAAGTGCAATATAAAAGAAACCCGCATTGCGGTTTCAGATTTCTACTGACTGATATGAGCACACCTCCTCCGCCCCCTTCAACTGTACGACCGGTACCGCCTGCGGCACCGGTTCCTCCCGCTGCGCCCCGTCCGGTTGCCCCTGTACCGCCGCGTCCTGTCGCACCGCCTACAGCCCCCACGGCTCCCGGTGCCCCTGTACCGCCGCGCCCTGCTGCACCGCCTACAGCCCCCACGGCTCCCGGTGCTCCTGTACCGCCGCGCCCGACTGCAACGATTCCGCTTAGCGCCCCTGTACCGCCGCGCACGGTTACTCCCGGTGCTCCCGTACCTCCGCGCCCTGCTGCCCCCACGGCTCCCGGTGCTCCTGTGCCTCCGCGCCCTGCTGCACCCACAGCCCCCACGGCTCCCGGTGCTCCCGTACCGCCGCGTCCGGCCGCAACCATTCCGCTTGGCGCACCTGTAGCCCCGACACGCCCCGGTGCTCCTGCAGCACCTGCCGCTCCGGCAGCCCCCGCAGCTCCGGCAGCCCCCGCTGCACCTGCCGCCCCCGCAGCAACGGAAGAGAAACCGGCCACCAAACCGACCAAAAACTTACCTTCCGCTACCGGACCTATCGGCAAACCGGCAAGTTTCACTAAGCCCACCGGTTTCAGCAAGCCCGGCAGCTTCAACAAGAAGACTGAGCAGCCTGAAGAGGACGAAGAGCCCAAGAAGGACAGTCCGATTATCATCGTTCTGGCAATTCTTTCCCTCATCGTCATGGGCTTGGTCTGCTTCAAACAGTACCAGACCGATCAGGTACCCGGTCGCGTGACTGACTCCGAGCGCGTATTCGGTTCACCCACCGCAGGTGGCGATGACTCCGACTACAGCAGCGACAGCTCCGCCGATGAAGAAGAGGCTTCGGAAGAGGAAAGCTCCGATTCCGGCAGCGAAGACGAGTACGCTGAAGAGGAAGAGTAATTTTCCGCTGAACAAAACTTGCCACAAATACATCAAATAAAAACTATGGCATTACAGATTACAGAAAGCAATTTCGAAGCAGAGGTAATCAATTCACCCGTACCGGTGCTGATTGACTTCTGGGCAACGTGGTGTGGTCCCTGCCGCATGATTTCCCCCATTGTGGATCAGGTGGCTACGGAAATGGCCGGTGTTGCCAAAGTAGGCAAAGTGAATGTAGACGAGGCCGGTGAGCTCGCCATACGCTACGGCGTGCGAAACATTCCCACCCTCATCTTCATTAAAAACGGCACTGAGGTGGATCGCATTACCGGCGCCACGTCGAAGGACAACATCATCGCCAAGCTTAAATCCTGCCTGTAAACAGGGTAAGCTTATTGATAAAAACTTGCTAACGGGCAAATCCTGCAAGGGTTTGCCCGTCTTTCTTTTCACCAACGAACCGCTCGAAGTCAAATATATATTGACATCAGCTATACCAAAGTTTACAATAAGGGCGAACAAATGAAGAGAAATTGCGTCTTATATAAAAAGCAATCAATGATTCTTCGTTTCATTCCATTATCAACAGAACGCCGAAAGCACCATGTTTTTTTCAGAATACGTGAAAGATTCATCATCTACACATAATCACCATCTCTTGTCAGCCTATGATGTCATCTACGTTGACGCATGTACTTGGATGTCGCCTGAGATGGGAAGCTTTCTGCAGCAAGCGGCCCCCCATATCCTAAGCAGCGGCCACAAACTATCAATAACAGCGAGTGTCCTCAACGAACTACGAAACTGCGCACCGCTGAAACTAGCCGCCCAAAAAGCACTGGAGCTCTACGAACAGTACCACGATTACATCAATACTGAGCCCGGTGAAGTAGCAGAAGGCACTGCCGATGGAGAGTTTGTTCGTAACTTCTTCTACAATCACAACAAACGACGCCAACTACTCATCACCCACGACCAACAGCTCGCAGCCGACATCGCGAACTTTTGCCCGAACGCCGAAAATACACCCCTACCCTCCACAGCAGTCATGACCCTGTGGAACGATGGCGACCTCATCAGCTTTTCACTCATGCAGCAGCGCAAGGATATCCAAGCGCGCACAAGATTGGAAGAAATGACAGCTGCAAGCCCCATTTACTTGGACAGCACAGCACTGACAAACGTCAACCTACCCGCCTTTTTGATGCACCTGAAAGCTCCCTTGCTGGCTCAGGGTAAGAAAGTACGCATCATCACCAATTCACTCTCAACGGAAATTCGGCGCATAATAGCCCCCTTGCTACATGAGTACGGCAGATTGATAGAGGTGCTCATGACAGACCCCACCCTCAGCGAGACCAACGCCCTGCTGGGTGAGCTCTACCTGAAGCAGGAAAACATGGGCAACAATCGCCTGATATTAGTAACAGACGATGTACAGAGAGCCAATGAATTGCGAAGCCGCCGCCCCAAGTGCGACCGTTTCCCCTACATTGACTTCATGACCATCAACAAATACGCCTATCTGAGCTACCTCAAGCTATCGGAGCCCCTGCCCGGCGGCGGCATGGCTCCAACGGCGTATGCCCAGCTGCCGGCAACATCATACGTTGCCATGAACGCAGCTCCTCAAATAGTACCACGTCACACGTTCTGCGCCTCACCAATACGACAAATCGCGAATGAATTGACAATGTCGCGCCCCCAGTTTTCGCAGTATGCGCGACCTGCACTCAGAGAACGGAAACCGGCAGCATACGTCCCCCAGCTCATCGGCGCCATTAAAAGTGAAGATATCCCGGCCATGTGCAACTACATCGCCAAGGGAGCCAGTCTGCGCAACGGCATCATCACCGCCCTTTGCCAGAATAAAGACAAATGCCTGCAAGTACTTATTCAACAAGCCGGCGACAACATAGAACCGGACTGTTTCGCATGGTGGGTCACCTCGTATTACTCATTCTCCGACCCCAATTACTTGGCTCAGAATCCGGCTCATTTCGAGCTGCTTAAAGCGCTAATCAACAAATCCGCCCCTCTGACAGCGCAGAGAGAGACCATGGAAATACTGGCAGAACGGGTAAGCACAACCGGCACATCGCAAGAGCAACTTTGGCAACTCATACGCATGGCTCTGGCAAAGGGCGCTCCTGCCAATGTGTGCTCAGCCGCCACTCATGAGACACTGTTGCAAATAGCCATAAGGCAGAAAAATACCACCATGGTAAATTATCTGCAAACGCTATAAGTGCAAAACTCTTACAAAAACACAGCCCCGCTCCTTTCACTAGGAAGCGGGGCTGCATTTTATGTAGATAGCTCTTACTTTCTTCTCAATGGGGCGGATTGTTTATCACTTGTCAGCCACTTTATGCTGAATGTGGTAAAGCGAATCTTGCCGTCACTTTCGTACAAAATACCAACCACTCCGGGCTTAACACGAGTAAGCACAGAATAGGCAAAAGAACCGGGACCGAGAGCCTTTTGAACCGGCCAGGTCTTGCCGTCATCATAGCTCATCTTTACAATTCCGTTCGTACGATTGCGCGACGATGGCGAAGAGAAAAGCAACCTGCTCTTACCACCTTTGCTGTCGGCCTTGGCAAATGAATAACGCAACAAGCCATTCTGACAATTCGGGCTCGGCAGCGCCGTATGCGGCACAACCTCACCCCAGCTCTCGCCACCATCGGCAGAATAAGCTACACGGCGAGCGGACTCCGACGGCGGCCACGCGCGAGATACGATAATAAGCCCGCCTTCTTCCGTCTCGGCCATTGAAACCTCATTTACACCGCAACCGGAGGCAGAGGGTTTACCAAGCTGCCATGTCTTGCCGCCATCATCAGAATATGCCGCAATGATATGCCAGTTGTTAAAGCTACCTTCATTGAACGGAATGACGATTCGCCCCTTGTGCGGTCCACGCGAAAGCATCACCCCGGGATTGGGGCCGCTACAGGTGAGCTTGGCCTGAGCGGATTTTGTAGTTGCAGTTACATCGCGAGGCTCAGTCCACTTCTTACCATTTTTGGAAAAGCAAACGAAATTACGAATGCACTTTCCTTTGGCATCTCCGGGTACCAAATCACCATCGCGCTCCTTTGCACCCTCGGGGAAGCGCTGGAAGAAGAGCACAAGCTGTTTATTTTCCGCATCATAAACCAGACAGGGATTATTAAACGTTGCGCCATTCGACTTGGCCGCAACCACCGGGGAAGACCACTTTTTACCGCCATCGGAGCTGAGCGAGACGATAAGATCATTCTGACCTTGGTCAGTATCCTTATAGCGGCCTTCAGCAATAGCTACAAGACTATTGCCGGCTTTCACTACATCCGGTATGCGTATGCTCACATACGGATTTCCCTTCCCCGGCACGAAAACATCCACCGCTCGTTCCGTCGGCAACTCCTCTGCCGCAAACACCGCGGCGGCCATGGATACCATGACCGCCGGGAGCAGCAGAAGTTTTTTAAGAAACATCTGCATCATTTTCGTTAAGTTGTGAATTAGGCCTGCTTCTTGCGGGGCAGGAAGAAGAAAATCAGACCGCAAACCACCATCAGAGCACCGGCTACGCTGAGCGGGATACCCAGGGCGATGTTGGCGTCCTTCAGGTAACCACCCAACCAGCTGATGAGAGCACCGGCACCCACAGAGGTAAGGTTAAGCAGACCGTAACCGGTAGCGGAGAAACGCTCATCAATCTGGGAGCGCAGCACAGGCATGAGAGTAGCATCGAGCGAGCCCTGAGCCACACCCTGCATAGCAACCAGACCAAGAGTAGCAGCCAAGCTGAACTCGACGGGCAGCCCCAGAGCAGGCAGCATAGCAATCACCACACAGGGACCGGCCAAGCAGAAACCGATACCGGGCACGAAAGCACGAGCATTCGGGTTGTTGGTGCGGGCATACCACATATCAGCAATCACGGCAGCAATAAGCACTGCGCCATACTTGGCGAAGTTAATCCAGCTGGTAGCCTGAGGACCGGCTTCGGCCTCGGGAATGTTGAACATATCAATGAGCAGACGGGGGTACCACCCCATCAGGAACCAGTTAGCAAAACCGGCAATGGCGTAGGCCACCAACAGCATGGGGAATGCACGGCTGCTGAAGAGGTTACGCAGCACATCCATGATGGTGAAATCACTACCGGCAGCAGCCAGTTTCTCTTTACCTTCAGCAGCAGCAGCCTCGGCAGCAAGCTCCTCAGGTGTAGCACCCTCGGGGTCGCGAAGGAAGAAGATAACAATCAGAGCGTAGGCCACACCAATGAAACCGAAGGTTTCGAAAGTCAGGCGCCAGCCCAGCTGGCAGGGGTCACCGGCCATCATAGCACCGCAACCGGCAAGTACCTGACCGGCATAAATACCGCTCATGTGAATACCGGTAGCCATCGAGCGGGTCTTACCACGGTGATAGTCAGAAATAAGAGCCAGAGCAGCGGGAATATAGAATGCCTCGCTCACGCCCATGAGAGCACGCCAGAAGATAAGTTCCTCGTACGAGCCGGCCTTACCGGTCATGTATGTCACAGCGGACCACACCACCAAAGAGCAAAGGATGATGAACTTGCGGCTGAAACGGTCAGCCAGGAAACCACCAACCGGGCTCAGTGCAGCGTACACTATAAGGAAGGCCGATGTCACCATACCGAAATCAGCTTGCGACATCTGAATGCCGTCAGCACCTTCAGTAATGGACTGATTGAGCACAGCCAAAAGCTGGCGGTCGAAGTAGTTAAGCATCACTACCACCCACAGCACGGCCACACAGGCCCATGCCCATTTACCGGCACCACCGGTAGGGGGAGTCTTTGCCACAGGCTTGTTCTTAAAGCCATTTTTCACCCCCAGAACTATAGCTGCAGCAGCAATTGCCACAGCACCCCAGAGAGTTACCCCCACGGCCTCGGAACAGGCACGCAGAGCGTCGATAAGCCAAGTAGCACAGGCTTGCCATGCCTCTACGTACCACGGTACTATTGTTTCGTTCATGTTATGTTATTTGGTTATATGTATGTTGGAGATTTGAGGAGTACGAATACCGGGATGAGTCTCGCCGGAAATAATGTAAATATGTTCGCCACTCTGAACAGCGGGGCATGTAGCCACACCTGTAGCGTTGTTACCCTCCTTCGCCCACTGCTTGTCAGCAGGTGAGAAGGAATAAACCGTGTAGTTCTGCCCGGGATGCTCAACCGGAGCTTGCCCACAAAGCGAAGCGCGGTAGAAATTACCGGGATCACCGGCTACCACATAGAGCTTGCCACCGTGCGACGGCAGCGGATTTGCCACACCGACAAGCGGCTCAGGCATGGGTGCCTGTACCGTGCTCCAGGAATCTGTAGCAGGGTCATAGCACATAACACTGTGCAGGTAAGTGCGCTCTGCTGCCCCCTTAGAATCCGGGTGCAGTGAGCAACCGCCCATCACATAAATGCGCCCGTCGACCACACCGGCAGCGGCCAGCATGCGAGCCTCCGGCATGCGGGAAAGCTCTTTCCAGCCCTCCTTGGGTGCAGCCATATCAAGCACAAAACAGCGGGAAAGTGTCGTGACACTATCCGCTTTTTCCTGCCCGCCCATCACATAAAGCTTGCTCCCCACCACAGCAAAGGCAGGATAGGCTACAGTAATGGGCAATTCAGGCCAAAGTGCAGTCACCAGTGTACCATTCTCAGGCTCACTGGCGGTTACTGTAGCCACATGTCCGCCATCGTTGCAACCACCGGCAATCACCATAGTATTGCCGTATGCAGCGAATGCGGCATAACCGATGGGAGCAGGCAGCTCACCTACGGTAGTCTGCTGCTGCGATGCCAAACTCAGGAAAGCAACGTCGCCGTAATATGCCTTGGCACCGCGCTCAGCAGGAGTTTTTGCACCGGGCTTAGCATTGGGGAAATTAGCGCCACCGGTCATAAGTATACCTCCTTGCTGCTCAAGCAGCACAGCGGCCATACCGGCACGCCCTACCTTGTCACCAATCTGCCAAGGAGAGTCGGATTCTATCTCGGCCTGCGCAGTAAACGCCAAGGCCGACAGAAGAAGAAGAGTGCGTTTCATATCTGATTGAAATTATTACTTCAAAACAGCACCCCACACTTGGTTAGAGCGCTTACCGGGGCGCTGCTCGCCATTCACGATGACAGCAAGCCCATTCCACTCGGCACAGGGCAGCACAGCACGGGCAACAGCCATCTCGCCGGCGGGAGCCCACTTGTCGCAACCGGGGCAATAGCAAAGCGTGAAATTGTGGAACCCGGGGTGATTCTGCGGGGTATATCCCTTCACCGTAGCATCGTCACCACCCAGCAAGTAAATACGACCGTCAATCACAGGTGCGGGGGTAGGACCGGCAGCGCAGAAATGCGGCAGTTCGGCCAGCGGAGCCCAACCGGCGGCCTCGGTGTAGCACCATGCCTCGGTCAGCATATCACGCACCTTGCGCCCATCTTCGCCATCTTTCAGCCCGATACCACCAAGCACATACAGGGTATCCCCCACAGTGGCCATCTGCTGCAGGAAACGCCCACGAGCAGGCATGGCGGAACCTTCGCTCCAGCAATCGGCAGCGGGGTCATAAATCCACATACGGCTCTCGGCATCTTGCTCACCGGGGGCTATACTACCGCCCTGCACATAAACCTTTCCACCCATTACAACAGCTGCATGACCGGTCAGAGTCACAGGCAAAGAAGCCACGGATTTGCAGCTGATAGCAGCACCATCCCAGCTGAGCATATAGCAGTCAGCCACCGCACCGTCAGCATTGCTGCCGCCAATCAGCATAACACCCTGCGGCAGGCTTGCCGTAGCGCCATAGCCCAGCGGCTTGGGCAAGGGTGTGCCCTCTTGCCAACTTCCGTCAGTGGCAGTCAGCACAAACACTCGGTCAGTCCAGCGCTTGGGGCCGCCCTCCCACAGCGGTTTTTCAGGGAAATTAGCACCGCCGCATACAATCAGAGCACCATTGCTCACGCCGGCATACATACCGGCCCAGCCCTCAGCATCCGGCAAATCTGCCAACTGCTGCCAACTTAAAGAAAGGTCTATTGTGTCCATCACACTTCATATTTACAACAAATCACCCAATCTAGCAAGCAAAAAAAGTCCTCCCGGCCACTTAAAATATGATGAGACAGCGAATAGTGCGCGCGCGTGTACATTATTCGGCTTGCCAAAACGGTTAAATTCTGCTAAACTCCGGCGCAGTTTTTAACCTTATGCAGCAATACTCACCATACCTGAACCCCGGCTGGGCAGATGCCGTGTGGGATGTCTCGGGAGCGTTCGTTAACGATCGCGAGCTTATCGCCTTCCATGACTTCTGCACTCTGTTGCTGGGCTTCAGTCCATTCAACATCGTGCACGGCGCCCCGCTCTGCACATGGAACAGTGGCCGAGTACTGCAACACCTCATGCGCACGGCGGAGGAAATCCGCGCTGCCGGCCTGGAGTACGAAAAGCGAAATATCGCCCTCTACTACACCTTCACCAACCTCAACCTGAATGAAGAGCACCTGAGCGACCCCCTCGGCAACGCCATGCTCACCTTCGCCACCAACCACAACCCCACCGGCCGCAACGCCGTCATCATGGCCAGCGATGCTCTGCTGCACCATGTGAAGAGCAATTTCCCCAAACTGCGCACGGTCTCAAGCATTCTCAAAATCACCAACAGCGGTGGCAAGGGCAAACTGAGCGCCTACCAACATTTGGCAGAGCAGTACGATGAAGTCATGGTCCACCCGGACGATGTGCTCAACTACGAGCTACTGGAGAAGCTGGAGGAGAAAGAACGCTACATTTTGCTGGTTAATGAATATTGCATACGCGAGTGCCCCATGCGAGCCCTTCATTACAGCACGCTCTCGAAAATGGCACTCAACTACTTCAGCTACGACGGGAGTGAATTCGACAAAAAGCAGGCAACCAACGGTTGCCGGAGCTTGGGCACACTGCTCACCCACCCCAAGCACAGCGTACTGGCGCTCAACACACCCGAAATCGGCAAATTGCGAGAAATGGGATTCCGCCACTTCAAACTGCAAGGGCGCGGGCACGCGAATGCCTCCTCCATCCTCTTCGACCTGCTGCGACTGGTTATGCGCAACGATGCAGCAGATGAAAATGCCATGCACGCCATCGGCCAACGATTCTGGGAATCCATCTTACCACGCATTCCATCATGAGCAATCGAAATATCGACATCTCAGCAAAGGACACCAGGTTCATGGTAGAGAACTACCTGCCCGATGCCGTGTGGACATTCGGCGGTGCACTGCGGTTTGACCGCTCACTGCTCACGGTATGCCAGCAATACAACAGCATCTTCCCCCTGCGCAAACCCGCACGAGTCGCCGGTGCCCCGGCCTGTAAGTGGTCGCTCGACTGGTACAGCGAGCGCCGCCCCATGCCGGTTGCCACCTATACTGCACATTTAGAAAGCTACGCAGCACTCAGCATCGGCGTAGTACTTTGCTTCGACAACCCATTCATAACGGCAGAAGCACTGAACGACCGCTACGCCAACGAACTACTTGACAAGCTGTGGCAGTGTGACCGCGTACACCGCAACGCAGTTTGTGTAGCCAACGATTTACTGGCAGAGCATATACGCAAGCGCTACCCCAAGCTCCCCGTTTTCTGCCACGCCAACAGGTTAGTAGTCGAGCGAAACAAACGAACCACAGCCCTTTACAACAAACTGCTCGAGCAATACAACCGCGTGTGCCTGCACCCGGCAGACGCAGCGAAAACGGCCATCACCGCCGGAATCTCAGCTCCGGAACGCTGCGACATCGTCATCAATGACCCGTTGCCGCGCAACAGCGCACTGAGGCGCGAGCACCTGCGGCTACTGGCCGACATCAGGCTCGACCCCTACAATTGCGAGCTCGCAGAGCGCCGCAACTCCCTCGTCACGCGCGATGGTTGGCACAACGTCTCGAGTAACGAGCTCCGCCAAAAACACAGCTGCAACCTAACCCGAGCCGAAAGCACCGCACTCTACAACGCAGGATTCCGCTCATTCATTGTTCAGGGCAGCCAATTCCGCAACGAAATGACCCTGCTCTGGGACATCTTCACCTGCACTCTGGACTACAGCCCGGAGCTCAGTAACAAAGCGGCGCTCATTGCCGCCTCCGTCATGTCGGCCTTCACCCAGCCAAAAAATGAATTACCCAGCGGCTTAAAAGATTTTTCGTTCACCAATTACGAATAACAGATTTATGAACAGACTCCATATATTCAGCTCCGAATCCGTAGGCGAAGGTCACCCCGACAAAGTAGCCGACCTCATCTCCGACACCGTGGTAGATGCCTGCTTGGCACAAGACCCCGCCAGTCGTGTTGCCTGTGAAACGCTGGTGAAAGACGGTCACGTCATCTTGGCGGGTGAAATCACCACGCAGGCCGTAATCGACTACGAAACACTGGTGCGAGACACCGTTCGCGCCATCGGTTACGCGACCCCTGCGGATGACCCCGTATTCAACGCCGAAACCCTGAGCGTAACAAACCTGCTCTCCACCCAGAGCCCCGACATTGCGCAAGGTGTTGACGCCCGCGCAGCCGAGGGCAAGGAGGGTGCCGAACAGGGCGCCGGCGACCAAGGAATCATGTTTGGCTATGCCGCCAACGAGACTCCCGAGCTCATGCCTGCCCCCATCATGTTCGCCCACCGTATCATGATTGAGCTGGCACGCGTACGCCACAGCGGCGAGGTTGCATGGCTGCGCCCCGACAGCAAGAGCCAAGTCGCAGTTGAGTACGGCGAAAACGGAAAACCCGCCAGAATCCTCAATGTTGTGCTCAGCACTCAGCATACGGAGGATGTAAGCATCGACACCATCCGCGAATTCTGCACCGATTTGATTCGCCGCGTCCTCCCGGCAGAACTCATCACCCCCGAAACCGAATTCTTCATCAACCCCACCGGTCGATTCGTCATCGGCGGACCTCACGGCGACTCCGGCCTGACCGGTCGCAAGATTATTGTAGACACCTACGGCGGCATGGGGCGCCACGGTGGTGGTGCATTCTCCGGCAAGGATTGCAGCAAAGTTGACCGCTCCGGTGCCTACATGTGCCGCTGGGTAGCCAAGCACATCGTTGCTGCCGGCTTAGCTGAACGTTGCGAGCTGCAAGTAGCATACGCCATCGGCAAGGCCAGTCCCGTCTCCATCATGGTCGACGTCGACACCTTCGGCACCGGCGGAGTCAGCGAAGATGTTATCATTGAACGAGTGCTGCGTGCATTCTCCTTCAAACCCGCCGACATGGAAAGCGCCCTGGGCCTTCGCCGCCCCATCTTCGCCCGCTCCACCAACTACGGGCACTTCTCTCGCGCCGATTTGCCGTGGGAGCAGCTCGACCCCGCCAGGCTCGAAATCCTGAAGGGCAACTAATAGCTATTTCAACAAAATCAACCCGAAGAATCAGTTTTTTTGCCGATTCTTCGGGTTTTTGTATAATTTTTCCACAAAAAAACGCAAAAAGGCTTGCCAAGCCATAAAAAAGTTGCTAAAATCGCCGCAGCGAATTGTTTTTATTTTGAACCCGGATTTTATAGATGACCGGGCATCAGTTGAAAGGTCATTCCTGAAACACCCAAGGAGTGAGGAAATTGTATCATTTGGTAATTTATCATTAACTAAACCAATCAACCTTTAATTTTTCATTTATATGTTAGATATTTGTTTATTAGGAACCGGCGGCACCCAGCCGCTGATTAATCGCTGGCTCACTGCACTGATGGTGCGATACAAGGGACATACTGTACTCATCGACTGCGGCGAAGGAACCCAAATTGCCGCCCAGAAGGCGGGGCTCAGTCTCAAGCCGGTGGACAAAATACTCATCACCCACCTGCACGCCGACCACATCAGCGGCCTACCCGGTCTGCTGCTCACCATGGGCAACATGGGGCGCACCGAGCCCCTGTCGATTGTGGGTCCCGAAGGAACTGAGCATGTTGTCAACAGCCTTCGCTGCATTGCCCCCTTCCTTCCCTTCGAAGTTAAAGTGAGCGAACTGACAACCGAGAGCGAACTCATGTACTTCGAGGATTGCGATATTCAGGCGTTTGCCGTGCAGCACGGTGTTCCCTGTTACGGCTACAGCTTCCACCTGCCCCGAGCCGGTAAGTTCGATGCAGCCGTAGCTCGCCAAAAGGGCATCCCCCTCGAGTACTGGAAACTCCTGCAGAAAGGTGAAACCGTAACCCACGAAGGGCAAACCTTCACCCCCGACATGGTGCTGGGTCCCCCTCGCAAGGGTCTCAAACTCACCTACTGTACAGATTCCCGACCGACCGAATCCCTGACCAAGGCAGCAGCCAACGCAGACCTCTTCATCTGCGAAGGTATGTACGGCGAGGATGAAAATCTGGATAAGGCAAAAGAGAACTGCCACATGCTCTTCTCCGAAGCCGCAACCATAGCCGCACAAGCCGGTGGAGTGAAGGAGCTCTGGCTCACCCACTACAGCCCATCCCTGCCCAATCCCAAGGATTTCAGGGAAGTTGCCCGAGCCATCTTCCCCAACACGCACACCCCCCGTGACGGTTGGTTCAAATCCCTCACTTTTGAATAATCAGCTATTCAAAGTTTAAGCTTGCCCCCGGCATGAGCATGTGGTAGCATGGTGGTGATATGAAACACACACACCTTCTTGCCATAGCTCTGCTGGGGTTGAGCGTTTGCGGTCTGCCGCTGCAACAAGCACAGGCGGATGACACCGCCACCACTACCCTCTCCCCCCGAAAGGAAAAGAAAAAGAAGAAAAAGCCGACATCTGCCGATGATAAGGAGGCAAGTGCACAGACAGACGCAGCCGACCAAGACACCAGCAGCGAAGAGAGTGCTGAAGAGGAGCGCCCCACTGTCGCAAGCGCTTTGAAGCAGGTGAAGTTCTTAACCTCCACCAAACCCTCTTCAAAAGCCAAGTACTATGTATTCCTGCACTCCGCCAGCTGGTGTGGCCCCTGCCGGGCTATCATGCCGGATATTGTAAAAGAATACAAGAAAATGAAGCGCAAGAAAGTCGAGCTCATTCTGGCATGCGGCGATACCTCTGAGGAAAGCGCTGAGAACTACATAAAATCGTATAAAATGAAGTTCCCCGCTGCAATGCCCGGTGCTCTGACTAAAGTACCCGGCTACAAAAATGCGGCTTACTATCCCAATGCCATCATTGTTGATCAATACGGGCAGGTGGTACAAGAAGGCCACGGAAAAATACTCCTTGAGTGGGACAACATTATTACCGAGGCCAACAAAAACGCAGCAGCAGATAAATAACATTTACCATAGTACGAGCGACTGCCAAAGTCGCTCGTACTTCTTCCCGACAGCTTTTACAAAAAAAACTTACGCTCACACTTAAGACTTGCAAAAGAGAAAAAATTAGACTAAACTCGAGCCGATGCATCAAATCGTATTCAATGAAATAAGTGCGAGCGAAGTCTCAGCCATTCCGACGCTGGAGCAGCTGGACCTCATCTCCGGTTTCAAGGTTGATGAGGATTTTCTCTCCGGTAAAAAGGAAGACCCGGCCTTTGGCGTAGTCGAGCGCGATGGGCGCCGTATCTTCCGCTACCGTTCAAGGGATTACCGCATATACTTCACAATAGAGAACGGCTCAGTAATCGTACAGCGGGTACTGCATGCCGATTCGCTGAAAGACTTCATGTTCCGCGCCAACATGGGCGGTGGTGAAGACCACGCTCTCAGCGCAAGTCGTTCCTTCTGGCAACTGATAGATGCCGGCGAGAACGCCCCCCGCCGCTAATCGGAGCCCCTTTTTCAATGATTGGAGCTTTCAAGAGCCTGAAACACACGCCCGCACGCATAGCAGCCGTAGCGGGCGTCACCTTTACTCAGCTGGTACGCATGCGGCTGTTCTTGGTGTTGGCCGTATTCGGCATAGGTTTTCTCGCTCTTCAATTTGTTCCCTACCAAGGGCAGTTAGGGATAGAATTTCGCGGGGTTCAACAACTTCAGCTCATCAAAGATATAGCGATGGGCTGCATGCAACTCTTCGGGTTGATATTCTGCGTAGGGGCCACAGCGCTGCTCATACCTCGCGATACGGAGGATCGCATTCTCTACACCATTCTCTGCAAGCCTGTTCCTCGTTTTGACTATCTGGCCGGCAAAGCCTGCGGGGTACTGTTGCTACTGCTGGTCATGCTGCTCATGATGGATGCTCTCATGAGCTCCCTGTTGTGGTTACGCGAGGGATATTTGGCCGATGAATTGCAAGCAACTCTCCTGCAGCAAGGCATAGCAGCAAATGAAATGGCGCCGTACCTTGAGCAAATACACGCCGCCGGCAACTCAGCGGATACGCAACGTGCTATCATCTGCATGTTTCTGGGGTATGGGGTACTCACCACACTTACTCTGCTTTTCTCGTGTTTCACGAGTGGCACAATAGTCAGCATGATATTCGGCCTCGGTGCCTATTTTGTCGGCATGTTCCAAGGGCAACTCTTCACAACACTGACAACCGCCGGGGAGCCGGGCACCAGCCCATTCATGCAACATGTACAGCAGATAGTCAGCCTATTGCTGCCGGACTTCAGCCTGTTCAGCGTGGCAGATACAGCTGCCGCCGGCACAGCGCTGAGCTGGGGAATGGTGGGCAGCTTAGCACTGATTGCAGCAGCCTACATGCTCATGCACCTGTTAATTTCCGCCTGGATTTTCATACACAAGGAGTTCTGATACCAAAACAGCCTATGGACTGGAACCACATCATCGCTTCAGCTGGCACCTTATTTCTGGTACTGGATCCCCCCGGCAATGCCCTTCCGGTGCAGGGACTACTGCAACAACTACCGGCCGAGCGCCGCCGCCGTGTACTGGTGCGAGAACTTTGCTTTGTACTGATATTGCTGTTGCTGTTCTACTTCACAGGAAAAGAAGTTCTGGGGTGGTTGGGACTGACATCCGGCTCACTGAACATCAGCGGCGGGCTGTTACTCTTCATCATCGCCATCGGCATGGTATTCCCCACACGGCGCAGCCCCTTCACGAACCCCACCCGTACCGAAATTTTCATTGTTCCGGTAACAGTTCCCCTCATTGTGGGACCGGCCGCCATATCTCTGGTCATGATGCAAGCCACCCTCAGCACCACCATGATTCAACGCTTAGAAGGCTTGATATCCATACTGCTTGCATGGCTTGCTACAGCAATTATGCTCGGTTTCTCCGACCGTCTGCTGAACCTGCTGGGCGAAAAAGGCACCACTGCACTCACCCGACTGATGGGTACAGTGCTTGTACTGCTTGCGGTACAAATGGTGCTCAACGGTATAACTGACTACATACTGGCCCTCCCCTCCCCGACCGTTACCCCGTAACAGCCCACCAACTCCATTTGCAGGCTGCCACAAGCAAAAAAACAGTCTGCAAACCCCTTTCGGGATTTACAGACTGCATCATCATCTACCTAAAAAAGGGGAATCGCCTTATTGGATGTTCATCTTCTCGTAATAATCCAAATTACGCTTAAGCACACGGCCGGTGCGGCTCTCAGGAGCAACCTCATAGGCAGCCTTGTATGCCTCAATCATACGGGGAATATCGCGCATGAAGGCATAGGTATCACCCAAAGCGCGCAGTGCATCCTGACGAACCTCGGGCACCAAATCAGGCTGCGCAAGGAACTTGTTGAGCGCATCTACGTTCTCCTTCAATCTTTCAGGCGAAGAAGCGCCACGGAAAGCGGCCAACAAGTCGCGCAAAGCTTCCGTTTGTGCTATACGCAGGCGAGTCTTGTCACCATAACCGCGATAGCCCAATGTATTTTCCGGGTCAAGGCTGTTGATTTCAGCTATGATGTCCTTGTATTTATCGCGGCAAACCTCGGGCAGGGTCTTCAGGGCAGAATCGAGAGCACGAGCACGCTCAAGACCGCTCTTAGCCTCGGCAGCAGCAAGGGCTGCATTGCGGGCAGCAAGCTTATCCAACCCGGCCTGTACCAAAGGTATATAATCAGCAGGAGTGCGACGAGTTCCGTTAATCACCTCAAAGGGCAAACCATTGCTATCCATCAGCACTACACCGGGCAAGCCCTCAATCTTGAAAGAAGCCAACAGGGCTTCTCGCTCGCGCTTCACTTCATCGGGAATAGCTGCCACCAATTTGGGAGTACGCGGAAAATCCACCGGCACCAGCACAAACTTATCGCCCAATGCTGCTTCGAACTCCGGGCTTTCCACAATCTTTGTGCGCAGGTGAATACAAGCCGTGCACCAATCCGTGCCGGTAAAATCCACAAACACCTGACAATCCTTCTCCTTAGCAGCGGCCAAGGCTTCCTCCATCGTTGCCACCTCCGGCAACGCCATGGCAGCAGTAGCCATGAGCGGCAGGAACATCATTTTATTTAGTATATTCATAGTTCTATACGGAGTATAATTAAAAGTTTTATCAACACATATCCGGCGGAGTCGCCGCATCTTCAAGCCGCTCCTCAGTCATCTCATCGGCTAAATCGGCCTCCGCACGGCGCAAAGCCTCCGGCAAATCAAACTCGCTACTGAAGGGCGGCACAAGCCTTCCGCCGCGAGCTCGCACCTCGCTGACCAACATACGAACCGACTCCAGCACGATAGCCGAGCGGGTCGTATTCATGAAAGTTGCCACAGTATCCACCCGTTTCATGAGCTCTACAGGACAACGAAAAGCCAGCAACTTCGTTTTCATGATTATCATTTATCACAAAAGCCGCCGCGCTTCAATCAAAAAAAATCAGATTTATCGCATTGTAAAAAAAACACGGCACTCATCCTACCATCAAACGAGTCAGCGATATTTCATTTACCTGTTAGCAATTTGTATTGACATTATCGCAAGGCTAAGGCAGAATGTTGACAGATGATGGAGAAGCGCTACTATTACCTGAACCCCGCTCGCACAGAAACCCTTGGGCCACATACCATTACCGAATTGAGCACAAAAGTACTCAAGGGAGAGTTGTCGACATCGACAGAGGTGGCAGCGGAAGGAGACAAGCGCTGGGTACCGCTGGGACAACTGCTCACACATGAACCCCGCCCCACAACTGAACTCCCCCCCATACCAAACATCACAACAACAAACCGGGAGGATTTA
The DNA here is from genome assembly GCA_045614705.1 of Akkermansia sp. GTDB lineage: Bacteria > Verrucomicrobiota > Verrucomicrobiia > Verrucomicrobiales > Akkermansiaceae > Akkermansia. Next base: position 59,980 of record JAZLDM010000045.1, read on the forward strand.
CCACCTGTTCCGGGCAACGAACCAACGCCTGCGCAAACAGCTGTACAAACGGATAAACCGGCAGGGCTCTGCCCGGCTTGCGCGCAGGAGCTGATAACCCGGCATGGCCAGTTACCACCGAACTGCCCCCACTGTGGTGAATACCTGCGACCGGAGGTAGACAGCCTGTGGCAGCACATAAAGGCTGCACTCGTGCGCCCCTTTACATGGCGTGGGCGCTCTCCGCGCCGGGAATTTTGGGGCAGCTGGCTCTTTTACCTGCTGACTTACATACCTATTCTCTTTATTGCGCTCATCGTCATATCGATTCTCACCTACCTCTCGATTAACAAAATACCCGACAGCGAGCTGAGTTTTGAGCGCGTAGCAGCAGCTCCCTACATGATATACGCTTGGATTGTGCTTGGTCTGCTGGTGGCAGTGAGCATATATTATATACTGGTACTGTGGGCAGCTACAGCTCGGCGCCTGCATGATATCGGCAGGAGTGCGTGGTGGGTAACAATCTCCGCCGTACTGAGTATCGGCTATCAGGTAATGTATATCTACGAATTAACAACCTATCTGAGCAGCGTAAACTGGCGACTGATTTTAGCAATAGAAGATGAAGCCTCCCTCCATGCACGGATTGAAGAAATCAGTAACCAAGTTAATCTGATTGGTTACGGTGGTGTGTGCGGCTTGCTCTACCTGCTGGCCTCCTTAGCAGGATTTACCTTATTCATATTCAGCTTAATGGACAGCCAACAGGGAGCGAACAAATATGGCCCCTGTTGCAAATACCCCCACGCATAATCTCACTCTCACCACTCCAATGAACAGCTATTATTACCTGAACGAAAACAAAGAGCCACAGGGGCCACACACGCTGGACGAACTGCGTGCGCTGATGACAACCGGCAAGCTGCGCCCCGAAACTCTCGCAGCCCCCAAAGGAGCCGCTACATGGATTCCCTTGCGTGAACTACTGACCACCCCACCCATGCCCCAAACGGTGCTGCCAACAATGCTGCCCGCCATGCAGTCCACCGCTGTCGGCGCATGCCCCGGCTGCAAACACGAATTGACCGCACAAGAAGGCAAGCTCCCCGAGCGCTGCCCGACCTGCAGTTATCGTCTACGCGCCTTCAACATTCACGACTTGTGGCAAAACTTCATACTTGCCCTGCGCAAATCTTTCGTACTGAAAGGACGAGCACCCCGAATCGAATACTGGAGCTTTGTGCTCTTCAGCACCATCATCACCAGCGTGCTGATGACAGTCATGCAAATCGCGGTGGTAGCCCTCCTCCCTGAAGAGAGTCTCGCAGCACTCAACTCACCGGAAATAGCCGGCACGCCGGAGGAACTCCCCGCATCCGCCGCCGTAGCCCTGATGATTATGGGTGCAGCATACTTCCTGATTAACCTTGCACTCATGATACCGCAGATAACGGTAAGCGTGCGCCGTCTGCACGATGTAGGCCGCAGTGGTAAATGGCTGCTGGTCTTCCCGCTACTGGTAGTGTTCGCAATCATTACCGCAACCCTGACGGGAGCCTTAGCCCCCGATAACTCCTCTACGGCACTCATTGGCTGCGGGATTTTATTACTGGTGCTACTGCTGATTTTTGCCGTAAGCATATTCCTGTTTGTGCTCTCTCTGCTTGACAGCCAGCGAGGCCCGAACAAATATGGTCCCTCCCCGAAATACCCCTTAGGCTGATACCTACCATGAGCTCAAACAATCCCATTCCCTCGCCAACAACAGTCAAAGTATCAGACCAAAATGCCAGCTCCGACAAGGTAGCTGCGCCCAAGAATACGACCGCACCCCCTCTCAAAATAGTACATCCGGCGGCACCTCAGGTCACAAAAAAGCCCGAGACAGCAGCCGCCCCGGAATCCACACTCTGCATAACCGACCCACCCTGCCCCCGCTGCAAATCAGCCCTCACGGTGGAAAATGGCCGCTTGCCCGAGCTGTGCCCTGCCTGCAACTACATTTTGCGAGCTAAGCGCCCTCACGCCCTCAATCACAACTTCCGACTGGCTTTTCGCAAAGCATTCGTATGGAAAGGCCGAGCCACACGTCGAGAGTTCTGGGGCTTTGCCATCATCATGGGAGTTCTGGGCTTAGTGCCGGCCCTGGCACTGGACATACTGTGTCGTGGCGCCATAGCCGAGTTGATTACTGAGTATATCGCCCCCATACCGGCTATTCCCCCCATGCTTTGGTACATAGCCACCCCCATGCTGGCAGCTGCACTGCTGATATGGGTACTGGCTCTTCCACTGCCGCTGATAAGCCTCATCATTCGCCGCCTGCATGATGTAGGCCACAGCATGCGGTGGCTCACGGCAGCCCTGATTTTCTGGGCGGGGGCAGCTATAGCAGCATCCGTCAGCTTCATGTCCATGTTGCTGGCGTTACTGAGTGGAACACACACACCTACCGAAAGCACCCCCATAGAGCTCACCATCGAAAACAGTCTGGTAGCATCACTGGCACTGGGCGGCATGGCCACCGTATTCAGCTTGGCTATCGTTGTATTCAGCCTGATGGATAGCCAGCGCGGCACCAACAAATACGGCCCCTCCGCTAAATACCCACTCGAGTAACCCCAACCTGTAAACCTCACTTTATTCCGGATATGAACGAAGTAACACAAGCCCCCATTGCCGGCCAGCACCACTACGCCGGCGATTGCCCCTACTGCGGACAAGCCATCATGTCAGAGCGCGGCAAACTCCCCCTGCTGTGCCCCACCTGCGACCACAGCCTGCGCTCAGCGCAGCCGGACAGTCCGCTGCACAACATTCACCGCTGCCTGAAGCTCTACTGCGACACACGCGGGCGCTCCTCGCGCCGCGAGTTCTGGGCTTTTACGCTTGCCGCCGTACTGCTACTGTCGGTAGAGGCCATTCTCTTTGCAGGCTGCTACCGCGACGGCTCACTGGCCACAATCCCGCTTTGGCTGTGGTTATTACTGCCGGTTCTGTTACTTTGCCCGCTCACCACATTAACCGTACGCCGACTGCACGATTTAGGCAAAGGCCCGGGCTTACTCATCACCTTCTTGGTGCTCGGTTCCGCCGGTGGTGCCATAATCGCCATGAACAGCGCCGGCTACATGCCTGAGCTTATCACCAAAAACGTAACCGACTGGGCATGGGCCGCCCTGCGAGCAGACATCATCGTAGGCTGCATCATCCTCTACCTCGCTACTCAGCACCGACTGCCGGGCCCCAACGAATACGGTCCTGCACCTAAATAACCACTCAAACGTGAAACCCATTTTCATATTGGGACCGACCGGATGCGGTAAAAGCAAAGTAGCTGTGCAACTCGCACAGCTTCTTGGCCGCGCCGAAATCGTGAGCGCGGATGCCTACCAGGTCTACCGCGCCATGCCCGTGTTGACAGCTGCTCCCTCTTCGGCCGAAATGGCAGGTATTCCCCACCACCTCATCGGCAACCTGGAAGTCAGCGAAAACAATGATGCTGCCACCCACGCACGCAGAGCCATGGCAGCCATAGCCGATATTCAGGCGCGCGGTGCCGTTCCCATCATCACAGGCGGCAGCGGGCTTTATGTGAAATTCATCTCGCACGGCATATCCCCGGCTCCACCAAGCGACCCAGCCCTGCGCGCCGAGCTGATAGCACTCCCGGCAGAAGAAGCCGTGCGCCGTCTGCAAGCCGCTGACCCCGAGGGCGCAGCCGCCACCAATCTGCAAAACCCCCGCTATGTGGTGCGCAATCTCGAAATCGTGCTACTGAGCGGCAAACCACTCTCTCATTGGAGAAATAACTGGCAACCCCGGGCATGCGGACCGGGATTCTGCCTCACTCGCGAAGTCCCCGAACTGGATAAGCGCATTGCCGCCCGCGCCGAGCAAATGCTGGCGCAAGGCGCCATAGACGAAGTAGCCGCCCTACCCGAGCAAATTTCCGCCACGGCAGAAAAAACCCTGGGACTCGCCCTGATACGCGACTACCTCGCCGGCAAAATTTCGCGCCCCGACCTCAGTGCCGCCCTTGCACTGGCCACTCGTCAATACGCCAAGCGGCAGCGCACCTGGCTGCGCAGGGAACCTTGGGCTACCCCCATTCCTTGTAACGACAGCTCCGCAACCGACATTTTCAGCACCCTGCAATCACTCACAATTTCATAGCACTGCGAAAAAATTACTTTTCAGCACAATCACAAAACGCTATCTATCAACCCATTATACTTCGGTGTCAATTTTTCCATGCCCTAACCCTAATTTTTGGATTGAACTGACAAACGAGAGTGGTATAATGACAGTGTTATGAGTACAGATACAACGACAACCGAGCTATCAGCATCGGTCAAGCGCTACGCCCTTTACCTTATGGTAATGGCAGGTCTTGGCGGTCTTTTGTATGGTATTGACGTAGGCGTTATTGCCGCGGCTCTGCCCTACATTGAAAAGACCTCCTCTTACACCCCCTCGGAAATCTCCCTCGTGGTTGCGGCCGTGTTGGCAGGTTCCGTGCTCTCCTCCCTGTTTGCCGGCATGCTGGCAGAGTGGCTCGGGCGTCGTAAAGTTATCATCATTTCGGCACTGCTCTTCACCTTGAGCATTCCGGTCATCTGCTTCTCCTCCGGCAGCTTCTTCATGCTGATGTTCGGTCGTATTCTGCAGGGTGCCTCCGCCGGTTTGGTCGGCGTGGTTGTTCCCATGTACCTGGCCGAATGTCTGGATGCCAACTCCCGTGGTAAAGGCACCGGCATGTTCCAGTTCATGCTCACCGTAGGTCTGGTGTTTGCTGCCGCTATCGGCCTTATCACCACCGAAATCGTTGGTGCAGCGGACGACATGACCGTATCCGCCGAAAGCAAGCAGATTGCATGGCAGGTCATCTTCTGGTGCTCCGCTCTGCCCGGCATCATCCTCTTCATCGGTGCTTTCAAACTCAAAGAATCCCCCCGTTGGCTGTACCGCAACAAGCGTGAGGACGAAGCCTTACTCGCCCTTGCCGCCAACAACGGTGATGTAGCCGCCCGCGAAATTCTGCAGGAAATGAAGGACGCCGATGCACGCGAAGCCGCAGAGAAAGCTGCCATGGCCGAAGCCGCCAAGGGCGACAGCCTGCTGCAGCGCAAGTATGTGATTCCCTTCTGCTTGGCTGTAGTGGTACTGGCCTGCACACAGGCAACCGGTATCAACTCCGTGCTCAACTATTCCGTGAAGATTTTCCAGCAGGCCGGTCTGCAGGGTTCCTTCGCCAACTGGGCTGACTTGGCCATTAAGGTCATGAACATGGTCATGACCATCGTTGCCGTGACTCTGGTTGACAAGAAGGGCCGTACCTTCCTGCTCAAGATGGGCACACTGGGCATCATCGTTGGTCTTGCCGGCGTAGGCGCCATGTTCCTGACTGTTGAGAACAAGCGTGTGGATGTCACCGACATCGTAAAAGCCGCCGTTGCTGACAACTCCCTCAACCTCTCCACAGTTGATGCCGTGAAGAGCGCCATCGCCGCTGACCCCACCATCGCCCAGAATTACCCTGAGTTCATGCAGGGCGAGAGCGTAGCCCCCGGCATGCAGCTCATCGTCAACTACACTCAGGGCAACGACAACAAGCAGGATGTTGCTGAGGTTTCTCAGGATCCCAATGCCAAGGGTACCGCCATTGAAGTGAAGAAGGGCATCGTCGAAGCTGACCCCAACTTCATGGACAAGTTCAGCAACCTGTTCGGCACCCCCATTCTCGAAAAAGGCAGCGTGAAAGAGGTTCAGATTACCCGTGCTGAAATCGGCATGAAGCCCGGTGCCTTCACCGGTTACATGGTCGCCGGCTTCTTCGTGGTATTCATCGCCTTCTACGCAGCAGGCCCCGGCGTGTGCGTATGGCTTGCACTCTCCGAGCTCATGCCCAACCGCATCCGCGCCAATGGTATGGCCATTGCCCTGCTCATCAACCAGCTGGTATCCACCACCATCGCAGGTACCTTCCTGCCCTGGGTAGGCGCCTCCGGCTACTCCTCCGTATTCTTCTGGCTGGCCGGCTTCACGGTGATTTACTTCATCACCGCCTGCATCATGCCTGAAACCAAGGGTCGCACCCTCGAGGAAATTGAGCAGTACTTCACTACCGGCAAAATGCCCGGTAAGAAGGAAGACGAGGACGAGGCCAAGGCTTAAGTCCCCCTTCAGATAGTAAAATACACTTTCTCATCTCTCCGAACTTACACTAAAGTAACCGCCCCTCACCCGCAAGTGAGGGGCGGTTTTGTATACACTGTTCACAAACGGTAAAAATCCATGTCATTAACACAATGACAGCTTGACAGCCAGACAACAAAAAGAGTACAATCACCCCCCTACAGATTTTCATAACTTACACAATCAAGCAGAATTATATGGACAAAATCGTATATCATTTCGGCGGAGGAACCGCCGATGGAGACGGCAGCATGAAAGCGCTGCTGGGGGGCAAGGGCGCGAACTTGGCAGAAATGGCCCGAATCGGCCTGCCGGTTCCTCCGGGATTCACCATCACAACCGAGGTTTGCACCTACTATTACGCCCACGAGCTGAGCTACCCGACCGAGCTCGACAGCTTGGTGCACGAAGGAATCGCCCGCATGGAAGCGCTGGTAGGCCGCCGATTCGGCGATACGGCCGCCATGCCGTTGCTGGTATCCGTACGTTCCGGTGCTCGCGAATCGATGCCCGGCATGATGGATACCATCCTGAACCTCGGTCTGAATGATGATACGGTAGAAGCCATGGCCGCAGCCACAGGCAATCCTCGTTTTGCCTGGGACTGCTACCGCCGTTTCGTGCAGATGTACGGCGATGTTGTGATGGGTGTACAGAAACTGCCCGGCGAAGACCTCGAACCCTTCGAGAGCATCATTCATGCGCTCAAGAACGAGCGCTACGGCAAAGATATAGCTGACTCCGAACTCACCGCAGACGACAGCCGCGAGCTGGTTCGCCGCTTCAAAACACTGGTACTCACCCGCAGCGGTCGCAACTTCCCCGCCGATCCGTGGGAGCAGTTGCAAGGTGCTATCGGCGCCGTCTTCGGTTCATGGAACAACGAACGCGCCATCACCTACCGCCAGAAATACGGCATCCCCGGTGAATGGGGTACCGCTGTAAACGTGCAGAGCATGGTATTCGGCAACACCAGCGACGAGTCCGGCTCCGGCGTAGCCTTCACCCGCAACCCCGCCAATGGTAAGAACGAATTCTACGGTGAATTCCTCATGAATGCGCAGGGCGAAGATGTAGTAGCCGGCGTGCGCACCCCCGACCCCGTAGCCCGCTTGGCAGAGGTTATGCCCAGCGCCTACACCGAGCTTTGCGAAATTCGCAAGACCCTCGAGAACCACTTCCGCGACATGCAGGACTTCGAGTTCACTATTCAGGATCGCAAAGTCTACATGCTGCAAACCCGCAACGGCAAGCGCACCGGCATTGCCGCCTTCCGCATTGCCTGCGATATGGAGAAGGAAGGGCTCATCGACTGGCAGACAGCCGTGCAGCGAATTCCCGCTGACCAGGTTGACCAAGTGCTCGCTCCCGTTTTCGACAGCGACGCCGTGGGCAAAGTAGCCCCCATTACACGTGGTCTGAACGCCGGCCCGGGTGCTGCCTCCGGTCGTATTTGCCTGAATGCCAGCCGCTGTGAAGAGGCCCACAAGCGCGGTCAGAAAGTCCTGCTGGTACGTCTCGAAACCTCCCCGGAAGACCTGCGCGGCATGATTGCAGCAGAGGGTATTCTCACCGCTCGCGGCGGGCTCTCCAGCCACGCTGCCCTTGTTGCCCGCCAAATGGGTAAAGTTTGCGTATGCGGCGCCGGCGACATGGAGATTGACTACCACAACCGCACCGTCACCATAGCCGGCACGGAATACAAGGAAGGCGATTACCTGTCACTCGACGGCACCAACGGCTACGTTTACGCCGGTAAGATGCCCACCGCCCCCTCAGAGGTCGTGCAGGTTCTCATCAACAAAACCCTTAAGCCCGAGGAAAGCCACACCTACCGCGACTTCGCGCGTGTGATGGAGTGGTGCAGCCGCGCCAGCAAGCTGGGCGTGCGCACCAATGCCGACTCCCCCGACCAGGTGGAAGCCGCCATTGCCTTCGGTGCTCAGGGCATCGGCCTGTGCCGCACCGAGCACATGTTCTTCGGCGGCAACCGCATCGACTTCATGCGCCGCATGATTCTCGCCACTCACGAGGAGGAAAGCCGCGAAGCCGTAGCCAACCTGCTGCCCTTCCAAAAGAGCGACTTCAAGGGTATTTTCAAAGCACTTGCGGGCAAGCCCGGCACCATCCGCCTGCTCGACCCGCCCCTGCACGAATTCCTGCCCACTACCAAGGAGCAGCAACTCGACCTCGCCAAAAAATTCAATATACCGGTGGAGGTTATCATTCGCCGCGTGAGCGAACTGCACGAGTTCAACCCCATGCTCGGCCACCGTGGCTGCCGTCTGGGTATCGCCCACCCCGAAATCACCGAGATGCAGGCTCGCGCCATCATCGAGGCCGCTATCGAGGTGCAGGAGGAGGTAGGCTGCGACGTGCACCCCGAAATTATGGTGCCGCTCGTATCCTTCAAGCGTGAGCTCGATTTGCAGAAGGAAGTCATTGACCGCGTAGCTGAGCAGGTATTCCGCGAAAAGGGTCGCCGCATCTCCTACAAGGTCGGCACGATGATTGAAATTCCCCGCGCTTGCGTGACGGCAGATGAAATTGCCGAAACAGCGGAGTTCTTCTCCTTCGGCACCAACGACCTCACCCAAACCGGCCTCGGCATGAGCCGCGATGACTCAGGCTCCTTCCTCCCCAACTATCGCAACCTCGAAATCGTGAAGGCCAACGTCTTCGCCAGCATCGACCAAGAGGGCGTAGGTAAGCTGATGACGCTCGCCGTGAAGCTGGGCCGCGAGACCCGCCCCGGCATGAAGATGGGCATCTGCGGCGAGCACGGTGGTGACCCCGCCTCCGTGAAGTTCTGCCACAGCCTGAACCTGGATTATGTATCCTGCTCCCCCTACCGCGTGCCCACCGCACGTCTCGCAGCAGCTCAGGCTGCTCTGGCCGAGCAAGCATAAATCCGCCACCATTCCTAACACATCCGCCCGCCGGCACCTGCCAGCGGGCGGATGTTTTTTGTCTCCCCTCCACTCAAACACACACCATATAAGCAAAAATATTAAAATTCCATATTTAGGCTTGCATCGGCATTCTCTATTCAGTAGAATGCTCGAGAGCATTGTCTGACAAGTTTTTCCGTCTTCCAAAATACGGAAGAAGGTAGAGAACTAAAGAGCTGCACAGGTTAAAGACATTCATAAAAAGCAAGTCTAAAATATGAAGAAAACTATCATCTCTCTGATAGCCCTTACCGGTCTTGTTGGCGCTGATACCATCAACCCGATTACCGAAGGTGATTGGACAACCGGTTCCCGCTTAAATCGCCCCACATGGACCCAAACCGACAGCGGCACACTGGCCCTGACCAACAGTAACTGGTCTCAGGCATACGCTATTTTTGATTTGGAGGAAAACATCACGGGTGCTTGGGAAGCAACCACCACCATTGAACGCTATGACGGCCATGCCGGTTTCACCCTCACCTTTGTCGGTCTTGATACTGCCATCACCATCGGCACCCAAAACTACAGAAGCGGCACCGCCTACTATGGCACAACAACAAACGTAACTGCTAACGGTTACTCCTTCGAAGGTGAACTGTATGACATCGGCGGCACATGGGTTGAAGCCATGCAGTTTGTCGAAGGTGTTTTCAACGTAAATCAGAGCGCTTGGATTACAGCATCCGCTGCACTGGATGCCGACAGCAACGTCATCCTCACCCTCACCCTTGCCGGTTCTGCTGTTGACACTCCCTTTACTACCACCCTTAACTTGGGTCAGGGCTTCGAGCTCGACAAGATTGTCGTATGGGGTGATGGTGACCGCAATTTCACTTCAAATCACTGGGTTGTTACCGAAATGACGCTGACCACGCCTGACGCCCCCGAACCGAGCACCCCCAGCGTCCCCGAGCCGACCACAGCTACGCTGAGCCTTCTGGCCCTTGCCGGCCTCGCTGCTCGCCGCCGTCGCAAGTAAGCAACTCCGATTTTAATCGAGTCATTGACCGCGTGGCTGAGACCGTCTTCCAGGAGAAGGGCCGCCGCGTTTCCTACAAGGTCGGTACGATGATTGAGATTCCCCGCGCCTGTGTAACGGCTGACGAAATCGCTGAAACGGCTGAGTTCTTCTCCTTCGGCACGAATGACCTCACTCAGACCGGCATCGACCGTATTTGCACGCCCGCAACTACATGTTGCGGGCGTGTTTTTATTCTACAAATAAATTGACATTGCCGGGACAGCTTGCTAGAATGTGAGCATGGCAAATGACCTTAACAAAGCACTGTGGATTACGGTAGGCGGCCTGCTGGGCACTGCACTGACCTGTTACCTGGTCAACCGCGTGCAGGATGAGAGAGCCCTCGACCGTGAGTATAACGATATGCTCAACCGAGTGAACGCTCGCACAGCTCACCTGCGCAAAGCCGCTGCACGCGCAGTGAAAGCTCAGGTGCGTGTAACAGTGACTCATGGTTGCGGTGGGGCGGATGAAATCATCCCCATGAGCCCGGCCGAGCTCGATAAGCTGCAATCCATCATTCCCCACCTCGAAAGCGCACCCCTTCCCGAGCGCAATGTGTGGAAACGCCGCCGCCACGGGCTGAGCAACCGTGTCAAATCTCCGGCATTCTACCGCTACTTGGCCAATCTGGAATTTCTGGATGCCGAGGGCGCCCTCCTCGATGAGCTCATGCTTAACCAGCCCATCATCAAAGCCGAAAATGCGGATGTATACCGCCGCACCGGGTGCTCTACCTCGTACATGCTGCCCGCAGCCATACTCGAGCAGTTTGACGCACTCCCCGGCATTGTAGCAGCTAAAAGCTATAAGCCGAACTGAGCCAACCACACCAATTCAGCACCGACCTCAGTACCAAAATGCTCAGGTCGGTATTTTTGCATTTCCGTTAAAGCGGAAAACAATAATAACATAACGGGCAAATCGCGGTTCCGTCAGTTCCCACATGGTATCGCATTTAATTTTGCCACTCTCAGTACCCACATGTGTCCCAAAGATTTTTTCTGAGAGACGCAAGTGCCGATAAATCCTAGGCTTTCCGGATAGAGACTTTTTCGAAGCCCCCCTGTACTCAGATTTGAGCAAATTTTGGGGGAGAATGCGCCTTATCTACCTGCTGA